>NZ_CP015848.1:1955000-2667500 GCF_002105535.1 Magnetospirillum sp. ME-1 | reverse complement strand
CCCGCCGCGATGGCCATAGCCTTGCGGGCGATGGTCTCGGCGTCCAATCCGTCCACGTCGATCAGGGCGCGGGCGGCGGCCAGGGCGTAATTGCCGCCCGAACCGATGCCGATGATGCCGTCCTCGGGCTCCAGCACGTCGCCCTGGCCGGTCAGCACCAGCGAGACGTCCTTGTCGGCCACCGCCATCATGGCTTCCAGGCGGCGCAGGTAGCGGTCGGTGCGCCAGTCCTTGGCCAGTTCGACGCAGGCCCGGGTCAGCTGGCCGGGATGCTTCTCCAGCTTGGCCTCGAGGCGCTCCAGCAGGGTGAAGGCGTCGGCGGTGGCGCCGGCGAAGCCCACCAGGATGGAGTCGCCGCCCACCTTGCGCACCTTGCGGGCGTTGCCCTTGATCACCGTGGCGCCGAGACTCACCTGCCCGTCGCCGGCGATGACCACACGGCCCGATTTGCGCACGCACAAAATGGTGGTGCCGTGCCAGGAAGGAAGGGAGGTGTCGGACATGAGGCGGACCCGAAGGAGAGAGGGGCGGGCATCATAGCAAAGGCCCGCCCCTCTCCGAGTCCCTAAATTCAGGGTTTGGCCATATCCCTCTCGGTGGCCCGCTGGACGAAGTGGGGACCGGCGGGCAGTCCCTGCTCGGGCGCGGAAAAGGCCGCCCGATTGGCCTGGCGGGCCAGTCCGATGTAATCGGGCTTGGCCTTGGCGATGGCGGCGGCCACCGCCTGGACGATGAGGCCGGCGACACCGCCGCCGCCGCCCTGGTTGGTCTGGTACTGGGCGATCTGACGGTGTTCCCAGATGGTGGTCCCCGTGGCGGTTTCCTTGAGCTTGTAGGAAATGTCCACTTCCACCGAGGTGTTCAGGACGATGTATTTCGCCGTCCATTTCTCGATGGTGATGTAGAGCACGGTATCGGCGCCGAACAGCTGGCCCACATGGGTGGGGTCGGCGTCGTGGACCATGTCGGGGTCGGGCAGGCCGTCGTCTTCCAGCACCCGGCGCACCAGATTGACCGGAAAGACGTAATAACCGCGGTTGGCCAATGGCCGGGCGATGGTGGTGGACAGATATTCCCCCGCCATGGCGTCGATGCTTTTGTTGACCGGTGGCACCACCAGGATGGAATAGGGGTCGGCGGCGGCGAAGGCCTCGTAGTTCTTGGCCTGGGGGACGGCGCAGGCGGACAGCCCGGCCATCAGGGCAAGCGCGACCAGGATACGGCGAATCATTTCTTCTTCTCCCTGGCCTGTTCGGCGGCCCGCAGGCGGGCGGCCTCGGCCTCGATCACCTTGGATTCGCCGGCCGCGTCCTTTTTCGGTCCTTCGGCGACGCGGATCATCACATCCATGAAGTAGGCGGATTCCGGCCAGGTGCGCTTTTCCCGCTTGAACAGGGCGATGGCCTTTTCCGGCGCACCGGCCTGCATGTAGAGGTAGCCCAACTCGGCGGTCAGGCCGGGGGCCAGCCTGGCCTTGCCCATCTCCATGGGCTTGAAGGCGCCCACCGCTTCCACCAGGGCCTTGCGGCGGGTGTCGCGATCCTCCGACGAGGCGCGGGTCAGTACCTCGCCCAGTTCGGGAACGGCGGAATCCTCGTAGGAGATGGCCAGACGCTCGAGCTCGGCGACCAGCTTGTCGCCGTTGGCGGAATCCTCGTAGAAATCCAGCAGGGACTGGTCGTAGGTGCCCCAGACGAAGATGTCCTGCTGCGGAGCGCAGGCGGCAAGGCCGGTCATCAGCGCCAGGGCGGCAAGGATGTTGGCCGATTTCATGGCGCGGCTCCCGGCGGGACGGTCAGCGTGCGGGTGCCGCGGCCACTGACGAAAACCTTTTCGGAATAGCTGCCGCCCGAGGGTCCGACCACCTTGACCAGATGGGTGCCGGGTTCAAGCAGGACGGGCCGGTCGGCATCGGCCGCCATGGGGCCGTTGCCCACCGGGCCCAGATCGAGTCCATCGACGAACAGGCGGGAACCGGGAGCGGCGTTGGCCACCATCAGGGCGGGCCTGTCGTCCACGTTGCCGACGGATTCGGCCGGTGGGCTGACGCAGGCGGCAAGGGCGGCAAGGGCGGCGAGGACAAGGATGCGACGCATGGCTCAGCTCCCCTTGCGTTCGGCGATGTAGAGCGAAGTGACCGGCTGGCCGGCCAGGGACCCCGACACCAGCTCGGCCACCGAACCCTCGTCGGTGTCGCTTTCACCGAACTGGGCGACGACCTTGACGGTGGCGATCTCGGCGGAGGGCAGGGAGATGTTGAAGCCCGACTGGCCGCTCTTCACCTTGTCGCCGGGGCGCATGACGGTCAGCACGTCGCCGACCTTGAGACCCTGGCGGGCACCGCCGCTGATATAAAGGCGCGAGCCCTCGACCTTGAGGATGTCGGTGCGCCAGGGACGCTCCTTCAGCTTGACCACCAGGGAATTCATCACGTCGGAGACGGCCGCGCCGATGGCCTTGTCGTTGAGGCTGCCGTCGTAATCGGCATTGGATCCGAAGCCCATCACGTCGCCCGCTTCCGACGTCGCGCTGCCGCGCCCGGAGGCGGAGAAGAACACGTGCCCGGTCTTGGGATCGGCCAGCCGGATCTCCACCTTGGCGTCCACCTTCTGCATCTTGGACGAACTGAGGAATCCGCCGCGGGTCACGGTGGAGCGGCCGAATTCGGTCAGCGAGCCGAGGATCAGGCTATCGACGCCGACGATGTCGGCCCCCGAATTGCCGGTCAGGGCCTGTTCCTTGACCAGCTTGTCCAGGTCGGGACGCTCGAACACCAGGAAGGCGCCCGATTCCACCAGCCGCGACGCCAGCATGTCCGAGGTCTGCTTGCCCAGGGGATCGCCGCTCTCGCTGCGCACGAAGGTGCGGCCGTAGCGGGTCTCGTTGCTGAAGCGGCCGATGGCGATCTTGCGCTTCAGGATCTTGGTGCTTTCCACCGGTTGCATGGCCGCCTGCTGCGCCTGGCGCTGAACAGCCGGCGCCACCGGCGCATCCTTGGCTTCAGGCGGGTAATTGGGCGATGCGCAAGCCCCCAGCACCGACGCCATCACGGCGGCGGTCAAACAGTAACCCAGTTTCATGGCGGTGCCCCCTGCATCCGATCGAAAGAACGAGTGCATGCACCATACAGGTGATACGGGCATGTCGCAATCCGGAGCGGAAGTTATAGGAATGCGGCGCTTCCATTGCTTGCAGCGGCTCGGACTGGCATAGGGCGCGTATTCCTGATACTAAACGGGGCAGATTATGGAGGGCCCCATGCGCAAGGCTGCCATCACGCGCAACACCACCGAGACCAGCATCAAGGTCGCCGTCGATCTGGACGGCAGCGGCAAGTACGCCGTCAACACCGGGGTGGGTTTTCTCGACCACATGCTGGAGCAATTGTCCCGGCACTCACTGATGGACCTCGAGGTGGAGGCCAAGGGCGATCTGCACATCGACGCCCACCACACCACCGAGGACGTGGGAATCGCCATCGGCCAGGCGGTGAACCAGGCGCTGGGCGACCGTAAGGGCATCGCCCGCTACGGCTCGGCCTATGTTCCCATGGACGAGGCCCTGACCCGCGTGGCGCTGGACCTGTCCAACCGCCCCTACCTGATCTGGAAGGTGACGTTCGGCCGCGACAAGCTGGGCACCATGGACACCGAGCTGTTCAAGGAGTGGTTCCAGGCCTTCGCCCAAGCGGCGGGCGCCACCCTGCATGTGGAAAGCCTGTACGGCGACAACGATCACCACATCGTGGAAAGCTGCTTCAAGGCCCTGGCCCGCGCCCTTCGCGCCGCCACCGAGATCGACCCGCGCAAGGCCGATGCCGTGCCCTCGACCAAGGGCACCCTCGGGGGATCGCTGTGACCGGCACCGTCGCCATCATCGATTACGGCTCGGGCAATCTGCGCTCGGCCGCCAAGGCGTTCGAGCGGGTGGTGGCCGAGGCCAGCCTGGACCTTGCCGTGGCGGTCACCAACGACCCCAAGGTGGTGGCGGGTGCTTCGCGCATCGTGCTGCCCGGCGTCGGCGCCTTCGCCGATTGCCGCGCCGGCCTGATGGATCTGCCCGGCATGGCCGAGACCCTGACCGAGCGGGTGCTGGCGCGCGGCGTGCCGTTCTTCGGCATCTGCGTCGGCATGCAGCTGATGGCCAGTATCGGCCGCGAGCACGGCATGCATGCCGGGCTGGGCTGGGTGGCCGGCG
The DNA here is from genome assembly GCF_002105535.1 of Magnetospirillum sp. ME-1. Lineage (GTDB taxonomy): Bacteria > Pseudomonadota > Alphaproteobacteria > Rhodospirillales > Magnetospirillaceae > Phaeospirillum. The sequence goes on along the minus strand of NZ_CP015848.1, from coordinate 2,663,303 downwards.
AGGTGGTGCCGCTGGGCGTCGAGGACCAGGGGCTCAAGGTGCCGCACATGGGCTGGAACCAGCTGGTGCCCGACGGGCTGTCCCATCCGCTGCTGGCCGGGCTGGATTCCGAGGCCCACGCCTATTTCGTCCATTCCTACAAGTTCGTGCCGGCCAATCCCGCCCATTGCCTCGCCCATGTGGAGTATGGCGGCCCGGTCACCGCCGTGGTGGGCCGCGACAACATGGTCGGCACCCAGTTCCATCCCGAGAAGTCCCAGAATACGGGGCTCAAGGTGATTTCCAACTTCCTGACGTGGACTCCTTAAAGATGTTCCTGTTCCCCGCCATCGACCTCAAGGACGGCGCCTGCGTTCGGCTCAAACTGGGCCTGATGGAGGACTCCACGGTGTTCAACACCGATCCCGGCGCCCAGGCCCGCGATTTCGCCGCCGCCGGAGCCGAGTGGATTCACGTGGTCGATCTCAACGGCGCCTTCGCCGGCAAGCCGGTCAACGGGCAAGCGGTGGACAGCATCCTCAAATCCGTTACGGTTCCGGTCCAGTTGGGCGGGGGCATCCGCGAGATGGCCACCATCGAGGATTGGCTGGCGCGCGGCATCCGCCGGGTGATCCTGGGTACCGTGGCGCTGAAGAACCCCGCCCTGGTCAAGGAGGCCTGCAAGCGCTTTCCCGGGCGGGTGGCGGTGGGCATCGACGCCAAGGGCGGCAAGGTGGCGGTGGAAGGTTGGGCCGAGACCTCGGACCTCACCGTGCTGGAGCTGGCGCGGAAGTTCGAGGATTGCGGCGTCGCCGCCCTGATCTACACCGACATCGACCGCGACGGCGTGCTGGCCGGCCCCAACGTGGCGGCGACAGTGGCGCTGGCCGATGCCATCTCCATTCCGGTGATCGCCTCGGGCGGCGTGTCGAGCCTGGACGACCTGAAGGCGCTGAAGGCTTACCCCAAGCTGGAAGGCGTCATCTCGGGCCGCGCCATCTATGACGGGCGCATCGACGTGGCCCAGGCCATCGCGCTGTTGAAGGCCTGAGCCCATGCTCAAGATGCGCATCATCCCCTGCCTGGATGTCAAGGACGGCCGCGTGGTCAAGGGGGTCAACTTCGTCGACCTGATCGACGCCGGGGACCCCGTCGAGCAGGCCAAGCTCTATGACCGGGCCGGCGCCGACGAGCTGACCTTCCTCGACATCACCGCCAGCCACGAGAACCGCGACACCATCTACGACGTGGTGCGCCGTACGGCGGAGCAATGCTTCATGCCGCTGACGGTGGGCGGCGGCGTGCGGGTCAACGACGACATCCGCAAGCTGCTGCTGGCCGGGGCCGACAAGGTCTCCATCAACACGGCGGCCGTGCATCGTCCGGAATTCGTGCGCGAAGCCGCCGAGAAGTTCGGCAGCCAGTGCATCGTCGTGGCCATCGACGCCAAGCAGGTCGCTCCCGGCAAGTTCGAGATCTTCACCCATGGCGGCCGCAATCCCACCGGCATCGACGCGGTGGAATGGGCGAAGCGCATGACCGAATACGGGGCGGGCGAGATCCTGCTCACCTCCATGGATCGCGACGGCACCAAGCAGGGTTTCAACATCCCGCTGACCCGCGCCGTGGCCGACGCCGTCACCGTGCCGGTGATCGCCTCGGGCGGCGTGGGCAATCTCGACCATCTGGTGGACGGTATCCGCGACGGCCACGCCACCGCCGTGCTGGCCGCCTCCATCTTCCATTTCGGCACCTATACCATCGCCCAGGCCAAGGCCCACATGCGCGCCGCCGGAATTCCCGTCCGCCCCTGAGGGGGGTGACAGCCTTGCCGCCATCTGTTAGGCAGGGGGCGTTGGGGAAAGATGACGGTCTGGATCTAGTTTAAAGAGAGGGTGCGTTGGCCCAGGACAGCAAAATTCTCGAGGAACTGTACACGGTGATCGCCAGCCGCAAGGGCACCGATCCCGACAAGTCCTATACCGCCAAGCTGTTCGCCCGCGGGCGCGGCAAGATCGCCCAGAAATTCGGCGAGGAAGCGGTGGAAACCGTGGTCGCCGCCCTGTCCGAGGGCAAGGAGCAGCTGGTGGGCGAAAGCGCCGACACGCTGTATCACCTGCTGGTGCTGTGGGCCGATTGCGGCGTCGAGCCGGCCAAGGTGTGGGCCGAGTTGGCCCGGCGCACCGGCACGTCGGGCATCGACGAGAAGAAGTCGCGCGCCAAGAAGTGACCAATCCTGCACGGGAGAGAGAGATGGCCTACGATTCCAACAACATCTTCGCCCGTATTCTCCGGGGTGAAATCCCCTGCAAGAAGGTGCACGAAGACGAGTACACCCTGGCCTTCCATGACATCAACCCCCAGGCCCCCGTCCATATCCTGGTGATTCCCAAGGGCGCCTATGTCTCCATGAACGATTTCTCGGCCCGGGCCACCGACGCCGAGATCGCCGGTCTGGTGCGCGCCGTGGGCAAGGTGGCGGAGATGGCCGGGGTCACCAATGACGGCTGGCGCATGCTCAGCAATATCGGCGAGAACGGCCACCAGGAAGTGCCGCACCTGCACATCCACATCTTCGGCGGCCGCAAGCTCGGCCACATGCTGCCCAAGACCGGGGCGTAGGGCCGACCCCAACCCTGTTTTTGTTTTCTGAATGAAATGAATGGGGTTCGGGGCACCCGGCCCCGAGCGGGTACGGGCGGCAGCCCGCTATTGTCCGAACCTATTCCGCCGCTTCCAGCCCGCGGGCGGTTTCCAGCAGGACCTGGCGGATGTAGTTGACCTGGCCGACCGCCGGCTGGGGTAAATCGCCCAGGGGCCGCATCATGCAGGCGTGCCAGACCCGCTGGCCTTCCGGCCCGTCCATGTAGACGCGCAGCAGCTTGAGCGCGCCCTGCAGGGTCTTGACGGTGCGGCTGTCGGCATAGAACTGGTCCCAGGTCAGGTTGTTGCCGTGGATGACCATCAGCGCCTGGATGATGGTGCGGCAATGACGCTCGAAGGCCTCGAAACGCTTTTCCAGGGCGTGTTCCAGGAACTCGAAGTAATGGGGCAGATAGCCGCGCTGCAGCACCATGCCGTCGCCGGCCAGCAGGTGCTCGAAGGGCCGCACCATCAGGCGGTGGAAGGGATTGGAGCGCGCCCCCACATTGCCCTTGGGCATCTGGTGGAGCTTGCGGCAGCCTTCTTCCTGGCGGATATAGGCGGCGTCCAGCACCATGCTGCCGCCGCTGATCAGGGTGGCGATGCGTTCAAGGTCGTGCAGGCCGACCTTGCCGTCCTCGGCCTTTTCGCGGGCCAGGGTCAAGATCACGTCGGTGACGATCATCGCCATGTCATGGCAACGCCGCTTATCCGTGGCCGAACCACAGCCCTTGATCGGTGCGGAGATAGTCATCGGGTCTTGACCCCATTTCTCACCGGCTGTTGGAGCATGGGGCCGGGCACGCAAAAGGCGCAATGCCCACAGAGGTCATAGGGCGATAGGACTCAAGCGGCGCGGCCGGGCATCAGCCTTCGGTATGACAGCGCCTCGGCCACCTGCAGGCGCCCGACCGTCTCGGCGCCCTGGAGGTCGGCCAGCGTGCGGGCGACGCGCAGCACCCGGTGCCAGCCGCGCGCCGACAGGCGCATGCGCTCGGCCGCCTCGGTGAGCAAACGGCGTCCGGCCTCGTCGGGCGAGGCAATCTTCATCAGCAATTCCCCATCGGCCTCGGCATTGGTGCGGATGGACGTGCCCCGGTAGCGATCCAGCTGCAGGGCGCGGGCGGCGGCGACCCGCGCCGCCACCTCCGCCGAGCCCTCGGCGGGCGGCGGCAGGGACAAATCGGCGGGGCTGACGGCGGGAACCTCCACGTGCAGGTCGATGCGGTCGAACAGCGGGCCCGAGATCTTGGACTGATAGTCCTGGCCGCATTTGGGCGCCTTGGAGCAGGCCAGCGCCGGGTCGCCCAGATGGCCGCAGCGGCAGGGATTCATGGCCGCCACCAGCTGGATGCGGGCGGGGTAGGTGACATGGGCGTTGGCCCGCGCCACCACGGCGCGGCCCGATTCCAAAGGCTGGCGCAGGGCCTCAAGGGCGCCACGCTGGAATTCGGGCAGCTCGTCCAGGAACAACACGCCGTTATGGGCCAGCGACACTTCGCCCGGCCGTGCCCGCATGCCGCCGCCCACCAGGGATGGCACGGAGGCGGAATGATGGGGGTCGCGGAAGGGCCGCCGGGTGAGCAGGCGGCCCTCGGCCAGCTGGCCCGCCACCGAGTGGTTCATGCTGACCTCCAGCGCCTCGGCGGGCTCGAGCGGCGGCAGCAGGCCGGGCAGGCGGGCGGCCAGCATGGACTTGCCCGAGCCGGGGGGACCCATCATCAGCAGATTGTGGGCGCCGGCGGCGGCCACTTCCAGGGCGCGTTTGGCCGATTCCTGGCCTTTGATGTCCTTGAGGTCGAGACAGGCCCCGTCGTCCTCCATGCGCCTGGGCGCGGGGCGGGCCAGAATCTGGCTGCCCTTGAAATGATTGATCAGCCCCAGCAGGGAGGGCGCGGCCAGCACCTCCACCTCGCCGGCCCAGGCGGCTTCCGAGCCCTGGGACAGCGGGCAGATCAGTCCGCGCTCGCTGGCATTGGCGGCGATGGCGGCGGGCAGCACCCCGGCCACAGGGGCGATGGAGCCGTCCAGGCCCAGCTCGCCCAGGGCCACGTAGCCGGCGATCTCGTCGGCGGGAATCACCCCCATGGCGCCCAGGAGGCCCAGTGCGATGGGCAGGTCGAAATGGCTGCCTTCCTTCAGCAGGTCGGCGGGCGCCAGGTTGACGGTGATGCGCTTGGGCGGCAGGGCCAGGCCGATGGCATTGAAGGCGGCGCGCACCCGTTCGCGGCTTTCCCCCACCGCCTTGTCGGGCAGCCCCACCAGGGTGAAGGCCGGCATGCCGGCCGCCACCTGCACCTGGACGTCGATGTCGAGGCAGTCGATGCCGGAAAAAGCGACGGTAGCGGTGCGGGTGGTCATGGAAAGGCGGTTCCCCTATTCGGCGCGGGGATCATACCCGTTGTATGCAATGGCTGCCATGCCCGTTCGCGGGCTCACGGCGCAGGGTGACCGGCGGGCTGCTTGTCGATGACCGGCCGGACCCGGAAGGCGGTGAGGACCATCACCAGGAAGGGCAGCAGGATCATCATCAGCACGCCGATCGCGAAGAACAAGGCCAAGTCGACGCCGATGATGGTGAACAGGTCGGACAGATGCTCGATCTTGAACAAGGCGACCAGGGTAAAGGCCACGACCGCCAAAACCGAAAGGGCCGTGCCGCCGTTGGCGATGCCGCGTTCCAGCCGGCTGGGATTGAGGTTGGGCGAGAAGTCGAAGAACAGGAACCGATAGCCCCACAGCTTGATCGCCTTGCCGATGGCGGCCGGGGCAAGGAAGGTCCAGGCGAACCACAGCACCACCAGGGCGGCGCAGGTTTTTTCCCAGCCGCCATAGCCCAGCCAAGCCGCCACCGCGGGCAACAGGAACAGGGGGGCCAGCCAGCACAGCTTGTGGGTCTGCGAGCGGAAGACGAAACGGAACCGGGTCCCCAACTGGGGCACATAGGCGGTCTCGACCAGACCCGCCGCTTCGGCTTCGGCCAGTTCCTGCGCGTCGGCCAGTTCTTCCGCTTCGTCCCTGGCCTGGCGGTGGAATTCCTCCCGTGCCTTCCACTGCCGCGCGGCACGGCCCAGGGCTGCGACTTCGGCGGCGGTCTCCTCGGGCGTCGCCGGCCGCACCGCCAGCACCGTGGCGGAAAACACCAGAATCATGCCGGCCAGGGGATGGTTGGCGTCCAGCTCGACAGTCCGATCATGGATTGCGACCACCCGGTATTGGAGCAAGCTTCCCCCATAATCGCGCTCCAGCACCTCCCCCACCGTGGGGGGCCGCTCCACCTGGTCGAGCGGTACGGTCATGACCAGCCCCGCGTCATGGACCCCGAATGCGTCCCGGGGCTCCAGGGTCATTTCGACGCTGTCGCCCTCCGCCTTGCCATCCAGGGCCGCTTCCAGCCTGGGAAAGAGCCCGCCATGCCCGCCGTGCAGATAGGTGACGGGCTCGGCCGGTGACTCGACGACTTCGCCCTCGAGGTTGGTGGCCTTCAGGCGCAGGGTGACGACGCAATTGCCTTGGATCTTCATGACGCAGTCCCGGACCGGATCCCCGTTGCGGGGACAAGGACCATCCGAGTGCCATAACTTGGCGCAACGGGCAATCGGCGGATTGTCCGGGTCCGGGAGGCGAGATTACAACCCTGGGGCGAGACGTTCGGATCAGGGGGACTCGAAGTCGAATTCGCGGACCGCGAATCGTTTCGCTGGCAAGTTCGGGTGGTGACCCGAGGGGTCGGATGGGGGCGTTGGACGGCGGGAATGGCGGCCTGGGAAGCGGGGGGACGCGTCAGGCGGCAGTGGATGGGCCGGGGGACGCGGCGATTCGTTCAGGCCATGGGCACAGGCGGGCCGGGTCGGGTCGGGTCCATGCCGAAACCCGGTCCGCCGGCGGGGGCGATCCGGCGGCTTCGGCTGTCGCGCCGCGGTGGCCATGGTCGTCGGAGGGGAAAGCGGAGGAGACGGGAGACGGGTCATCCGCCGTCCGGCGGTTTTGAAGCCGGGATGGCATGGTCGCCGAAAAGATGTGCCCGCTCTTAAGGGCCCCGCATGGTCCTGGCCAGGGATCGTGCTCCGGCGTGACAGGGGGTGAGCTGGGAGTGAAGGATAAAATAGGAATACGATCATAAGGCGGGCGGATGAAGGCCTCCCGTCGAGTTCCATGGCGGTTTTCCATCCAATCCGCCCGCCACCCGCCTAACCACGAAAGCAGTTGAGGGGCCTCCGGGAGGCGATTTCCTCAACCACAAACGCAGTCGCAGATTGGCGGCGAGGCTTCACGCAACTGCATCCGTTGATCGCGTCTATGGAAATTTATGAAATATCTGAAGGTTATAGCGCTTTATGAAGCTGTCTTGCGAGCTTCGATGGCGTCCCAGATCAGGCCCTCGATGCACACGCCATCGAACCGATCGATCTGCTGGATGCCGGTGGGCGAGGTCACGTTGATCTCGGTCAGATAGTCGCCGATGACGTCGATGCCCACGAAGATCAGGCCGCGTTCCCTCAGCGTCGGGCCGATGGCGGCGCAGATCTCGTGCTCGCGCCTGGTCAGCGTGGTGGGCTTGGCGGTGCCGCCCACATGAAGGTTCGAGCGGGCCTCGCCCTCGGCCGGCACGCGGTTCACCGCGCCCACCGCCACGCCGTCCACCAGAATGATGCGCTTGTCGCCCTGGCGCACCTCGGGCAGATAGCGCTGGACCATCACCGGCTCGCGATAGAGCTGGGTGAACATCTCCAGCAGGGAATTGAGATTCTCGTCGCCGGGCAACAGGTGGAAGACGCCGGCCCCGCCGTTGCCGAACAGCGGCTTGACGATGATGTCCTTGTGCACGTCGCGGAACTCCAGGATCTGCTCGCGGTCCGAGGTGATCAGGGTGGGCGGCATCAGATCGCCGAAATGGGTGACCAGCAGCTTTTCCGGGGCATTGCGCACATGGGTGGGGTCGTTGACCACCAGGGTGCGGGGATGAATGTGGTCCAGCAGGTGGGTGGCGGTGATGTAGGCCATGTCGAAGGGCGGGTCCTGGCGCATCAGCACCACGTCCATGTCGCCCAGCTCGACCGTCCTGGCCTGGCCCAAGGTGAAATGGTCGCCCCGGACCCGGCGGACCGACAGGGGCCGCACCCGCGCCAGGACCTTGCCTTCCCGGAGCGACAGGTCGCGCGGCAGGTAGTGATACAGGGTATGGCCCCGCTTCTCGGCCTCCAGCGCCAGGACGAAGGTGGAATCCGCATCGATGTCGATGGACTCGATGGGATCCATCTGGATGGCGACGGTAAGGCTCATGACGGGGTCCTTTTCAGTTCAGGCGACGCTTCAGCTCGGCCAGCAGCGCCAGGGTGCGGGCCTTGGCCTGGGCGCTGGGGGTGCGGGCCAGGAATTGCTCGAGCGCGGCGATGGCCGGGGCGGTATGGTCGAGCCGCATGTGCATCAGCCCGGCTTCCCGCCACAGCAGGCAGGCGTCGGGGGCCACCAGCAGCAGGGATTCCACCATGGCCAGGGCCCGGTCCACATGGCCCAGGCGCAACAGCCGCAGCTTGGCGGCGTTGCCGAGGCGCAGCAGCAGGTCGCGGTTGCTCATGGCGGCGTAATGGATGGGTTCCAGTTCGGCGTCCAGGCCGGCGGCGGCCTTCAGCATGGCGCGAAGGTCGGGCGTCGACAGCGATTGGCCGCCGCCCAAGGGATCGACGATCACCCGGCTGCCGCCGGCGAGGCCCAAGCGCAGCAGGAAATGGGCGGGAAAGGCCAGACCTTCGGCCACCATGCCGGCGCGGCGCGTCACCGCCAGGGCCAGCAGGCCCAGCGCGTCATTGCCGCCGCGGCGGCGGTCCATGACGGTCAAGAGGTCCAGGTCGCCCAAATCGTCGTCGTCGCGCTCGTCGCCCTGGAAGCGATGGCGGCGGCCCAGCAGCTGGAACAGGCGGATGGCCAGAGCCTCGGCATCGGGGCAATCCCGGCCCTCGGCCCGCAACTGGTCCGCCATCTCGTCGAGCAGGGCCAGATAAGGGGCGATGTCGAGCAATGTTCCCCGCCGCGCCTGGCCCAGGGCGGCCAGCAGCAAAGCGGGTTCCGCCGGATCCAGGTCGCAATCCTCCAGCCGGCCCAGGGCCGTCAGGCGTTCGCGCACCCGGGCGGCGGCCTCGTTCATCAGCCGCCGTTCCGCTTGGGATCGGTCTTCAGGCGCACATGGCTGATCACCCGCTTCACCCCGCTGACGTCGCGGGCATGGGCGATCACCCGGTCCAGCTCGGCGCTGTTCTGGGCGATGCCCAGCAGATAGACGACGGAATCGGTCACATCGACGATGTAGTTGATGTTCTTCACGTCGCCGTCGGTGAGCAGCCGGGCCTTGAGCTTGTTCTGAATCCACAGGTCATTGGCCTGGTCCCAGCCGGATTCGCCGGTGGGCACCACCTTGATCTCGTTCAGGACCTCCTTGACTCCGCCCGCCTGCCAGGACAGGCGCACCGCGTCGGCGCGGGCCTGCTCGGTGGCGACCAGGCCGGTCAGCATCACCCGGCCTTCCGAGATGTTGAGGGTGACCTTGCGGTACATCTCCACATCCTTCTGGAACCACAAGTGATTGATTTCCGTCCTGATTTTCAGATCGTCCACGGCGCCGTCCAGACCGCGCTCCTCGGCGGCGGCCACGCCGGCCGAGGCGCCGGCACCCACCACCGTGGCGGCGCAGCCGGTCAACATTCCACCCATGGCGGCGATCAGCAGGGCATTGAGCAGCGGACGCAAGGGAACTCTCCTTGTTGAGCGGCAGAGGATTTCGGCCCCCAGTGTACGGCGGGCGCGAGTCGCTAATCAATTCTCCAAGCGTCGGGGATGTGGCGGGGCAGGCGCCAGGGGGCCACCAGCACCATGTCGAAGCGCACGCCGCACCGGGCCAGCTCGGGCCGCCGGCCCAGGAAGGCGCTTGCCGTGCGCTCGATTCTCTGTCTCTGGAAAGATGTAAGGGATTCAATGGCCTGGTCGAGGCTCGCCCGGCTTTTGACCTCGACGAAGGCCACCAGATCGCCGCGCCGGACCACCAGATCCACCTCGCCCGCCCCCGATCCTCGGCCGGATTTCAAGCCTTGGGCCAGGATTGCATAACCCTTGAGGCGCAAAAACAGGGCGGCAATCCGCTCCGCCATTCTGCCGCGCCGCTGCGCCGCCTGACGGGACGGAGAGCGGGGTGCGGAATTCATTCCTCGTTGCCCCCTCGGAACAGTCGCAGCGCCTTGGCGTAGACATCGCGCCTCGGATGCCCGGTTTCCGCCGCCACCAGGGCGCTGGCGTCCTTGACGGAAAGGCCTTTTTCTATCTCTGCGCGCAAGCGACCCTCCATGTCCGCTTGCGTGACGGGTCCGCCCGCTCCGGGGCCCGAGACCACGATGGCCACCTCGCCGCGCGGCGGGGTGTCGGCGTAACGCTGGGCCAGCTGGGCCAGGCTGCCCCGGGCCACCTCCTCGTGCAGCTTGGTCAGCTCGCGGGTCACCGCCCCCATCCGGTCGCCCAGCACGGTGACCATGTCGGCCAGGGATTCCCCCGTCCGGTGGGGGGATTCGTAAAACACCATGGTGGCGGGGACCTGGGCCAGTTCCTGCAGCGCGGCGCGGCGCGCCGCTCCCTTGGACGGCAGGAAGCCGGCGAAGAGGAATCGCTCGGCAGCAATGCCTGATAGTTGTAAAGCCGTCAGAACGGCCGAAGCGCCGGGCAGGGCGGTGACCGGGATATCCGATTCGATGCAATCCCGAACCAGCTTGAATCCCGGGTCCGAGACCATGGGGGTGCCGGCGTCGGAGACCAGGGCGACCACCTCGCCCTTGCGCAGGCGGGCGAGCAAGGCGGGCCGCGCCTTGTCGGCGTTGTGGTCGTGATAGGGGCTGAGCGGCGCCTTCAGGCCCAGCAGCTGCATCAGCTTGCCGGTGACGCGGGTATCTTCGCAGGCCACCAGATCGGCATGACCCAGCACGTCGAGCGCCCGGAGCGTGATGTCGCCCAGATTGCCGATGGGGGTGGCGACCAGATAGAGCCCGGCGCTCGGTTTACTTCCGCGTGCCCAGGGGCTACCTTTCGGCTCTGCACCGTCGCCGGGCCCCACTGCTCCGGTTCCGTCGTCCGAGGAGGCTTGTCTTGCGCCATTTGGGCTTTTTCCGGCGCTCCGCCCCGTTCCTGCCATTGCTTGCCGCCATGCTGATGGTTTCGGGCTGTCAACAGGCGTCAGAGTTACCACCTTGGCTCGGCGGAACCAAGCCCGCTCCCCAGGCGCAGCCGGTTCCGGCTCCCGTTCCGCCGCCCGCCGCCGCCAAGGCGGCCCCGGCGGCCCCGGCGGCCAAGACTCCGGCGGCCGTTCCCGCCCCTGCGCCCGCTCCGGCCCCGGCGGCCGCCGCTCCGGCCGAGCCGCAGGTGGCCAGCCTGCCGCCCGCCACGGCCTCGTCCTCCATGCCGGCGCCCGCCCGGACCGTCCCTCAGGGCGAGGTGCGCGCCGCCCTGCTGCTGCCGCTGTCGGGGCCGCAGGCCGCCATCGGCCAGGCCCTGTCCAACGCCGCGCAGCTGGCGCTGTTCGAGATCGCCGATGCCCGGTTCAGCCTGATCCCGCTCGATACCAAGGGCACCGCCGAAGGCGCCGCCCAGGCGGCCCAGGCCGCCATGGCCCAGGGCGCCACCATCGTGCTGGGTCCGGTGTTCAGCTACGAGGTCAAGGCGGCGGCGCCGGTGGCGCGCGATCAGGTGGTGCCGCTGCTGGCCTACACCACCGACCGCTCGGTGGCGGGCAGCGGCGTCTATGCCCTGGGCTTCCTGCCCGGTCCCCAGGTGGCCCGCGTGCTGGCCCATGCCCGCGAGCAGGGTTTGCGGCGCATCGGCGTGCTGGCCCGGTCCGACGATTACGGCCGCGCCGTGGCCGAGACCGCCAAGGAGGCCGCCGCCCAGCAGGGCCTGGAACTGGTGGCGGTGGATTATTACGATCCCGCCGCCACCGATTTCACCCAGGTGGTCAAGCGCTTCGCGGCACGCAAGGGGGTGACCTCCAAGGGCGTGCCCGGCTCGGCCTATGACGCCGTACTGGTTCCCGACGACGGCGTGCGGCTGAGAAACATCGCCTCGCTGCTGTCCTACTACATGAGCGAAGGCGGCGCCGAAGTGCCGCGCCTGCTGGGCACCCTGCTGTGGGACGACCCCAAGCTGGCGCAGGAGCCGGCCCTGGTCGGCGGCTGGTATCCGGCTCCGCCCGCCGCCGGCCATGTGGCCTTCGAGCAGCGCTACGCCAAGGCGTTCGGCGCCTTGCCGCCGCGCCTCGGCGGGCTGGCCGGCATCGCCTACGATTCCACCGCGCTGGCCGCCGCGCTGGCCCGCAACGGCATGGGTGATTACGGCTCGGCCGTCTTGCAGAATCCCAACGGCTTCGCCGGGGTGGACGGCATCTTCCGCTTAAGCGCCAACGGCGTGGCCGAGCGCGGCCTGACCGTCAAGGAAATCGCCCCGACGGGCGCGCGGGAAGTGGGCGCGGCGCCCAGCGCGTTCCAGTAGCTCAGGCCAGCAATCCGCCCAGCACCGCATTGAGCACCAGCCGTCCTTTATCGGTGGTGCGCAGACCTTGCGCATCCTCGATCAGGAAGCCGCCCTCGATCATGCGGGCGAGGCCGGCGGGGTCGAGGACGGGGCGCAGCTCGGCCAGCAGGGCCGGACCGAGACCGTTGCGCAACCGCAATCCCATCAGCACCAGCTCCGACAGGCGCTCGGCCGGGTCCAGCGGATAGCGGGTCTCGGTGGCGTGGCCGTTCTGCTCCACCTGGGCCAGCCAGGTGCCGGGCGAGCGTGCCTGGGCCAGGGCGAAGCCTGCGAAGCGGCCATGGGCGCCGGGGCCGATGCCCAGCCATTCGCCGCCCATCCAATAGGTGAGGTTGTGGCGGCACTCGGCCCCGGGGCGGGCGTGGTTGGAAATCTCGTAGGCGGGCAGCCCCGCCCGTTCGCACAGCTCCTGGGTCGCCTCGAACTGGGCGGCGGCCTCGTCCTCGTCGGGCAGGACGAACTCGCCCCGGGCCTGGGCGGGGGCGAACATGGTGCCGTCCTCGACGGTCAGCTGGTAGAGCGACAGATGCTCGCCGGCCAGGTCCAGGGCGCGGGCCAGCTCGGCCCGCCACCCGGCCTCGGTCTGGCCGGGCCGGGAATAGATCAGGTCGAAGGAGACGCGGGGAAAGGTGGCCTGGGCCAGATGCAAGGCGGCCAGCGCCTCGTCCACCGAATGCCGGCGGCCCAGGAAGGTCAGGGAGTCGGGGTCCAGGGCCTGGATGCCCAGCGACAGGCGGTCGATGCCGGCATCGCGGAAGGCGTGGAAACGGTCGGCTTCGACGCTGGTGGGATTGGCCTCCAGCGTCACTTCCAGGTCGGGCGCGCAAGCCCAGCGGTGCTTCACCTCGGCCACCAGCGCGCCGGCCGTCTCGGGGTCCATCAGCGACGGCGTGCCGCCGCCGAAGAAGATGCTGGTGGGGGTCCGGCCCTCGGTTTCACCGGCGAAATGATCCAGCTCGGCCAGCAGGGCGGCCCGCCAGCGCCCCTGATCCATGGATTGGGCGGCATGGCTGTTGAAGTCGCAATAGGGGCACTTGGACAGGCAGAACGGCCAGTGGATATAGATGCCGAAGCCTGGGGAAGACGTCATGGGAAAGCCCCCCTGACAAAATCAAAGGGGGTCCGGGGCATGGCCCCGGATGGGTTTGGGCGATAGCCCAATCAATCCCTGGTCCCGAAACACGCCGCCACCAGCTTGGCGAAGGCGTCGGCGCGGTGGCTGATGGCGTGCTTGGCGGCCGCATCCATCTCGCCGAAGGTGAGCGCGCCGCCCTTGGGCAGGAAGATGGGGTCGTAGCCGAAGCCGTTCTCGCCCCTAGGCGGCCAGACGATATCGCCTTCCACCACGCCCTCGAAGGTCTCGCAATGGCCGTCGGGCCAGGCGAGCGCCAGGGCGCAGACGAAACGGGCGGTGCGGTCCTTCTCGTCGCCGAGCGCCGACTGGACCTTGGCCATGGCGAAGGCGAAATCCTTCTTTTCACCCGCCCAGCGGGCGGAGAAGATACCCGGCGCCCCGGCCAGGGCGTCCACCGCCAAGCCCGAATCGTCGGCCAGCGAGGGCAGGCCGGAGGCACTGGCGGCGGCGCGGGCCTTGAGTTCCGCATTGGCGACGAAGGTGTCGCCGGTCTCGTCGGGCTCGGGCAGGCCCAGGGTGCCGGCCGAGACGACCTCGGTGCCGTAAGGGGCGAGAAGCTCGCCGATCTCGCGGACCTTGCCGGCATTGTGGCTGGCGATGACCAGCCTGCCCCCCTGGAACCGCCGGGCGCTCATGACAGCCCCAATGCCTTCTTCTGCGCCTCGACCAGCTGGCGGATGCCGGCTTCGGCCAGGTCGGTGAGCTCGAGGAACTGGGCGCGCGAGAAGGGGCGCTCCTCGGCGGTGCCCTGAATCTCGACGATGCCGCCATTGCCGGTCATGACGAAATTGGCGTCGGCCTGGGCGTTGGAATCCTCGGGGTAGTCCAGGTCGAGGACGGCGGTGCCTTCATAGATGCCACACGAGATGGCGGCCACGTGGTCGGTGAGCGGCACGGCCTTCAGCAGCTCCAGGCGCACCAGGCGCTGGAAGGCCAGGTGCAGGGCGACGAAGGCGCCGGTGATGGACGCGGTTCGCGTGCCGCCGTCGGCCTGCAGCACGTCGCAATCGATCTTGATCTGGCGCTCGCCCATGGCGGTAAGATCGGTGACCGAGCGCAACGAACGGCCGATCAGGCGCTGAATCTCGTGGGTGCGGCCCGATTGCTTGCCCTTGGCCGCCTCGCGGTCGGTGCGGGTGTGGGTCGAGCGCGGCAGCATGCCGTATTCGGCGGTGACCCAGCCCTTGCCGGTGTTGCGCAGGAAGGGCGGAACCTTCTCTTCCACCGAGGCGGTGCACAGTACATGGGTGTCGCCGAACCTGGCGATGCACGAGCCCTCGGCATGGCGGGACACGCCGGTTTCCAGGATGACGGTGCGAAGCTGGTCGGGGGCGCGGCCGGACGGTCTCATGCTTTGGGGAGTCCTCTCAAGGGGAAGAGGCGGCAAGCTACCTCCATATGGTGGGTGCCGTCCACAATCTCGACCCCCCGACATTGACGAGGGGGCTGGGCACCACTAGATTTTCGCCGCACCGGAGAAGGCAATGGTACGGACCAAGGGCCCCGTCATCACCGAGCTGAACGACCGATCGCGGGAAATCTTCCGCCAGATCGTGGAATCCTATGTGGAAACCGGCGAGCCCATCGGCTCGCGCACCCTGTCGCGCCGCCTCACCCTGGGCCTGTCGCCGGCCACCATCCGCAACGTCATGGCCGATCTGGAAGATTTCGGCCTGCTTTACGCACCCCATACCTCGGCCGGGCGGCTGCCCACCCAGGCGGGCATGCGGCTGTTCGTCAACGGCCTGTTGGAAGTGGGTCGCATGGCCGAATCCGAGCGCTCGGCCATCGACGCCCAGTGCAAGGCGGCGGGCCGCTCCATGGAGCAGGTGCTGGGCGAGGCCCTGGGCGCGCTGTCGGGTCTGTCGCGCTGCGCCGGCGTGGTGGTGGCGCCCAAGATCCAGCGTACGCTCAAGCACGTGGAATTCGTCTGGCTGGGCCGCAACCGCGCCCTGGTGGTGCTGGTCACCGAGGACGGCATGGTGGAGAACCGCATCCTCGACCTGCCCGACGGCGTCGAGATGTCCACCCTGATCGAGGCCGGCAACTACCTCAACGCCCGGCTGGCCGGGCGTTCCCTGGACGAGGTGCGCGAAGAGATCACCGCCGAGCTGGAACACCAGCGCACCCTTCTCGATTCGCTCACCAAACGGGTGATCGAGGCCGGGCTGGCCACCTGGGCGGGGGGTGAAAGCAATTCGGCGCTCATCGTGCGCGGCCAGTCCCATCTGCTGGAAGACGTGACCGCCGTCGAGGACTTGGAACGCATCCGCGGCCTGTTCGAGGCGCTGGAGACCTCGGAACAGTTCCTGCGCCTGGTGGACCTCACCCGCGTCGCCGACGGGGTGCAGATCTTCATCGGCGCCGAGAGCGAGCTGTTCGGCGTCACCGGCTGTTCCATGGTGGTGGCGCCCTATCGCGATTCGCGCGAACGCATCGTCGGCGCCATCGGCGTGATCGGCCCGCAACGCATCAACTACGCCCGCATCATTCCCATGGTCGATTACACCGCGCGTGTGATCGGCCGCCTGATCGGGCAACCCACCTGACAACCCTAGAAATCGAGAGAGCCTCATTATGACCCAGGATCAGACCGCCGAGCAGATGCCCGCCGCCGAGGAGGCCGCCCCCGGCCCGGCCGCCGAATCCGCTGCGCCGCCGGCCGCCGAATCCGACCGGATCAAGGAGCTGGAGGCGGAAATCGCCCGCTTGAAGAACGACGTTCTTTATGCCAAGGCCGAGACCGAGAATACTCGCCGCCGCCTGGAGCAGCAGGCCGAGGACCGCGGCAAGTACGCCGTCTCCAACATCGCCAAGGACGTGCTGTCGGTGGCCGACAACCTGCGCCGGGCGCTGGATTCCGTGCCGGCCACGGCGCGCGACGGCAACGAATCCCTGGCGGCGCTGACCACCGGCGTCGAGATGACCGAGCGGGAATTGCTGGCCACCTTCGAGCGCTACGGCATCAAGCCGGTGGCGGCCCAGGGGGAACGGTTCGACCCCAACCTGCATCAGGCCATGATGGAAATGGAAGACCCCAGCCAGATCGAGGGCACCGTGGTGCTGGTGATGCAGGCAGGCTACACGCTGCACGACCGCCTGCTGCGTCCCGCTTTGGTGGGCGTCGCCAAGGGCGGCCCCAAGAGCGGCGGCAACAACGTCGATACCAGCGCCTGACGCGGACGTTCCCCCGCCCTTGGGGCGGGGGAACGGCGATCTCAGCCGGTGGTCGGCGGCGAGGAGCGCAGGGACAGGGCCTTGATGGCCAGCGGGACGCCCCAGCCCAGGGCCGGATAGATCACCCAGAGATGATCCGGGTTGTGGAAGAGGTTGAGGGCGGCCAGCCCGCTCATCACGCCGGCGAACACCAGAAGGTGGCGGCGGAACGTCCTTTGGGGATCACGGGGGGTAGGCAAGGGTACGGCGGTTTCGGTCATGGCGTCATCCTTGGCGAGGGGGTCTGACCCTCCCCGAAGGCGATCGATCGGCATGTTGAAGGCCGCCGCCAGGGCCTTCAGCGTTTCCAGCGCGGCCACCTGGCCCTGTTCGAGCCGCTGGACGGTGCGGGCGCTGATGCCCGCGATCTCGGCCAGCTGTTCTTGGGACCAGGCGCGTTGCAGGCGCAGCTCACGGATGGTTTCGGCGGTATCGGTCATGCTTCGGACCCTCGGAAAAGGTGGCGCCAGCATGGGGGAACCCTCGCGACAGCGCCACGACACCAAGACGACAGGCCTATCTTAGCGCCCCGTAGACCAGCGCCCCCAGCAGAATCGCCAGCACGGTCATCATGCCGTAGAACACCTTGCGCGAGAATGCCACTTCCTCGGGCGAGGTGTGCTCCCACTCCTTGTAGCGGCGTCTGATCTGTGGCTCCGGGGCCTTCTGCTCTTCGCTCATGGTCAAAGCCCCAGCACGTCGCGCATGGAATAAAGCCCCGGCTGGCGGTCGGCCGCCCAGCGGGCGGCGCGCACCGCGCCCTTGGCGAACACCGCCCTGGACGAGGCCTTGTGGGTGAGTTCCACCCGTTCCCCCTCGGCGGCGAACATCACGGTGTGGTCGCCCACCACGTCGCCGCCGCGCAGGGTGGCGAAGCCGATCTCGCCCTTGGGCCGCGCCCCGGTATGGCCGTCGCGGCTCTTGCACCACACGGAATCGAGAGGCTTCTGCCGGCCGAGCGCGGCCGAGCGGCCCAGGCCCAGCGCCGTGCCCGAGGGCGCGTCCACCTTGTGACGGTGGTGCATCTCGACGATTTCGATATCGTAATCCTCGCCCAGGATGGAGGCGGCGCGCTCGGTCAGCGCCATCAGCAGGTTGACGCCGACGCTGAAATTGGGGGCGTAGACGATGGGGGCGCGCTTGGCCGCCTCGGCCAGCCGGGCCTCGTCGTCCTTGGCGAGGCCGGTGGTGCCCACCACCAGAACCTTGCCCTGTTCGGCGGCCAGGGCGGCATGGGCCAGGGTGGCGGCCGGCGCGGTGAAGTCGATGACGGCGTCCGAGGCGGCGAACAGGGCCGCCGGGTCCGAGCCCACCGAGGCGCCCACCGATTCGCGGCCCAGCAGAACGCCTAAGTCGCGGCCGATGAATTCGGTTCCGGCCCGTTCGGTGCCGCCCGACAGCCGGCACCCCTCGGCGGCCAGCACCGCCTCCATCAGCATCCGGCCCATGCGTCCGGCGCATCCGACGATTCCGATCCTCATGCCCTGGTCCTTTCGAAAACAGACCCACCTTCTTAGAGTCAGCCGGGCGCAAAATCCAGCATCGAGAGACAAAAGTAGGGTGATCACCGGATTCTGTTGCAGCGCATAATCCGTCAGTGGCACTGTCCAAATTGGAATGGGTCCAATGGGTCTGGAAGTGAATGAGCGGCGACGTCGTAGCCTTTTCCCGCAGTGACGATGATCTCGGCGGCTATCGTTCGCTGTTCGAGAACGCCGTCGAGGGCATCTACCGCACCACCCCGGACGGGCGTTATCTCGACGCCAATCCGGCGCTGGCGCGGATCTACGGCTACAAGGACCCGGCCGAGCTGATCGCCGGGCTGACCGACATCGCCCGCTCGCTGTACGTCGACCCGTCCGACCGCGAACGCTTCCGCGAAATCCTGGCCCGCGATTCGGTGGTGCGCAATTTCGAGGCGCGGGTGTGGACCCATGACGGCGAAATCATCTGGATCGCCGAGAACGCGCGGGCCGTGTATGACGCTCGCGGCCGGCTGGTGTGCTACGAAGGCACCGTCCAGGACATCACGGCGCGCAAGACCGCCGAGGATTCGCTGCGCCTCGCCGCCACGGTGTTCGAGACGGTGGGCGAAGCCATCGTGGTCACCGACCGCGAGCGGCGTATCCTGGCGGTCAACGATTCCTTCGAGCGCATGACCGGCTGGAGCGCCGCCGAGGTCATCGGCCAGCCCTGCGATCTGCTGGCGGTCGAGATGATCGGCAACCGCGAGATCGAGGAGATGTGGCGTCTGGCCGCCGCCAGCGGCCAGTGGTCGGGCGAGACCTGGACGCGGCGCAAGGACTCCGAACCCTTTCCCGCCGCCCTGGCGCTGACCGCTGTGGACCAGGGCGCCGATGGGCGCTTCGTGCTGCTGCTGCGCGACATCACCCGCAAGCGGCGCGACGAGCAGCGCATCCGCTTCCACGCCAGCCACGACGCCCTGACCCGCCTGCCCAACCGCCACACGGTGATGGAAGCCCTGGGCGAGGCCATCGTGCGGGCCGAGCAGACCGGCGAGCGTCTGGCCGTGCTCTATCTCGACGTCAACCGCTTCAAGGACATCAACGACAGCTACGGCCACGCGGTGGGCGACGAGCTGCTGCGCCAGGTGGCGCGGCGCCTCAAGGCCTGCGTGCGGGCCAGCGACGTCATCGGGCGGCTGGGCGGTGACGAGTTCGTCATGCTGCTGCCCAGCGTCGGCGACCATTCGGCGGCCCAGGCCTGCGCCGGCAAGGTGCTCTATGCCTTCGCCGAGCCCTTCGACATCGATGGATTGCAGCTGTTCGCCGGCACCTCCATCGGCATCGCGCTGTTTCCCGACGACGCCGACGGGGCGGAAAGCCTGCTGTCGCGGGCCGACGCCGCCATGTACCACGCCAAGCGCGGCGGCCTGCCCTATAGCTGTTTCGATATGGAAATGGACCGCCAGGTGGCGGAGCGGGTCAGCCTGGAGAACGATCTGCGCCTGGCACTGGGCGAGGACCAGTTCCGCCTGGTGTTCCAGCCCAAGGTGGACGCCCTGTCGGGCGTCATCGTCGGGGCCGAGGCCCTGATCCGCTGGCGCCATCCCGTACGGGCCGACGTGTCGCCCGGCCTGTTCATTCCCGTCGCCGAGCGGGCCGGGCTGATCGGCGCCATCGACGACTGGGTGCTGGGCGCGGCCTGCCGTCAGGTGGCCGAATGGCGGGCCTTTGGCCTGATCCTGCCGTCCATCAGCGTGAACCTGTCGCCGGCCCAGTTCCACGACGGGCGCCTGCAGGACAAGGTGAAGGCGGCGCTGGCCGATTCGGGCCTGCCGCCCCAGGTGCTGGAGCTGGAAATCACCGAGACCATGATGGCCAGCGACGTGGACCGCGCCATCGAGATTCTCGGCCAGCTGACCACGCTGGGGGTCCGGGTGTCGCTGGACGATTTCGGCACCGGCTATTCCTCGCTGGCCTATCTCAAGCTGTTTCCGGTCTCGACGCTGAAGATCGACCGCGCCTTCGTCACCGAATTGCCGGGCAATTCCAAGGACGGCGCCATCATCGCCTCGATCATCGCGCTGGCCGGCAATCTGGGCTTTTCCGTCATCGCCGAGGGCGTCGAGACCCGCGACCAGGCCGCCTTCCTGGCGGCGCGCGGCTGTCCGGTGATGCAGGGCTTCCTGTTCTCGCGCCCGGTGAATGCGGAGACTTTCGCCGGATTGCTGGCCAATCCGGACGGGCTGATCCGCCTGTAGCGGAGTATCTTAGGGTTCCGAATCCAGGTAATGGAATGGTTGCCGGCGCCTCTACGTCCCTCGTCATGCCCGCGCAGGCGGGCATCCATCTTTCCGCAGGCACCGTTTCGAGCCGAAATTACGGTGCGGTCCGACCATGGATGCCCGCCTGCGCGGGCATGACGATGAAATTCAACCGTTTCTCAATCTGAGTTCAGAGCTCCGCGGCGTCTTCGTACCCGCTTGTGTTGGTCCCGGCTCCAGCCTATAAGAAATAAATCTTTTCCGGTGCTTGCAGACCATGCTGATCACCTGCCCCGCCTGCGCGACCAACTTCTCCATTCCCGACAGCGCGCTCGGAACCTCCGGGCGCAAGCTGAAATGCGCCAAGTGCGCCCACAAGTGGTTCCAGACGCCGCTGCCCATGGACGACGACACCGACCTGGATCTGGCCGGACCGTCCTTCGCACCGCCCGAGCCGCCCATGCCGGATTTTTCCAAGGTGTCGGCCTTCAATCCGGTCAAGGACGATACGGTGTTCGATGCGCCGCGTCCCTCGGCGGCGGCGGCCGACGACGATTTCGACCTGGATGCTCCGCCGGTTCCCTCCTTCGCCAACCGCCTGCCCCCCGACGAAGGCATGGAGCGGGCCGGCGAGATCGATCTGATGGATGACGGTCCCCAGCCGGTGCCCGAGCTGTTCTCCACCGCGGCGAGCGAGGGCAAGAAGGGCACGGGCATGCTGTGGGTGCTGCTGGTCCTCTTGATCCTGGGCGGATTGGGCGGTGCCGGCTATTACTTCCAGGACCATCTGGTCGAGGCGGTGCCCGAGGCCGGGGAATTGCTGGGCCAGGCGGGTCTGCGGCGGGAAAAGCCCGGCGCCGGGCTGGAACTGCGCAAGGCCGGCACGCCGGAACGCTTCGTCCACAACGATACCGACGTGCTGGTGGTGCGCGGCATCATCGCCAACGTCACCGACCGCGCCCGGCCGGTGCCGACCATGAAGCTGGTGCTGATGGACCGCAACAAGCAGGCGGTCCAGGAAAAGCTGTCGCAGCCGCCGGTTACCGAACTGGCCTCCCAGGGCACGGTCAGCTTCAAGATTATGCTGGAACGGCCCGACCCCAACGCCGTCGAGGTGGTGGTGGTCTTCGTCGACGCCGCCGAGGGCAAGCCCGCCATGGCGCCGCCGCCGGTTCCGGCCGCCCCGGCTCCGGCTCCGGCCCCCGCACCGGTCGTTCCGCCCGCTCCGGCGGCGGATACGGCCCCCGTGGCCCCTGCGGCTCCCGCCGCCCCGCCCGCCGAGACCAAGCCCGCCGAGGCGAAGTAGTTTTAAAACAGGAGAGGGTTCGGGAGGCTCGCCTCCCGACGGGGGGATCGGGGCGCGAGCCCCGCTGATATTCCGTCCCCTCAGAACGGCTTCAGCAAGCGCTTGAGATAGTCCTTCTCCGGCTCCGGCCGGTGCGGATCGCCGGAACGCCGCCGCAATTCCTGCAGGATTTCCCGCGCCCGCATGGTGTCGGAACGGCCGGGCACCTTGGTGCGGCCGTCATCGGCGAAGGTGGAGCCGTTCAGCATGCGGCCGAAGGGATCCCTGGGCAGCAAGGCGGGCGAGCCCTTGCCCCGGGCCGCCTCCATGCGCTCGATCATCTGGCGGGCACCGTCCTGCAGGCGTTTGACCGCCTCGGCCTGCTGCTCGGCGGCGTCGCCCCAATCGCCCTCGTCCAGGCTGGATTCGGCGCCGCGCATGGACCGTTCCGCCTCTGCAAGGAAATCGGGAGGCTGGTCCAGGGACTTGGCCAGCTGGTCCAGGGCCTGGCGCAGCGCCTTCTGCTCCTGGGCGGCCTTGCGGCCTTCGGCCCGGTCGGCCGGTGACGGCTTGCGGCGGGGGGCCTCTCCGTCCTGCTCCTCAGGGATAGGAGTCTTGCGGAAGCTCTTGTCCAGCAGGTCCTGCTGGCGGGCGGTCAGGTCTTTCAGGCGGCGCATGGCCTCGGCGGCGGCGGGGTCGCCCTTTTGCCCCCGCGCCCCCGATCCCATCTCGGCCATCAGCCGCGACATCTGCTCCAGGCGGCGGCGCAGCCCCTCGCGGTCGCCGGTCTCGGCCAGCCCGCGCAGCTGGTCCAGCATGTCGGACAGATCCATGGCCTGGGACCCGGATTCGGGGGGCAGCGAGGACTCGTCCAGGCCCAGCTCGGCCAGGGCGTTCATCCACTGCTCCAGGGCGGCTTCCAGCTCGTGGACCAGCCGGGACAGCTCGCCCGCCTCGGCCTTACCGGCCAGGGCGCGTTCCAGGCGGGTCCGCGCCTCCTCCAGGCGCTTCTCGGCGGCGGGCAGGCCGCCGTCCTCGAGGCGGGTGGCCGCGTACCACAGCAGCGAGCGCATGCGGTCGCGTTCGAAGCCGGGACCCATCAGCATGTGGCGGGTGACGGAGAGCGCCAGGAATACCCGCCGGTCGCCGCCGAAGGCCTGGGGCTCGTCGAGAATTTGCCGCAGCTCCTCGGCGATCTCGGGCCCCAGCCGGGGGGCGTCGCTCAAACGGCGGCGCCACTCCACCAGGGCGCGGGCCAGGGGGTGGCGGAACAGGCGCTCGGGCAGGGTCGTTTCGAAGGGCGGCGCTTCGCCCACCTGCCCGGCGCCGTCCTCGGCCTTCGGCGCCAGGCGCACCTTCCGCCCGGCCCAGTCATGGTCGGCCAGGTCGGCGCGCAGCGCCAGCCGGGCCTGGCGCACCCGTTC
The DNA here is from genome assembly GCF_002105535.1 of Magnetospirillum sp. ME-1. Taxonomy (GTDB): domain Bacteria; phylum Pseudomonadota; class Alphaproteobacteria; order Rhodospirillales; family Magnetospirillaceae; genus Phaeospirillum. Next base: position 2,640,333 of record NZ_CP015848.1, on the reverse strand, counting down.
GCCCGGCAGCACCAGGTCGAGGCGCAGCGGCTCGGCCGCCTCGTCCAGGGGCTGGACCTCCACCCAGGCCCGCGCCAGGCCGTAATCGTCGCGGGCGTCCAGCTCCAGGGTGAGGCGGCCGCGCTCGTCGTCCTTGGGCGGCTGGGCAACCGTCACCTCGGGCGCAAGATCGGGACGGATGGAAATGGGCCAGGAGGCGGCGAGGCGCAGGCCCAGGCGGACGTCCAGGCTGGGCCCTTCCGTCACCGTCAGCTCGGCGCGGCCGTCATCTCCGAACGCCGCCGCTCCGCTTCCCGCCGACAGGGCGGAGCCGCCCCAGCCCCGCCACGAGGTCACGGCGCGGGCCAGGCTGCCGGCCGGGATTGCGACGGCGCCCTGGCCCGGCTTCAGCAGGGTCTGGCTGAGGCCGGTATAGGCCGGCGGCACGATCCACACCTCCATTGTGTCGGAGTCCAATGCCGGGCGGTGGGTATAGGGATCGACGGCGCGGGCCAGCCGGCCGGACAGGTCGGAGCGAGCCCCGGCGGCGGCGATGATCAGCAGCAACAGGGCGGCGAAGCGCAGGCCCAGAGGGTCCTTGAAGGGCAGCACCGGGTTGGGCCAGCCGGGCCGCAAGCGCCGGGCCTCCTGCTCCATGCGGGTGCGGTGGGCTTGCCACAAAGCCTCGTCGCCGGTGGCCAGATGGTCGGCAAGTGTGGAGAGCGGCTGGTGAGCGGCGCCGGAATCCCGTTCCAGCCGCCGTGCCGCCTCTTCGTCGGAAGGGCGCCGCACCCGCCAGGCCTTTCCCAGCAGGACAAGGATGGCGAGCGCGAAGGCGGGGGCCAGGGCGGCATGCAGCCAGAAGGGCAGCAACGGGCCCAGATCGAACAGGGCCAGCGCCAGGAACAGGGCCAGCAGGGACAGGGCCGCCGCCACCGGCGGCCACGCCCGCTCCCACAGCAGCGCGAGGCGGGCCAGACGCAGCTTGTGGGAGAGGGAGGTCATGATCAGGCTTTCATCGGGACCTGCCCCCCGGACCCTGACCTTTCAAAAGAAAGGGAGGTCCGGAGGCATGCCTCCGGGCGGGTTTGGGCGGCAGCCCAATCAGCCATCGCTCAACCAGCCGGGCAGGCTTTCCAGCGACCGCATGTCCTCATAGCTGGGCCGGGCGCGGATCACCGCGTAGCCGCCCCCCTTGACCAGCACTTCCGGAATCAGCGGCCTAGTGTTGTAGGTGGACGACATGGCGGCGCCATAGGCCCCGGCGGTGCCGAAGGCCAGCAGGTCGCCGGCCCGCATGGGGGGCAGGCGGCGCTGGCGCGCGAAGGTGTCGCCGGTCTCGCAGACCGGGCCGACCACGTCGGCTTCGGCCAGGACGGCGCCGGCCTTGGGCTCGGCCACCGGGAAGATGGAGTGGTAGGCGTCGTAGAGCGAGGGCCGCGCCAGATCGTTCATGGCGGCATCGACGATCAGGAAGGTGCGCGTGCTGCCCTCCTTCACCCGGATGATGGACGACACCATGATGCCGGCATTGCCCACCAGCAGGCGGCCGGGCTCGAAGACGAAGCGGCAGCCGAGGTCGCCCAGGGTCTCCCTGATCACCTGGGCATAGGCCTTGGGCTCGGGCGGGGTCTCGTCGTCATAGGGCACGCCCAGGCCGCCGCCCAGGTCCAGGCGGCGGATGTCGATGCCGTCGGCCCTGAGCATGGCCACCAGATCGCGGACCCGGATGAAGGCTTCGCGGAAAGGGGCAAGCTCGGTCAGCTGCGAGCCGATGTGGCAGGCGATGGCCACCGGCTCGACGCCCGGCAGCGTATGCGCGCGGGCATAGACCTCGCGGGCCCGCGTCCATTCGATGCCGAACTTGTTTTCCTTCTTGCCGGTGGTGATCTTGGCGTGGGTGCCGGCGTCCACATCCGGGTTGACCCGGATGGCGATGGGCATCACCTGGCCGCGTGCCGCCGCGATCTCGGACAGCATCTCCAGCTCGGGCTCGGATTCCACGTTGATCTGGAAGATGCCCTTGGCCACGGCGAATTCCAGCTCGTGCCGGGTCTTGCCCACGCCCGAGAACACGATGCGGGCCGGCGGCACCCCGGCGGCCAGGGCCTGGCGCAGCTCGCCCTCGCTGACCACGTCGGCGCCTGCCCCTAATTGAGCAAAGGTGCGGACCACCGCCACGTTGGGATTGGATTTGAGGGCGAAGCAGATGGTGGAGTCCAGCCCGGCGGCGGCAAGCGCCTCGGCGAACACGGTGTAGTGCCGTTCCAGCGTCTTGGTGGAGTAGCAATAGAACGGCGTGCCGACCTCGCGGGCGATGCGGGCGATGGCGACGTCCTCGGCGAACAGCTCGCCGTTCGAGTAATGGAAGTGGTTCATCGGTGTTCCTGAAGGCCGGTCAGTAGGCGGAATTGGTGGTCGGATCGGGGGTCTTTTTCTTCGGTTCCGCCGGCAGGGGGGTATAGGGGTAGTCGCGGGGATAGACCGCGTCGTCGGGCCGCTCGGGCATGCCCTTGCGGCCGCAGGCGGCCAGGGCGACGACCAGGGCGACCACCAGGATGGAGCGCATCATCATTTGACGTCCTCCTTCAGGCGCAGACGGGCCGCCGCCACCGCTTCGCGCACCCGGGCCGGCGCGGTGCCGCCCAGGCTGGTGCGGCTGTTGACCGAGGAATCCACCGACAGCACGGCGCGGGCCTCCTCGGTGATGCCGGGCTCGATTTCCCGCATCTCGGCCAGGGTCAGGTCTTCCAGGCCGCAATTCTTGCCCTCGGCCAGCTTGACCAGGGAACCGGCCACGTGGTGGGCGCGGCGGAACGGCATCTTGAGCGCGCGCACGCACCAGTCGGCGATGTCGGTGGCGGTGGTGAAGCCCGCCCCGGCGGCGGCGCGCAGGGTGTCGACGTTGACCGTCATGTCACGCACCATGCCGGTCATGGCGGCGATGGCCAGCTCCATGGTGTCGGCCACCTCGAACACCGGCTCCTTGTCGTCCTGCATGTCCTTGGAATAGGCCAGCGGCAGGCCCTTCATGACGATCAAGAGGGCGTTGAGGTCGCCGATCACCCGGCCGGTCTTGGCGCGGATCAGCTCGGCGGCGTCGGGGTTGCGCTTTTGCGGCATGATGGACGAGCCGGTGGTGAAGGCGTCCGACAGGGTGACGAAGCGGAACTGGGCCGATGTCCAGATCACCAGCTCCTCGGCCAGACGCGACAGATGCACGGCGCAGATGGCGCTGGCCGACATGAATTCCAGGGCGAAATCGCGGTCGGACACGCCGTCCAACGAATTGCGCATCGGGCGTGCGAAGCCCAGTTCCCTGGCGGTGGCCTCGCGGTCGATGGGAAACGAGGTGCCGGCCAGGGCGGCCGAGCCCAGCGGGCATTCGTTGAGCCGCGCCCGGGCATCCCGGAGGCGCGAGCGGTCGCGCGAGATCATCTCCACATAGGCCATCATGTGGTGGCCGAAGGTCACCGGCTGGGCGGTCTGCAGATGGGTGAAGCCGGGCATCACCGTGGCGGCGTGCTCCTCGGCGCGGTCGAGCAGGGCGCTGAGCAGCTCGTGCAGCGCGCCGTCCATGCCGTCCATGGCGTCACGCACCCACAGGCGGAAATCGGTGGCCACCTGATCATTCCTGGACCGCGCCGTGTGTAGCCGCCCGGCCGCCTCGCCGATCAGCTCGGCCAGACGGGATTCCACGTTCATGTGGATGTCCTCGAGCGCGTGACTGAAGGGGAAGTCGCCCGCCTCGATCTCGGCCAGCACCTTGTCCAGCCCTTCGAGGATCAGCACGCCGTCGGCTTGCGTCAGGATCTGCTGCTTGACCAGCATGCGGCAATGGGCCTTGGAGCCCCGGATGTCCTGGGCATAGAGCCGCTTGTCGAAATCGATGGAGGCGTTGATCCGCTGCATGATGGCGGCGGGGCCGCCGGCGAACCGCCCGCCCCACATGGAGGACGCGGCCTTGGTCTTGTCGGTGTCGGTCATGAAAGCCCTGGTGAAAGCGCGAGAGTTAAGGAATTTTGCGCCAACCTACACCCTTCGGGCCGGGGCTGGAAGACTTGGCCGTCAATGAGCCTCGGTCAGGCGGCAGGCATGCCCGTCACTGCCATGTTCCAGCTGGATGGTGGCGTGGCCGATGCCGAAACGGTGTTCCAGCTGGTCGGCCAGCCGGTGCAGGAAGGAATCGTCCCCGGGCATCCGCTCCATCACCAGATGGACGGTCAGCGCCGCCCGGCTGGTGGACAGCGGCCAGACATGCAGGTCATGCAGCCCGCCGACGCCCTCCTGGCCGGCCAGGAAATGCTCGACCGCGTCCAGATCGATGGCGGCCGGCACCGCGTCCAGGCTGAGATTCACCGATTCCTTCAGGAGCGACAGGCTGCTCCAGGCGATGATCACGGCGATGCCGAGGCTGATGGCCGGGTCCAGCCACCACCAGCCGGTCAGCCCGATCAGCAGGGCGGCTACCACCACCGCCGCCGACACCGCGGCGTCGCCGACCATGTGCAGGAAGGCGCCGCGAAGATTGAGGTCGCCGCTTGCCCCCTTCATGAACAACAGGGCGGTACCGGTGTTGACCACGATGCCCAGCGCCGCCACCGCCATGACCACGCCGCCTTGCACCGGCTGGGGATGGCCGAAGCGGCCGATCGCTTCCCAGCCGATGCCGCCCACCGCCAGCAGCAGGGCCAGGGCGTTGATCAGCGAGGCCCAGATGGTGGCGCGGCCCAGTCCGTAGGTGCGCCGGTGGCTGGCGGCGCGGCGCTCGAGGCCGCTGGCCGCCCAGGCCAGAACCAGGGCCAGCACGTCGGAGAGGTTGTGGCCGGCATCGGCCAGCAGGGCCAGGGAATTGGCCGCCACCCCCCACCAGGCTTCCAGCCCGACGAAGCCCAGGTTCAGCGCGATGCCGAGCGCGAAGGCGCGGTCGTGCCGGGCCGGGCCGTGGGCATGGCCATGATCATGGTGGTGGTGATGGTGACCGCTCATGCAACCTCCGTCCCGGCAGGATGAAGGCTTTATCGGGGGGAAGGTCAAGGGTAGAGTGCGAAAGCCTCAACATCTTGTGGTCCGTCCCGATGCCCCATCCCGACAGAATGATCCGCGCATGAGCCGGTCCTGGCTTTCCGGGTTCGAGGCCTATGGCGAGAAGCGGGTGGTGATGGTGCTGCTGCTGGGGTTTTCCAGCGGATTGCCCTTGCTGCTCACCTTCTCGACCCTGTCGGCCTGGCTGAAGGGCGAGGGCATCTCGCGCACCGCCATCGGCATCTTCGCCCTGGTGGGCACGCCCTATGCGCTGAAATTCCTGTGGTCGCCGCTGATCGACCGGTTGCCGCTTCCCGTCCTGACCCATTGGCTGGGGCGGCGGCGGTCGTGGGGGCTGGTGATCCAGGCCCTGCTGATCGTCTTCATCCTGGGTCTGGGCTCCACCGATCCGGTGAAGCAGATTTGGCTGACGGCAACCCTGTCGGTGGTGGTGGCGTTTCTTTCGGCCAGCCAGGACATCGTCATCGACGCCTATCGCGTGGAAATCCTGGACGACAGCCAGCAGGGCCCGGGCGCCGGCGCGGTTCAGGCCGGTTATCGTCTGGCCATGCTGGCCGCCGGGGCGGGCGCGTTGCTGGTGGCCGAGCATTTCGGCTGGTTCGCCGCCTACGCCACCATGGCGGCATTGCTGGGCGTGGGCATGGCGGTATTCCTGCTGGGGCCGGAGCCCGAGGTGAAGACCTCGGCGGCGACGCTGGAGCGCGAGCGGCGCGCCGCCGATTACCTGGCGGCGCGGCCCCATTTGCGGGGCACGCCGGCCAAGGTGGCGGCGTGGCTTTACGGCGCGGTGGTCTGCCCCTTCGCCGATTTCATGGCGCGGCCCGCCTGGTGGGCGGTGCTGCTGTTCATCATCGGCTACAAGATGGGCGAGGCCATGGCGGGCGCCATGGCCAACACGCTGTATATCGAGATGGGCTTCGCCCTGTCCGAGATCGCCTATGTCAGCAAGGTGTTCGGCTTCGGCGCCACGGTGGCCGGCACGGTGATCGGCGGCGCGCTGATCGCGCGGCTTGGCGTGATGCGGGCGTTGCTGGTCTTCGGCGTGCTGCAGTCGCTGGGCAACCTGTTCTACGTGGTCCAGGCCCTGGCCGGCCACAATGTCTGGGCGCTCGCGGTTTGCGTGGCGGCCGAGAACCTGACCGCCGGCATGGCCGGTTCGGCCATGGTCGCCTACCTCTCGGGCCTGTGCAATCTGGCCTATACCGCCACCCAATACGCTTTGCTGTCGTCGCTTACCGCCGTGGGCCGCACCCTGTTCGCCTCGGCCAGCGGCAAGCTGGCCGACATGTTCGGCTGGGTGGATTTCTTCCTGATGACCACGGTGGTGACCCTGCCCGCCTTGCTGATTCTGCCCTGGTTGATGAAGCAGCAGGGCCGGGTTGCGTCCAAGCCCGGTTGAAAGTGGACGCCCGAGGCCTCATTGTCAGGTTTTAGGAACGGTTCCAAGTGTCGGGGGCGGAATGCGCATCGGCGTTCCCAAGGAGATCAAGAGTCATGAATACCGGGTGGGGCTGACGCCCGGCTCGGTGCGTGAGCTTGTCCACCACGGCCACAAGGTGACGGTGGAAACCCAGGCCGGGGCGGGCATCGGCTGCTCCGACGCCGCCTATCGCGCCGCCGGGGCCGAGATCGCCGCCACCCCCGCCGAGGTGTTCGGCCTCGCCGAGTTGGTGGTCAAGGTCAAGGAGCCGCAGGCGGTGGAATTCCCCCTGCTGCGCTCAGGCCAGATTCTCTTCACCTATCTCCATCTCGCCCCCGATCCGGCCCAGACCAGGGCACTGGTGGACTCCGGCGTCTCGGCCATCGCCTACGAGACGGTGACCGATGCCAACGGCCGCCTGCCGCTGCTGGCGCCCATGTCCGAGGTGGCGGGGCGCATGTCCATCCAGGTGGGCGCCCATTGCCTGGAGAAGGAGCAGGGCGGCTCGGGCGTGCTGCTGGGCGGCGTGCCCGGCGTGGCCCCGGCCAAGGTGGTGGTGCTGGGCGGCGGCGTGGTGGGCTCCAACGCCACCCGCATGGCGGTGGGCCTGGGGGCGCGCGTGGTGGTTCTCGACCGCTCGCTCACCCGTCTGGCCCAGATCGACGAATTGCTGCTCAACACGGTGGAGACCGCCTACGCCACCATGGACAATATCGAGCACCACGTGCTGGAGGCCGATCTGCTGATCGGTGCCGTGCTGGTGCCGGGCGCCAGCGCGCCGCGTCTGGTCGGCCGCGAGTTGGTGGCCGCCATGCGTCCCGGCTCGGTGGTGGTGGACGTGGCCATCGACCAGGGCGGCTGCATCGCCACCTCGCGCCCCACAACCCATGCCGCGCCCACTTATCTCGACGAAGGTGTGGTACATTACTGCGTCACCAACATGCCGGGCGCGGTGGCGCGCACCTCGGCCTTCGCGTTGAACAACGCCACGCTGCCGTTCGTCCTGGCCCTGGCCGACAAGGGTCTGGTCCAGGCGCTTTCCTCTGACCCGCATTTCCGCGCGGGTCTCAACGTTCACCAGGGCAGCGTCACCCACGCCGCCGTGGCCCGGGATCTCGGCTACGCCCACGTGGCGCCCGAGACAGCCCTTTCCTCTCCTTAAGGGAAACAAAGCACAAATGGACCTCAAGAAGATCCCAATCGGCAAGAATCCGCCCCGCGACGTCAACGTCATCATCGAGATCCCGCTGCGCGGCGATCCCGTCAAGTACGAGATCTGCAAGGAATCGGGCGCCATGTACGTGGACCGCTTCCTCAACACCGCCATGTACTATCCGGTGAATTACGGCTTCGTGCCCCACACCCTGTCGGCCGACGGCGATCCGGTGGACGTCATGGTGGTGGGCCGCATTCCGGTGGCGGTGGGCTCGGTGATGCGCTCGCGTCCCATCGGCGTGCTGCTGATGGAAGACGAGGCCGGCATGGACGAGAAGATCCTGGCCGTGCCCCATTCCAAGCTGCACCCGTTCTATGACGGCGTCACCACCTACGAGGATCTGCCCAAGATCCTGGTGCAGCAGATCGAGCACTTCTTCGTCCACTACAAGGACCTGGAAGTGGGCAAGTGGGTTCAGCTGAAGGGCTGGGGCGGGCCGGAGCGCGCCGCCCAGATCATTCAGGAATCCATCGACCGCGCCATCGCGGCCAAGCCGAAGAAGAAGTAGGCCGTCCCTCCCGCCGAGGGTCCGACCGACGCGACGCCGTCCCCATCGGGGGCGGCGTTTGCGTTTGTCTCAGCGATGCTCGGCCATCTCCTCGGCATCGTCGAGGCATTGGCTGTGGAACACCATGTCGGTGGCCATGGCCGGGTCGAGGTGGGCGTGGACCTCCACATCCGCGATGGTGCGGGCGATATACCGTCCCAGCTCCATCAGGTAGTCCGGACCGTTGACGGTCAGCGGGGCGTAATTGACTTGGCGGCTGAGTCCCAGATCGACGATGAGCATGACGGCCTCCCTGTTCACCATGAAGGCAGGATAGCCCCAGCTCGAAAGTATAAGCAGCGGGTTTCGCGAAGGCGAGGCCTGCGCCTATAGTATAGTTTTCAAATCGCTGACAATTTTATCGTATTTGACTACGCCGTCGCCGCCGCCTTGCGGCCGATACGGTCATAGGCCTGTCCCACCCGCATCAGGCAGATGGAGCGGTCGGCCTGCTCGCCGTTGATGGTGGCCAGCACCAGCTTGGCGATGCCGGTGTAGGTGGCGACTTCCGGGTCGGCGGCGAAGACCATGGGGAAGGCGGTGATCACCGCCCGGGCCTCGTCCAGTTCGGGCCCGAACAGGTTGCGGCCCATCACCTTGTAGCAGTCCAGCAGGCGTTCCACCGAGCCCAGCACCGCGTCCATGTGCAGGCGGCGGCGCAGGGCCTCGCGCAGTTGCACCGCCAGTTCGCGGGGCCGGCGCGCCAGCTCGGCGGGAATGAAGGGACGCTTGGCCACCATGGCGCTCTTGTCGCGGGCCGAACCGACGCAGACGGCGTGGAACTGGGCGAGACGGAAGCTGGTGTCGCCGCAGCGGGTGAACATCATCATCACCAGCGTGTCGGTGAGGAAGTTGGTAAAGGATTTGTCGGCGGCCTTCAGGCGTTCGGTCAGGAAGCCGCTGGTGGTGTCCTCGTGCCCGGCCAGGCCGATCAGCTCGTCGCGGGTTTGGGCGAACAGCCGGGTGTTGAAGTTGAGCAGGGTGCGCAGGAACTGGAAATCGGCGGCGTCGGGCAGGTTCAGCCCGGCCTGGGCGGCACCGTTGCGGAACTCGCCGATCAGGTCCATGGCCTCGATCTCGGCGGGCTCCAGCTTGTAGGGCGGCGGCACCTTGACCTTGACCCGCTTGGTGGTGGTGACCTTGCCCAGCGCGAATTCGACGCCGAGAAGATTGTAGGTGCGCGGCCGGGTGACCGGCATCTCGACCATCCTGAAGCCTTCGTTGCCTTCGTTGCCGGTCCTGGCGATGGCCGCCTGCTTGGCCTCGGCCGCCTTGTGGTGGGTGGCCAGCTTGGCGAGCGTCTCGTCCACCACCTTCAATACCAGTTCGCGCACCTCCTCCCAGAAGGCGGCCTGGCGGTCGGGTTTGGTCAGCACGTCGTGGTCGATGCGCGACAGCACCCGCTTTTCCAGCCCGTCGCGGCAGCGGCGCAGGACGGGTCCGGCGAGGAAGGCCCGCGCGATGCTGGCGAAGCCCGGCACGAACAGGAAGAACGGCTGGTCCAGGCACCAGGCCGCCGAGGGAATGGCCGGCAGCGGCACCCGCATCAGGGCCAGGCGCTTTTCCAGCGCGTCGCCCAGCTGGGTGGCGACGAAGGCCTCGGCATGGGTGAAGGCGTAATCGTCGGCGCCCTGGGGCAGGGGCGGCGGCATTTCCATGGGCAGGTCGGCGGCGCGGCGCAGCGGTACCGGGGCGGGGGCGGGTGCGGCGGCCGGCGCCTGCCGCGGCGGGATGCCGTGGATCTTCTGCCAGGCCAGGGCGATCTCGGGCCGCTTGGTGATCACCACCTGGATCACCTCGGCGGCCAGTTCCTTCTGCTCGGCGAAGGCCAGTCCGGGCAGCCCGGCGGCGAAGGCGTCCTGAATCACCGCCAGGAACTGGGCGTCGCCCTGACGGCGCAGCAGGGTGCGCAGCATCTCGGCCATGAAGCGCAACAGGTCGGGAGAGTTCTCCACCTTGCGCAGCCGGGCCAGAATGTCGTCCAGCAGCAGTTTCTGGTCGGCGGGCAGGGACTCGCTCATCACGGTTTCCAATTCTTCTCGATGGCCACCGCCGACACTGAATTCTTGGGAGAACCGTCGATGATCTTGTCGCTGTAGACCAGATAGACCAGCACGTCGCGCTTCTTATCGTGGAAGCGCACCACCTGCAGGGTCTTGAACAGCAGCGAGGTGTCCTTCTTGAACACCGTCTCGCCGTCCTTCAGGGTGCCCTCGATACGGATGGGCCCCACCTGACGGCAGGCGATGGACGCGTCCGAGGTGTCCTCGGCCAGGCCGACGCCGCCCTTGATCCCGCCGGTCTTGGCCCGGGACAGATAGCACGTGACCCCGGCCACCCGGGGGTCGTCGAAGGCTTCGACCACGATCTTGTCGTTGGGCCCCAGGGCCTTGAATACCGTCGAGACGCTGCCGATCTCCTCGGCGCCCAGCGGTCGGGCGGCAAGCATCAGCATCGAAATGGCGAAAAGGGCGGGGCGGGTGACCGTGATCATGGTATCGGCCGATAAGCTCCAGGGGGCGGACGGACTGACGTAACGTCAACCATAGCCGGGAAATCATGAGAGAAGTGTGAATGCGTTTACATAAGAGACATATATCGCGCCTGACCAAACTCAAGGCCGGGGCCTTGGGCGACGGGCAAAGTGCGCTGCCCCCGCCGACCCCGCCCCGCCGAGCCAGGAAACCGCCATGCCGTTCCCCGCCTTTTTCGCCGATGCTCCCGCCATTACCCTGAAGGACCCCCTGGCCGCCTTCCTGGGCGCGCCCGCCGACGGAATGATCACCTATCGCTACGAGGACGCGGTGCGTCTGGCCGGTCATTCCTGTCCCACCGTGGCCGGCGCCTGGCTGATGACCATCCGGGCGCTGCGCGCCCTGTGGCCCGACGGCATGCCCGAGCGCGGCGCCGTCCAGGTGCTGATGGACGACGCCCAGGACGAAGGCGTCACCGGCGTGATGGCCGCCGTCGCCGGTCTGGTGACCGGCGCCGCCGGGCCGGGCGGGTTCAAGGGGATCGCCGGGCGCTTCGGGCGCAACGACCTGCAGCGCTTTTCCGCCAATATCGGCGCCGAGCTGGCGCTTCGCCGCCTGGACGACGGCCAGACGGCGGTGGCCAGCTATCACCCCGAGCTGGTGCCCGCCGACCCCGAGATGCGCGAGCGCCTGCAGCGCGTGCTGGCCGGCAGCCGCGAGGCACAGGATCATGCCCGCTTCGCCGAGCTGTGGCAGGATCGGGTCAGGCGCATCCTGGTGGATTACGCGGATCTGGCCGGGCTGGTCAGGATCGAGATGCGCTGACGGGATAAATCTGCTAAGACCGGCACAATTTCCGGCTAGCTGAAGGTTTGCCATGTCCGTTCTGGTTCCCCAGTCCTGGGGCGAGATCATCGACAAGATCACCATTCTCGAGATCAAGGCCGAGCGTCTGACCGACGCCGCCAAGATCGCCAACGTCACCAAGGAACTGGACGAGCTGGTGGCGGTGCGCGAGCGGGAATTTCCCAGGCACGCCGGTCTGGCGGCGCTGTCGGCCGAGCTCAAGGCCATCAACGAGAAGCTGTGGGTGATCGAGGACGACATCCGCGATTGCGAGCGCGCCAAGGATTTCGGGCCGAAATTCGTCGAGCTGGCCCGTGCCGTCTACTTCACCAACGACGAGCGGGCGGCGTCCAAGCGCAAGGTCAACGACCTGCTGGGCTCGGCGCTGATCGAGGAAAAGTCCTACGCTCCGTACTGAGGAGGCGTCGCCGTGAAGCTCGGCCGCCTGATCTCCGATACGCTCCGCCGCGTAAGGCCCCGGCCGCTCCGGCCGGGCGCGGCCTCGGGCGTGCTGCTGCTGTCGGCGGGCGGCCTGGGCGACACGGTGCTGTTCGCCCTGGTTCTTTCCCGCTTCGCCGCGCTGGCGAAGCCGGGCGAGACGGTGAGCGTCCTGCTGCGCTCCGATGGGGCGAAGATGGCCTTTCTGTTCCCGCCGGAAATCCGGGTGATCAAGGTGGATTTCGGGCGGCTGGGCAGGGATGCGGCCTATCGCGGCACCGTTTTCGACGATCTCTACAAGGCCCATTACCGTCTGGTGGTCTCCACCGACTACAAGCGCCATCCCGACCTGGACGAGGCCCTGGCCTTCGCCTGCCAGGCGCCCGAGACCACCGCCATGCGCGCCCGGCCCTGGGCCAAGTACCAGGCCCGCCTCGACGCCAATGAAAAGCGCTGGGGCCGCATCGTCGAGTCAGGCGCGGCGCTGCAGGACAAGGTGGTGCGCTGGACCCGTTTCGCTTGCGAACTGACCGGCATCGTCCAGCCTCCGCCCCGGGTGGAGCTGCCGCCCGAGCGGATGCCGGCCCCCGTCGGGCTGCCCGGCCCGACCGTGATCGTCCAGCCCTTCTCGGCGGTCCGCGAAAAGCAGAGCCCGCCCGCGCTTTACGCCCGCATCGCCGCCGCGCTGCCGGCGGGCTGGAGCATGCGCATCGCCGGCCATCCCAGTGATCTGGACAAGAATCCCGATTACCGCCCGCTGCTGGAACTGCCCAACGTCTCGTTCGAGCCGGCGCCGTTTGACCAGCTGGCGGGCATCCTGCGCGGCGCCAGGCTGGTGGTTTCGGTGGACACCGCCTGCATGCATCTGGCCGCCGCGCTGGGGGTTCCCACCCTGTGCCTGGCCTCGGCCGGCTTCGTGGGCGAGATCGTGCCCTATGCCGACGAGGTGATGCCCGGCAACCTGAAGGTGCTGTTCCAGCCCATGGAATGCGCCGGTTGTCTGGGCGATTGCCGCCTTCCCGCCACCAATTCCATGTTTCCTTGCGTGGCGGCTCTCGACTCCGACGCGATTTTGGCGGACATTGCCAGGATGGTGGAGGGAGGTTCATGAAGATCGCCGCCCTGCTTGATCCGATCTTAAGGCTCCTGCTCCGGTGGAAGAAGCGCCGGAAGCGGGCCGAGGGCGTGCTGCTGGTCAGTTCGCGCGGGCCGGCCGAGATGGTGTTCCTGTCCGCCGTGCTGCCCCGCTTCATGCGCCTGGCCAAGCTGGACGAGAGCGTCACCCTGCTGTGCCGCGCCGACGCCGCCGGCATGTCCTTCCTGTTTCCCCGCACGCTGAAGCTGCGCAAGGTGGATTTCCGGCGCCTGGACGAGGTCGAGTACCGCTGGAGCACCTTCACCGACCTGTTTTCCCAGCATTACCGGCTGATCGTCTCGCTGGACTACGTGCGCGAGCACGACCAGGACGAGGCGCTGATCATCACCGCCGATCCGGCCGAGACGGCGGGCATGGTGCCGCCGCCCTTCAAGCGCAACTTCCACCAGCGCCTGGAGGAGAGCGAGAAGGTCTTCGACCTGCTGTTCGATTCCGGCCCCGTGCGCCAGGACAAGATCGTCCGCTGGTCGCGCTTCGCCGACGAGGTGCTGGACGACCGCCAGCCGCCGGTCCTGGCCCTGCTGGAAGACAGCCAGCTGCCCAATGCCGAGGCGCTGCTTAGTCCCACCATTGTGCTGCTGCCCTTCTCGGGCGTGAAGCAGCGCATGCTGCCGGCCGAGACCTGGCGCCAGCTGGCCGATCTGGTGCCCGCCAACTGGCAGGTGCTGGTGGCCGGGCACAAGAACGATTTCGACAAGAATCCCGATTACATGGCGCTGCTGACCCAGCCCAACGTCCGGATGGAAACCTCGGGCTTCGAGAAGCTGGCCTCGATCCTGCTGGGGTCCAAGCTGGTGATCGGCGTCGATACCGCCGGCCTGCATCTGGCCGTGCTGCTGGGCGCGCCCACCCTGTGCCTGGCCAGCGCCGCCTATGTGGGGGCCGGCGTGCCCTATGACGAGCGGGTTATCCCCGACAACGTCCAGTTCGTCTACATCCCCATGGAATGCCAGGGCTGCCTGGGTCGCTGCAAGTTCCCCCTGGAAGACGGCATGTACAAGTGCGTCAACGCCATCGACACCGACCAGGTGCTGGCCTTCGTCCGCGATTCGGTGGCGCGGGGCGTGTTCTGATCCATGGGCCTGCTGTCGACTTTGTTTCCGCGCGGCATGCGCCGGCGCTGGTGGATGTTCCGTCCCATCGACGCCATCGTCGCCCTGTGGCCCGGTCCCAGGAACCGCAAGGGCGCGGTGGTGGTGCGCATGGACGGCATCGGCGACATGGTGATGTTCCGCGCCGCGCTGGAGCATTACCCGGACATCCTGGGGTTGCCGAAATCCGAGATCACCGTGCTGGGCTGCCATTCATGGAAGGCGGTGATCGACGAGGTCTTCGCCGGTTTCACCGTGGTGACCATCGACGAGCACGCCTTCGAGAAGAAGTGGCTCTATCGCCTGAAAATCGCCCTGTGGATCCGCCGCCAGGGCTTTGCCACGGCGCTGTGCGACATGTTCATGAGGAAGACGCTGACCGCCGACACTTTGGTGTGGGCCAGCCGGGCGGCGGAGCGCATCGTCTGCGCCCCCTTCGTTACCGAGCGCACCAAGGCGGAATACGCCTGGTATCTGGCCCGGGCCACCAGGGTGATCGACACCGGCCCCTATCCCACCCATGAGGGGCTGCGGCATTTCACCTTCCTGCAGGCGCTTTCGGGCACCCGCATGCGGCCCGAGCCGCCGTCCATCCCCTGGCCCGACCGCGCGCCGGCGCTGCCCCAAGGCGGGCCTTACGTGGTGATGTTCATCGGCTCCAACGAGCCGGGGCGGCGCTGGCCCCTGGCCAATTTCATTGCCGTAGCGAAACAGGCCCTGGATTCGGGGCTGCGGGTGGTGTTCGTCGGCGGGCCGCAGGAGGCCCATGCCAAGCCCGCCCTGGCGGAGTTGAACCATCCCGGCCTGATCGACGCCATCGGCACCCTGAAGCTGGGCCAGACCGTGGACGTCATGAAGCACGCGGCCTGCGTGGTGGGCAACGATTCAGGTCCCGGCCATCTGGCCATCGGCGTGGGCGCGCCCACCGTCTTGCTGGCCGGCGGCGGCCATTTCGGCTGTTTCGTGCCCTACCCCGAGGAGATCCGCCCGCCCAAGGCCCGGTTCCTCAACGCGCCCATGGAGTGCTACCACTGCCTGTGGCGCTGTCCCAAGCGGGCCACCCCCCAGGATTCCTTCCCCTGCGTCGCCGGGATCACGCCCGATGCGGTGTGGGCGACGGTGCGGGAGCTGGTGGGGGTTTAGAAGGCTGCGGAAAAACTCTCGTCATTCCCGCGAAAGCGGGAATCCATGCATCAGCCAACTCCATCTTGTGTTGATGCTGCCAAATTGCGTCAACATGGACCCCCGCCTGCGCGGGGGTGACGATAGAAAGGGAGAGGAAATGGGTTTTTCCGCACCCTGTCAGAGCCCATCGAGGGCCGCCGTCTACTCCGCCGCCTTGGGTCCGCCCGCCGCCTTGGCATCAGCCTTGGCCGCCGGGTCTTCCAGGGCGGCCAGCAGGGTGGCCTTGATCTGGTCGAGCTTGCGGCCGTGCTCGATCTTATGGCCGAACACGTCTTTCACGTAGAACACGTCCACCACCCGCTCGCCATAGGTGGAGATGTGGGCCGACGAGATCTGCAGCCCCACATTGGTCATGGCGTTGGTGATGTCGTAGAGCAGGCCCGGCCGGTCGCGGCCGTTGACCTCGACCACGGTGTGGGAGCGCGACGGCTTGTTGTCCACCAGCACGCGGGGCGGCACCTTGAAGACGTGGGCTCGGGACGGCAGCTTGCCCTTCCTCGCCGCCAGCTCGCGGTCGAGGCGGGTGCGGCCCGACAGCACCTGCTCGACGCAGGTGGCCAGCTTGGCCAGCTTGGCCGGGCTGTCGAAGGCGCCGCCGTCGGAATCCTGGATGCAGAAGGTGTCGAGCGCCATGCCGTTGGCCAGCGTGATGATCTTGGCGTCGACGATGTTGGCCCCCGACACCGCCATGGCCCCGGCGATTTGTGAGAACAGGCCGGGATGGTCGCCGGTATAGACGACGATCTCGGTGACGGCGCGGTGACTGTCCACCCGGGGCTCGACGGTGAGCGGGGCCCTGACCGCCTCGGCTTCCCTCACCAGCCGGGCGTGGCGCAGGTGGATGGGGGTGTCGAAGGTGGTCCAATAGGTGGAATAGCCCCGCGCGATATGGGCCTCGATCTCCTCGGGCGGCCAGGACAGCTTGAACAGCTCGGACCGCAGCGCCTCCTGGGCGGCCTTGACCCGGGCGGCGCGCGCCGTGCCCGACAGGCCGCCGGTCATCATTTCGAGCGCGCGGGAATAGAGCTCGCGCAGCAGCCCGGCCTTCCAGGCGTTCCACACGGTGGGCCCCACGGCGCGGATGTCGGCGACGGTGAGGCAGAGCAGCAGGCGCAGGCGCTCGGGCGACTGGACCAGGGCGACGAAGTCGGAAATGGTCTTGGGGTCGTCGATGTCGCGCTTGAAGGCGATGCGGCTCATGGACAGGTGCTCGCGCACCAGCCAGGCGGCGGATTCCGTCTCTTCGTCGGTAAGGCCCAGGCGCGGGCCCAGCTTCATCACCACATCGGCGCCCAGGGCGGAATGGTCGCCGCCCCTGCCCTTGGCGATGTCGTGGCAGAACACGGCGACGAACAGGGCGCGGCGCGACACCACCTGATGGATCACCTCGGACGAGGTGGGGGCCTCGGCCTTCAAATCGCCGCGCTCGAGGGCATGGAGTACGCCCAGGGCCTGCACCGTATGCTCGTCCACGGTGTAGACGTGGTACATGTCGTACTGCATCTGGGCGACGACGCGGCCGAAATCGGGGATGAAGCGACCCAGAACGCCGGATTCGTTCATGTGGCGCAACGCCACTTCCGGGTTCTTGCGGCTGGTCAGCATCTCGACGAACAGCCGGTTGGCGGTGGCGTCGGTGCGCAAGGCCGCATCGATGCGCTTCAGATTGCGGTGGACCATGTCGAGAGCATGGGGGTGGATGTCCACGTCCTGGTCCAGCGCGGTGTGGAACAGGCGGATCATGGCCGCCGGGTCCTTCTCGAACTGGTCGGGGGTGCCGACGTCGAGGCGGCCGCCTTCCAGATGGAAACCGGCCACGGTGGTGCGGCGCGAGAACAGGCGGCCCAGCTGGAGGCGCCGGGGCTTGCTCTTGAAGGTTTCCTCGGTCAGGGCGCAGAACAGGCGGGTGAGGTCGCCCACGTCCTTGGCGATCAGGAAGTAGTGCTTCATGAAGCGCTCGACGCCGCGGGAACAGGCGCGGTCGGCGTAATGCATGCGCACCGCGATCTCGGGCTGCACGTCGAAGGTGAGCCTGTCCTCGGGCCGGTCGGTCAGGTAGTGCAGGTGGCAGCGCACCGCCCACAGGAAGGCCTGGGCCTTGGCGAAGCGCCGTGCCGCCGGGCGCGAGATGATGCCCTTGTCGGCCAGTTCCGAGACGTCCTCGACCCGGTAGACGTATTTGGCGATCCAGTACAGGGTGTGCAGGTCGCGCAGGCCGCCCTTGCCCTCCTTGACGTTGGGCTCCAGCACGTAGCGGGAATCGCCCATGTTGGAATGGCGCGCATCACGCTCGGCCAGCTTGGATTCCACGAAGGCCTCGGCGGTGCCGGTCATCACCTCGGCGGTGTAGCGGGCCCACAGATCGTCAAACAGCGCCCGGTCGCCCCACAGCCAGCGCATTTCCAACAGGGCGGTGCGGATGGTCAGGTCGGCCTTGGCGTTTCTTACGCAATCCTCGGCCGAGCGGGTGGAATGGCCCACCTTCAGCCCCATGTCCCACAGCATGTAGAGGATGAACTCCACCACCTGCTCGTGATAGGGCATGCGCTTGTAGGGCAGCAGGAACAAGAGGTCGATGTCGGAATGGGGCGACAGCTCGCCGCGCCCGTAACCACCGACGGCCACCAGGCTCATGGTCTCGCCCGCCGTGCGCACGCCCTGGGGGAACTCGCGGTCGCAGGCGTAGTCGTGGACCAGGCGGACCAGCTGGTCGATCAGGAAGCAGTTTTCCCGCACCGTGGCCGTGCCGTCGCCGTGGACGTCGAAGCGGGCGCGGACCTCGGCGCGGCCCGCGGCCAGCACCTGCTTGAAGATCTCCAGCGCCCGCATGCGCCGCTTGTTCTTGGGCAGGTCCTCGTCCACCAGCGCGTCGAGGCGGGCGATGACCGCCTGGCGGTTGATGATGGCGCGCTGGCCTTTGATCTTGCTCATGGTCGGGTGCCGTCATCGCGGAAAGGAACGAAGCGGTGATTATAGGGGCCGGAAGCGGAGCCCCGCCAGCCCCTTCGGACGGAGATTGGGCATGCGCCGCCACATGCCTGTCAAATGGGCACTAGAACTCCACCCCCGCCTGGGCCTTGATGCCGCCCTTAAAGGGGTGCTTCACCATGGTCATCTCGGTGACCAGATCGGCGGCCTCAATCACCGGGGGAAGGGCGTTGCGGCCCGTCAGCACCGCGTGCTGGCCCTCGGGCCGGGCGTGGATGGCGGCCAGCACCGTCTCCAGGTCCAGGTATTCGTAGCGCAGCGCCACGTTGATCTCGTCCAGGATGACCATCTTGTATTCGGGATCGGCCAGCATGGCGGCGGCTAAGTCCCAGGCCCGGGCGGCGGCGGCCATGTCGCGGGCGCGGTCCTGGGTCTCCCAGGTGAAGCCCTCGCCCATGGCGCGGAAGGTGACCAGATCGCCGAAGCCCTCCATCACCCGCCGCTCGGCGGTGTCCCAGGCACCCTTGATGAACTGGATGACGCCCACCTTCATGCCGTGGCCGACGCACCGGATCGCCATGCCGAAGGCGGCGGTGGACTTGCCCTTGCCGGCGCCGGTATGGACGATCATCACGCCGCGCGCCCCGGTCTTCCTGGCCATCAGCTTGTCGCGGGACGCCTTCTTCTTGGCCATTTTCTCGCGGTGGCGCTGGTCGGTGTCCTCGGTCATGGTTTCTCCGGCGACGGGGGTGGGTTCGCCATAGATGGCGTGCGGCGGGCGCCGGTCAAGACTGAAACAAATCCTTCACGTTTTTCCCGCCCGGTCCGGCGGTATAAGCCCTGCGGATCAGTGGAAGGACGACATGACGGAACAAGCGGTCCAGCCCAAGATGACGGCCCGGGCGCTTGGCGTCCATTACGGCGGCAAGCCGGCGCTGAAAGACGTCGACCTGGATATCGCCGAGGGTGAGGTCACCGCCCTGATCGGCCCCTCGGGCTGCGGCAAGTCCACCTTCCTGCGCTGCCTCAACCGCATGAACGACACCATCGCGGCCGCCCGGGTCAGCGGCCAGGCCACCCTGGACGGCGAGGAGATCTACGGTCCCGCCGGCATGGACCCGGTGCTGCTGCGCGCCCGGGTCGGCATGGTGTTCCAGCGGCCCAATCCCTTTCCCAAATCCATCTACGACAACGTGGCCTTCGGCCCGCGCCTGCACGGCCTGGCGGCCGAGGGCGACGAGATGGATGTCCTGGTCCGCTCCAGCCTGGAACGGGCCGGATTGTGGAAAGAGGTCAAGGACCTGCTGGGCAGCCAGGGCACCGGCCTGTCGGGCGGCCAGCAGCAGCGATTGTGCATCGCGCGGGCCATCGCCGTGGCGCCCGAGGTGATCCTGATGGACGAGCCGTGCTCGGCGCTGGACCCCATCGCCACGGCGCGCATCGAGGAGCTGATCGACGAATTGCGCGACGCCTTCACCATCGTCATCGTCACCCATTCCATGCAGCAGGCGGCCCGCGTATCCCAGACCACCGCCTTCTTCCACCTGGGCGAGATCGTCGAGGTGGGCGCCACCGAGCAGATCTTCACGGCGCCCGCCAATGCGCTGACCCAGGGCTACATCACCGGCCGCTTCGGCTGAGGGAGTTCATCGAGATGACCACCATCGGCGAACCGCATATCGTCAAATCCTACGATTCCGAACTGGCCCGGCTGGACGATTCGCTGGCCCGCATGGGGGGGCTGGCCGAGGCGCAACTGGCCTCGGCGCTGGATGCGCTGGAACGGCGCGACAGCGAGCTGGCCGCCCGGGTGATGGAAAGCGACGCCCAGGTGGATGCGGTCGAGGCCTTCGTCAACGAGCAGACGGTCCGCGTGCTGGCGCTGCGCGCCCCCGTGGCCGACGATCTGCGCACCGTGGTGGCGGCCTTGAAGATCGCCGGCGAGATCGAGCGCATCGCCGATCTGGCCGCCAACGCCGCCAAGCGCTCGCTGGTGCTGAACCGCCTGCCGCCGGTGGAGCCCATGCGCTCGCTGCTGCGCCTCGGCCGTCTGGCGCTGGCCCTGGTCAAGGAGGTGATGGACGCCCATCTCGGTCACGACGCCGCCCGCGCCGTGGCGGCCCGCGACCGCGACCAGGAGATCGACGACGTCTATTCCTCGCTGTTCCGTGAGATCCTCACCTACATGATGGAAGACCCCAGGAACATCACGCCGTGCTCGCACCTGATGTTCATCGCCAAGAATTTCGAGCGCATCGGCGACCACGCCACCAACATCGCCGAGCTGGCCCATTTCCGCATTCTCGGCCGGGCGGCGCTGCGGGAGCGGACCAAGAAGGACGATTCGTCCTTCGTCGGCGCCGATCCGGAGTGAAATCGGATTGGGCTATCGCCCAAACCCATCCGGGGCCAATGCCCCGGATCCCATTTTCCATCCATGAATAGATCAAAGAGAGGTCTGGAGGTTCACCTCCAGGCGGGGTCGGGGCGGCAGCCCCGATTACCGGCGTCCGCCTACCAGAAGTGGGTGGACAGCCAGTAGAACAGGGCGCCGATGGAACCGGATGCCGGAATGGTGATCACCCAGGCCACCACGATGTTGCCGGCCACGTGCCAGCGCACCGCCGACAGCTTGCGCGCCGCGCCGACGCCGATGATGGCGCCGGTGATGGTGTGGGTGGTCGACACCGGGATGCCCAGCCAGGTGGCGCCGAACAGGGTGATGGCTCCGCCGGTCTCGGCGCAGAAGCCCTGGACGGGGCGCAGGTCGGTGATCTTGGAGCCCATGGTCTTGACGATGCGCCAGCCGCCGAACAGGGTGCCCAGGCCCATGGCGATCTGGCAGGTGATCGCCACCCACAGCGGCACGTGGAAGGTGTCGCCCAGCATGCCCTGGCTGAACAGCAGCACGGTGATGATGCCCATGGTCTTCTGGGCGTCGTTGCCGCCGTGACCCAGGGAGTACATGGCCGCCGAGAAGAACTGCAGCACCCGGAAGCGCTGGTCCACCGCGAAGGGGGTGGTGCGGCGGCAGATCCACGACACGCCGAGAACCAGCAGCATGGCCAGCAGCAGGCCGATCAGCGGCGACAGGATGATGGCCGAGCCGGTCTTGATGAAGCCCGCGGCCACCAGGGCGCCCAGGCCGCCCTTGGCGATGCCGGCGCCGGCGATCCCGCCGATCAGGGCGTGGGAGCTGGACGACGGAATCCCTAATATCCAGGTGATGACGTTCCAGGTGATGGCGCCCACCAGGGCGCCGAAGATCACGTGGGTGTCGATCAGGCCGGGCTGGACGATGCCGGTGCCGATGGTCTTGGCCACGCTGGTGGTGAAGAACAGCAGGGCGATGGTGTTGAAGAACGCCGCCCAGGCCACCGCGTATTTGGGCGACAGCACGCGGGTGGAGACCACCGTGGCGATGGAATTGGCCGCGTCGTGCAGGCCGTTCAGGAAGTCGAACACCAGGGCCGTGATGACCAGGGCGACGATGATGGGAAAGGCGACGGATTCCATCGGGCGGGGCCTAGACCTGTTCGATCACCACCGTCTCGATGACGTTGGCCACGTCGTCGAAGCGGTCGGAGACCTTTTCCAGCCGCTGGTAGATCTCCTTGCGGGTGATCAGCTTGACCGGGTCCTTCTCGGTGGCGAACAGGGTGCGCAGACCTTCGTGCTGGCGCTTGTCGGCGGCGCTTTCCTGGCGGCCGATGGCGTCGCACAGCTCGTTGATGGCGGCGGCGTTGCGGGTGACCTCGCGCATCAGCGGAATGGCCTTGGTCAGCAGGTGGGCGCATTCGGTGATGCCGGTGGCCAGCGCCCGCATGTCGGGGGTGAATTCGGTGACGCTGTACAGATCGACGCGCTGGGCCACCTCCTCGATGCCGTCCACCGCGTCGTCCATGGTGGTGATCAGCCGGTGGATCTGGTCGCGGTCGAACGGCGTGATGAACGAGCGGTGCAGGGCCTGCAGGGTGGCGCGGGTGATCAGGTCGGCCTCACCCTCGAAGGCGCAGATCTGCTTGAAATGCAGGCTCATGTCGGCGCCGTCGCCCATCATGTCTTCCAGGGCCTTGGCGGCCGAGTGGATTTTCTCCGCGTGCTGGACGAACAGTCCGACGAATTCCTCTTCCTTGGGCATCAAGGCACGGAACATGCGGAAAAACATGGGGGGACCCCTGGACAGTTACGACTTTGGCGCCTCAATACCACATGTGACCGGAAGATGACACGATTGGAATCGCGTGCCTGCCCTAACGGTGCCGCCGGCGGTAGAGGAAGAATACGGGCGCCCGTCCGGTGATGCATTTCTGCTCGTAGCGGGTGGCGGGCCAGTCGGCCGGTACGGCCGAACGGTCGGCGGTGGCCAGGATCCTTTCGAAGGCGGGATGGGCGTCCAGGTGGCGGGCGGTCCAGGCCACATAGACGGGGTCGTCGCTGGCGACGCGCAGCTCGCCGTCATCCTTCAGAATCCGGGCCAGCACGTCCAGGGTGTCGGGGCCGATGAAGCGCCGGTCGGCGTGGCGGGTCTTGGGCCAGGGATCGGGGAACAGCACGAAGACGCGCCCCAGCGAGGCGTCGGGCAAAGCGGGCAGCAGCAGCCGGACGTCCTCGGGGAAGATTCGGACATTGCCCAGGCCGCGGGCCTGGACATGGCCCAGCAGGCTGGCGATGCCGTTCCGGAACACCTCGCAGCCGATAAGGCCCACATCCGGGTTGGCTTCGGCCTGGTCGGCCACGTGCTCGCCGCCGCCGAATCCCACCTCCAGCCACACCGAACGCATGGCGCCGGGAAACAGCAAGGCGGGCTCGACGCGCTCGCCCGGTTCAGGGGTGGCGACGCTAAGGCGCGGCAACAGGTCGTCGATCAAGCCCAGCGCGTTGCGGCGCAGGGCCTTGCCCTGGCGCCGACCGAAAAAACGCGGCCGCTCGGCGGCCGCGTTTCCATTTTCGCTATCCCGGCTCATGGAAGGCTTAGAAGGCCTTCTTGAGCTGCTCCACCAGGTCGGTCTTCTCCCACGAGAAGCCGCCGTCGGCGTCGGGGCTGCGGCCGAAATGGCCGTAGGCCGCGGTGCGGGCGTAGATGGGCTTGTTGAGGCCCAGATGGGTGCGGATGCCCCGCGGGCTCAGGTCCACCAGCTGCTGCAGCACGATGGCCAGCTTGTCCTCATCCACCTTGCAGGTGCCCGAGGTGTCCACGTAGACCGACAGCGGCTTGGAGACGCCGATGGCGTAGCTGAGCTGGATCACGCACTTGTCGGCCAGGCCCGAGGCGACCACGTTCTTGGCCAGATAGCGGGCGGCATAGGCGGCCGAGCGGTCGACCTTGGTCGGATCCTTGCCCGAGAAGGCGCCGCCGCCGTGGGGAGCCGCGCCGCCGTAGGTGTCGACGATGATCTTGCGGCCCGTCAGGCCGGTATCGCCGTCGGGACCACCGATGACGAAGCGGCCGGTGGGGTTGACGTAGAACTGGTCGTCGGCGGGCATCCAGCCTTCGGGCAGCACGTTCTTGACGTGGGGACGGACGATTTCCTTGATGTCGGCCTGGGACAGGCCGTCCACGTGCTGGTGCGAGACCACCACCGAGGTGGCGCGCACCGGCTTGCCGTCACGGTATTCCAGGGTGACCTGCGACTTGGAGTCGGGCAGCAGCTGGGGGGCGGCGCCGGAGTGGCGGGCCTCGGCCAGGCTCTTCAGGATTTCGTGAGAGTAGTAGATGGGGGCGGGCATCAGCACCGGGGTCTCGTTGCAGGCATAGCCGAACATGATGCCCTGGTCGCCCGCGCCCTCGTCCTTGTCGGCGCCGGCGTCAACGCCCTGGGCGATGTCGGCGGACTGCGAGTGGACGCGGTTGATGATCTCGGCGTTCTTCCAGTGGAAGCCGTCCTGCTCGTAGCCGATGTCCTTGACCGCGTGACGGGCCAGTTCATCCATCAGGGCGGCGTTGACCGAGGCCGGGCCGCGCACTTCGCCGGCCATGACGATCAGGTTGGTGGTGACCAGGGTTTCCACCGCCACGCGGGCGAAGGGATCGGCACCCAGGAACGCATCGACGACGGCGTCGGAAATCCGGTCGGCAACCTTGTCGGGATGGCCTTCGGACACGGATTCACTGGTGAAGAGGAAATTCTTTTTGGACACGGGCAAGCCCTCCTAGATCCAATCGATATTGGGACCAGGGGCATCAACACGCGGATGAGCGCCATCGTGATGCACCCACTTAGCCGAAATCAGCGTGGCGGCAAGCGGTCAAAATCTCCACGGGAGCGGTCGCACCGCTCCGGGGGGTTCTTCTGACAGGCGAAGGGGCGATTCGTCAAGACGAATCGCCCCTGGGCCAAAATCCAGAAATTCAAAGGGTTATTTCTTGATCTCGCCGACCGCCGCCAGCGCCTTGGCCAGATCGTAGACCCGGCGGCGGACCTGGGGGTCGGTAATGCTGTAATAGGCGCGAACCAGTTCCAGCGTTTCACGCTTGGTCATGGGGTCGGCCTCGAAGCCGGCGGGCTCCTCCGACAGGCCGGACACGCCGCGGGCGACCGCCACCGGGCTCTGGTCCTGCACCGTCTCGGCCATGTCGTCGAAAAAGAACGAGACCGGCACGTCGAGCACCCGGGACAGGTCGAACAGGCGGCTTGCCCCGATGCGGTTGGCGCCGCGCTCGTATTTCTGCACCTGCTGAAAGGTCAGCCCGATGGATTCGCCCAGTTTTTCCTGGCTCATCCCCATCAGGGTGCGGCGCAGGCGGACCCTGGCCCCCACATGGATGTCGACCGGGTTGGGCTGGCCGGAGGGCAGGCGGCCCCGGGATGAACCACGATGGGATGGGGCGGATTTATGATTGCTGTTGACCATGGCGGCTTCCTAAAAGGTCGTTGGGTCGCGTGCCCAAGGTACTTTGAGTTGTGGATGCACCATAAGGGCACGATTGTATACAGTCAACACGTGGGGCGTGTGTTGACTAGCTCAATAGCTATATGACCTATGTATGTAGCCTTGGTGCCTAGTTCAACCGCCGCAACAAAAATCCTGCAAGCGCGGTCAAAAGCAGAAGGAGGCCGGGGATAATGTCGCCCAATCGGCTGTACAGGGTGGGGGGCAGGGCCTGAGGCAGGGGCGCGTCCAGAACGCCCTTCTCGCCGAGCGGCAGGCTGCCGACCATGCGGCCGGACGGATCGATCACCGCCGAGATCCCCGTATTGGCGGCGCGGGCCTGGGGCAGGCCTTCCTCGATGGACCGCATGCGCGAGGCGGCCAGATGCTGATGCGGTCCCGACGAGATGCCGAACCAGCCGTCGTTGGTGACGTTGAGGATCCAGCCCGGACGGGGCTGGTGGCGGGCGACGATGGTGTTGGGAAAGATCGCCTCGTAGCAGATCAGCGGAGCCGCCGCCGGCAGGCCGGGCAGGTCCAGGCTGACCGGCCCCGACCCGGCCGAGAAATCGGTGCCGCCATGGGTGATCTTGGCGATGGGCAGGATGCCGCGCAGCGGCACGTACTCGCCGAAGGGCACCAGATGGACCTTGTCATAGATGGCGGCGATGCCGGCCTCGGGCGTCACCGCCATCAGCGAGTTCCAGATCTGGAACGGCTCGACGCCCTTGGGCGTGACGCGCGGCGCGCCGGTCAGCAGCAATCCGCCGGCGGGCGCCGCCGCCGCCGCCATCTGGCGGTGCAGGCGGTCGAGATCGAGGAAGAAGGACACGGCGGTTTCGGGCCAGATCACCGTGGTGATCTTTTCGAAGCCGGGACCACGGGTGAGCGCCACGTGCTCGCGCAGATTGGCTTCCCGCTGGTCGTCCTTCCACTTGTTGGCCTGGGCCACGGCGGCCTGGACGATGCGCAGCTGTATACCGGGCACCAGCTCCTGGGGATTGAACGCAAGACGCACCATGCCGCCGGCCCACAGCAAGGCGGGCAGGCCGAGCGTGACCGCGGCCACGGCGCGGCGATAACCGGGGGCGGCCAGCAGGGCGGGAGCCAGCGCCATCAGATAGGTGAGCAGCGTCAGGCCCCAGATGCCGCCGAAGGCGCCGAACTGCAGCACGGGCAGGCTGATGTCCCAGACCGAGCCCATGGGATTCCAGGGCAGGCCGGTCATCACCCAGGACCGCGCCCATTCCGCCAGGGTGAAGGCCACCGCCAGAGCGGGAATACGGGCCACCCGCCGCACACGGCACAGATGGACGGCCAATGTGGCCAGCCCGAAGAAGGTGGCCAGCACCGAGGACAGGCCGAACACGGCGAAGGGGATCATCCAGCCGAATTTGGCCGCATCGGTGAGCAGGGCGATGGAGATCCAGTACAGGCCCACCGCGAACCAGCCGGTGAACCACCAGAAGCCGGCCCCGAAGGCGGCGCGCCTCGTGGTGGCGGACTCAAGACTCCAGGCGATGGGCGGAAAGGCCAGGACCAGGGCCGGCAACACCAGGGTGGGCGGCAACGCCAGCGCCGCCACGGCGCCCAAGCTCATCAGAACCAGGCGCCGGCGCCAGCCGGACAGGGCCGAAAACCGCTGCTTCAGGGCTTGCAGATTCATTCGGTGACCGCCGGTTCCGGACTGGCCACCCGGCGGACCCGCACCCGCTTCACCCGGCGGGGGTCGGCGTCCAGGACCTCGAATTCCAGTCCGGCGGAATGGGTGATCAGCTCGCCCCGCGACGGCACCCGTCCGGCGACGAAGGACACCAGCCCGCCCAGGGTCTCCACCTCTTCGCGCTCCTCGTCGGTCAGCACGGCGCCCATGCGGTCCTCGAATTCGGTGATGGCGGTGCGGCCATCGGCCTCGACGGCGCCATCGTCGCGGATGATCAGTTCCGGTTCCTCGTCCTGGTCGTGCTCGTCCTCGATCTCGCCGACGATCTGCTCCACCAGATCCTCGATGGTGACCAGCCCGTCGATGCCGCCGTATTCGTCCACCACCAGGGCCAGGTGCGAGCGCTTGAGCCGCATCTCCAAAAGCAGGTCGGTGACCCGCATGGAGGGCGCCACGAACTGGACGCGCCGGGCCAGGCGGGGCAGGTTGAACGGCTTGCCCTGGCCCATCACCTCCAGCAGATCCTTGATGTGGACCATGCCGATGACGTCGTCCAGCGAGCGGCGATAGACCGGCAGGCGGGAATGGCCGCAGCCGATGAACAGCGCGATCAGCCCTTCCAGGGTGGTCTTGGCCTCCACCGCGACGATATCGGCGCGCGGCACCATGACGTCGTAGGCGGTGACGTCGCGCAGATGAAGGATGTTGCCGAGCAGCTGGCGCTCGTGCTCGTCGATGGGGATTTCGGCGCTGTCGCGATCCTCGATCAGCTCTTCCAGCGCGTCGCGGACGGTCTCGGTCCCCTTGGGGCGGCGGCGGCCCCGCAGCCAGCCGCGCATGGCGCCGAACAGCGTGTCGTCGCCCGACTTCTTGTGGTTTGCCCCGTTCTCACGGGGCGGGCTACTGCCAGGGTCGTTCATGAAGCTTTATTGCTCTCCATAGGGGTCGGGGATACCGAGCGCCGCCAGCAGGGTGGTTTCCAGCGCTTCCATCTCGGCGGCCTCCTCCTCGTCCATGTGATCATAGCCCAACAGATGCAGGACGCCATGGACAACGAGATGACTGAAATGATCGGCCAGCTCCTTGCCCTGCTCTTGGGCCTCGGCGGCGCAGGTCTCATAGGCCAGGATCACGTCGCCCAGCAGCAGGGGCGCGCCGGGGACGATTGGGGCGTCCTCGTCGTCGAGCGAGGCGAAGGACAGCACGTTGGTGGGCTGGTCCTTGCCCCGCCAGTCGCGGTTGAGGCCCCGCACCGTCTCGTCGTCGGCCAGCACGATGGACAGCTCGACCACGCCGTCGGGCAGGTCGACGGCGCCCAGCGCGGTGGCGGCGAGGCGGCCGCAGCGGGTTTCGGAATCGGGCATGGCCTCGGTCCAGCGGGCACAGGGAATGTCGACGGCGATCTCGATGGTGACGGTCATTTGTCCTTGCCCTTGGCCTTGGCTTCACGGTCGGCCTTGTCGTAGGCCCGCACGATGCGGGTCACCAGATCGTGGCGCACCACGTCCTTGTCCGTAAAGCGCACGAAGCGCACGCCCTCCATGCCGTCCAGGATATGGATGGCGTCCAGCAGGCCGGAACGCACGCCGGGCGGCAGGTCGGTCTGGCTGACGTCGCCGGTCACCACCATGCGCGAATGCTCGCCCATGCGGGTGAGGAACATGCGCATCTGCATGGTGGTGGTGTTCTGGGCCTCGTCCAGAATGATGAAGGAATTGGCCAGCGTCCGGCCGCGCATGAAGGCCAGCGGCGCCACTTCGATCTCGCCGGCCAGCAGCTTCTTGGCCACCTGGTCGCCGGGCAGCATGTCGTAAAGGGCGTCGTAGAGCGGGCGCAGGTAGGGGTCCACCTTGTCCTTGAGATCGCCGGGCAGGAAGCCCAGACGCTCGCCGGCCTCGACGGCCGGGCGCGACAGGATGATGCGGTCCACCTCGCCCGCCACCATCATGGCCACCGCCTTGGCCACCGCCAGATAGGTCTTGCCGGTGCCGGCGGGGCCTAAGCCGAAGGTCAGCGGCGCCTCGCCCAAGGCCCGGATGTACTCGGCCTGGGTGGGGGTGCGTGCGGCGATGTGGCGCTTCCTGGTGCGGATGACCACGTCGCCGCCGGCATTCTCGTGACCCTCGGGAAGCTTGGCCATGCGTACCGCCGAATCCACGTCGGCGGTTTCCAGGTGTCCCTGGCGCCTGGCCGAGGCATAGAGGCTGTCCAGGATGCGCGCCGCCTCGAGGGCGGCATCCGGCGTGCCCGAGATGGTCACCGTGTTGCCGCGCACGTCGAGGCCCACGCCCAGATGGCCCTCGATACGGTCGAGATTGGCGTTATGGGGGCCGAACAGCACCTGGGCCAGGGCGTTGTCGGGGAATTCGCGAACCAGGGAGGCGTCGCCAGAACTCATGCCGGCACCGCCTCCAGGCTGTTGGGATGCACCTTGACGATGCGGACGGGGGCAACGGTGCCGATCAGATGGGCGGCGGCCTTGACGTGGACCGGCTGCATATAGGGCGAGCGGCCCAGCAGCTGGCCTTCGTGGCGGCCGGGGCGGTCGAGCAGGACGCGCATCTCGCGGCCGACGCAGGCCTGGTTGAAGCGGATGGTCTGCTCCAGCAGCAGGGCCTGCAGGGCGGCCAGGCGCTCCTCCTTCACCTTTTCCGGAATCTGGCGCTCCATGGCGGCGGCGGGGGTACCGGGGCGCGACGAGTACTTGAAGGAATAGGTCTGGACGAAGCCCACCTCGCGCACCAGCGACATGGAGTCCTCGAAATCGGCATCGCTCTCGCCGGGGAAGCCGACGATGAAGTCCGACGACAGGGCCAGATCGGGGCAGGCCGTCTTCAGCTTGTCCACCAGCCGCAGATAGGTGACGCGGTCGTGGCCCCGGTTCATGGCGGCCAGGATGCGGTCGGCCCCCGACTGCACCGGCAGGTGGAGGAAGGGCATCAGTTGGGGGAGCTCGGCATGGGCCCTGATCAGCTCGTCGTCCATGTCGCGGGGGTGCGAGGTGGTGTAGCGGATGCGCTCGACACCGTCCACCTCGGCCAGTTCGCGGATCAGGCGGCCCAGCGTCCAGCCGTCGCCTCCGTGCCAGCCGTTGACGTTCTGGCCGAGAAGGGTGATCTCGCGCACGCCGCCTTTGGCCAGCTTGGCCGCTTCGGCCAGCACGGCCGAAGCCGGGCGGGAATATTCGGCGCCGCGGGTATAGGGCACCACGCAGAAGGTGCAGAACTTGTCGCAGCCCTCCTGCACCGACAGGAAGGCGCTGGTGCCCTCGGCATGGGGTTCGGGCAGGAAGTCGAACTTGGGCTCGACCGGGAATTCGGTGTCGAGCACCGCGCCGCCGGCCCGCGCCGCCTGGGCCACCATCTCGGGCAGGCGGTGATAGGTCTGCGGCCCCAGCACGATGTCGACGAAGGGGGCGCGGCGCAGGATCTCCTCGCCCTCGGCCTGGGCGACGCAGCCGGCCACCGCCAGGATCATCTTTTCCCCGGCCTCGGCCTTGGCGGTCTTCAGCTTGCGCAAACGGCCCAGTTCCGAGAACACCTTCTCGGCGGCCTTCTCGCGGATGTGGCAGGTGTTGAGGATCACCATGTCGGCGCCCTCGGCCTCCTCGGCCGGGCCATAACCCAGCGGCGCCAGGACGTCCGCCATGCGGGCGGAGTCATAGACGTTCATCTGGCAGCCGTAGGTTTTGACGAAAAGTCGCTTGGCCAATGTCTTACGCGTCCGGGATTCTCAATGGTTAAGGAGCGGGACCGCCCGAGTCAAGAATTCGCCGCCGGCCGTCCGGCCAGCATGCGGGTCAGGCCATCGCTGATCACCTTGTGGCAATGGGCCGACAGCCCCTTGCGCGAGCCGAACTGGGCGACGGTGACGGGGGGATGGAATTCCACCTCGACGGTGATGCGGCCCATGCCCAGCGCCCCGATCAGGTGGGGGGCCAGCGTCATGTCGCCGTACCAGGCGAGATGGGGGCGCAAAGCCCGGGTGATGGGCAGGCCGTCCAGTCTGGTATAGGCCACCGACACCGGCTGCACCGACACGGGCTGCGGCAGGCCGTCGGTTCCCCGCACCTCGCCCTCGGCCACCGAGAAGAACGAGCTCTTGAACGGCATCACCTGGTTGCCGTCGTTGGAGGTGCCCTCGGCGAACAGGATCAGAGATTCGCCCAGGTCGAAGCGGGTGAGCAGGCCGTTGCGTTCCCGCGCCGTGGCGCCGCGGCTGCGCTCGATGAACACGGTGCGCGAGATGCGCGCCAGAAAGCCGAAGCCGGCCCAGCCCGCCACCTCGCTCTTGGCGACGAAATAGGCGCGCAGCAGGCTGCCCAGCACGATGATGTCCAGATAGGAGGCGTGGTTGGCCACATAGAGCACCGGCGAGCCGTTCTCCACCGGGCGGCCGCGCACCACCACGTCATAGCCGATGATGGCCATGACGCCCCGCCAGTAGACACGGGTATAGGCGGGTATGCGGGGTCTGGAGACCAGACGCAGCACCAGGAAGGGCGGGATCAGGACCAGGGTCCACAGCACGAAGCCGAGGAAACGCAAGACAGCCACGGGGACGGAGATCATTCCTCGGACCATCCTGGAATAGTGCGGTCGTAATGGGCCCGGTACTTGGCGGTGACCAGGTCGGTCTTGACCATGACGCAGACGTCGGTGGTGTTGAACTGGTGGTCGATCACCGCGCCGTCGCCGACGAAACCGCCGAGCCGCAGATAGCCCTTGATCAGCGGCGGCAGCTCGGCCATGGCCCGGCGGGGCACCAGCGCCTCCTTAGGGAGCAGGTTCATGTCCACGTGCAGATGGGCAAGCGCCTTCGGGCGCAGGCTCTCGGGGGCGAGGTGGTGGTGGTAGAGATAGGACAGATGGCCGGCCAGAGCCTGGACGTCGGTGCCGGGCAGGCTGGCGCAGCCGAACATCAGTTCCACGTCGTTCTCGAAGACATAGACGGCGATGCCGTCCCACAGCTTCTTCATGGTGGCGCCGTTGCGGTAGCCGGCATCGACGCAGGACCGCCCCAGCTCCATGAAGCGGCCGCCATTGGCCAGGATATTGGCGATGTCGTATTCGCCGGCGGTGTAGAAGCGCCCGAAGGCCTCGCCCGCGCCGCGCCGCATCAGGCGATAGGTGCCGACCACGCCGGCCGCGCCCTTGCCCCGCGCCCGGTCGATGACCAGCAGGTGGTCGCAGACGGAATCGAAATCGTCGAAATCGGCCAGGCGGTCGCGCATGGCGTCCGACGGCTTGGCCCCCATTTCCTGATAGAAGACGCGATAGCGCAAAGCCTGGGCGGCGGCCACTTCGGCCGCGCTTTCGGCAAGCCGGACCTCAAGCCCGTCGGCGACCTCGCGTGTCTCGGACACGGATTGCATGATTCCTCTGGTTCCGTCCTTGCGGCGCTGGTTCGACCGCAAAGCCTATTTGTCTTCCGGTTTGTCACCGGAAGTCAACGGAACTCCATAAAGTTCAAGGCGGTGTCCCACCAGACGATAGCCGTAGCGCCGGGCGATCTCGCGCTGCAGGGCCTCGATCTCGGTGCTGGTGAACTCGATCACCTTGCCCGACTGCATGTCGATCAGGTGGTCGTGATGATCGCCGGCGGCTTCCTCGTAGCGGGCGCGGCCATCGCCGAAATCATGGCGTTCGAGGATGTCCGCCTCTTCGAACAGCCGCACGGTGCGGTAGACGGTGGCGATGGAGATGTGGGGATCGATCGCCGTGGACCGGCGATACACCTCTTCCACATCGGGATGGTCGGAAGAATCGGACAGGACGCGCGCGATGACCCGACGCTGGTCGGTCATCTTCATGCCCTTGTCGATGCAGCGTTGCTCGATGCGTGAAACCATTGCCGCGATCCGGTTGTCGACGGGGCCAGCGACGAACGGGGCGCCGAAAGGCACCCCGTCGGGCCGGGATTCCGGGATGATGCCCGGAACGCCCCACTTTGTCGAGAAGGCTCAGGCCGTTAGGTGGTCCGCTTGCGCTTGCGCGGCTTGGTGCCCAGGCCGATCTTCTTGGCCAGGCTCGAGCGGTGCTGGGCGTAATTGGGAGCCACCATGGGGTAATCGGCGGGCAGACCCCAGCGATCCCGGTATTCCTCGGGGCTCATGTTGTAGGCGGTCTTGAGGTGGCGCTTCAGCATCTTCAGCTTCTTGCCGTCCTCGAGACAGATGATGTAGTCGGGGGTGACCGACTTCTTCACGTTCACGGCGGGCTGGGGCCGTTCGGGCGCCGCGGGGACGCTGCCCACCGAGGCCAGGGTGCGGTAGACTTCCTGAATCAGGTGGGGAAGATCGGCCACCGCCACGCTATTGTTGGCGACATGCGCAGCCACGATTTCCGTGGTCAGGCTCAGCAGGTCGCCGCTGTTCGAACGCTCCGACATTGAGAGCAGCCCTCCAATTTCATTCAGTGGGGCCTTATATAAATCGTTCATACAAAGCTGGCAATAACCATTACGACAAATGAAAGTGACACAATTCGCATGACTGAGAAGCCAAACTACAGCCTTGACATCACCAACGAAGTCTGTCCGATGACATTCGTGAAAACCAAGTTGCTGGTAGAGCGCATGGCGTCCGGAGAGATGGTCGAGGTGCGGTTGAAAGGTGCGGAACCGCTGGGAAATGTGCCGCGTTCTCTTGCCGAACTGGGACACGAAATTCTTTCGCTGACACCTGAACCCGGCGAAGGCCCGGCGGGAATCCACCGCCTTGTCGTTTGCAAGAAATAAACCCCATGCAAGCGTGTGGATACTGATGCGTCTCAGGCCTCGACTGATGTTTGGTCCAGGCGGCAACTCATGGTCACCGCATCTACTCCTCCGTAGTAGCCCTTACGCAGACCAACTCGGGTGAATCCATTAGAGTCGTAGAGGGCCAGGGCGGCGAGATTGTCGGCGGCGGCTTCCAGGAACATGGTCGAAGCCCCCGCCCGGACGGCCGAGTCCATGGCGGCCCGCAGCAGGCGCGCCCCCAGCCCGGCGCGGCGCCAGGGGGGCAGGACGGCGATGGTCAGAATTTCGGACTCGTCGAAGATGCGCCGCCACAGCACCAGTCCGGCCGGACCCGGCGGCTCCCCGGCGGGGCTGAGGGACTTGCCGTCCACGGCGATCAGGCCCTCGGATCCGGCCAGGGCCAGCACCTCGGCCATGGAATTGGCGCTCCACGGTTCGGCGAAGCAGATGCGGTGCATGCCGGCCAGCAGCTCGGCGTGGACCAGCCCGGCGGGGATCAGCTCGATCACGGCGCCGATTGCCCCGGCAGGGTGACGTCGGCGTCGCGCAGGTAAAGGGGCTCGGGCGGCAGCGACCGGCCCTGCGCCCACTGGTGCGCCGCCAGGGCGGCGACCACGCCGGCATCGGGATAGCCCGCCGCGGTGGCGACCACGCCTTGGGGCAGATGGGGCTGGACCAGGGGGGCGGCGTCGCCGGCCACCAGGACCGGGCCGGCGGCCAGCTCGCCCGCCTGGGACGGCGGCAGGGCCCGGATGTCGGACAGCGGGTTGAGCTCGGAATCGAACAGCTGCATCCACTTCTCGTCGCGCCGCGATTCGAGGACGACCAGCAGATTGCGCCCCCGCCGTTCCTCACCTGAAATCCCGGCGGCCACCGCCGCCGGCGTGGCCACACCGGCCAGGGGCAGGCCCGAGGCCAGGGCCAGTCCGCGCGCCGCCGCCAGCCCGATGCGCAGGCCGGTGAAGGCGCCCGGCCCCACCGTCACCGCCAGCAGGCCGAGATCGGCGAAGGACAGGCCGGCTTCGGCCATCACCCCGGCGACCATGGGCATCAGCGCCTCGCTCTGGCCGCGCGCCATGGGCGACAGGCGCCCGGCCAGCACGCGTCCCTCTGACCACAGGGCGGCGGAGCAGGCGGAGGTGGAACTGTCCATGGCGAGAATAATCATGGCGCCGCTATACTTCATCCATCGTCCGAAATGAAAGCAGGAAGATGCATCCCCTGGTCCCCGTCACCACCGAAGACTTTGGCGTCGAGATTCTGCTGGCCTATGCCACCCCCGACAATTTCACCGGAAAGCCCGTCTACCGGCCGGGCGCGGGCTGTTGGCTGCACGGCCAAGCCGCGCCGCTGCTGAAGAAGGCGGTGGAACTGGCGCGGCCCCTGGGGCTCACCTTGCGCATCCTCGACGCCTACCGCCCGTCCGAGGCGCAATGGGCCCTGTGGACCCATACTCCCGATCCCGAATTCCTCGCCGATCCCCGCCGGGGCTCGACCCATTCGCGGGGCGTGGCGGTGGATCTCGACCTGCTGGACGCCGCCACCGGCCAAGCGCTGGACATGGGCACCGCCTTCGACGCCTTCACGCCGCTGTCCCACCACGCGGTGACCGAAGTCAGCGTCGAGGCGCAGCGCAACCGCCTTCTGCTGCTGGGCCTGATGAACGCCGCCGGCTGGGACTTCTATGCCAACGAGTGGTGGCACTACCAGATGCATGACGCCGCCCGCTTCCCCCTGCTGTCCGACACGGTGCTGGGAATGGAGCGGATGATGGGGATGTGATCGGGGCTTCCGCCCCGATTGGGAGGAAACCTCCCAAACCCTCTTTTGATTTCAAAAATAAGGGAGGTCCGGAGGCATCGCCTCCGGGCGGGTTCGGGCGGCAGCCCGACTTACGCCCACAACCACCCCTCATCCAGCGCCATCCACGACGGACAACCGATCTGAATGAGGGTGCGCCGGAGGTCGACGGCCAGCAGGTCGGCGGCCCGCGCCGCGCCCGCTTCGCCGGCGGCTGCCGCGCCGTAATAGAAGGCGCGGCCGCAGAACACGAAATCGGCACCCGTGGCTCCGGCGCGCACCACGTCCTCGCCCGAGCGGATGCCGCCGTCCATGACCACCACGGCCTCCTTGCCCAGCGCGGCGCGGATGGAACTGAGCGAATCGATGGACGCCGGGGCGGCATCCAACTGGCGGCCGCCGTGGTTGGAGACCCAGATGCCGTCGGCGCCGATCTCCAGGGCGGATTTGGCGTCGGCGGCGGTCATCACACCCTTGACCAGCATCCTGCCCTGCCACAGGTCGCGCAGGGCCCGGACGTCGTCCCAGGTGAGGTCGTCCTTGATCTGGGACTGAATGAAGCCGGCCAGGGTCTTGCCGTCCACCTCGCCCACATAGCGGGCGAGATTGGGAAAGCCGGGCGAGCCGGATTTCAGGGTTTCCAGCGCCCAGAACGGCGCCAGGGCCACCTGGAGGGCGAAGCGCGGCCCCGGCTTGAACGGCAGGATGAAGCGGTTGCGTAGGTCGCGGCGGCGGTCGCCGGCCACTGGCACGTCCACGGTGACCACCAGCTCGCGGATGCCCGCCGCCCAGGCCCGCGCCAGCAGGTCGCGGTTGATGCGCTCCTCGCGCGAGACGTAGAGCTGGAACCAGGCGTTGCCGCCCGCCGCCTCGGCGATGTCCTCCAGCGGCGTGGTGGCGACGGTGGAGGCCACCACGGGAAAGCCCAGCCGGGCGGCCTGGCGCGCCACCATCAGATCGGCGCCCGGCCATAAGAGGTTGCCCATGCCCACCGGCGCGGCGCCGAAGGGAAGGGCGTAATCGCGGCCGAACAGGCTGGCCCGCGTCTCGGGCTTCGCCCCGGTGCAGGCCCTGGGGGCCAGGATCACCGCTTCCAGGCGCTCGCGGTTGCGGCGCAGGCCCCCCTCCTCGCCCGAGCCGCCGTCCAGGAAGCCGAAGGCGAAGCCGGGCAGCCGCCACCAGGCCCGCCGGGCCAGATCACCGATGCTCGCCGCGTTGCTCATGGGGCTGTTCTTTCCCTCAGATAGTGTAGTCATCGGCCGGTGGGCTGGGCAGCCGGACCGAAAGCTCGCCGCCCAGCATTTCGGCCAGGGTGCGCAGGTCGGCCAGGATGTCGAGCACCACCGTTTCCGCTCCGCCGCCCAGCAGCACGCCGCGTTCCAGCCCCGCACCGCGCAGTTCCAGCCCCGAGCGGCCGATCTGGTCGATGACGGTCTGGGGCTTTGCCCCGCCGGGCGCATCCACGGGATAGGCCACCATGTAGGGCGTGTCCAGGGTGTCGAGCAGGATGGCGGCGTCCATGGCGTAGCCGGGGCCGCGCGGATCGTCGGGCGGCGGATCGATGAAGACGAAGTCGGGCCGGGGCTCCAGGATGAAGCGGTGGCGCAGGAACGAGAACCAGTCGTGGCTCCAGAACCGCACCCAGCCGGCCTCGCGGTTGGCCTTGGCGCCCTCGATGACGGCCACGTCGATGTCGTTGACGTCGGCCTCGAAATCCAGCCCGCCCAAAGCGTGGACCAGCCGTCCGGCCAGCACCCACGAGCCGGGATGGGTTTCGCCCGCCTGGGCCGCGTCGAACCACGTCCGGGACTTGAACTGGTCCCGGCGGGCCAGCAGCGCGGCCATGGCGGCGGGCCTGGGCAGGATTCCGCCGCCGGCATGGGTGTCGGCATAGGAGAAGCGGGCGTTGTACTCCGCGTCCTCGCTCCGCCTTTCCAGCACCCGGCGGGCGGTGCGGGTCAGCGCCGCCGCCAGGATGAACTGGTTCCAGATGATGTCCGTTCCGCCCGAATCCATCCCCTTATCCAAGCCGCCTTTTGCGGCGCAGTAAAGAGGGGATCCGGGTTGGGGGGGCTACACGTCGTCGTCGTCGTCGTCGCCGCCGCAGCGATCGGCCCAGTATTTGGCCTCGATGGGCCAGGGCTCGCCGGCCGAACCCGAATCCGCCGCCTTGCGGACGGCATCGGGCAGGTGGGCGAGGAAGGAAAGGCCCGTCGCCTTCTCCAGCGCCGAGATGGAGGTGGAATAGGCCGCCAGGTCGTACTTTGACTGGGGCGTGCCGGCGCATTTGCGATAGCGGCCGCGCTCCTCCTCGTCGGCCTGGTGGAACAGGAAGGCGCGGGCCTCGACCTTGCCCTTGCGCTCGATCACCAGGATCTTGAACAGGGCGTGGGGAATGGCCACCGGCACGGTGCCTTCCTTGCCGATGGTGTCGATCTCGCGCTCGGGCTCGAACACCGGCCCGGCGATGGTCCACACCCGCCCGAACTTGTTGGCGGCGGCGATGGCGTAATTCTCCAGCGCCAGCCAATCGCCCTGGTTCATGTCGGCGAACTGGGGCAGGGCGTTGACGAAGGTGTGGGTATTGCAGCCTTCCTGCCAGGAAATGCGGTTGGCGTGGTTGCGCGCCGCCATGTGGCCGCGGTTCCACAAGGTGGCGAATCCCCGGTACGAGGTGTCGATGCCCGGCTTCAGGCCCTGGTCCTTCCACAGGAAGGCGGTCTCCTCCAGCTCGTACCACTTCACCGGGCGCTTGGCGCCCTGGGGGTGGATGGCCGTGCCGTCGCCGCCCATCAGGCCGCGCATCTCGTAGGACACCCATTTGGGAATGCCGGTATAGGGCGAGCCGGCCTTGTGTTCGGCGGCGGTCTCGAACGAGGCGGTGAAGGCGCCGTACGAGAACATCAGGCTGCGCGGCTGCGTCCCGAAGCGGTCATGGTCCCAGCCGGACGGCACCGAGGATTCGTAGGGCAACTCCTTGACCCCGCCCTGGCCCTTGCAGGCCAATGGCTCGGCCAGAGCCGGAACGGTGGCGGCCAGCAAGAAGAAAGCAGCCGAAAGACGAAAGATGGCGACTCGACCAAGCATGGCAAACCTCATGCACAGGTTAAATACAGTCCGAGGTTGCCGACAGTCGCGAGGAAATGCAATTCATACAAGTTGTATACGATGGCCGTAAGCCACGAGTTTGTGGCTTACGGCGCAATTTTATCTCTTATTGATAATCAGGCGACGCGGCGCCCGGTCAAAGCCTCGAGATGGGCAAGCACGGCCGAGGCAGTTTCCGGATGGGCCAGGGCGGCGTCGATGATCGCCGCCACATAGCCGGCCTTATTGCCGCAGTCGTAGCGGGTGCCCTTGAAGCGGGCGCCGTGCAAGGACACCCGGTCCAGGGTGCGCGCGATGGCGTCGGTCAGCTGGATCTCGCCGCCGGCGCCCCGCTCGCGGCGCTCGAGGGCTTCGAACACGCTGGGATCGAGGACGTAGCGGCCGATCACCGAGAGCGTCGAGGGCGCCTCGGCCGGCTTGGGCTTCTCCACCAAGCCGCGGGCCCGGGCCAGGCGGCCCTTCTCCTCGATGACGTCCAGGATGCCGTAGCGGTCCACCTGGTCGGCGGGCACGTTCTCCACGGCGATGACGTGACCCTTCGTCTCGGTCCACACGTCCACCAGCTGCTTCAGGCAGCCGGGCTGGCCCAGGATCAGATCGTCGGGCAGCAGCACGGCGAAGGGCTCGTCGCCCACCGCGGGCCGGGCGCACAGCACGGCGTGGCCCAGGCCCAGGGGGGCCGGCTGGCGTACGGTAGTGATGGTCACGCCCTTGGGGCAGGTGGAGCGCGCGATGTCCAGCAGCTCGGCCTTGCCCTTGGCCTCCAGCGACCGCTCCAGCTCGGCGTTGCGGTCGAAATGGTCGGCCAGCATCTCCTTACCCCTGGCGGTGACCAGGACGATCTCGGTGATGCCCGCCTCGGCGGCTTCCTCGACGGCGTACTGGATCAGCGGCTTGTCCACCACCGGCAGCAATTCCTTGGGCAGCACCTTGGTGGCGGGCAGAACGCGGGTGCCCATGCCGGCAACGGGCAGAACGGCTTTGCGGATCATTTTGGATGTCTCACAGGGGAGAGGTTGCGATGGGGGGGATCATCGCTGCCCATTCGGGCGGAGTTTTGTCCCGATTGCGGCGGAATCTGGGCATTGAAGGAACGGGATCAAAGGGCCCCCGGCCCTTTGCGGGTGTGGGCGGAGCCCACAGGAATCCTAGCCCCCATCCACCAGAAGCAGCAGGCGCCTCAGGCTCTCGCCCCCCAGCCCCAGCATCTCCATCTGGGCGATGGTGTTGGCCAGGTAGTCGCGGCAGGGTCCCGCCTGACCGTGGCCCTGGCGGATCAGGGCGGCCTGCTGCTCGGGGCCGGCGCCGCCCAGGTATTGCGGGTGGTCGCGCCGGGCGACGAAGGCCCAGACTTCGGCGCGGCGCCCGTCGTCGAGGACGGCCGGCAGGAAGCGGGGGATATACACTCCGGTGGGCATCTCGCGGCGGTAGACCTGTTCCATCACCTCCGGCACCTGGGGCGCGGCCACCCGGAAGGCGCGGCCCCGGCACGATCCGCCCCGGTCCAGGCCCATGACCAGGCCGGGGCGCTGGGGCGTGCCGCGCCACTGGTACGACAGGATGCACATGGCGCGGTGATAGCCCCACAATTTCGCGGTCCGGGCCTCGGCGTGGCCGAAATCGGGATTCCACATCAGCGAGCCGTAGGCGAACACCCACAGGTCGCTGCCTTGCCTCCAGCCCGCCATCGGGTTAGAGGTGGTATCCGGTCCTGGAGTGTTGATGCCGATGTCCATCCGTTTGCGTCTTGCCGGTTTGGCCGCCGCCGCCCTGGTCCTGGCCGGGGCCGGCGCCTACACCGCCTATTGGTTCCACGTGGCGGGGCAGTTGCGCAAGGGGGTCGAGGACTTCGCGGCCGCCCGGCGCGCCGATGGCTGGCGCCTGGACTTCGCGCCGCCCGCCACTTTCGGCTTTCCCGGCACCATCGGCCTTGATCTCGGCACCTTCGGGCTCGCCACGCCGTCCGGCCTGGAATGGCGCAGCGACCGGGTGCGCCTGATCGTGCCCGCCCTCGATCCCCTCGGCCCCGGCCTGGACCTGGGCTCCAGCCATCAGCTGTCCTTAAGCGACGGGTGGCGGGGCATCGTCACCGCCACCGGGGCCAATGTACGCCTGCGGGTGGACGGCGACGGCGACCTGCACGCCTTCACCTTCGAGGCGGGAAGGCCGGTGCTGGAGCAGGCGGGTGCCGGGCCGCTGTCGGCCGAGCGTCTGGCCATCACCTATGAATGGCTCAACCCGCCCGATCCCGGCCACGAGAAGCCCTCGGCCCGCTTCACCCTGGAGGGCCACGCCGTGGACATGCCCCTGCCCGCCGACCTGCCGCTTCATCGCCGGCTGGAGGCGGTGCGGGTGGAGGGCCGCATCATGGGCACCATTCCCGAGACGGCGCCGCTGTCCGCCCTGGCCGCCTGGAGCAATGCCGGCGGCAATGTGGAGCTGGACAGGCTGGCGGTGGAATGGGGGGCCTTGAGCCTGGAGGGCGACGGCACCTTCGCCTTCGACCCCGCCCTGCAGCCGCTGATCGCCACCACGGCCCGCATCCGCGGCTGGAACGAGATCATCAAGCGCCTGACCGAGGCCCGGCTGATGGAGCCGGGCATGGCCTCGGCCGCCGAGATGCTGCTGGCCATCCTGGCCCGTCCCGATCCCCAGGGCCGCCCGACGCTGACCCTGGCGCTGACCCTGCAGGACGGCGCCCTTTACGCCGGGCAGGTCAAGCTGCTGACCCTGCCGCCCCTGCCCCTCATTCCTCCCGGTTCCGGAGCCCCGCCATCATGAGCAACCTGCCCGTCGCCTCGTTCCAGCCGCCCTCGCGCATCCTGATGGGGCCCGGTCCCTCGGACGTCCACGCCAGGGTGCTGGCCGCCCAGGCGCGGCCCACCATCGGCCATCTGGACCCGGCCTTCGTCACCATGATGGACGAGCTGAAGGGCCTGCTGCAGGCCGCCTTCCGCACCGGTAACGAAATGACCTTCGCCGTCTCCGGCCCCGGCTCGGCCGGCATGGAGGCCTGCTTCGTCAACCTGATCGAGCCCGGCGACACCGTGGTGGTCTGCGTCAACGGCGTGTTCGGCGGCCGCATGAAGGAGAACGTGGAACGCTGCGGCGCACGCGCCGTGGTGGTCGAGGATGCCTGGGGCACCCCCGTGGACCCGGCCAAGGTGGAGGCGGCCCTGACGGCCAACCCAGGCACCAAGGCCCTGGCCTTCGTCCATGCCGAGACCTCCACCGGCGTGGAATCCGACGCCGCCCAGCTCTGCGCCCTGGCCCATGCCCACGGCGCCCTGGCCATGGTCGATGCCGTCACCTCGCTGGGCGGCATTCCGGTGCTGGTGGACCTTTGGGGGGCGGACGCCGTCTATTCCGGCAGCCAGAAATGCCTGTCCGCCCCGCCCGGCCTGTCGCCGGTGACCTTCTCGCCCCGCGCCGTCGAGACGCTGAAGGCCCGCAAGACCAAGGTGCAGAGCTGGTTCCTCGACCTTACCCTGCTCACCGCCTATTGGGGCGGCGGCGCCAAGAGGACGTATCACCACACCGCCCCGGTCAACGCGCTCTACGGTCTGCACGAATCCCTGGTCATGCTGCACGAGGAAGGCCTCGAAGCCTCCTGGGCGCGCCACCGCGCCATGCACGAGGCGCTGAAAGCCGGGCTGGAAGCCATGGGCCTGGGCCTGCTTGTGGCGGAAAAATCCCGTCTGCCCCAGCTCAACGCCGTCACCGTGCCCGACGGCGTGGACGAGGCCGCCGTGCGCGCCCAATTACTGTCCCGCTTCGGCCTGGAGATCGGCGCCGGCCTCGGTGCCCTGGCCGGCAAGGTCTGGCGCATCGGCCTGATGGGCCAAAGCGCCACGCCCAGGCACGTCATGGCCTGCCTCATGGCCCTGGAAAGCGTGCTGGGCGGCAAGGTTCCGCAAGGCGCCGGTCCGGCGGCGGCGTCGAAGGCGCTGTTCGGGTAGGGATCGCTTGCGCGAGCGGGCTTGCCCGCACCCATCGGAGGCGAAGGCCTCCGAACCACCATTTCTTATATCGATAAATCGATGGAGGGTCCGGGAGGCTTCAGCCTCCCGGTTGGGGCCGGGGCGAAAGCCCCGCTATTCCTCCGGCATCCGTTCCTTGCCCAGGTCGCGATAGAGCCCCTGGGCCTCCGGCACCGGGCCGCGCCGTGTGCCCGGGGCCAGCATTTCGACGGTGCGGATATAGGGGCCGGCGGGAAAGGATACCCGGTCGCCGGGCTTGACCGCGTGGGCGGGCTTGGCGACGGATTGGCCGTTGAGGCGCACCCCGCCGCTCTCAACCACGTTCGCAGCCAGCGCCCGCGACTTGAAAAAGCGGCAGAAAAACAGCCACTTGTCCAGGCGCTGGGCGGTGGCGTCCAATTACGTCAGCCGCACTTGGAATAGCCGCACGACGTGCAGGTGTCGCAGCCTTCCGAGCGCAGCAAGGCGGGCTGGTTGCATTTGGGGCAGTGGCGCAGGCGGGAATCGCCCAGGTTGACCACCTTCTTTTCCTCGCGGGCCTCGACGGGTTCGCGGGCCGCCTTGGGGTCGGGCAGGAAGCCGATGGCGATCATGTGGCGCTCGATCACCTCGCCGATGGCGGCCAGCAGCGAAGGCACGTAGCGCCCGCCCACCCATTGCCCGCCCCGGGGATCGAACACCGCCTTCAGCTCCTCGACCACGAAGGACACGTCGCCGCCGCGGCGGAACACCGCCGAGATCATGCGGGTCAGCGCCACCGTCCAGGCGAAGTGCTCCATGTTCTTGGAATTGATGAACACCTCGAAGGGCCGGCGCCGTCCGTCCTGGATCACGTCGTTGACGGTGATGTACATGGCGTGGTCGGAATCCGGCCAGCGCACCTTGAAGGTGGAGCCGGGCAGGGCCTCGGGCCGGTCCAGCGGCTGGGTCAGGTGAACTACGCCGCCCGCCTCGAAGGGGTCGGAATGCCGCACCCGGGTCTTTTCCAGGGGCAGTTCGGGCTCGGCCGGATTGGCCTCGGGTTTGGGCTCCTTCTTGGGCGCCTCCAGCACCGAGCCGGTGACGTCGTTGGGGCGGTAGGTGGTGCAGCCCTTGCAGCCCAGATCGTAGGCCTGGGTGTAGACGTCCTTGAACGCCTCGAAGGAAATGTCCTCCGGCACGTTGATGGTCTTGGAGATGGAGGAATCGATGTATTTCTGGATGGCCGCCTGCATCACCACGTGGTCGCCCGGCGTCAGGCTCATGGCATCGACGAAATAGGAGGGCAGGGGCGCGTTCTCGCCGCGCAGGCGGCGGAACAGGCGGTAGGCGTAGTCGCTGACCTCTTCCTCCTTGCGGGTGCCGTCCTTTTGCAGCACGCCGCGGGTATAGCTGAAGGCGAAGACCGGCTCGAGCCCCGACGAGACGTTGTCGGCGAACA
Source organism: Magnetospirillum sp. ME-1 (assembly GCF_002105535.1). Taxonomy (GTDB): domain Bacteria; phylum Pseudomonadota; class Alphaproteobacteria; order Rhodospirillales; family Magnetospirillaceae; genus Phaeospirillum. The sequence goes on along the minus strand of NZ_CP015848.1, from coordinate 2,596,422 downwards.
GGGAAATAGTCCCGGTGGGCGCGATGGAGGTGAGCAGGGCGTTGCGGATGCCGTGGGCGCGGATGGCCTCGATGACGTCGGCATCCAGGGACTGGATGGTTTCGCCCGCCAGGTACTTTTCCGCGTCGTAAAGGGGGAAGCTGCCCTTTTCCTTGGCCAGCTCGGCCGAGGCGAGATAGGCCGAGCGGCGGATGGCCGCCATCCAGGCCTCGGTCAGGCGGATGGCCTGGGCCCCGCCATAACGCGCCCCGCAGAGAATCAGGGCATCGGCCAGCCCGGTGACGCCGAGACCGATGCGGCGCTTGGACTGGGCTTCGTGGCGGTGCTGTTCCAGCGGGAAGTTGGACACGTCGATGACGTTGTCCATCATGCGCACCGCGACGCGCACCAGGGAATCCAGCCGGGCGAGGTCAAGCCTCGCCCCGTCCTCGAACGGACGCTCCACCAGCCGGGCCAGGTTGACCGAACCCAGGAGGCAGACGCCATAGGCGGGCAGCGGCTGCTCGCCGCAGGGGTTGGTGGCGTGGATCTCCTCGCAGTAGGAGAGGTTGTTCAGCCGGTTGATGCGGTCGATGAAGATCACGCCCGGCTCGGCATAGGCGTAGGTGGCGCGCATGATCTTGTTCCACAGCTCGCGCGCCGGCAGGCTTTTATAGGTGACGCCCTTGAAGGTCAGTTCCCAGGAGCTGTCTTCCTTCACCGCCCGCATGAAATCGTCGGTGACCAGCACCGACAGATTGAACATGCGCAACCGGCCCGCCTCGCGCTTGGCGTCGATGAAGGCCTCGATGTCGGGGTGGTCGCAGCGCATGGTGGCCATCATGGCGCCACGGCGCGAGCCGGCGCTCATGATGGTGCGGCACATGGCGTCCCACACATCCATGAAGGACAGCGGCCCCGAGGCGTCGGCGCCCACCCCCTTGACCGGGGCGCCCTTGGGACGCAGCGTCGAGAAGTCGTAGCCGATACCGCCGCCCTGCTGCATGGTCAGCGCGGCTTCCTTCAGGTGCTCGAAGATGCCGCTCATGTCGTCGGGGATGTCGCCCATGACGAAGCAGTTGAACAGCGTCACCTTGCGGTCGGTGCCGGCGCCCGAGATGATCCGTCCGGCCGGCAGGAATTTGAAATCCTCCATGGCCTCGAAGAAGCGCTGTTCCCACAGGGCGGAATCGGCCTCGGTGGCGGCCAGCGAGCGCGCCACCCGGCGCCAGGTGTCCTCGATGGCGCCGTCCAGCGCCGTGCCGTCGGCGGATTTCAAGCGATACTTCATGTCCCAGATCTGCTGGGAAATGGGGGCTACCTGCGTCATCGACCCGCTCTCTCTCCTCCCGGCCCTTCTTTCCAAACAGGGCGTTCCACCCCCAAGTCTAGGACTCGCGGGGGGCGAGAATCAATGGATGTGTTCTTTTTTTGTTTCAACAGGGTTATGTGGGAATAGCGCCTTGATGTTCAAGGGCGATTCCACTTATCCCCGGAATTCGGCCCCGGTCGGCTGGGGATGGATTCGATCCCCAGCCCGATCCACAGGCTTATCCACAGCGGGCGGGGTGTTCCCACCCGCCGGGCATAGACGGCTACAGGCCGGGCTGGCGCTCTCGGGCCTCGGCCACCAGCCGGTCCGTTGCGGTTTCGATACGGTTCTCCAGCTCGGCCATGAAGGCCTTGCGGTCCATGCCCGGGGCGATGGGGGGAAGCGCTTCCAGCGTCAGGGTGCCGGGCTTCTTGGCGAAGCCGCGCCGGCGCCAGAAAAGCCCGGAATTCAAGGCGATAGGCACCACCGGCACCTTCAGCGCCCCGTACAGCATGGCCACGCCGGTGTGATAGGGGAGCTTGGCGCCGGGTGCGGCGCGGGTGCCTTCGGGGAAGATGATCACCGGGCGGCCTTTGGCGGCGGCTTCCTCGGCGCCCTTGACCATGGCCTTCAGCGCCTTGGTGCCGGCCGAGCGGTCGATGGCGATCACCCCGGCCTTGCCCAGGTACCAGCCGAAGAAAGGTATCCACAAGAGCTCGCGCTTGAGGATGTAGGCCGGGTCGCCCAGCAGCAGGTGGAAGACGAAGGTCTCGAAGGCCGACTGGTGCTTGGAGGCGACGATGAACGGCCCCGAAGGCAGGTTCTCGGCACCCCGCAGCTCCCACGACAGCCCGGCCAGGACGCGCAGCGCGCCCAGCATGCCGCCCAGCCACAGTTTCACCGCCGGCAGCATGGCCTTGCGCGGCAGCATCAGCAGCGGCAGGTAGAGAAGGGACAGGACCAGGGTCCAGACCCAGGTGAAGACGATGAACAGGGCGGAGCGAACGAGGGTCACGGCTTCCTCTCGGATTTCTTGGGAATGATCAGCGGTCGGGCCAGCGCCCCCAGGTACTTGGTGTATTCCACCGCCAGCAGGTGGGCGGTGCCGGGCCAGCGCCACCACTGGTCCCGCTTGAAGGCGTCGGGAAACACCGGGTGGGCGATGATGACGGCTTCGGGCATGGCGCGGCGGAACTCCAGCAGGGCGCGGCGCATGTGATAGGCCGCGGTCACCAGCCGCAGCGAGGCGAACCCCTCGCGGCGCATCCAGGCGGCGGTTTCGGCGGCGTTGCCCACCGTGTCGTCGGCGGCATGGCCCAGCGCGATGCAGCAATGGGCCTGGGCCGGGGCCACATGGGCCTTGCGCAGCAGCTCGGGCAGGTCGACGCCGCGATGCACGCCCGAGACCAGCAGCTTGCGGCCCATGCCGGATTCCAGCAGGCCCAGCCCCGTCTCCAGCCGGTCGGCGCCACCGGTCAGCACCACCACCGCATCGGTGGCGGTCGCGCCGTCCTCGACCCGGGAGGCCAGATCGGCGGCGAACCACACCAGCCCGCCGCCCCAGCCGCCCAGCAGGGCGCCCGCCGCCACCATGGCGGCGATGGCGATACGGCGCAAGGCGGCCCGGCTCATGGCAGCTTGGCCAGGGTGCCGTGGACGGTGAGGCGCGCCGTCAGCATGGCGAGAAGGGCGGCCAGCAGCGGCAGCAGGCCGATGGCCACATAGCCCAGCACCGGCAGCGACAGGCTGGGCAGAAAGCCGCCTTCCAGCCGCCGCGCCGCCCAGCCGATGGCGGTTAAGGCCGGCACCGCCAGGCCCAGGCCCATCAGCCCGCCGGCGATGCCCAGAGCGAAGGCGCGGTCGGCGAATTGCCGCGCGATGTAATCGTCATGGGCGCCGATCAGGTGCAGGACCTCGATGATGCCGTGATGCACCGCCATGCCGGTGCGGGTGGCGTAGACCACCGTGGCCGAGGTCACCATGCCGATCAGCAGCACCACCACCACCGCCAGCCATTGCATGGTGCGCGACAGGTTGATGAGGCGCGACAGCCACACCCGGTGGTCGTCCAGCGAGGCACCGGGCACGGCGCGCGACAGGCGCAGCGACACCTCGGCCAGATCCAGCCGCGATTCCGGGTCGATGGTGACGTCGATCAGGCGGGGCAGCGGCATGTCCTGGACCATCTCGGTGCTGCCCAGCCAGGGTTCCAGCAGCGCCAGGGTGCGCTTCTTGTCGAAGGCCTTGACCGCCAGCACGCCCGGCACCTTGCGCATCACGTCGATGGCGGCGTGGACCCGCTCCTCGGTCACCGCCTCGCCGTGCTCGCCGCCGGCCGGCAGCACCTGCACGGTCAGCGTCCCCGACACGTCGCGGTCCCAGCGCTCGATCACCGCGCCGATGACGAAGGCGCCCGCCACCGCCATGGACGACAGGAACACCATCAGCGCCACCAGCCAGGGCAGGAAGCGCGAGGTGGCGTCGCCGGCCAGCGGCAGGTCGGAATGGCGGCGCCGAAACAGCATCACTCCGCCTCCAGATCGTCTGCCGCCGGCTCCTGATGCAGGGTGGTGACCATGCCGTGCTCGATGTGCAGACGGGGCAGATGGGCGAAGCGCTGCACCAGCAGCTCGTTGTGGGTGGCCACCACGATGGTGGTGCCCAGCTTGTTCAGCTCCTCGAACAGATACATCAGCCGCATGGCGATGTGGTCGTCCACGTTGCCGGTGGGTTCGTCGGCCAGCAGCAGATCGGGCCGGCCGATCACCGCGCGGGCGATGGCGACGCGCTGCTTCTGCCCGCCCGACAGCGTCGAGGGCTTGGCCCCCAGATGGTCGGCCAGCCCCACCCAGGACAACAGTTCCGGCACGTGGCGCCGGATCTCGGATTCCTTGACGCCCCTCACCCGAAGCGGCAGCGCCACGTTGTCCAAGGCCGTCATGTGGTCGAGCAGGCGGAAATCCTGGAACACCACCCCGATGCGGCGGCGCAGCGCCGGCAGCTCGTAGCGCTTGGTCGCCGCGATGTCGCGGTCGAACAGCACCACCCGGCCGCGCGTCGGGCGCAGGCCCAGATACATCAGGCGCAGCAACGACGACTTGCCGGCGCCCGAAGGCCCGGTCAGGAAGTGAAAGGATCCGGCCGGCAGTTTGAAGGTGACGTCCTGCAAGACTTCGGGTCCAAGCCCGTAGCGCAGGCCGACACTGTCGAACCGGATGATGTTTTCCCCACGAGGGCGATGCCGCACGGTGCTTCTCCCGAACCGGCCGAAGATGACACACAAGGGGCGGAGGGGCAACGGAGCGGGTGGCGTCTTGGCACCAGCCACCGATCAAGGACCCGGACATCGGGGCCGGAAGCGGCGGCCTGTCGTGAAAAGAGTCCTGGCCCTGGCTTGCGGCAACATTCCATAGATATGGTGATGTAATTTACACGGATAGGCTGGCGAGATAGCATCCTGGGGTGATTTTCACGCATTGAAATTACAATAAAACGCAGGAGGGCATCTGATGGCCAAGGTCAAGTTTCATTCCGGGGAGGCCGTTCCCCTTGAAATGCACAAGGTCCGCATCGTCCAGAAACTGAGCCTCGCGCCCATCGAGCGTCGCCTGGAAGCCATCCGCGAGGCGGGCAACAACACCTTCCTCCTGAAGAATCGCGATATCTTCCTCGACATGCTGACCGACAGCGGCGTCAACGCCATGAGCGACAAGCAGCAGGCGGCCATGATGGAGGCCGATGACAGCTACGCCGGGTCCGAGACCTTCACCAAGCTGGAAAACAAGATCCGCGACATCTTCCAGATGGAATACTTCCTGCCGGTCCATCAGGGCCGCGCCGCCGAGAACATCATCTCGCGGGTGTTCGTGACGCCGGGCAGCATCGTGCCCATGAACTATCATTTCACCACCAGCAAGGCCCATATCGTGCTCAACGGCGGCAGCGTCGAGGAGATCATCATCGACGAGGGCCTGCAGGTCACCAGCCAGTGTCCCTTCAAGGGCGACATGGACGTGGGCAAGCTGCAGACTCTGATCAGCACCCATGGCGCGGCCAAGATCGCCTATGTCCGTATCGAGACCGGCACCAACCTGATCGGCGGCCAGCCCCATTCGCTGGCCAACCTGCGCGAGGTCAGCCGGGTGTGCCGCAAGAACGGCATCCTGCTGGTGTTTGACGCCAGCCTGCTGGCCGACAACCTGCACTTCATCAAGGACCGCGAGGCCGAATGCCGGGGCATGTCGGTGCGCGACATCACCAAGGCCATCGCCGGCCTGACCGACATCATCTACTTCTCGGCCCGCAAGCTGGGCTGCGCGCGCGGCGGCGGCATCTGCACCAACAGCCGCGACGCCTTCATGAAGATGCGCGAATTGGTCACCCTGTACGAGGGCTTCCTGACCTATGGCGGCATGTCCATCCGCGAGATCGAGGCCCTGACCGTCGGCCTGGAAGAGACCATGGACGAGGACATGATCTCCCAGGGACCGCAATTCATCGAATACATGGTCAACGACCTGGCCCGCCAGGGCGTGCCGGTGATCACCCCGGCCGGCGGCCTGGGCTGTCACCTGGACGCCATGGCCTTCCTGCCGCACGTGCCCCAGACCGAATACCCGGCCGGCGCCCTGGCCTCGGCCCTGTACCTGGTCAGCGGCGTGCGCGGCATGGAGCGCGGCTCCATCTCGGAACAGCGCAACGAGGACGGCAGCGAGGTCTATTCCAACATGGAATTGCTGCGCCTCGCCGTGCCGCGCCGCGTCTTCACCCTGTCCCAGCTGAAATACGCGGTGGACCGCATCGTCTGGCTGTACCAGAACCGCGATCTGATCGGCGGCCTGAAGTTCGTGGAAGAGCCCAGCATGCTGCGCTTCTTCTTCGGCAAGCTGGAAGCCACCAGCGGCTGGCAGGCCAAACTGGTCGCCAAGTTCCGCAAGGATTTCGGCGACAGCCTGTAGACCACGAAGCGGAAGGGGGGCTTGCAAGCCCCCCTTCGATTTCATGCTCACGGAAGACGGGGCGTCACCCCTCCTTCAGATCTTCCCACAGTTCCTTGACCTTGGCGAAGAAGCCCTGGCTCTCGGGAGAGTTCTTGGCCTTTTCGCCTTCGCCGGCCTCGTTGAATTCGGCGAGCAGTTCCTTTTGGCGCTTGGTCAGGTTGACGGGGGTTTCCACCACCGCCTGGATGAACATGTCGCCGCGGGCCGGAGAGCGCAGCACGCTCATGCCCTTGTTCTTCAGGCGGAACTGGTTGCCGGACTGGGTGCCTTCGGGGATGGTGACCTTGGCCTTGGAGCCGTCGATGGCGGGCACCTCGATGGTGCCGCCCAGCGCCGCCGTGGTCATGGGGATGGGCACGCGGCAGAAGATGTTGGCGCCGTCGCGCTGGAAGATGCGGTGCGCCGCGATGGACAGGAAGATGTAGAGATCGCCCGAAGGCGCGCCGCGCATTCCGGCCTCGCCCTCGCCGGCCAGGCGGATGCGGGTGCCGTCCTCGACGCCGGCCGGGATGTTGACCGACAGGGTCTTTTCCTTGCGGGTGCGGCCCGAGCCGCCGCAGGACCGGCAGGGGTCCTTGATGATCTTGCCCATGCCCTGGCAGGTGGGGCAGGTGCGTTCGATGGTGAAGAAGCCCTGCTGCTGGCGGACCTTGCCGTGGCCGTTGCAGCCCGAGCAGGTGACCGGCTGGGCGCCGTCCTTGCCGCCGGTGCCCTTGCAATCCTCGCAAGGGGCGCTGGACGGCACTTTGATGGTGGCCGACTTGCCGGCGAAGGCGTCTTCCAGGCTGATGTCCATGTTGTAGCGCAGATCCGCGCCGCGGCCCGAGGCCTGGCCACGCCGTCCGCCGCCCATGAACTCGCCGAACATCTCGTCGAAGATGTCGGAGAAGCCGCCGCCGCCGAAGCCTCCGAAGCCGCCGCCGCCGAACCCGCCGGGGCCGCCGCCGCCCTGTTCGAAGGCGGCATGGCCGAAGCGGTCGTAGGCGGCGCGCTTCTGCTCGTCCTTCAGGACGTCATAGGCTTCGTTGATTTCCTTGAACTTCTGCTCGGCGTCGGCGTTGCCGGGATTGCGGTCCGGGTGGAACTGCATGGCCAGCTTGCGATAGGCCTTCTTGATGTCGTCCCCGGAAGCGCCCTTCTCGACGCCCAGAAGTTCGTAATAATCCTGCTTGCTCATGGCTTTCCTACCCCAACCCTCGCCCGTTCGCGGGAGAAGGTGCGGGCGGTGCGGGCGGGACAGGCATTACGCCATTCCGCCGGTTCCGGCCCTCACCCTCCCAAGCCTCCGGCTTGGGCCCCTCCCTCTCCCGCATGCGGGAGAGGGTCTGGTGCGGATCCGTTACTTGCCCTTCTTGTCGCCGTCGACTTCCTCGAAGTCGGCGTCGACCACCTTGTCGTCGCCCGAGGCGGAGCCGCCCTGGGCACCTTGACCACCGGCCGCTCCGGCATCGGCGCCGCCGGCCGCTTCCTGGGCCTTGTACATGGCTTCGCCCAGCTTCATGGAGGTCTGCATCAGGGTCTCGGTCTTGGACTTGATGGCCTCGACATCGTCGCCTTCCATGGCGGATTTGAGGGCGGCGATGTCCTTCTCGATGGCGCCGGTGAGTTCGGCCCCGGCCTTGTCGCCGAATTCCTTCAGGCTCTTCTCGGTGGTGTGGATCAGGCCGTCGGCGTGGTTCTTGGCCTCGATCAGCTCCTTGCGCTTCTTGTCCTCGGCGGCATGGGCCTCGGCTTCCTTGACCATCTTCTCGATGTCGGAATCCGACAGGCCGCCCGAGGCCTGGATGCGAATCTGCTGTTCCTTGCCGGTGGCCTTGTCCTTGGCCGAGACGTTGACCAGGCCGTTGGCGTCGATGTCGAAGGTGACTTCCACCTGCGGCACGCCGCGCGGCGCGGGCGGGATGCCCACCAGATCGAACTGGCCGAGGATCTTGTTGTCGGCGGCCATCTCGCGCTCGCCCTGGAAGACCCGGATGGTCACGGCGGTCTGGTTGTCCTCGGCGGTGGAGAACACCTGGGACTTGCGGGTGGGGATGGTGGTGTTGCGGTCGATCAGGCGGGTGAACACGCCGCCCAGGGTCTCGATGCCGAGCGACAGGGGCGTGACGTCGAGCAGCAGGACGTCCTTGACCTCGCCCTTCAGCACGCCGCCCTGGATGGCGGCGCCGATGGCCACCACTTCATCGGGGTTGACGCCCTTGTGGGGCTCGCGGCCGAAGAATTCCTTCACCACTTCCTGGATCTTCGGCATGCGGGTCATGCCGCCCACCAGGATCACCTCGTCGATCTCGCTGGCCTTGACGCCAGCGTCCTTGAGCGCCGCCTTGCAGGGCTCGATGGTGCGGGCGACCAGGTCTTCCACCAGGGCTTCCAGCTTGGAGCGGGTCAGCTTGATGTTGAGGTGCTTGGGTCCCGAGGCATCGGCGGTGATGAACGGCAGGTTCACCTCGGTCTGCATGGAGGACGACAGCTCGATCTTGGCCTTTTCCGCGGCTTCCTTCAGGCGCTGCAGGGCCAGACGGTCCTTGCGCAGGTCGATACCCTGCTCCTTTTTGAACTCGTCGGCGAGATAGTCGATGATACGGGCGTCGAAGTCCTCGCCACCCAGGAAGGTGTCGCCGTTGGTGGACTTCACCTCGAACACGCCGTCGCCGATTTCCAGCACCGATACGTCGAAGGTGCCGCCGCCCAGGTCATACACGGCGATGGTGCCGGCGCCCTTCTTCTCCAGGCCGTAGGCCAGGGCGGCCGCGGTCGGCTCGTTGATGATGCGCAGCACTTCCAGGCCGGCGATGCGGCCGGCGTCCTTGGTGGCCTGGCGCTGGGCGTCGTTGAAATAGGCCGGGACGGTGATCACCGCCTGGGTGACCTTCTCGCCCAGATAGCCCTCGGCGGTTTCCTTCATCTTCTGCAGGATGAAGGCCGACACCTGGCTGGGGCTGTACTTGGAATCGCGGGATTCCACCCAGGCGTCGCCGTTGTCGCCCGCCACGATGTGGTAGGGGACCAGGTTCATGTCCTTCTTGGTGATCGGGTCGTCGAAGCGACGGCCGATCAGGCGCTTGATGGCGAACAGGGTGTTGGTGGGATTGGTCACCGCCTGGCGCTTGGCCGGCTGCCCGACCAGACGCTCGCCCGATTCGGTGAACGCGGTCATGGACGGGGTGGTCCGCATGCCCTCGGCGTTCTCGATGACCTTGGCGGTCTTGCCTTCCATCACGGCGACGCACGAATTCGTGGTGCCCAGGTCGATGCCGATAACCTTGCTCATGACTGTCCTCATCTAAGTTCGGCAGATCCCGGCGGCCCCAAACCTGTTCGGCAGCCGCCCCGGAATCCCCATCCGGGTTGAAATCCATCAATTGCCGGGCCGCACCAGTTTCGGCCCACCGGCGTTATATAGGGCGCTATGGGGCGTGTGCAACTTGGGAAAATCAATGCCGCGCCGCATCCATCCTGCGCCGGATCATCAAGAGGTCGCGCCAGGCGTCGCGCTTGGCTTCGGGGGTGCGCAGCAGGTAGGCGGGATGGAAGGTGGCGAGCGCCGGAACGGGGCGCGGCAGGCCCGGCGAGTTGAACTCGAACCAGCGGCCGCGCAGGCGGTTGATGCCGTCGGCCTTGGCCAGCACCGCCGAGGCCGACGCGCCGCCCAGCAGGATCAGCACCTGGGGGTCCACCAGTTCGATATGGCGGGTGAGGAAGGGCATGCACACCGCCACCTCGTCGGGGGTGGGCTTGCGGTTGGCCGGCGGGCGCCAGGGCACCACGTTGGTGATGTAGCAGGTGGTGCGGTCCAGCCCGATGGAGGCCAGCATGCGGTCGAGCAGCTTGCCGCTGGCGCCGACGAAGGGCAGGCCGCGCCGGTCCTCCTCCTGGCCCGGCGCCTCGCCGATGCACATCACGGCGGCTTGCGGGTTGCCGTCGCCGAACACGGTGGAACTGGCCGCCTGCTTGAGCGGCAGCCCCTCGAACCCCTCCATGGCGTGGCGCAGTGCCTGCAGGTCGCGGCATTCGGCGGCCAGATGGGCGGCGGTGCCGGGCAGGGGGGAATTGGAGACGGCGGCGGGTGCCGTACGGACGGGTTCGGGCTGCGGCGCGTGGCGCTGCTGCGGTTGCGGCGGCGGCGCGGCGGCGCGGCTTTCCGCCGCCCGGCGGGTGGCGGCGTAGCGGTCCACCGGCTCTTCGCCCATGGTCTCGTCCACGCCGGCCTCCAGGTACCAGCGCAGGATGTCATAGGGGTGGAGATCGGCGGAAAGTGTGGTCATGGCGGCGATTTTAGCAGCCCCGGCGAAACGCGGGGAAATATTTGAGACACATTCTTTCCTTAAACACCCCCATAAGGAATCGAATCGATCCCACTCGCTGTGCTATAGAGGCACCCAAGTCCGTGTCGGGCGTCGACCGGTGGAACGGGTGGCGCAAGGGGAGTTGTGAGCGTTATGGAACGTGAATCCATGGAATTCGATGTCGTGGTGGTGGGCGGCGGGCCTTCGGGCCTGAGTGCTGCCATCCGGCTGAAGCAGATCAACGCCGACCTCAATGTCTGCGTTCTGGAGAAGGGCTCCGAGATCGGCGCCCACATCCTGTCGGGTGCGGTGATCGAGACCCGCTCGCTGGCCGAGCTGTTTCCGGACTGGAAGGAGCGCGACGCCCCGTTGCTGACTCCGGCCTCCGACGACCGCTTCATGTTCCTGACGGAGTCCAAGGCCATCCGCCTGATGACGCCGCCGCAGATGAACAACCACGGCAATTACATCGTCAGCCTCGGCAACTTCACCCGCTGGCTGGGCGCCCAAGCCGAGGCGCTGGGCGTGGAGATCTTCGCCGGCTTCGCCGCCGCCGAGGTCCTTTACAACGAGGACGGCTCGGTCAAGGGCGTCGCCACCGGCGACATGGGGATTGCTAAGGACGGCCAGCCCACCCACAACCACACGCCCGGCGTCGAGCTGTGGGCGCGCCAGACCATCTTCGCCGAAGGCTGCCGCGGCAGCCTCACCAAGACGCTGTTCGAGCGCTTTGATCTCCGCAAGGATTGCGAGGACCAGACCTACGGCATCGGCATCAAGGAGCTGTGGGAGATCGATCCGGCCAAGCACAAGGCCGGCACCATCATCCACACCGTCGGCTGGCCCTTGGACACCCAAACCTATGGCGGCTCGTTCCTCTATCACCTGGAGAACAACCAGGTGGCGGTGGGTTTCGTGGTCGGCCTCGACTACGCCAATCCGCACCTGTCGCCCTTCGACGAGTTCCAGCGCTTCAAGACCCATCCGGCCATCCGTCCCATCTTCGAGGGTGGCCGCCGGGTGTCGTACGGCGCGCGCGCCCTGTCGGAAGGCGGCTTCCAGTCCATCCCCAAGCTCTCCTTCCCCGGCGGCGTGCTGGTGGGCGACACGGCGGGCTTCCTGAATGTGCCGAAGATCAAGGGCACCCACACCGCCATGAAGTCGGCCATGGTGGCGGCCGAGGCGGTGGCCGAGGCCCTGGCCCATGAGGGCGGCTCCAACGAGGTGGCCACCTATCCCGAGCACCTGAAGCAGTCCTGGCTGTGGAAGGAATTGCACGAGGTCAGGAACATCCGTCCCAGCTTCCACTGGGGCCTGTGGGGCGGCATCGCCTATTCGGCGCTGGAGACCTATGTGTTCAAGGGCAAGATGCCCTGGACCCTGCACCACCAGCCCGACCACCTGGCGCTGAAGAAGGCGTCGGAATGCCCGAAGATCAACTATCCCAAGCCCGACGGGGTGGTGAGCTTCGACAAGCTGAGCTCGGTGTTCATCTCGTCCACCAACCACGAGGAGAACCAGCCGGCCCACCTGAAGCTCCGCGACGCGGCGGTGCCCATCGCCATCAATCTCGAGCATTACGACGCGCCCGAGCAGCGCTACTGCCCGGCCGGCGTCTACGAGATCGTCAGGAACGACGACGGCTCCAATCCCCGCCTGCAGATCAACGCGCAGAACTGCCTGCACTGCAAGACCTGCGACATCAAGGACCCCACCCAGAATATCAATTGGGTGGTTCCCGAAGGTGGCGGTGGACCGAACTATCCCAACATGTAAGAGTATCCGGGGCGTCTGTTCGAAGCGGACGCCCCGAGTTCTTTGATCCGCCCCTTGGGCCGCGCAGGCGGCCCAAGGGGCGGCAAGGGCAAGGCCCGCCTCGGCTTATGCCGAGAAAGCCAAGCGCAGCGCCCGGCGACTGAGGGCGATAAGGCGAGCCGTTCTTCGGCTCGCCTGAACAAGGGAAGGTGTTGGGCGTGAAGCGGTTCGGGATTGTGGTGATGGCGGCGGTGGTCGGGGCCGGTCTGGCGGCCTGTGCCCCGCGGCCCGATGCCTCCGGCAACGGCAAGATGCACATAGCGGGCAACGAGACGGGTCTGGGGGCCTATCTCGCCGGGCGCTACGCCCATGCGCGCGGCGACACCCGCGCCGCCGCCGAATATTACAGCGCCGCCGCAAGGCGCGACCCCGACAACATCGACATCCAGCAACGCAGCTTCGCCCTGCTGCTGGCCGAGGGACGCCTGGACGAGGCCGGGGCCATCGCCCAGCGCCTGCTGGTCATCGACGACGATTCCCCGCTGCCCATCCTGGTGATGGGCGTGCAGGAGGCGCGGTCCGGGCGCCATGATCTGGCGGAGAAGCGTTTCGCCGCCCTGCCGGCCAAGGGCATCAACGGCTTTCTCGGCCCCCTGCTCACCGCCTGGAGCCGGGCCGGACAGGGCAAGTTCGACGATGGCCTCGCCACCCTGGCGCCCCGGGCCGACACCGCCGGCTTCGCTCCCATCTGGGAATACCATGCTGGGCTGATGGGCGACCTCGCCGCACGCCCCGATCTGGCCGAATCCCATTTCAAGGCGGCGCTGCTCAACCAGACCAGCGTGCGGACCGTCGAGGCGGCGGGCACCTGGTACCAGCGGGCCGGACGCATGGACGAGGCCAAGGCGCTGTACGAGCGCTATCTCGCCGAGCATGGGGACCGCTCGCTGCTGGACGGAAGCCGCCAGCTGGGTGCGGGCTCCAATCTGCCCCGCGTGGTCGAGTCCGCCAATGACGGCCTGGCCGAGGCGCTGTTCGACACCGCCTCGCTGGTGCGCCAGGGCAATGCCCAGGAACTGTCGCTGGTCTTCACGCGCCTGGCGCTCAGCCTCCGGCCCGATTTCCCCCTGGCCCAGCTGCTGCTGGCCGATGCCATGGGGGCGCAGGGACGGCTGGAGGAGGCGAATGCCGTTTACCGCGCCATGAACCGCTCCAGCCAGCCGGGAACCTTCGCGCGGCTGAAGCTGGCGGTCAATCTGGACGAGCTGAAGCAGACCGACGCCGCCATCGCCGAGCTGAAGGCCCTGGCGGCCCAATGGCCCGAATCCTACGAGGCGCTGGTGACGCTGGGCGACGTGCTCCGCCGCCAGAAGCGCTATGGCGAGGCGGCCGAGGCCTATGGCGGCGCCCTGGCCCGCGCCGGCGGGACCCGGGAGGCGCGCAACTGGTCGCTGTTCTATGCCCGCGGCATCGCCTACGAACGGGCCAAGCAATGGAACAAGGCCGAGCCCGACATGCTCGAGGCGCTGCGCCTCAATCCCGACCAGCCCGACGTGCTCAACTACCTGGGCTATACCTGGGTCGATCAGGGCATCAACGTGGAAAAGGGCCGCAAGCTGATCGAGCGCGCCGTGGAGCTGCGCCCCAATGACGGCGCCATCGTCGATTCGCTCGGTTGGGCACTGTACCGCATGGGCGAGTTCCAGGCGGCGGTGAAGCATCTGGAGCGCGCCTCCGAGCTGAAGCCCGAGGACCCCACCATCAACGAGCATCTGGGCGACGCCTTCTGGCAGGTGGGCCGCGACACCGAGGCCCGCTTCCAGTGGCAGCGGGCCATGGGCCTCGACCCCGAGCCCGAGCAGATCGAGCCCCTGAAGGCCAAGATCTCCACCGGGCGGCTGCCCGCCACTCCGAAGAAATAGACGACAGGACGACCATGACCAGCTTCTCGGTCGAGGCCCCGGCCAAGATCAACCTGACCCTCCACGTGGTCGGCAAGCGCGACGACGGCTATCACCTGCTGGATTCGCTGGTGGCCTTCGCCGGAATGGGCGACACCCTGGACTTCGCCCCCGCCGACACGCTGCGCCTCGAGGTGACCGGCCCCACCGCCGGCCAGATTCCCGAGGGCGAGAACATCGTCATCAAGGCCGCCCGTCTGCTGGCTGATGCGGCTGGAGTGAACAAGGGCGCCGCCATACGCCTGACCAAGCGTCTGCCGGTGGCCGCTGGCATCGGCGGCGGTTCCGCCGACGCGGCGGCCGCGCTCAAAGGTCTGATGCGGCTGTGGGACGTGTCACTGTCGCCCGAGGCTCTCAACACGCTCGCGCTGTCCATCGGGGCCGACGTGCCGGTCTGCCTGGCGGGCAAGCCCATGCGCATGATGGGGGTGGGCGAAGTGCTGGAACCCGCCCCCGCTTTGCCGCCCGCCTGGCTGCTGCTGGTCAATCCCATGGTGCCGCTGCACACGCCGCCGGTGTTCAAGGCCCGTACCGGCCCGTTCTCCGAGGCCGACCCCCTGACCGCCGCGCCCTCCGACGCCCAGGCGCTGGCCCAGGCCCTGGCGGCGCGGCGCAACGACCTGACGCCGCCGGCCATCCTCATCGAACCGGTGGTGGGCGAGGTGCTGGCCGCCATCGCCGCCACCGCCGATTGCCTGTTGCCCCGCATGTCGGGCTCGGGCGCCACCTGTTTCGGTCTCTATGGCGGCCAAGCCCAGGCCCGCGCCGCCGCCGCCCGCGTGGCCGCCGCCCATCCCGCCTGGTGGGTGGCTCCCGCCCCCTTGCTGGGGCGTTGAAACTCGTCGCGGGTCGGGCTATGGTGCCGGCCCGCGCTGGTGGGGCGTCGCCAAGCGGTAAGGCACCGGTTTTTGGTACCGGCATTCCCAGGTTCGAATCCTGGCGCCCCAGCCAAGCTCTCTTCCATCTGACACGACATTTACCCCTTGGGCCAGGGAAGCATTCCCCGCGACAGCAGATAGCCGCCGACGGTGCCGGCGAAGGCCAGGGCGGCGAGGATCAGGGCGCGGGGGCTCAGCATGGCGGGTCGGGCTCCAGCAATCGGTGAGTGGAGTTGCGCCTGGGATGCCACAGGCCGCGCTCGATGGCCTCGTTCAGGCGGGCGCGGATCTCGGCCAGGGCGGCGGGATTGTTGGCCTTGAGGAAGTCCAGCACCATTTCGTCGCCCAGATAGGCCTCGGCCACCAGATCGAAATGGTGATCCTTGACCGCCCGCGTGGTGGCGGCGAAGGCGAACAGGTAATCGACGCCGGCCGCCATCTCGAAGGCGCCCTTGTAGCCGTGGCGCATCACGCCCTTGATCCATTTGGGATTGACCACCCGAGCGCGCACCACCCGGGCGATCTCGTCGTCGAGCGTACGGATGCGGGGTGTTTCGGGGCGGGAATGATCGGCGTGGTAGATGGTGGGCGCCTTGCCCGAGGCGGTCTCCACCGCCGCCGCCAACCCGCCCTCGAACTGGTAGTAATCGTCGGAATCCAGCAGGTCGTGCTCGCGGTTGTCCTGGTTCTGCACCACTGCCTCGACCTTGGCGAGGCGGTCGCGGAACAGGGTGTGGCCGGCTTCGCCCTCCGACCCCGCGCCATAGGCCCAGCCGCCCCAGGCGATATAGGATTCGGCCAGATCGGCCCGGGTGGTCCAGCCCTTCTCGTCGATCAGGGCCTGCAGCCCGGCCCCGTAAGCCCCCGGCATGGAGCCGAACACCCGGAAACCGGCCTGGCGGGCCGCCTGTTCCGGGCTGGCGCCTTGGGCTTCGAGCCGGGCGCGCTCGGCCTGGACGCGGGCCGCCAGCGGGTTGATGTCGGCGGGCTCATCCAGATCGGCCACGGCGCGGGCCGCGGAGTCGAACAAATCGATCAGGCCGGGGAAGGCGTCGCGGAAGAAGCCCGACACCCTGAGCGTCACATCGATTCGGGGGCGGTCCAAGACGGAAGCCGGCAGGATCTCGAAGCCCGCCACCCGGTTGGAGCCCACGTCCCAGCGGGGCTTCGCCCCCATCAGGGCCAACCCTTGAGCGATGTCGTCGCCGCCCGTGCGCATGTTGGAGGTGCCCCAGGCGGTGAGCGCCAGGGCCCTGGGCCAGTCGCCATGCTCCTGCAGGTGGCGCTCGAGCAGCAGCTGCGCCGACTTCCACCCCAGGCTCCAGGCGGCGGGGGTGGGGACAGCGCGGGTGTCGACGGAATAGAAGTTGCGCCCGGTGGGCAGCACGTCGGGCCGCCCCCTGGTGGGCGCGCCGGAGGGACCGGGGGGGACGAAACGCCCGGCCAGGCCCTTCAACAGCCCTTCGATCTCGGACGCGCCGCAGGATTCCACCATGGGCCGCAGAGTCCCCTCGATCCATTGCAGTACCGGAATCGTCCTCGCCCAGCCGGGCTGGGGCTGGCGTTCCCCGGCGATCAGGGCGCGGGACAAGGCTTCCAGCCGCTCCACCGCGTCGCCCTGGCTGCGCCAGGGATCGGCACCGTCCAGGGCGGCGGGGCGGGGGCCGGTCCAGGATTCGCCCGGCACGCAATCCAGGGGATCGAAACCGTCCAGGCCCAGATCGGCGGCCAGGGCGCGGGGCAGCGAGGCCCCGTCCGGGCAGGTGCCCCGGGGCACCCGGGCGAGGGCGACCAGCAAATCGGTCAGCTGGTCGCCGGTGGGCGAAACGCCGAAAATGTGCAGGCCGTCGCGGATCTGCAGCTCCTTCAACTCGCACAGGTGGTTGTCGAGCTTGCGCAAGGCCTCGTCGGGGTCGTCGTCACGGGTGATGCCCAGATCCTCGTCCAGCCCGGCGGCGGCCGACAGGGTGAGTATCTCGCGCCGCAGCACCTTGAGCCGGCGGGGATCGACGCCCGCCGCCTCGTAATACTCGTCCACCAGCCGCTCCAGCTCGCGCAGCGGGCCATAGCTCTCGGCCCGGGTCAGCGGCGGGGTCAGGTGGTCGATGATCACGGCGGCCGCCCGGCGCTTGGCTTGGGTGCCCTCGCCGGGATCGTTGACGATGAAGGGGTAGAGGTGGGGCAGCGCGCCCAAGGCGGCCTCGGGGAAGCATTGGGACGACAGGGCCAGCGCCTTGCCCGGCAGCCATTCCAGGTTGCCGTGCTTGCCCATGTGGACGACGGCGTCGGCCTTAAAGGAATCCTGCGCCCAGGCGTAGAAGGCCAGGTAGTTGTGGGGCGGCACCAGATCGGGGTCGTGGTAGGAGCTGGCGGGATCGATATTGTAGCCGCGTGCCGGCTGCACCGCCACCGTAACGGAGCCGAAACGGGTGGCGGGCAGGATGAAGTCGCCGCAATGCAGCTCGCCCTTGGCGAAGAAGGGGTCGGCTTCCGGCGCGCCCCAGCGGGCGTTCACCTTGTCCTGCAGGGCCTTAGGCTGGGAGTGGAACCAGGCGAGGTAATCGGGCAGCGACAGGACCTCCCGCCTCTCCCGATGGGCCAGCGCCCGCCAGTCGTTGGTGGCGCCCGCCTGCATCAGCTCGATCAGGGCGTTGCCGCTCTCCGGGATGCCGCCCACCCGGTAGCCGGCCGCTTCCAGGGCGCGCAGCACCTCGATGGTGGCCGCCGGGGTGTCGAGGCCGACGCCGTTGCCGATGCGGCCGTCGCGGTTGGGGTAATTGGCCAGCACCAGGGCGATCCGGCGCTCGTTTGCGTCCTTGCGCCGCAGCCGGGCCCAATTGGCGGCCAGGGCGGAAACGAACGCGACGCGGTCGGCGACGGGGGCGTGGGTGGCGAGGTCGCACTGGGTGGCCTCGTCGCGCCGCGCCTGCTTGAAGGAGACGGCGCGGGTGATCAGGCGGCCGTCCACCTCGGGCAGGGCCACGTTCATGGCGATGTCGCGCGGCCCCAGGCCCTGATTGCCCGCCGCCCAGGCCTCCTCGGTGCCGGACGCCAGGATCACCTGCAACACCGGGCAATCGGCGGCATCGAAGGGGCCGCTTTCCGCCTTGCCCGGCGACGAGACGGCGAAGCCGGTGGCGTTGACGATCACGTCGGGCGGCGTCTCGGCCAGCAGGGTGCGGGTCAGCGCGGCGCTCACCGGATCCTTCAGGCTGTGGACGTATAGCGCCGAGGCCGCCATGCCCCGCCGGCGCAGTTCCCCCAGCATGGCGTCGATGGGGGCGGTGTCGCCGGCCAGTACCAAAGCGCGGTAGAACACCACCAGGGCGCGGGGCCGCTCGTCCTGGGGATCGGCGGGGCCGTAAAGCCCGGCCTGGGGCAGAGGGCGCGGCTCCAGCCATTGGGCGTCGTGGCCCATCAGGCCGGCGGCATGGGTCAGGAACCAGCGGCAATTATCCGGCCCGCCATGCAGCAGATAGGCCCACAGGCGCTCCACAATCTCGGGCGCCACGGTGGAATCGGCCATAAGATCGGGATCGGGCTGGTCGGCGCCGGGCAGCAGGGCGAGGGGAATCTCCAGGCGACGGCAGACGCTTACGATCTGCTCGACGCCATAGGGCCAGTAGGAGCGCCCGCCCAGCAGGCGCACCACCACCAGCCGCGCCCTGGCCACCACCTGCTCCATGTAGAGGTCCACCGACATGTGGTGGGACAGGCGGGTGAGATTGGCCAGCCGCAGGGTAAACGGCGCGTCGCTCCAGGCGCCGAAGGCGGCCGCCAGGGCCGCCAGCTCGGTATCGGCCGCCGACAGCACCACCATGTCGGCGGGGCTCTGGCCGAGATCGACGGCCTCGGTCCCATCGGAGATGGTGCCGGGCTGGGCGGCGAGGAGGTGCATCAGAGCCCTTGAAGCACGGCTTCGATGGCCGCGCGGTCAAGCCCCTTGCGGCCGATCACCACCAGGGTGCCGACACGTTCCTCATCCGCCTTCCACGGGCGATCGAAGTATCGTTCCACCCTCGTACCGACCGCCTGGACCACGTGGCGGGCGGGTTTTCCGGTCACCGCCAGGAAGCCTTTCAGGCGCAGGATGTCGTGGGCTTCGATGGCGGCGACGGCACGGGTCTCGACCAGGGCCGGGTCGTCGACCATGGGCAGCTTGACCGCGAAGCTTTCGAAATCGTCGTGATCGTGGCCGTCCTCGGCATCGTGGTGGGAGGGCCGCGCCGCCAGATCCTCCTCGGCCGCCGCCGACAGGCCGAGCACCACCAGCGGGTCGATGGCCGACATGCGGGTGGGATGGGTCTTGACGCCGGGGCGCAGCCGGGCCTGGACCTCGGCGCGGAAGGCGGCGAGGGTGTCCCCGTCCATCAGGTCGGCCTTGTTCAGCAAGATCAGGTCGGCGCAGGCCAGCTGGTCCTCGAACACCTCTTCCAGCGGATTGTCGTGATCGGGCCGCGCCATCTCTTCCGGCGTCGAGGCGAAGCGCCCCGAGGCGGCGGCCGGGGCGTCCACCACGGCGACCACGCCGTCCACGGTGACGCGCGAGCGAATCTCCGGCCAATGGAAGGCCTTGACCAGGGGCTTGGGCAGAGCCAGGCCGGACGTTTCGATGACGATGTGATCCGGCGGGTCGGGCCGGTCCAGCAGGGCCTGCATGGTGGGCAGGAACTCGTCGGCCACGGTGCAGCACAGGCAGCCGTTGGCCAGCTCGATGATGTCGTCCTCCTTGCAGCCCGCCACGCCGCAGGCCGCCAGCAAGTCGCCGTCCACGCCGATATCGCCGAATTCGTTGACGATCAGGGCGATGCGCCGGCCTTGGTTGTGAGTCAGCAGATGGCGGACCAGGGTGGTCTTGCCGGCCCCCAAAAAGCCGGTGACGATGGTGGCGGGAACCTTGCGCATATCAGGGAATATCCTTGAGGATCAGGGGAAGGCCGGCGGCGACGAACACCACCCGGCGGCACTGGGCGGCGACCCGCTGGTTGACCCGGCCCTGGTGGTCGCGGAATTCGCGGCCCATCCGGGTTTCGGGCACCAGGCCCAGGCCCACTTCGTTGGAGACCAGCACCACCGGTCCGGCGGGGGCGGCCAGCACCTCGCACAGCCGGTCCACCGAACGCTCCACGTCGCGTCCGGCATGCATCAGGTTGGACAGCCACATGGTCAGGCAATCCACCAGAACCGGCCGGTCGGGACGCATGACGTTATCCAGCGTCTCGGGCAGGTCGAGGGGGTCTTCCAGCGTGCTCCAGCCCGGTCCCCGGCGGCGGCGGTGGTGGTCGATGCGCTCGGCCATCTCGCCGTCCAGGGCCTGGCCGGTGGCGAGATAAAGGGCGGACTGGTCGCCGAACAGGGATTCGGCATAGGCCGACTTGCCCGAGCGGGCGCCGCCCAGGACCAGGGTGCTGAGGGGAAGCTTGCTCATCCCGGCCGCCTATTTCCGCTTGTTCTGAGACAGGAACTCGGCCAGTTGCTCCACCTCGGAATCGGACAGCTTGCGCACGTTGGCGGCCATCATGCGGGCGCGCCGGGTCGAGCGGATCTCGTCGCGGATGGCCTTGATCTGGACCATCAGGTAGTCCTTGCGCTGGCCGGCCAGATAGGGATAGTCCGGCGACAGCGGCTTGGTCCCGTCGGGGCCGTGGCAGCCGATGCAGCCCTTCTCGTCGAACAGTTCGGCGCCCTGGTCCGCCTTGGCCTTATTGCCGCTCTGGGGGTCCGCCGGCTTTTGCGTCGCCAGCCAGTCGGCCAGAGCGATGCGGTCGTCCGGGCTGGTCTTGTCGATCACCGGCTTCATCACCTTGACCGGATTGGAGCTGCGTACCCCGCTGGCGATCTCGTTCATCTGGCGCAACAGGTAGACCGGGCTTTGGCCGGCGAGAACCGGCGAGCCGGCGATGGGCTTGGCGCCGTTCTCGCCGTGGCAGGCCTGGCAACCCTTGGCGGCGTAGATGGCCTTGCCGTCGGCGGCCAAAGCGGGAGAGGCGGCAAGGGCCGCCAGGACGGCGGCGATCAGGGCATAGGGGCTCATGTCCACTCCAGTCGGCCGGCGATTCCGCAGGCCGGGCAGCATACGGCGAAGTCGGGGCTATGATGGCCGCAGCCGCCGCAGACCCAGGTCTGTTCCGGGGCCGAATCGGTTCCGGCCCTGACCATCCAGGCGGTGGCGGCGGTCTCGTCCTTGCGCTCGTCCCGCTCGACGCGGGCCAGCAGTTCGAAGACGGCCCGCGTCGGCCGCTGTTCCAGGGCCTTTTCCAGATGGGTGCGGGCCTGTCCCCACAATTGGGCGGCCAGGGCGGCTTCGGCAAGGGCCACATGGCCATCGGGCGAGGCGGGATTGGCCTGGACCAGCTCCTGCAACCGTTTTACCCGGTCAAGCGCACTCTCGCCCGCGACCAGATCGCGCCAGGCGGCGATCAGCAGCGGATGGGGGGCGGCCTTGAAGGCGGATTTCAGCAGCGACGCTGCCTTGCGCTGCTTGCCGCGTTTGGCCAGCAGCCGGGCGGCCAGGGCGATGGCGGGTGCGAACAGCGGATCGGAATCGCGGGCTTCCAGCGCCCAGTCCAGGGCCTGGGATTCGTTGCCGGCGGCCAGGCACTCCTGGGCGCGGCCCAGTCCGATCAGGGCGCCGCGCCGCACCAGCTCGGCGGCGGGCAGAGCGTCGCGGCGCCGGGCGGCGCGCAGCGTCTGCTCGGCCTCGGCCCAGGCGCCGGCCTCGGTCTGCAGGTCCAGCAGCAGGACGGCCAGCCCCTCGGCGCCGGGCTGAAGGTCGAAGGCCTTGGCCGCGGAGTCGCGGGCGCTCGTACGGTCGCCCTGCTTCAGGGCCAGCTCGGCGAGGCCCTTGTGGCCCAGGAAGGCGGTTTCCTTGCGTCCGGTCATGGCTTCGTAGCGCCGGCGCAGCTGGTCGTCATCGCCGCTGAGCTGGGCGGCCTGGGCGGTGAGCAATCCGGTCACCGCCGGATCGTTCAGCAGCCTGTCGGCTTTGCGGGCCAGCTTGGTGGTGCGCAGCGCGTCGCCCGAGGCGGCGGCGGCCAGGCCGTCGGCCAGCGCGGTATAGCCTTTGCGCTGGCGCCCGAGGCGCCGCGACTGGAACCAGCGGCCGGGGGCGCCGAACACCGCGCGCACCAGACGGCCCAGAGCCGAGAGAGCCGCCAGCACCACAACCAGGACGGCCAGCAGCACCGGCACGGTGGTATCGACGCGCCAGCCCTGCCAGCGGATGGTCACTTCGCCCGGCCGGTCGGCCAGCCACACGGCGCCGGCCACCGCCAGCCCGGTCAGGGCCAGGAAGACGAGCAGCCGCCTCATGGTTTCGCTCCGGCCAGGGCCACCGCCTGGGCGGCCAGCTGGGACAGGGCCTTGTCGGCGGTCTGCCGGGCCTTGGCCTCGGCGATCCAGGCGGCGGCGGCCTCGGCCGGGCCGGGGCTTAAGGCCTCCAGTTCATAGAGGGCGGCGGCCAGCTCGCCGCGCGAGAGCGCCGCCTGGGCGCGGCCGACCACGGCGGCGGCATTTTCGCCGATGGCGGCGCCGTCCTCGCGGCGGATGGTGACCAGCGACAGCAGGCGGTCGGCGGTGCGTCGCCACCAGCCCTCGCCCTCGGGCAGGATTTCGGCGCGGATCAGGGCGGGGGCCAGGGTGTCGAAGCGCTGGATCAGGGCGGCGCGGGGCGCGATGCCGGCGGCGGCGCGGTCCTTCAGCTGGTCCAGCAGGCCCAGGCTTTCGCCATCCTCGCCGGCCAGCACGCGGGCGGCGCGCCATTCGGACTCATAGGGCCGTCCGGCCGCCACCGCCTCGCGCAGCTGGCCGGTGGCGAGCAAAAGGGCGACGGCCGAGGACCGCTTGCTCTGCATCTCGCGGATTGCAAGGTCCAGTTGCTCGACGCGCTCGGCCAGACGCAGGACGGCGCTGGCCTCGGCGGAGTTGCGCTTGAGATCGCTCACCTGTTTCGACAGCGATTCGATTTCGCCGCTGGGGCCCGCCGCCTGTCCATGGGCTGCCCTCACCGCCTCTTCCAGCCGGTCGAGGCGCGACGTGTCCATGGGGCCGGCAACGGCGGGGCCGCGGGCCTCCAGCTGGGCGATGCGGGCGGTGGCCGCCGACAGCTCGGCCCGCAGGTTCTCCACCTCGAAGAACTCCGCCGCGGGGGGCGTGGGCAGCCCAAGCTGGGCACGCCACATCGGGAAAGTGCCATAGGCGGCTCCGCCCAACGCCACGAGGGCCAGCGCGGCCATCAGGCGGCCCTTCGCGCGGCCGGGCGGCGGAGCCGCTGCCTCCACGGCGGCGGTGGGCTCGGAAACGGGCTCTGACGTCATGGGCTGAATCCCCGGTTGAGATCGTCGTCGATGGCGGCCAGCAGGGCGGCCTGGGTGGGTTCGGACGCCTGGCGCAGCACCCGCCAGGGCAACGGCGCCAGCTCGGCCGAGACATTGGCCGACAGGCCATAGGCGGCGATGGCGGCGAGACTCTCCCTTACTCCCGCTTGCATCGCCAGGGTAGCAAAGGTCCGCGCGGTGCGGGGAGAGAAAAACAGGGCGAGGTCCAGGCTTGCGGCCCCCAGCGCGTCGAGCAGCGCCGGCGACAGGCGGGTGGCGGTCACCGCCTGATAGAGGATTTGACGACGCACCTCATAGCCCAGCGCCGACAGCCGCCCCGACAGATCGCCCGCCACCACCGTGCCGGCGGCGTGCAGCAGCGCGCCGGCTTTGGGATCGACCCGGGCCGCCACCAGCTCGGCCAGGGTGTCCACGTCGCCGCCGGCGCTTTCGATTTGGGTGAATCCCATCTCGCGGGCGGCGCGGGCTGAAGCGTCGCCCACCGCCCAGACCGTCAGGTCGCGGCCCGGATGCAGCCGGGCCAGGGCGCGGATGCCGTTGGCGCTGGTCACCAGGATGCCCTGGGCGCCGTCGAGATCCAGCCGGGCGCCTTCCACCGGGGCGATGTCGAGCAGCGGCTCGACCATCACCTCGAGACCGCGTTGGGCCAGCGCGTGGGCCACGCCTTCGGAATCCTCCTTGGGGCGGGTCACCAATGCGCGCATGGCTCAGTGCGGCTTGATCAGGTCGAAAAAGCCCGGTCCGGCGTGCCTGATCAGTTCCTCGGCGGCGTCCTTGCCCATGGCCTCGGCGTCGGCGCGGGTGCCGGTGCGCGCGGTGGCGTGGACCGTGGCGCCGTCGGGGCTGACGATCAGGCCCCGGAACGACAGTTTGTCGCCGTCCAGCACCGCCAGGGCGGCGATGGGGGTACGGCACGACCCGTCGAGACGGGTGAGGAAGGCCCGCTCGGCCGCGACGCGGACGAAGGAATCCGGGCAATTCAGCGCCTTGAGGTAATCCAGGGCGGCCGTGTCGTCGGCACGGCAGGTGATGCCGATGGCGCCCTGGGCCACGGCGGGCAGCATGTCGTCCTCGGACAGCGCCGAGGTGGCGTGCTGGACGAGGCCGAGGCGGCGCAACCCGGCCATGGCCAGCATGGTGGCGTCCACCACCTCTTCCTCCAGCTTGCGCAGGCGGGTCTGGACGTTGCCGCGGAAGTTCACCACCTTGAGATCGGGGCGGCGGTGCAGGATCTGGGCGCCGCGCCGCAAGGACGAGGTTCCCACCACGGCGCCCTGGGGCAGGTCGGCCAGCGTCTGGTACTTGCGGCTGATGAAGGCGTCGCGCACGTCTTCCCTCGGAAGGATGCAGGGCAGCACGATGCCGTCGGGCAGCACGGTGGGCACGTCCTTCATGGAATGGACGGCCAGATGGATGCGGCCCATCAGCATGGCCTCGTCCAGCTCCTTGGTGAACAGGCCCTTGCCGCCGATTTCGGACAGGGCGCGGTCCTGCACCAGGTCGCCGGTGGTCTTGATGACCTCGATGTCGATGGCGCCGTCCTGGCCCAGGGGGGCCCAGGCGGCGGCGAGGCGGTCGCGGGTCTCGTGGGTCTGGGCGAGCGCCAGGGGCGAGCCACGGGTGCCGATGCGGAGAATGGGAAGTTTTGCGGTCATGGTGTGGTTGTTGTAGTAAGTCGGACGCTGCTGTGCAAAGGGATTTCCATTTTGCTTGTTCTGGGTATCGAAAGCTCGTGCGATGAAACCGCCGCCGCCGTGGTCAGCGGCGAGAGGGAAATCCTGGGCGAGGTGGTGCTGTCCCAGCTGGACGAGCATCGCCCGTTCGGCGGCGTGGTGCCGGAAATCGCCGCGCGCTCGCACCTCGCCCATATGGACCGGCTGGTGGAAGAGGCCATGCGCCGGGCCGGAGTGGGCTTCGCCGATCTGGACGCGGTGGCGGCCACCGGCGGTCCCGGCCTGATCGGCGGCGTGATCGTCGGCGTGATGACCGGCAAGGCCATCGCCTTGGCGTCGGGCAAGCCCTTTCTGGCGGTCAACCACCTGGAAGGCCATGCGCTGACGCCGCGCCTCACCCATGACATCCCCTTTCCCTATCTGCTGCTGCTGGCGTCCGGCGGGCATTGCCAGCTGCTGGCGGTGGAAGGGGTGGGCAAATACACAAGGCTCGGCACCACCATCGACGACGCGGCGGGCGAGGCCTTCGACAAGGTGGCCAAGATGGCCGGGTTGGGCTATCCCGGCGGCCCGGCGGTGGAAAAGGCGGCGGCCTTGGGCAATCCCGCCCGCTTCACCCTGCCGCGCCCCATGAAGGGCAAGCCGGGCTGCGATTTCAGCTTCTCGGGCCTGAAAAACGCCGCCCGCCTGCTGATCGAAAGCCTGCCCCAGCCGTTGTCGGACAAGGACCGGGCCGACGTGGCCCGCGCCTTCCAGGACGCGGTGGCCGATTCCATGGCCGACAGGGTGCGGCGCGGCGTGCGCGAGATGAAGGCGCGCTTTCCCGCCACCCGCCATCTGGTGGTGGCCGGCGGCGTCGCCGCCAACACCGCGCTCAGGCAGGTGCTGGTTCGAATCGGCTCCGAAACGGGGCTGGAATTCCTGGCCCCGCCCTTGAATCTTTGCACCGACAACGCCGCCATGATCGCCTGGGCGGGAATCGAGCGGCTGCGGCTGGGCCAAAGCGATGGGCTGGATTTCGCACCGCGCCCGCGCTGGCCGCTGGACCCCAATGCCCGCAAGGGGGCCAAGGCATGAGCAAGGCCTTCACCAAGGAAAGCGACGGCGACGACGAGCACGAGGATACGCCCAAGGGCCTGCCGCCGGGATCGAAGAACTACATGCGGCCCCAGGGCTTCGCCGCCTTGAAGGCCGAGCTGGCCCATCTGCTCAAGGTGGAGCGGCCCAAGGTGGTCGAGGTGGTGTCGTGGGCGGCGGGCAACGGCGACCGCTCGGAAAACGGCGACTATCTCTACGGCAAGAAGCGCCTGCGCGAGATCGACCGCCGCATCCGCTTCCTCACCAAGCGGATCGAATCCGCCCATGTGGTCGATCCAGACCAGCAGAAGAAGCGCGACCAGGTGTTCTTCGGCGCCACCGTCACCTATGCCAACGCCCGCGACGAGGAGATCACCATCACCATCGTCGGCATCGACGAGGCCGATCTGGAACAGGGTCTGATCAGCTGGATCTCGCCGGTGGCGCGCGCACTCTTGAAGGCGTTCGAGGGCGACAGCGTGCCGGTGCGCACCCCGTCCGGCGTGGAAATGATCGAGGTGGTGGAGATCCGCTACGGCGGGTGACTATTCCTCGGCCACCACGCGGTTGCGTCCGCCGTTCTTGGCGCGGTAGAGGGCCTGGTCGGCGCGTTCCAGCATGGTGGCGATGCCGGTGTCGGTGTCGCGCAGCTGGGCGACGCCGATGCTGACCGTCAGGTCGAAGAACTGGCCCTTGGCCGGGTGGACCACCAGTTCGGCTACGGCGGCGCGCAGGCGTTCGGCGATGACCCGGGCCCCGTCGGGACCGGTATTGGGCAGGGCCACCGCGAATTCCTCGCCGCCGACGCGGCCCAGGATGTCGTATTCGCGCAAGCCCATGCGGCAGGCGTTGGCGAAGGATTTCAGCGCCTCGTCGCCGGCGGCGTGGCCCCAGGTGTCGTTGATGCGCTTGAAATGGTCGATGTCGAGCGCCAGCAGGGCGAAGGAGCGCCCCATGCGCCGGGCGTGGTCCAGTTCCAGCCCGGCCAGATGCTCGAAATGGCGGCGGTTGGCCACGCCGGTGAGCGAATCGCGGCTGGCCAGTTCCTCCAGCTCGGCCATGTGCCGGCTGGTGTCGCAGAAGGCCCCCAGGGACAGGGCCAGATCCTCGACCCCACCATCCTCGGCCAGCACCACCGGCACCCGGTCGATGACCAGGCGCAGCAGCGCCGCCTCGGTCTCGCCGCCGGCGGATTCCGTCACCGGATAGGCCCCCACCACCAGCCGCCCTTCACCGGCGGGCAGGACCAGGCGCTGCCAGGTCTGGGGCAGATCATGGCCGAACAGGGCGGTGTAGGAGCGCCACAGGGGGCGGGCGCTGCGCCGCACGAAGCCATACTCGAATTCCAGCATGAACCGGCGGTCGGCGGGCAGGATGTCGGCGGGCAGAAGATGGATGACCTGGCCGGTCAGGTCGTTGCCGAAGCAATCGGCGAAGGCCTTGCCGTAATGGGCGTAGCGGTTGGCGCCGTCCTCGGCCTCGATCACCAGCAGGTGGTCGGCATGGGCGGCGAACCGCGCCGCCGGATCGGCCACAGCCGTTCCCTCCCGCCGCCACTGGGCCAGCAGGTCGGCCAATCGGGAATCCATCACCCGGGCTACCAGATCACGCATGGAGTCGGTTCCTCCCCATGCCCCACTGGTATCACAACATCAGGCCTCGAACCAGTTTCCGGCGTCCTCGGTGAACAGCAGGGCCACCGCGGCCCCCTGGATCAGCGCCTGGGCGGCCAGCAGGCCGCCGATCACCGCGTCGGAGCGATAGGCCAGCATCAGGGCCATCATCAGGAAGGGCAGGCCCAGACACCAAAGGATGGCGCAGACCCAGCGAACCCAATGGCCGCCGTGATGGGTGATCAGGTGGGTGAAGAACGCCAGGGCGGCCATGGTCGTCGCCTGGACGGCGATGACGAAGCCGGAATCGCCGTTGGCGTCCATCTGGCCGAACTGGAGCAGCGACGCCACCGCGCCGAAGCCCAGCGAGACATGGATCAAGGTTTGAAAACCGCGTATTCTGTCCGGCATCGCGTCCCCCAAAGACTGCGTCGCCAATCATGAAGCCGGGACTCTACGCCTGTTGCCCGCACCGGAACAATCGGGTGGACTCCCGCCTATACCATCGGACGAAGGGAGGCCGCGCTCTTGACCCGCGTCAACGCGAGCCGCTCCCCGCAAGGGCAGTCTGATTCCATGCCCAACCTGCCCCGAACCCTGTTTTTCGCCACCCGCCCCATGTTCCTGCCCGCCGCCCTGGTTCCGGTGATGGTGGGGACCTGCTGGGGCGCTCACCGCGCCCATGCCCTCGACAGCGTGGCTTTGGGCCTGGCGGCGGTGGGCATGGCCTGCCTGCATGCCGGGGCCAATGTGCTGAACGATGTGGGCGACGAGTTGAACGGCGCCGACCGCATCAACCAGGACCGCATCCCCCCCTTCACCGGCGGTTCGCGCTTCATCCAGGACGGACGGCTCGGCCTGCGGGCCATGGCGGCGTGGGGCGTGGTCCTGCTGCTGGCCGCCGGCGCCTTGGGCGGCATCCTCAGCCAGACCAAGGGTGAATGGGTTCTGTGGTTCGGTCTGGTGGGCGCTGCGCTGGCGCTGGCCTATTCCCTGCCGCCCTTCAGCCTGGCGTCGCGCGGCCTGGGCGAGGCGGCGGTGGCGCTGGCCTTCGGCCTGCCGGTGGCGGCCTGTTTCCGGCTGCAGAGCGGAACTATCGGGCTTGAGGCGGTACTGTGTTCGGCCATCGTCGGCGCCTGGACCGCCGCCATCCTGATCGTCAACGAAGTGCCCGATCTCGCCGCCGATGAACAGGCGGGCAAGCGCACCCTGGTGGTGCGCTTGGGCCACAAGGGGGCGCCGTCGCTCTATCTCTCGGTGCAGGCGGTGGCTTCGGCCCTGATGCTGGCCCTGGGCTGGCTGTCCCAGCTGCCGCCCTGGGCGGTGGCTCCGCCGCTTCTGGCCATGCTGGCCGCCCTGGCCGCCGCGCCCCTGATGGCCGGCGGGCGGACGGGCCAGCTGGCCGCCATCCGCATCACCCTGGGCATCCATCTGCTGGGTGGCCTGAGCCTGGCGGGGGCGGCTTTTCTCTGACATGCGGGGCTCGCGCCCCGGCCCCATCGGGAGGCACAGCCTCCCGAACCCTCCCGTTATTTATGAATCAAAGGGGGTCCGGGGAATCGCCCCGGATGGGTCTGGGCGATAGCCCAGCATGCCCCTCGATTTACACGTTGAAGCGGAAGTGGAAGATGTCGCCGTCCTGGACGACGTATTCCTTGCCTTCCAGGCGCATCTTGCCGGCTTCCTTGGCGCCCGCCTCGCCGCCCAGCGCGATGAAGTCGTCGTAGGAGATGGTCTCGGCGCGGATGAAGCCCTTCTCGAAATCCGTATGGATGACGCCGGCCGCCTGGGGGGCCTTGGCGCCCTTCTGCACGGTCCAGGCGCGGGCCTCCTTCGGCCCCACGGTGAAGAAGGTGATGAGGTGCAGCAGGTCGTAGCCGGCGCGGATGACGCGGGCCAGCCCGGTTTCCTCCAGGCCCAGGGTCTCCAGGAACTCGGCCTTC
Source organism: Magnetospirillum sp. ME-1 (assembly GCF_002105535.1). Taxonomy (GTDB): domain Bacteria; phylum Pseudomonadota; class Alphaproteobacteria; order Rhodospirillales; family Magnetospirillaceae; genus Phaeospirillum. Next base: position 2,566,609 of record NZ_CP015848.1, on the reverse strand, counting down.
TCCTCGTCGGAGGCCAACTGGGCCACCTCGGCCTCGATGGCGGCCGAGATCACCACCGCCGAATTGCCCTCGGCCTTAGCCATGGCGAACACCTTTTCCGACAGGGCATTGCCGGTGGCGGCCGAGGCCTCTTCGACGTTGCAGGCATAGACCACCGGCTTGATGGTGAGCAGGCCCAGCCGGTTGGCGGCGATGCGGTCTTCTTCCGAATCGAACTTCACGGTACGGGCCGGCTTGCCGTCGCGCAGGACCGCCAGGATGGGGGTCATGACGTCCACCTGGGCCTTGGCTTCCTTGTCGCCGCCCTTGGCCTTCTTTTCCAAGGGCACGATACGGCGTTCGAGCGAGTCCAGGTCGGCCAGCATCAGCTCGGTCTCGATGATCTCGGCGTCGCGCACCGGGTCCACCGAATCCTCCACATGCTTGATGTCGTCGTCGACGAAGCAGCGCAGCACGTGGACGATGGCGTCCACCTCGCGGATGTTGGCCAGGAACTGGTTGCCCAGGCCCTCGCCCTTGGAAGCACCCCGCACCAGGCCGGCGATATCGACGAATTCCAGCTGGGTGGGGATTTCCTTCTGGCTCTTGCCGATCTCGGTCAGCTTGTCCAGCCGGGGATCGGGCACCGCGACGCGGCCCACATTGGGCTCGATGGTGCAGAAGGGATAATTGGCCGCCTGGGCCGCCGCCGTCTGGGTCAGCGCGTTGAACAGGGTGCTCTTGCCCACGTTGGGCAGGCCGACGATACCGCAGTTGAAACCCATGGACTCAGTCCTTCCTGGTGATCTTGGTCATAGCCGCCTTCAGCGCCTCGGCGAGGCTGCCACCGGACGGCGGGGGGGAAACGGGTGCCGGAGCGGGAGCAGGGGCCGCCTCGGCGGGAACCTTCTCCTTCTTCGGCTTAGGCGGTGCGGTGAGGTGCGCCACCCTGGTCATGAAGCCGGCGTCGTCGCCCGCGACCAGCATGGGGAACGTGTCGGCCACGGCGTCGAGCAGCGGCACCAGCCACGCCTCGTCCGCCTTGGCAAAATCGTGCAGCACATAGCCCGACACCAGGTCGCGGTCGCCGGGATGGCCGATGCCGAGGCGGACCCGGCGGTAATTCCGGCCCAGATGGGAATCGATGCTTTTCAGCCCGTTATGGCCGCCCGCGCCGCCGCCCCGCTTGACCTTGAGGCGTCCGGGGGCGATGTCCAGCTCGTCATGGACGACCACCACGTCGTCCACCGGGATCTTCAGGAAGCGTGCCGCCGCCTGCACCGACTGGCCCGACAGGTTCATATAGGTCTGGGGCTTCAGGACCACGACCTTTTCACCGCCGATGATTCCCTCGGCCATTTCGGCCTGGAACTTCGAGCGCCAGGGCCCAAAGGAATGGCGGCGGACGATCACGTCCGCCGCCATGAAGCCGATATTGTGCCGATTCCTGGCGTAGTCGGAGCCGGGATTGCCCAGTCCGACCAGCAGGATCATTTAGCCGGCAGCCTCGGTCTCGGAGGTCTCGGCGCGGCTGACGGTGGGGGCCGCGATGGAGGCCACGGTCGCGCCGGCGGCCACATGGTAGGGCTTGGCGCCCGCAGGCAGCTTCAGGTCCGAAAGGTGCACGGAGGCGCCGATCTCCAGGCCGGTCAGGTCCACCACGATCTCGTGGGGGATGTTGTCGGCGGTGCAGGTGATCTCGATTTCGTGCAGCTCGACATTGAGCACGCCGCCCTTCTTGATGCCCGGAGACTTGGTCTCGTTGGCGAAGTGGACCGGCACCTTCACGTGGATGGCGTGGTCGGTGGGGACGCGCATGAAGTCGACGTGGATCGGCTGATCGGTCACCGGATGCATCTGGACGTCACGGGCCAGGCACAGGTGCTTGCCGCCCTTGCCCAGATCGACGTTGAACAGCTGGGTGAAGAAGCCGGTCTTGGAAATCTGGGCCCAGACCACGCGGGGGTCCATCTGGATGCAGATGGCGGGCTGCTTGGCACCGTAGATCACACCGGGAACGAGACCAGCACGACGAGTGGCACGGGCGGCCCCCTTTCCGCTTCCGTCGCGCAGCTCGGCGGCGATGGCGATTGCTTCGGACATTGAACTCTCCTGACAAACGTATATGAGCGCGGCCTCCAGGGGTGCCACGCGGAAGCGGGTCGTTTACACCGGTTGCGCCCGGTTGGCAAGGGTAAGTAGACTCCTTTCGTTCCAACGAAAGGTTCGCCGTGATTCCCTTCGCCGATCCCCGCCTCGCCGCCCAGATCGCCTTCATCGTCGAGATCGACAAGCTGAAGACCGTGCTGCGCCAGACCCTGCTCACCGATTCGTCCCGGCGGGAGAACGACGCCGAGCATTCCTGGCACATCGCCGCCATGGCCTTCCTGCTGGCCGAATACGCCGATCCGGCGGTGGACGTGGCCCGCGCGGCGCGCATGCTCCTGATCCACGACATCGTCGAGATCGACGCCGGCGACACCTTCATCCACGACGAGGCCGGGCACGAGGACAAGGAGGAGCGCGAAAGGAAGGCGGCGGCGCGCCTCTTCGGCCTTTTGCCCGCCGATCAGGCCGGCGAGTACGCCGCGCTGTGGCAGGAATACGAGGCCCGGGAAACGGCGGATGCCCGCTTCGCCGACGCGCTCGACCGCCTGCAGCCGCTCCTGCACAATTTCGAGACCGGGGGCGCCACCTGGAAGCCCCACGGCGTCACGCGGGCCAAGGTGGACAAGCTCCTGCCCCGCATCGCGGCGGGGTCGGAGCGATTGGGCGCCTATGCCCGCGCCCTGGTGGACGAGGCGGTGCGGCGGGGCTATCTGGCGCCGTGACCCCCGTTTCATGCGGGGCTCCCGCCCCGGCCCCGGCTGGAGGCGACGCCTCCAGACCTCTTCTTCACTTGGAAATAAAAAGGGGTCCGGGGCATGCCCCGGATGGGTTCGGGCGGTAGCCCGATATCATCCCTTCCGTGCCACCATGAACAGGCGGCGGAAGGGAAACAGGGTCTTGCCATCGGACCTGGGCGGATAGGCGGCCTGGATGCGCCTTGAGTATTCGGCCAGGAAGCCGGTGGCCCAGGCGCCGTCCACCGCGTCCATCAGCGGCCTGAGCGCCGTGCCCTTGGTCCAGGTGACCACCGGGTTGTCGCCTTCCAGCACGTGCAGGTACTCGGTCTCCCAGATGTCGATATGGGAGGAGTGCCGGGACAGCAGGTCATAATAAAAGGAGGGCTCGCCGACGGGGAAGCGGGCCGCCAGGGGGGCGAGCACCTCGGACCACGGCCCGGCGGCGGCGGCCTCGGCCATGATGGTGTGGGAGGCGGCATAGTGGTTGTGGGGCATCTGCACCGCCAGCACGCCGCCCGAGGCGATACGCTCCAGCAGTTTGGGAAACAGCGCGGCGTGCCCGTCCAGCCAGTGCAGGGCGGCGTTGGAGAACAGGATGTCCACCTCGCCGCCGCTTTCCGCCCAGCCGGCGGCGTCGGCCTGGAGATAGCGCACCCCGCCGCCGTGGTCGCGCGCCGTCATCAGCATCTCGGGCGAGGAATCGATGCCGATGACGTCGGCCTGCGCCCAGCGTTCCTTCAGGATGCGGGTCACGTTGCCGGTGCCGCAGCCCAGATCCACCACGCGGGCGGCGTCGGCCAGATCGATGCGGGCCATGAGGTCCAGCGCCGGACGCAGGCGCGGCTGGGCGAAGGCGGAATAGATGGCGGGGTCCCAGGCCATGGCGGCTCCTCTTGAAAAAGTACTTCAGTGTAGCCGGTCGGACGGGGTTCTAAAACCCATGCACTCCGCGCATTGACTCTTGGGTTCGCCCGGCTTATACACGTCCGCTCATTTTCAAGTCCGTTCCAGTTTGGAGTACCTCCCGTGAAGCGTACCTATCAGCCGAGCAAGCTCGTCCGCGCCCGCCGCCACGGCTTCCGCGCTCGTATGGCCACCGTCGGCGGCCGCAAGGTCATCGCCAACCGCCGCCGCCAGGGCCGCAAGAAGCTGTCCGCTTAAATCCCCATGGCCGTGCGGCTGGATCGGCTTAAAGTTCGGGCCGATTTCCTGCGTGTCGCGGCCCTGAGGCGAAAGTGGGCGGCGCCGGGCCTGATTCTCCAGGCCGCGCCCGCTCCCGGAACGGAAATGCAAGCCGACTCGCTGAGGGTCGGCTTCACCGTTTCCAAGAAGGTGGGCAATTCGGTGTGCCGCAACCGGGCCAGACGCCGGCTCAAGGCGGCGGTGTCCGAGGTTTTTCCGGCCCATGCCAGCGCGGGCGTCGATTACGTGGTGATCGGCCGCAAAGAGACGCTGGAACGGCCATATTCTCTTCTCTTGCAGGATTTGCTGGCGGCGTTAAAACGTGTCGGCGCGCTGCAAAAGACGGCGCCCGAGAAAGAGCAGGGAGAGGCATGAACCCCATCGGCCTGGGAATGCGCGGCCTGATCCGCCTGTACCAGCTGCTGCTGAGCCCGGTGCTGCCGGCCAGCTGCCGGTTCACGCCGTCCTGTTCGTCCTACGCCATGCAAGCCATCGAGGAGCACGGGCCCATCGGCGGCTCATGGCTTGGGCTAAAGCGGATCTGCCGCTGCCACCCCTGGAACGACGGGGGCTTTGACCCCGTCCCCCCTGCCAAAACCGATCAATGCGGACACCTCCGTCCGTCGCGACTGCCGGAATAGGATGACATGAACGACCAGCGCAATCTCTTCGTCGCCATCGCCATTTCGGTCGCCATCCTGATCGGCTGGCAGTACTTCTTCCCGAGCAAGCAGCCCGAGCCGGTGGCCCAGAGCCAGTCGACGGACGCCAAGTCCGCGTCGTCGCCCGCCAGCGCGCCCACTCCGGCCACCGCCGCCAGCCCGGCCCAGGTGCCCGGCACGCCCGCCGCCGCCGCCGTCCAGACCGGCGCATCGCGGAGCGACGCCCTGGGCAAGAGCCGCCGCATCGCCATCCAGACGCCGGCCATGCACGGCTCCATCGCGCTGACGGGCGCGCGCATCGACGACATCACCCTGGTGAAGTACCGCGAGACGCCCGCCGCCGACGCGCGCGAGATCAACCTGCTGTCGCCCGCCGAATCGCCCGAGCCCTATTGGGCCGAGTTCGGCTGGGTCGCCGCCGAGGCCGGCACCAAGGTTCCCGGCCCCGATTCGGTGTGGCAGGCCCAGGGCAACGGCCCGCTGACCCCGGCGTCGCCGCTGGTGCTGACCTGGGACAACGGCGAGGGGCTGCGTTTCGTGCGCACCTACACCGTGGACGAGAACTACATGTTCGGCGTCACCCAGCGGGTGGAGAATTACGGCACCAAGGCCGCGGCGCTGCACCCCTACGCCCTGCTGGCCCGCACCGGCACCCCGGCGGTGGCCGGCATGTACATCCTTCATGAAGGTCCGCTCGGCGTGTTCGACGGCACCTTGAAGGAAGTGAAGTACGAGGATCTCCGCAAGGAGGGCTCGGCCCGCCACAAGACCACCGGCGGCTGGGCCGGCATCACCGACAAGTACTGGCTGACCGCCCTGGTGCCGCCGGCCAAGACCGAGATCACCGGCCGCTTCGTCCATCAGCGCCTCGGCAACGCCGACCGTTATCAGGTGGACTACCTGGCCTCGGCCCGCATGGTCGAGCCCGGCAAGTCCGAGGAGGCCGGCTTCCACCTGTTCACGGGGGCCAAGCAGGTCAGCCTGCTGGACGGCTATGCCGAGAAGCTGGGCATCGACCGCTTCGACCTCGCCATCGATTTCGGCTGGTTCTACTTCCTGACCAAGCCGTTCTTCTATCTGCTGCAGATGCTGCACTCGGCGCTGGGCAACATGGGTCTCGCCATCCTGGCGCTGACCGTGGTGCTCAAGCTCGCCATGTTCCCGCTGGCCAACAAGTCCTATGTGGCCATGGGCAAGATGAAGAAGCTGCAGCCCCGCGTCGCCGATCTCCAGGCCCGCTATGCCGACGACAAGATGCGCCTGCAGCAGGAGATGATGGCGCTCTACAAGGCCGAGAAGGTCAATCCCGTCTCGGGCTGCCTGCCCATCATGGTGCAGATTCCGGTGTTCTTCGCCCTGTACAAGGTGCTGTTCGTCACCATCGAGATGCGGCACGCGCCGTTCTACGGCTGGATCAGCGATCTGTCGGCCCAGGATCCCACCAACATCTTCACCCTGTTCGGCATGATCCCCTGGACGCCGCCCAGCTTCATGCATCTGGGCGTGTGGCCGCTGATCATGGGCGTCACCATGTGGCTGCAGCAGAAGCTCAATCCCCAGCCCACCGACCCGGTGCAGGCCAAGATGATGAGCTTCCTGCCGATCATCTTCACCTTCCTGCTGGCCAACTTCGCCTCGGGCCTGGTGATCTACTGGGCGTGGAGCAATGCGCTGTCGATCCTGCAGCAATGGGTGATCATGAAGAAGGCCGAGGAGTAGAGCCCTGAGCGACTCCATCACCAGCGACGATGCGGAGAAGGCCGGCTTCCTTGAAGCCGGCCGTCTTCTGTTCGCGCGCGAATGCACCTTCATGCAGGGCGCGTCCGGCCTGGACCACCTGCCGGACGCCAGCCTGACCGAGGTGGCCTTCGCCGGGCGTTCCAACGTGGGCAAGTCGTCGCTGATCAACGCGCTGACGGGGCGCAACACCCTGGCGCGGACCTCCAACACGCCGGGCCGCACCCAGGAGCTGAACTTCTTCAATCTGGGCGGACGGCTGGTGCTGGTGGACATGCCGGGCTACGGCTTCGCCCAGGCCCCCAAGGGGGTGGTGGAGAAGTGGACCCGGCTGGTCAACGGCTTCCTCAAGGGCCGCTCGGTGCTGCGCCGGACCATGGTGCTGGTGGATTCCCGCCATGGCCTGAAGGACAGCGACCGCGACATGATGAAGATGCTGGACAAGGCCGCCGTGATCTACCAGGTGGTGCTGACCAAGGCCGACAAGCTGAAGGCCGCCGAGCTGGAATCCGTCCAGGCCCGCACCCTCGACGAGATCAAGTCCCGCGTCGCCGCCCACCCCACCCTGATCGTCACCAGTTCGGAAAAGGGGACCGGCATCCCCGAGCTGCGCGCCGAGCTGGCCTCTCTCGCCTGAGGAGCGTGTTGCCATGAGCACCGACAAGACCGCCGACATCCTGCACGACCGCAAGGCCTGGCTGGACCGCGCCAAGACCCTGTCCGAGGCGCTGCCCTTCATGCGCCAGTTCAGCGACGAGACGTTGGTCATCAAGTTCGGCGGCCACGCCATGGAATCCGACGACCTGGCGCGCCTCTTCGCCCGTGACGTGGTGCTCTTGAAGCAGGTGGGCATCAATCCGGTGGTGGTCCACGGCGGCGGGCCGCAGATCGACGCCATGCTGAAGCGCCTCGATATCCAGACGCCCCGCGTCGACGGCCTGCGCTTCACCGACGAGGCCACCGTCGAGGTGGTGGAGATGATCCTGGCCGGCAAGATCAACAAGCAGATCGTCTCGGCCATCAACGAGGCCGGCGGCTTCGCGGTCGGCCTGTCGGGCAAGGACGGCCACCTGATCCGGGCGCGCAAGCTGCGCCGCACCAAGAAGGACCCGGATTCGAACATCGAGAAGGTGCTGGACCTGGGCTTCGTCGGCGAGCCCGCCGAAATCAACCCTCACATCCTCGACCAGTTCAAGAAGTCCGACACCATTCCGGTGATCGCCCCCGTGGGCATGGGCGGGGCGGGCGAGACCTACAACATCAACGCCGACACGGCGGCCGGCGCCATCGCCGGCGCCACCAACGCCAAGCGCCTGTTGATGCTGACCGACGTGGCCGGGGTGCTGGACAAGGCCGGCAACCTGATCCCGGAAATGACCGAGGCGCAGGTCAAGGCCTATATCGCCGACGGCACCATCTCGGGCGGTATGATCCCCAAGGTGGAAACCTGCCTGGACGCCGTGCGCCAGGGCGTGGATGGCGCCGTCATCCTCGACGGCCGCGTGCCCCACGCCATCCTGCTGGAGCTGTTCACCCCCCACGGTGTCGGCACCCTGATCAAGGCGGGCTGAGGCGGTTACGCCGGAGGCGTTTGCCCCCGGTCCCCCAATGGGGAGGCTCAGCCTCCCCAACCCTCCGGTTTTTTTATGAATAATTACTCTGGCGGTTCGGAGGCTGTGCCTCCGAATGGGTCCGTGCGATAGCCCGGCCGCGTAGCGGGTTTCCTAAACGCTCCCCAGCAACACGAATTTCAGCACGAAGGCCGCGGCCAGCGCCCAGACCGCCGGGCCGACGTCGCGCGCCCTGCCGCCCAGCAGCTTGACCGCCGCATAGGTGATGAAGCCGAACGCGATGCCGTGGGCGATGGAGAAGGTGAAGGGCATGGCGATGGCGGTGACCAGGGCGGGCACCGCCTCGGTGACGTCGTCCCAGGCGATGTCGGCCAGGGCGCGTGCCATCAGGCAGGCGACGAACAGCAAAGCGGGCGCGGTGGCATAAGCCGGAATGGCCGCCGCCAGGGGGGCGAGGAACAGGGCGGCGACGAACAGCAGGCCCGTCACCACCGCCGCCAGCCCGGTGCGCCCGCCGGCATTGATGCCCGACGCGCTTTCGATGTAGCTGGTGGTGGTCGAGGTTCCCAATGCGCCCCCCGCCATGGCGGCCAGCGAATCGGCGACCAGGGCGCGGCCCAGGCGGGGCAGGCGGCCCCTCTCGTCCAGCATGCCGGCCCGGTGGGCCAGACCGATCAGGGTGCCGGCATTGTCGAACAGGTCCACGAACAGCAGGGCGAAGACGATGGTCACCAGCCCCAGGTTCAGCGCGCCCGCCACATCCATCTTCAGGAAAGTGGGGGCGATGGAGGGGGGAAGCGCGGCGATGCCGCCGAACGGCGTGACGCCCAGGACCATGCCTGCCGCCGCCGTGCCCAGGATGCCGATCATGATGGCACCCGGCACCCGGCGGGCCTCCAGGCCGACCATGGCCACGAAACCGGCCGCCGCCAGCAGCGGCTCGGGCCGGTTGAGATGGCCGAGCGTGATCAGGGTGGCCTTGTGGCCCTCGATCAGCCCGGCGTTCTCGAACGCGATCAGGCTGAGGAACAGGCCGATACCGGCCGAGATGGCCAGCTTCAGGGATTGCGGTACGGCGTTGATGATGGCTTCGCGCACACGGGTGACCGCCAGGATCAGGAACAGCACGCCGGAGACGAACACCGCCCCCAGGGCCACCGGCCAGGGCACCCCCATGCCGATCACCACGCCATAGGTGAAATAGGCGTTGAGCCCCATGCCGGGCGCCAGCGCGATGGGGTAATTGGCCAGCAAACCCATGGCGGCGCTGCCCAGGGCGGCGGCCAGACAGGTGGCGACGAACACCGCGCCCTTGTCCATTCCCGTTTCCGCCAGCATGGCCGGATTGACGAAGATGATGTAGGCCATGGTCAGGAAGGTGGTGGCCCCGGCCACCATTTCGGTGCGCGGATCGGTCCGGTGCTCGGACAGGCGAAACAGGCGTTCGAGCATCCCTCAACTCTCCCATGCATGGAATCGACAGCACCCTTGACCCTCATCATGGAAGGCCGCGGGCACAAAGATGTATTTTTCCCCCGCTTTGTCGAGGCTATCGTGAGGAGCCCCCATGCCCCGTCGCTTCATCCATCGTCACCAATCGCGTCAGTGCCTGCCGTCCTGGACCAAGGCCGGGCTGGGTGTCGTGCTGGCGCTCGGTACGGTGGCGATGCTCGATCACGTGAGCGGGGCACCCATGCTGGCGGCGCCGCTGGGGGCGTCGGCGGTGCTGGTGTTCGGCATGCCGGACTCGCCCCTGTCGCAGCCGTCCAGCGTGATCGGCAGCCATCTGATCGCCACCGTCATCGGGCTGCTGTTCGATCATTTCCTGCCGGGCGGCTGGATCAGCATGGTCCTGTCGGTGGCGGTGGTGATGGTGGTGCTGGCCGGGCTGCGCCTGACCCATCCGCCGGCGGGGGCCGACCCGCTGGTGGTCATGATGACCCATCCCGGCTGGAGCTTCCTGTTCATGCCGGTGCTGGTCGGAGCGCTGACCCTGGTGGCGGTGGCGGTGCTGATTCACCGCCTGCCGCCCCGGGCCGTCTACCCGCTGCCGGTGCATCCGCCAGCGGGAGAGTAGGGGATTATTCCTCGTCGCCGCCGCGGTCCGACAGGGCCTTGGCCAGGTCGTAGATCCGGCGCCGCACATCGGGATCGGTGATGCTGTAGTAATTGCGCACCAGTTCCAGGGTCTCGCGGCGCAGGCGGGGATCGGCCTCGGCGGCCGGCGGCTCCTCCTTGGGGGGCTCGCGCACCATCTGCACCGGCGACAGGCCCTTGGTCTCCTCGGCCATGTCGTCGAAGAAGTAGGAAATCGGCACTTCCAGGGAGCGGGACAAATCGAACAGGCGCGAACAGCTGATCCGGTTGGCGCCGCGTTCGTATTTCTGCACCTGCTGGAAGGTAAGTCCGATCAACTCGCCAAGCTTTTCCTGGCTCAGTCCCAGTAACGTCCGGCGCAGGCGCATGCGTGAGCCGACATGGACATCAATCGGATTGGGTGCCCCGGCTGGTGTACGACCCCGATTTGCCTTTCTGCGCGGCATGTTTCCCTCTGATCCATGAAGCGCCCAATACTTGCTCTAGTAATTTTACAAACGCAAGAGGGAAACAGCGCTCTAAATAATAGAAAAACCAACAAGTTGGCTAAACACACACAAACCCGGATTCAAACTCTATCTATTTGACAACCGTTTGGAGGTAACTCTGTTGCCGCGCCCCAGGCAAGGACCTCCAAACAGCCTCAATCCCGGTTGATTTCGATTGATACGGTTACTGTATGCCTAAAGGTTAGGTCTGTAGCGATATTTGCTTTGTGTCGCTGGAAATCAATCGAGCTGGAAGACCAGGGCCTTGAGATAGGCGCTTTCCGGCAGCCAGGGATGGACCGGATGGTCGGGGGCGGCGCCGGCGCTTCGGAGGATGCGCCCCGAGCGTCCAGCCAGGTGCAGGCCGTGGCCCACCTCCTCGGCGAAGGTGTCGGCCGGCATGTGGTGCGAGCACGACGCGCACAGCAGGACGCCGCCGGGCTCCACCAGGGCGGCGGCCAGACGGGCCATCTTGCGATAGCCCTTGGCGCCGGCGCCCAGATCCTTCCTGGACTTGACGAAGGCCGGCGGGTCGGCGACCACCACGCCGAAACGCTCGCCCGCCAGGGCCAGGCGTTCCATCTCGGCGAAGGCTTCGGCCCGGAATGTGCGCACGGCGACGTTGTTCATCTCCGCCGCCCGGTCGGCCAGGGCCAGGGAATGCTCGGACCGGTCCACCGCCCAGGTCTCCGCCGCTCCGGCCATGGCGGCCTGCACCGCGAAGCCGCCGGCATAGGTATAGACGTCCAGAACCCGGCGCCCCCGGGCCAGCCGCGCCACGAAGGCGCGGTTGTCGCGCTGGTCGAAGAACCAGCCGGTCTTCTGGCCGCCGGTCAGATCGGCCACGAAGCGGCAGCCGTTCTCCACCAGCTCCACCGGGCCGTCCAACTGGCCGAGGACGATTTCGTGATGCTGCTCCAGGCCTTCCAGCTTGCGCACCGGGCTGTCGTTGACCAGCACCACGGCGCGGGGGTTCAGCACCAGTTTCAGGGCGTCGAGCAGCACGGGCAGCAACCGCTCCATGCCCGCCGTGTTGGTCTGCACCGCCAGCACGTCGCCATAGCGGTCGACGATCAGGCCGGGCAGCCGGTCGGCCTCGGAATGGATCAGGCGGTAATGGGGGGTGGAAAACAGCGTGTCGCGCAAGGCCATGGCGGCACGCAGGCGCTGGGCCAGGAAATCGGCGTCCACCGTGTCGGCGGCGCGGCGCGACAGCACGCGCGCGGCGATCAGCGAATGGGGATTGAAGGTGGCCACTCCCAGGCGCTCGTCGCCCGCATCCATAAGGGTAACCAGAGAGCCCGGCGGCAGCGCCTTGGCCGCGGGATCCATCTCGATCTCGTTGGAAAAGACCCAGGGATGGCCGGCGCGAAGGCGCTTGGAGCGCCCCTTGGCCAGGCGGATCACGGGGCGGGCGGCGGGCGTGTCGGGATGATTCTGTGTCATGGGGCGCACTCTACGTCCGGGAATCGTTCCCGCCAAGGGCCTGAAACGCCTAAAAATCCTCATACTTTGATATATATCAATGGCGGCTCTCCGCTCGCTCGTCATAGTGCCCACACTTGAAGCAAAGAACCACCCGGCCGCCATCGGCCCCGGGGGCATGGTGTCGCCATGGATCCGGCCGGATGCTTCAGGTGGACCCTTTTCCGGTCGAAACAGGAGTTCGGCATGAGCATCAACACCGAAGCCACGCCCTATTGCGAAGACGTGATCAAGAAGTTCACGATCGCCGCGATTTTCTGGGGCGTCGTGGGCTTCCTGGCGGGCGACTTCATCGCCCTGCAGTTGGCCTTTCCCGTTCTGAACCTCGATCTCGAGTGGACTTCGTTCGGGCGCCTGCGTCCCGTTCACACCTCCGCTGTGATCTTCGCGTTCGGCGGCAACGTTCTTTTCTCCACGTCGCTGTACATCGTGCAGCGCACCAGCCGCGCCAGCCTGTTCGGCGGTAACGGCCTGGGCGGCTTCATCTTCTGGAACTTCCAGGCGCTGATCGTCGTCGCCGCTCTGACCTACGTGCTGGGCTACAGCCAGGGCCAGGAATACGCGGAGCCGGAATGGTGGATCGATCTGTGGCTCACCGTCATCTGGGTGGCCTACCTGATCGCCTTCGCCGGCACCATCATGAAGCGTAAGGAACCCCACATCTATGTGGCCAACTGGTTCTTCTTCGCCATGATCCTGACCATCGCGATGCTCCATCTGGGCAACAACATCGCGGTGCCGGCCGCCTTCTTCGGCGGCAGCTGGATGAAGTCGTACAACATCTTCGGCGGCGTGCAGAACGCCATGACCCAGTGGTGGTACGGCCACAACGCGGTGGGCTTCTTCCTGACCGCCGGCTTCCTCGGCATCATGTACTACTTCGTGCCGAAGCGGGCCGAGCGTCCGGTGTACTCCTACCGTCTGTCCATCGTGCACTTCTGGGCGCTGATCTTCCTGTACATCTGGGCCGGTCCGCACCACCTGCACTACACCGCTCTGCCGGATTGGGCGCAGACGCTGGGCATGACCTTCTCGGTGATGCTGTGGATGCCGTCCTGGGGTGGCATGATCAACGGCCTGATGACGCTCTCGGGCGCCTGGGACAAGCTCCGGACCGACCCGGTCATGCGCTTCCTGGTCTCGTCGGTGGCGTTCTACGGCATGTCGACCTTCGAAGGTCCGATGATGTCGATCAAGGCGGTGAACTCGCTGTCGCACTACACCGACTGGGGTATCGGCCACGTGCACTCCGGTGCTCTGGGCTGGGTGGCCTTCGTCTCCTTCGGCGCTCTGTACTACCTGGTTCCCAAGCTGTGGGGCCGCAAGGAGCTGTACTCGCTGAAGCTGGTGGGCGTTCACTTCTGGATCGCCACCGTGGGTATCGTCTTCTACATCACTGCCATGTGGATCTCCGGCATCATGCAGGGCCTCATGTGGCGCGCGTACGACAGCCTGGGCTTCCTGCAGTACTCGTTCATCGAGACTGTCGAGGCCATGCGTCCGTACTACATGATCCGTGCTCTGGGCGGCTTCCTCTTCGTCCTCGGCTCGCTGGTGATGGTCTACAACGTGTGGAAGACCATCAAGGGCGATGTCGCGGATGAGGCCATGGCTCCCGCAGCTGGCGCGGCGCGCTAAGGAGACCGACCCATGTTCAAGCATCACGCTAAGCTCGAAACCAACATCTTCTTCCTGGCCGTCGGCATCCTTCTCACGATCGTCGTCGGTGGCCTGGTGGAAGTCGTGCCGCTGTTCTCGATCGAATCGACGATCGAGAAGGTGGACGGTGTGCGTCCCTATTCTCCGCTGGAGCAGAAGGGCCGCGACATCTACATCCGCGAAGGCTGCTACAACTGCCACAGCCAGATGATCCGTCCGTTCAAGGACGAGGTCGAACGCTATGGCCACTACAGCCTCGCGGCCGAGTCCAAGTACGATCACCCCTTCCAGTGGGGCTCGAAGCGTACCGGTCCCGATCTGGCCCGCGTGGGTGGCAAGTACACCGACGACTGGCAGGTCCGTCACCTCGTCAACCCGCGTGACGTGGTCCCCGGATCCATCATGCCGGGCTACAAGCACCTGCTGCGTCCGCTGGACTACTCCGACATCCAGGCCAACATGAAGGCCCTGCGTGTTGTTGGCGTGCCCTACACGGATGCGCAGATCGCCAATGCCAAGAAGGACCTGGAAGAGCAGGTGTTCGGTGATCCGGCTGCCAAGCCGGCCGTCGCCGCCAGCTATCCCAAGGCCCATATCGGCTCGGCGTCGGGCAATGCCAAGGTCACCGAAATGGATGCCTTGGTCGCCTATCTGCAGGTGCTGGGAACCATGGTCGACTTCTCGACCGTGAAGCCCGAAGCGATCCGCCGCTAGAAAGGAGTACGGAGTATGTTCGTCGCCTTCGTCGACAGTGTACTCCGGCCCTTCTGGGTTCTGTGGGTGATGATGATCTTCACCGGGGTCGTTTTCTATGCCTACTGGCCCAAGAACAAGTCGCGGCTGGAAGACTACGGAAACATCCCGCTGAGGGACGACAATGAGGAGCGCTAACAATGGCGACCATTGAAAAGGACTCGGTGTCCGGTCAGAACACTACCGGTCACGAGTGGGACGGCATCAAGGAGCTGAATACTCCTCTGCCGAAGTGGTGGGTCTACGTTTTCTGGGCCACCGTCCTGTGGGCCATCGGCTACTGGGTCGCGTACCCGGCGTGGCCGCTGGTCAACGGTTACACCAAGGGCAGCCTGGGCTATTCGTCCCGCGGGGAGCTGGACAACGAGCTGGCCGCCCAGAAGAAGGCCCGTTCGGCCTGGCTGTCCAAGATCGAGGCGTCCGACGTGGCCGCCATCGAGAAGGACAAGGACCTGCTGCGCTATGCCATGGCCGGCGGCAAGATCGCGTTCAACGAGAACTGCGCTCCTTGCCACGGTGTGGGCGGCGTCGGCGCCTTCGGCTATCCCAGCCTGGCCGACGACGAATGGCTGTGGGGCGGTGCGCTGGCCGACATCGAGCAGACCATCAAGTTCGGTGTCCGTAACACCAACGCCAACTCGCGCCAGAGCGAGATGCCGAAGTTCGGCGCCGACGGCCTGCTCAAGCCCGAGCAGATCGCCGCCGTTTCCGACTACGTCGTGTCGCTGGCCTCCAAGGCTCCGGCCAAGGGCTCGGCGGGCGAGACCGTCTATGCCGAGAACTGCGCGGCTTGCCACGCCGAGGACGGCGCCGGCAACAAGGACCTCGGCGCTCCTGCCCTGAACAACCAGATCTGGCTGTACAAGGGCACCAAGGACGCCATCGCCGCCCAGGTCGCCAAGCCCAAGCACGGCGCCATGCCGGCCTGGTCCGAGCGTCTGGACGCGAGCACCATCAAGATGCTGGCCGTCTACGTCCACAATCTGGGCGGCGGCAAGTAAGAGTGTAAGTGGGGGGACCCGGTGGGGTGCGTGCCTGGCGACAGGGGCGCACCCCATCGGCATATCTGGGGCCGAATTCAAGCCCCCGGATCCATCAACCCACCCTTGTTCCCATGAAGGGCGGGCTCGACGAAAGAAGCATTCTAGATTCGTCGATTTTGGAGTATCACAGCCGGCATGGCGGGGACGGATCGTGACGCACGGTCCCCCGCCTTGTCTTTTGGCCCCCTTTCGCAGCAGAGCGTTTGAACATCATGGCCAGTCCGAAGATCGACCCCTCCCTGAAGAAGCATGCCGGTGACGGCGACGGTCCGCTCTACGCCGAAACCGTCATGATCCACCCGCGCACGGTGAAGGGCACGTTCCGCAATTGGAAATGGGCGGCCATGATCGTCTTGCTGGCGATCTACCACATTGCGCCGTTCCTGCGCTGGGACCGCGGCCCCGACGCCCCCAACCAGGCTATCCTGGCCGACATGACCGGGCGGCGCGGCTATTTCTTCTTCCTGGAGATCTGGCCGCAGGAGGTCTACTACATCACCGGCCTCCTGTTCCTGGCCGCCATCGCCCTGTTCTTCATGAGCTCGCTGGCGGGGCGCATCTGGTGCGGCTTTTTCTGCTTCCAGACGGTCTACACCGACCTGTTCATGTATGTGGAGCGCCTGGTGGTGGGCGACCGCGCCAAACGCATGGCGCTGGATCGGGCCAAGTGGAGCGCCGACAAGCTGGCGAAGAAGGCCGTCATCAACATCGTCTGGCTGATCATCTCGGCCTCGTGCGGCATCGGCTTCACGCTGTATTTCGGCGATGCGCCGACCATGCTGAAGGACATCTTCAGAGGTGCTGAGGACAGCGCCGTCTACGGCACCATCGCCGTGGTGGGGGGCTGCTGCTTCCTGCTGGCGGGATATGCCCGCGAGCAGGTTTGCCTCTACATGTGCCCCTATTCGCGCTTCCAGTCGGCCATGTTCGACGAGCATTCGCTGATCGTCACCTACGAGGAATGGCGCGGCGAGCCCAGGAAGCCCATCCGCAAGACCGAGACCTTCGAGAATCGCGGCCACTGCATCGACTGCAAGATGTGCGTCACGTCCTGCCCCACCGGCATCGACATCCGCGATGGCATGCAGATGGGCTGCATCGGCTGCGCGCTGTGCATCGACGCCTGCAACACCATGATGGACAAGTTCAACCTGCCGCGCGGGCTGATCACCTGGGATTCCTCGGCCAACCTCGCCGCGCGCGAGAAGGGCGAGAAGACCAGGATCAAGCTGGTCCGGGCGCGCACCATCATCTATGTGGCGATCATCGCCGCGGTGAGCGGCCTGATGATTTTCGGCCTGTCGTCGCGCAAGAGCTTCGATATCGCCGTCCAGCACGAACGCTCGCCCCTGTTCGTCCAGCTGTCGGACGGCAGCATCCGCAACGGCTACACCGTCAAGATCCTCAACATGGTGCGCGAGGAACGCGAGTTCGAGGTTACCGTCTCGGGCATCGACGGGCTGGGCCTCACCGTGGTGGGCGGCAAGGCCGAGGGCGCCAAGGCCACCTTGCGGGTGGTGCCCGACGACGTGGGGGCCTTCAACGTTTTCGTCACCGCTCCCGCCGACAAGTTGCAGGGCAAGCGCACGCCGCTGTACTTTACCCTGCGCGAGACGGCCAAGGGCGGAAGCAACCGTCTCGAATCCCTGTTCGCCGGACCGGAGAGGTAAATGCACATGACCGAACAGCGCAAGCCCGGCTGGTGGTATCCCTACATCTTCGTCGGCGGCTTCATGGTGGTGCTGGTGGTGAACTTCACCATGGCGTACTTCGCCAATTCCACCTTCTCCGGCGTCTCCACCGAGCGCCCCTACGAGAAGGGCCTGGCCTTCAACCAGACCATCGAGGCGGCCCGCAAGCAGGAAGCCCTGAACTGGTCCGTGGACCTGCAGGTGGACCCGGCGGCCAATCACGGCGCCCACGTCACCGTCACCTACAAGGATGCCGCCGGCAAGCCGGTGGACGGCATGGAGGTCAAGGCCAGGTTCGTGCGCCCCACCGCCAAGGGCCATGACCGCGAGGTGCTGCTGGCCCCCATCGGCCCCGGAGCCTACGCCACCTTGCAGGAACTGCCCCTGGCCGGGGTCTGGGATCTGGCCCTGGTGGCCACGGGCAAGGACCTTCCCTATTCGGTCAACCGCCGCATCGTGGTGCCGTGACCGCAGCCCTGCTCTGCCGCCATTGCGGAGGACCTGTTCCGGCCGAGCTGGGCGGCGCGTTCTGCTGCAAGGGCTGCGAGGGCGCCTACCATCTGGTCGAGGGCCTGGGCCTCGAGCAGTACTATGCAAGGCGCACCACCGATCCGGCGGCGCGGCCGCTGCGTCCCGACGACGATGCCGACCGCTATCATGATTTCACCGCCCATGTGAGCGTCGACGACAAGGGCGAGGCCAGCCTGCACCTGATGATCGAGGGGCTGCATTGCGGCGCCTGCATCTGGCTGATCGAATCGCTTCTGAACAAGCAGAAGGGCGTCACCTGGGCCCGGGTCAACATGACCACGCGCCGCCTGGTGGTGCGCTGGAGGCACGACGAGACCGAGCCCGGTGCCCTGCTCGCCCCGGTGATCAGTGTGGGCTACCGCCTGGTGCCCTATGATCCCGAGCGCCTGAGCGCCGACACCCACCGCCAGGAAAAGGAATTGCTGCGCGCCATGGCCATCGCCGGCTTCGCCGCCGGCAACGTCATGCTGCTGTCGGTCTCGGTGTGGGCCGGGCACTTCTCGTATATGGGTCCGGCGACGCGCGGCCTGATGCACTGGATCTCGGCCCTGATCGTCCTGCCCGCCGTGGCGTGGTGCGTGCGGCCCTTCGCCCGCTCGGCCGTGTCGGCGCTGCGCTCGGGCCGCACCAACATGGACGTGCCCATCACCATCGGCGTGACGCTGGCCAGCCTGATGAGCCTGTGGGAGACCATCAACGGGGGCGAGTACGCCTATTTCGATTCGGCCATCACCTTGCTGTTCTTCCTGCTGATCGGCCGCTACCTGGATTCGCGGGCGCGCGGGCGGGCGCGCACCACGGTGGAGCACCTGCTGGCCCTGGACGCCGTGGCGGTCACCGTGCTGGAGGACGACGGTTCGCAGCGCATGGCTCCCCCCCACAAGGTGGCCCCGGGCGCGAAGGTGCTGGTGGCGGCGGGCGAGCGCATCGGCGTCGACGGCCGCATCACCGACGGCCGCTCCGACGTGGACACCAGCCTGCTGACCGGCGAAAGCCTGCCGGTGCAGGTGGCGCCCGGCGCCCAGGTCTTCGCCGGCACCATCAATCTGTCGGCGCCGCTGCGGCTCGAGGTGGCGGCGGTGGGCGAGCGCACCCTGCTGGCCGAGATCGTGCGCATGATGGAAGTGGCCGAACAGGGCCGTGCCCGCTACGTGGCCCTGGCCGACCGGGTGTCGCGCTGGTACGCCCCCGTGGTGCATGTGGCCGCCCTGGCCACCTTCTGCGGCTGGACGTTCTTCACCGCGACGGCCTGGCAGGAGGCTCTGCTTTATGCCGTGGCCGTGCTCATCATCACCTGCCCCTGCGCCCTGGCCCTGGCCGTGCCGGTGGTCCAGGTCATCGCCTCGGGCCGGCTGATGCGCCAGGGGGTGCTGGTGAAATCCGCCACCGCCCTGGAACGCTTCGCCGAATCCGACACCGTGGTGTTCGACAAGACCGGCACCCTGACGCTGGGCAAGCCGGTCCTGGCCGAGGACGGCGGCTGGACCAGGGACGACCTGATGGTCGCCGCCGGCCTGTCGCCCGCGTCCCGCCATCCCCTGGCCCGCGCCGTCACCCAGGCCTGCCCGGGGGCGAGCGTGGCCGAGGGCGTGGTCGAGGTGCCGGGCCTGGGCCTGGAGATCCCGGCCCAGGGCATCCGCCTGGGCAGCCGGAAGTTCGTCGGAATCGCCGACGATTCCACCGGCGACGGACCGGAATTGTGGCTGGCCCGTCCCGGCCGCGCGCCGGTGCGGTTTTCCTTCACCGATGCGCTGCGCTCCGACGCTGTCGCCGTGGTGGCCGAACTGCGCCGCATGGGCCTTGCCGTGGAATTGCTGTCGGGCGACCGCCCCGCCGCCGCCGCCAAGGTGGCCGAGGCCTTGGGCATTACGGAATGGCAAGCCGGTTGCGCGCCGGCCGACAAATGCGCCCGTCTGGCCGAATTGGCGGGGCAAGGCCGCAAGGTGCTGATGATCGGCGACGGCCTCAACGACGCCCCGGCGCTGGCCTCGGCCCATGTCTCCATGTCGCCGTCAACCGCGGTGGACGTCAGCCAGACCGCCGCCGACGTGGTGTTCCAGGGCGCCCGCCTCGCCCCCGTCACCGAAACCCTGGAGGTGGCGCGCCTGTCGCGCGTCCTGGTGAAGCAGAATTTCGTGCTGGCGCTGGGCTACAACCTGTTCACGGTGCCGCTGGCCATAGCCGGAATGGTCACCCCCCTCATCGCCGCGATTGCCATGTCCACCTCGTCACTGGTAGTAATTGGGAACGCTCTGCGTCTATCGCGCCGGAGAGGGTAGTGGACAATCTGTTGATGCTGATCCCGGTGGCCCTCGGTTTGGGCTTCGTGGGATTGCTCGGTTTCCTGTGGGCGTTGAAGTCGGGTCAGTTCGATGACCTCGACGGGGCGGCGCATCGCATCCTCTTCGACGACGACGAACAGCCCAAGACCGGGGCCTGAGGGGATGGGTAGCCTGCACATGCCGCCCCTTGATTACGACGCCCACAAGACGCCGCACATCGCCGACCTGCGCTCGCCCCAGTGCCGCAACTGCGACATCGTGCGCGAGATCGCCTTTTGCGCCGACCTCTCCCACGACGAGGTCAAGCGCCTGGCCACCGTGCGCTGCCACGCGGCGCTGCCCGCCAATTTCACGGTGTTCCGCGAAGGCGACGAGGTGGACAACGTCTATTCCATCTCCAACGGCGCGGTGAAGCTGTACAAGCTGATGCCCGACGGGCGGCGCCAGATCATCGGTTTCCTGTTCTCGGGCGATCTGTTCGGCCTTGGCATTGACGGCGGCTATTGCTACACCGCCGAGACCATCACGCCCACCCATCTGTGCCGCTTCACCCACCGCAAGCTGGACAGCCTGATCAGCGAGATTCCCCGCCTGGAGCGCCGCATGTTCACCATGGCGGTCAAGGACCTGGTGTCGGCCCAGGACCAGATGCTGCTGCTGGGCCGCAAGACGGCGCGCGAAAAGGTCGCCACCTTCCTGCTGCGCCTGTCCCAGCGCTCGACCCAGGCGGGCGGCGTGGCCAGCCCGGTGGCGCTGCCCATGAGCCGCGCCGACATCGCCGATTATCTCGGCCTGACCATCGAGACGGTCAGCCGCACCTTCACCCAGCTGAAACGCGACGGCATCATCGGATTGCCGGCGTCGGGTCATTGCATCGTCAATGACTGGGACGCGCTGCGCGAGCTGGCCGAAGGCGCCTGACCCCCCATCTATCCATCCGCTTCCCCAGTGAAAGAGGCCCTCCGGTGAGCACCGAAGTCAGGATCAAACGCATCACCACGCGCGACATCCGCGCCCGCAAGGGAGGCGATCCGCTGGTGGTGCTGACCGCCTATACCGCGCCCATCGCCCGCCTGCTCGATCCGGTCTGCGACATCCTGCTGGTGGGCGATTCGCTGGGCATGGTGGTCTACGGCATGGAGACCACGCTGGGCGTGACGCTGGACATGATGATCAACCACGGCGCCGCCGTGGTGCGCTCGTCTTCGAAGGCCTGCGTGGTGGTGGACATGCCGTTCGGCTCCTACCAGGAAAGCAAGGAGCAGGCCTTTCGCAACTGCGCCCGGGTGATGGCCGAAACGGGCTGCGCCGCCGTCAAGCTGGAAGGCGGCCGCGAACTGGCCGAGACCATCCGCTTCCTGGTGGACCGGGGCATTCCGGTGATGGCCCATATCGGCCTGAAGCCCCAGGCGGTGCATGCCGCCGGCGGCTTCCGCGCCCAGGGCCGCCTCGACGAAGAGGCCGAGGCCATCCGCGCCGACGCCCGCGCCATCACCGAGGCCGGCGCCTTCTCGGTGGTGGTCGAGGGCACGGTGGAGCCGGTGGCCCGCGCCCTTTCGGCGGAAATCGGCATTCCCACCATCGGCATCGGCGCGTCGGCCGCCTGCGACGGCCAGGTGCTGGTGATCGACGACCTGGTCGGGCTGTTCGACGACTTCACCCCCAAATTCGTCAAGCGCTACGCCGATCTGCGCCCCATTATCACCAAGGCGGCCGAGGATTACGCCGCCGAGGTCAAGGCCCGCACCTTCCCCGGACCGGAACATTGCTTCGGGGTGGCGAAGAAATGAGTGCTCCCGTCGCCATCGTGCGGTCCGTCGCCCAATTGCGCGCCCAGGTGGGCGGCTGGCGTGACGCCAAGCTCTCCGTCGCCCTGGTTCCCACCATGGGGGCGCTGCATGACGGCCATCTGTCGCTGGTGCGGCGCGGGCTGGAACTGGCCGATCGCTGCGTCGCCTCGGTGTTCGTCAATCCCACCCAGTTCGGCCCCAACGAGGATTTCGCCCGCTATCCCCGCCAGGAGGAGAAGGACGCCGCCGCGCTGTCCTCGGCCGGCTGCCATGTGCTGTTCGCCCCCACCGTGCCCGAGATGTACCCGGACGGCTTCGCCACCACGGTGAGCGTCAGCGGCGTGTCGGACGGAATGTGCGGCGCGGTGCGCCCCGGCCATTTCGCCGGCGTCGCCACGGTGGTGACCAAGCTTTTGCTGCAATGCCTGCCCGACGTTGCCCTGTTCGGCGAGAAGGATTACCAGCAGTTGGCGGTGATCCGCCGCTTCGCCCGCGACCTGGACATTCCGGTGCGCATCGAAGGGGTGCCTACGCTCCGCGAAGACGACGGCCTGGCCATGTCGTCGCGCAACGCCTATATGACGCCTGAGCAGCGGGCCATCGCGCCCTGGCTGATCCGTGCGCTCACCGGCGTGGCCGACGGCCTGCGCGCCGGGGCCAAGGCCTCCGACCTTTGCCCCATGGCCGCCTCGGGCCTGCTGAAGGCCGGCTTCGATTCGGTGGATTACATCGAGGTCCGCGACGCCGCCTCCCTGGCGCCCGCCGAGCTTCTGGACCGTCCGCTTCGCATCCTGGCCGCCGCCCGCCTGGGCAATACCCGGCTGATCGACAATATCGGGGTGGAGCCTTAGTTCTTTCCGTGTCACCGTCACCCCCGGACTTGATCCGGGGGTCCATGGATGGCCGGGTCAAGCCCGGCCATGACGACGAAATGGAACGCTTGGGCCAAAGGCCCTACCGTCCCGCCACCATCAGCCCGTCGATGCGGCAGGTGGGGGCGTCGATGCCGTGGCGCAGGCCTAAGTCGCTGGCCGGGGTGAGGTTGAGGAACATGTCCTTGAGGTTGCCCGCCACCGTCACTTCGTTGACGGGAAAGACCAGCTCGCCGCCCTTGATCCAGAAGCCCGAGGCCCCGCGCGAATAATCGCCGGTGACGCCGTTGACCCCCTGGCCCGACAGATCGGTGACGTAGAAGCCCTCCGGGATGTCGTGGATCATCTCGCCCGGCGTGATATGGCCGGCTTCCAGATAGAAATTGCTGGCGGACGGCGAGGGCGGCGACGAGGTGCCCCGGCTGGCGTGGCCGGTGGACTGCATCCCCAATTGCCGGGCCGAGCGCAGATCCAGCAGCCAGGTGGTCAGCACTCCGTCCTCGACGATGGCGCGGCGTCGGGTGGCGATGCCCTCGCCGTCGCAGGGGCGCGAGCGCAGGCCGCGCCTGCGGTGGGGATCGTCCACCACCCGCACGCCGCGGGCGAAGATGGCCTGGCCCAGCCTGTCCTTGAGGAAGCTGGTGCCGCGCGCCACTCCGGCGCCGTTGATGGCCCCGGCCAGACTGGACACCAGGCCGCGCGCCACGCGGGGGTCGAAGATCACCGGAACCTGTTTGGTCGCCACCTTGCGTGCACCCAGACGGCGGACGGCGCGGCGGCCGGCCTCGAAGCCGATTTCCTCGGCTTCCCGCAGGTCGGCCAGGAACACCGCCGAGGAATAGTCGTAGTCACGCTCCATGCCCTGCTCGTTGGTGCCGGCCAGCACCGACACCGACAGCGACGACGAGGTCACCGCGTAGGAATGGGCAAAGCCGTTGGAGGCGACGATGGCTACCCCTGAGCGGCCCCAGCCCGCCTCGGCACCCTCGGAATTGGTGATTCCGGGGACCGCGCGGGCGGAATCCTCGGCGGCGCGCACCATGTCGATCAGCGTCTCCGCCGAGGGCTCGTCGGGGTCGCAGACGTCGAGATCGGGAAAGTCGCGGGCCAGCTCGGCCGGGTCGGCCAGGCCGCAATAGGGGTCCTCGGGGATGGAGCGCGCCATGGCCACGGCGCGCTCCACCAGTTCGGCCAAGGCCACCTTGGAGCGGTCCGACGACGAGACGAAGGCCTGGCGCTTGCCGATCAGCACCCGCAGGCCGACGTCGCCCGATTCGGCGCGTTCGAGCCGCTCCAGCGCACCGAGGCGCATGCCCACCGACAGCGAGGCGGAATCGATCAGGACGGCGTCGGCGGCCTCGGCCCCGGCCTTGCGGGCGTCGGCGACCAGATCACTCAGCAGATCGAGGGGGGCAATCCCGGACATGGCGGCGGCTCCGAAAAGGGGGCATTCAGGCTGCCTTGATTCCGGGGCGGCGTAAAGGGGGGATCAGGGCAGGGGCGACAGCCCGATCACCATGGGGTGCAGCCACAGCAGCACGGGATAGAGCGCCAGCCCGCCGATGATGCGGACCCAGCCCAGTTCGGCCAGCAGGGCGCGGGCGTCGAACGCTGCTTGTCCATCCATCTCCCGCCAGCGGTCCCGGCCCAAGGATTTGCGGCGCTTGGCGTCGAGGATGCGCGGCCCCACCAGACACAGCAGGAACAGCGGCACGAACAGCAAAAGCCCGGCCAGATGGCCGTTGGGGATGATGTGGGCGGCGCTCCAGATGCCCAAACCCCAGATGATGGGATGGCGTGTCAGGCGCACGATGCCCGGCCGCGCCGGATCATAGCCCGCCCCGCCGGGGCCGATGGAGAAGGGGTTCTTCTGGGTAAGCCCCAGCACCCAGAACAGGCAGGCGGCGGGCATGGCCAGGGGGGGCACCCAGCGCATCCAGGGCTGCTGCTCCCACACCATCACGGTGGGGGAGGCGAGCGCGGCGGCGATCACCCAGACCAGCAGCAGGGTGGAGACCACCGAATAGCCGGCGTAGAAGCCCTTCTTGCCGTAGCGGGCCTCGATGGGGCCGCGCAGCGGCTTCCAGTTGGAGAGCGAATGCGCCCCCAGGAATATGGCCACCGACAGGACGAGATGGCTCACCTCGCCGGTGAGACTCATTCTCCTAGAACTCCACCTCGGGCAGGCCGTGCAGGCGGGCGCAGGCCACCACGGTATTCCGGAGCAGGCAGGCGATGGTCATGGGACCGACGCCGCCGGGGACGGGAGTGATGGCGCCCGCCACCTTGACCGCCGAGGCGAAGTCCACGTCGCCCACCAGTCTGGTTTTGCCGCCCTCCAGGTCGATGCGGTTGATGCCCACGTCGATCACCGTGGCGCCCGGCTTGATCCAGTCGCCCTTGACCATCTCGGGCCGGCCCACGGCGGCGACGACGATGTCGGCGCGGCGCACCACCTCCGGCAGGTTCTTGGTCTGGGAATGGGCCACGGTGACGGTGCAGCTTTCCTTGATCAGGAGCTGGGCCATGGGCTTGCCGACGATGTTGGACCGCCCGATCACCACGGCGTCCAGGCCGCCCAGCTTGCCCAGATTGTCTTTCAGCAGCAGCAGCGAGCCGAGCGGCGTGCAGGGCACCATGGCATCCATGCCCGCCGCCAGCCGGCCCACATTGACGGGATGGAAGCCGTCCACGTCCTTGGCCGGGTCGATGGCCTCGATCACCTTCTGGGTGTCGATGTGTTTGGGCACCGGCAGCTGGACCAGGATGCCGTGGACCGCCGGGTCCTTGTTCAGGCTTTCGATCAGGAGCAGCAGCGCGTCTTCCGGCGTGTCGGCGGGCAGCTTGTGCTCGAACGAGTTCATGCCGGCTTCGAGCGTGCGCTTGCCCTTGGTGCGCACATAGACCTGGCTGGCCGGGTCCTCGCCCACCAGCACCACCGCGAGGCCGGGGGTGATGCGGTGACGATCCTTCATCTCGGCCACGCGGGCGGCGATGGTCTCGCGCAGTTTGGCGGAAAACAGGTTGCCGTCGATCAGCTTCGCGTCAGTCATGGTTGCTTGCCATCCACTCGTCGAGGCGATGCCGCAGATCCTCGGAATCGCCGGAAATCAAGATCACCTTGCGCCGGTCGGTGGCGCCCAGGACGATGTCCATGTCCGACTTGGGGATCTTCCAAGCCTTGGACAGAAGCTTCAGCAGCGCCGCGTTGGCCTTGCCGTCTTCGGGCACGGCGGTGACCTGCGCCTTCAGCACCGTCCCGCCGTCCGCTTCCTCGGCCGCGCCCATGATGCGGTCGCGCGATGCCTTGGGGGTGAGGCGCAGAGCGACCTTCAGGCCGCCGGGGCAAGGGGTGAAGGGTGAGCCGCTCAAAGGCTGAACCGCACCTGCTCCAGCACCCGGATGATGAAGTACAAGATCAGCCACAGCGCGATGGGCGACAGGTCCACATTGCCGAAATCGGGCAGGACGCGGCGAAGCGGGCGCAGCGCCGGCTCGGTCAGGCGGTAGATCACGTCCAGGATGGTGCGGACCGCCGAGTTGTAGGTGTTGATCACCCCGAAGGCCACCAGCCAGCTGACGATCACCGACGCCAGGATGACGTACCAGTACAGGTTCAGCGCGATCAGAACGACTTCGATCAGCGTATTCAGAATCACAGACATGGGCGGCACCTGCGCGGGCGGTTCCAATGGCGCCCAAACCTATCCAAGCCGGCCTTGTCGCGCAAGGCTGGCGATGCCATCTTGGAAGCACTCTATCAAGGGAGGGGTAAGCATGAACGACGACGTCAAGAGCCTGATGCCCAAAGCCGACATGACGCGGCGCGGCTTCGTGTCGGCCGCCGTGCTGGCCACCGGCTACGCAATGGCGGTCAGCCCCGCCGCGGCCGGGGCCATCAGCACCGATTCGCAAGGGTTGGCGGCCGGCGCGGTGATGATCCCCACCCCCGGCGGCCATCCCATGCCGGCCTATGCCGCCATGCCGGCGGGCAAGGGGCCGTTTCCCACCATCCTGGTGATTCAGGAGATCTTCGGCGTCCACGAGCATATCCGCGACGTCTGCCGCCGCTTCGCCAAGCTGGGCTATCTGGCCGTGGCGCCGGAACTGTATTTTCGCCAGGGCGATCCGTCGGTGCTGACCGACATCCCCACCATCCTGTCCACCATCGTCGCCCGGGTGCCCGACGCCCAGGTGCTCTCGGACCTGGATGCCGCCGCCGCCTGGGCGGCGGCCAATGGTGGCGACGCGGAGCGGCTGGGAGTCACCGGCTTTTGCTGGGGCGGCCGCGCCGTCTGGCTGTACGCCGCCCATAACCCGAAGCTGAAGGCGGCGGTGGCCTGGTACGGCAGGCTGGTGGGCAACGCCACGCCCGAGACGCCGAAGCAGCCGGTGGACGTCGCCGCCGGCCTGATGGCGCCGGTCCTGGGCCTTTACGGCGGCGCCGACCAGGGCATTCCCCAGGACAGCGTCGAGAAGATGAAGGCCGCGGTCAAGCTGGCCCCGGTCAAGGTGGACATGGTGGTCTACCCCGACGCGCCGCATGCCTTCCACGCCGATTACCGACCGTCCTACCGCGAGGCTCCGGCCAGGGACGGCTGGGCCAGGGCCCTGTCCTGGTTCAAGGCCAACGGCGTATAGGGCCGCCGACGTCCGATACCGGTCGGCGTTTGATCAGACTCGTCATGTCATCCCGAGCGCAAGCGAGGGATCTCATCTTTGGAACGGCTTTTCCAATTGGGAAACAGCATCCCAGGCCGAGATCCCTCCGCCCAAGGGCGTCGGGATGACAGATCAATTCAAACGCCGACTAGCATGACTGGCAGTGAAACCCAAGCCTGTTCAGGCCTTGGCCATATCCGTGCGCATCAGGGTCTGCAGCGTCGTGTCCAGGGCCAGGGCCAGGGCTTCCTGCATGTCCATGGGCTGGGCGGCGATGGCGGCGGAGATGCTGCCCAGGGGGTCGTCGTGCAGCAATTCATGGCCCGCCGAGGTGAGTTCCAGGCGATTGCGGCGGCGATCGCCCGGTTCGGGCAGGCGCTCCACCAATCCCTTGCGCACCAGGGCGGCAACCGTCTGGCTGGCGGTGCCGCTGGTGGTGGCGTGGTAATGGGCGAAGTCGGTGACGGTGCGCGATTCCGGGACGGCCTCGGCGAGATAGCGCAGCGCGCTCCATTGGGCGGGGTTCAAGCCCCCCGCAAACGCCGCGCCATTGGCCAGACGCACGATCTGCGTCATAACCTCCGCCGCCGCCCGGGCGGAAAAGCGAATCCTATTGTTACCGTCCATCATACTTCATCATCGCACGGGCATTTGTGCGGCGCAACGGAGCGAGAGGTTATTGAACGCTAATTCGTTCGATGCAGCCTTTTGCCATAAGAAATAGGGCATCCTGCGGCGAGTCGCTCCGCATGGCCCGGTCGGGGTCTTCGCCCGCATAGAGGCCGCGCAGCACCCGTCCAGCGATTCCGTGGCTGACAACCACAAGCTTTTCGCCCGGCTGCAGTTCTCCCAGCCACTGGGCCAGCCGGGTGGAGAGCGCCTGATGGCTTTCGCCGCCGGGGCAGCGGAACACCCAATGGCCCAGTCCCTCGGCCTCCATCATGCCGGGATGCCGAGCCGCCAGCTCGGATTTAGGCAGGCCCGACCAGTCGCCGGTATGAACCTCGCGCAGGCGCTGGTCGAAGGTGATGGCGCGGAAATCCAGCCCGGCCACCTCGCACAGGATGCCGGTGGTCTGGACGCAGCGGCCCAGCGGGCTGGACACCACCCGCCACCGCTGCCGGTCGCCGAGCACGTCCCGCAGCCGCAGGCCGTAGGCCCGCGCCTGGGCCGCGCCCTTGGGCGTCAGCGGCGAATCGCCGTGGCCCTGGACGCGGCCCTCGCGGTTCCAGCGGGTTTCCCCGTGGCGGACCAGGATGATGGTCGGCACGGGCGCCGATCAGCCCCGAAGCTCGCCGCCGGTGGCCTTGACCACCGCAGCGACGATCTTTGCGCCCACCGCCTCGATTTCCTCGTCGGTCAGCGTCTTGTCGCTGGGCTGCAAGGTCACGGTGATGGCCAGCGACTTCTTGCCGGCCGCCATCTTGTCGCCCTCGTAGAGGTCGAACACCGCCACGTCGGTGATCAGGGCCTTGTCGGCGTTCTTCGCCGCACGCACCACCGCGTCCGCCGCCACGCCCGAATCCAGCGTGAAGGCGAAGTCGCGGTCCAGGGGCTGCAGCGCCGAGGCCTTGAGCAGCGGACGCGCCTTGGTGGCCTTGGCCTTTTGCGGCGGCAGGGCTTCGAGGAACAGCTCGAAGCCGACCACCGGCCCCTTGACGTCCAGCTGGCCTAGGATGCCGGGGTGGATTTCGCCGAAGAAGCCCACCGGCTTGTTGCCCAGCTTCAGCGCGCCCGAGCGGCCGGGGTGGTACCAGGCGGGGGCCTCGGCCACCACCTGGAGCGAGTCGGGATTGGCCCCGGCGGCGGCGATCGCCGCCAGGATGTCGGCCTTGGCGTCGAAGGCGTCCACGTTGCGGGCCGGTTCGGCCCAGTGGCGGCCACGCGCTCTTCCGGCACGGATGCCGGCGGCCACCAGACGCTGCTGGCCCGGTTCGGGGCCGTCGAATTGCGGACCCAGCTCGAACAGGCCCAGATCCTTCATGCCGCGATCGGCGTTGCGGCCCGCCGCCGTCACCAGATTGGGCAGCACCGACGGACGCATGACATCGAGATCCGACGAGATGGGATTGGCCAGATGCATCTCCGGGGCGCCGCCGCCGAACATGATGGCCTGGGCCTCTGGCAGGAACGACCAGGTCACCGTCTCCACCAGGCCACGGGTGGCCAACTGACGACGGACCCAGCCGGAGCGGCGCTGGCCCGGCGTCAGCACCGGCTTCGGCATGGCCGGGCGCGGCATGGGGGTGGCGGGGATGTTGTCGTAGCCGTTGATGCGGATGACCTCTTCCACCAGATCGTGCTCGGCGGTGATGTCGCCGCGCCAGGACGGCGGGTTGACGAGAAGCCCATCCGCATGCTCGGCCACGGCGCAGCCCAGGTCGTTGAGGATGCTCTCCATGCGGGCCACCGGCACCTCGACGCCGCCCAGTTCGAAGACGCGGTTGGGGCGCAGCACGATGGATTTCTGCCAGTCGGGCTCGGTGCCGGCGATCACCGCTTCCGAGGCCTCGCCGCCGCACAGATCGAGGATCATGCGGGTGGCCAGCTCCATGGAGGCGACCACGAAGGCGGGATCGACGCCGCGCTCGAAGCGGAAGCGGGCGTCGGACAGGATGTCCAGCTTGCGGCCGGTGGCGGCGGTACGGATGGGGTCGAAATAGGCGGCTTCCAGGAACACCTCGGTGGTCGCCTCGGTGCAGCCGGAATGCTCAGCCCCCAGGATGCCGGCCAGGGCCTCGGGGCCGTTCTCGTCGGCGATGACCGTCATGCCGGCATCCAGCGTGTAGGTCTTGCCGTTGAGGCCGGCCAGGGTCTCGCCGTCCTTCGCCAGCCGGGCGCGGATGTCGCCCTTGACCTTGGCGGCGTCGAAGACGTGCAGCGGGCGGCAAAGGTCGTAGGCGAAGAAATTGGTGATGTCCACCAGGGCCGAGATGGGCCGCAGGCCGATGGCGGTGAGGCGGTCCTTCAGCCATTGCGGGCTGTCGCCGTTCTTCACGCCCCGGATCAGGCGGCCGGCGAACAGCGGGCAGGCATTGGCGGTTTCGGGCGAAAATTCCAGGCGCACGCCGATGGGGCTCTTGAAGGTGCCGGCCACCGGCTCGACCTTCAGGGGCTTCAGCGTGCCCAGGCCGAAGGCGGCCAGGTCGCGGGCGATGCCGCGCACGCCCAGACAATCGACCCGGTTGGGGGTGACCGAGATCTCGATCATGGGGTCGAAGGTCATGATGTCGAGCAGCCTGGCGCCCACCGCGACGGAGGCGTCCAGCTCGGCGATGCCCTCGTGGTCCTCGCCCAGTTTCAGCTCGCGCCACGAGCACATCATGCCCTGGCTTTCCACGCCCCGGACCTTGCCCTTCTTCAGCAATTCGCCGGTGATGGGGATATAGGTGCCCGGCTGGGCCAGGATGACCTTGAGGCCGGCGCGCGCATTGGGGGCGCCGCAGACGACCTGAAGGACGCCCGAGCCGCTGTCCACCTTGCACAGCTTCAGCTTGTCGGCGTCGGGGTGCTTCTCGGCCTCGAGAATATGGCCGACCACGAAGCCGCCCAGATGCTTGGCCGGGTCTTCGATGCCCTCGACCTCGAGGCCGATGGCGGTGAGGCCCACTTCGATCTCGGCCAGGGTGGCGGTGGTGTCGAGATGGGTCCGGAGCCAGTCCAGCGTGAACTTCATCGGGTCAGCCCTCCCGCCAGCGTGGGAACATCCAAGGGTACGAAGCCGTAATGCTTCAGCCACCTAAGATCGGAATCGAAGAAGGTGCGCAGATCGGGGATGCCGTATTTCAGCATGGCCATGCGCTCGACGCCCATGCCGAAGGCGAAGCCCTGGTAGCGGTCGGGGTCGATGCCGCAGTTCCTCAGCACGTTGGGATGGACCATGCCCGAACCGCCGATTTCCAGCCAGCCGGCGCCGGGACCGATCTTCAGCTCGCCGCCTTCGCGCGAACAGCCGATATCCACCTCGGCCGAGGGCTCGGTGAAGGGGAAGAAGCTGGGCCTAAAGCGCACCGGCACGTCGTCCACCTCGAAGAAGGCGCGGACGAATTCCAGCAGACAGCCCTTGAGATGGCCCATATGGGTGATCTCGTCGATGACCAGACCCTCGATCTGATGGAACATCGGGGTGTGGGTCATGTCCGAGTCGCAGCGATAGGTGCGGCCCGGGGCGATGATGCGGATGGGGGGCTTGTTGGCCACCATGGTGCGGATCTGCACGGGGCTGGTGTGGGTGCGCAGCAGGTGGCGCCCGCCGTCGGGCTTCTCGCCGAAATAGAAGGTGTCGTGCATCTGCCGCGCCGGATGCTCGGGCGGAATGTTCAGCGCGTTGAAATTGTGGAAGTCGTCCTCGATGTCGGGACCTTCCGCCACGTCGAAGCCCATCTGGGCGAAGATGGCGGCCATCTCGTCCATGACCTGGGAGATGGGGTGGATGCGCCCCAGGGATTCGGGCCGGGACGGCAGGGTGACGTCGATGCGTTCGCGCGCCAGGCGCTCGTCCAGCGCCTTGGCCTCCAGGCTGGCCTTGGCCTTGGCCAGCGCCGCCTCGATCTCGTCGCGGGCGGCGTTGAGCGCAGCACCCGCGGCCTTGCGCTCGTCGGGGCCCATGGCGCCCAGGGTCTTCATCAGGCCGGTGACGGTGCCCTTCTTGCCCAGGGCGGCGACGCGGGCGGCGTCCAGCTGGTCGAGCGTCGTGGCGGCGGCCAGTTCGGCCAGGGCTTGCGCGCGGAGTTTGTCGAGGTCCTGCATGTCTCTCGTTCCCCAAAGACAGGAAAAGGGGCCGCCCCGATCGGGCCGGCCCCTCTCCAACACATTAGCTTCCCGGCGGGAAGTCCTACCGGAGGGCGGCCTGAGCCTTTTCCACCAGCGACTTAAACGCATCGGGCTCGCGGATGGCGATATCGGACAGGACCTTGCGGTCGAGCGCGATACCGGCCTTCTTCAGGCCGTCCATGAAACGCGAGTACGGCAGGCCGTTGGCACGGGCGCCGGCGTTGATGCGCTGAATCCACAGGGCGCGGAAATTGCGCTTCTTGGCGCGGCGATCGCGGTAGGCGTACCGGAGCGCCTTCTCGACCTTCTGGATCGCGACCCGGAAGCAGGTGCTGGACCGGCCGCGATAGCCCTTGGCGAGCTTGAGAATCTTCTTATGACGGGCGTGCGTGGTGACGCCCCGCTTGACGCGAGCCATTTATCAGCCTCCGTTCGGCAGGAAGTACTTCTTGACGTTGTCCCCGTCCGTCTTGAACAGGACGAAGGTGCCGCGCGCCTGGCGCTTCATCTTCTGGGACTTCGCCGACAGGCAGTGACGCTTGAACGCCACGTTGCCCTTCACCTTGCCGGTGCCGGTGAGCTTGAACCGCTTCTTGGCGGAGCTCTTGGTCTTCATCTTGGGCATTTGCGCTTATCCTTAGTCTGAATGGTTCAGCGGCGAAGAACGGCAAGGCAGCCCTAACAGCCTTGTCCGCTCGCAGAAGGGGACGCTTATAGCTCGGGCGATACTCGAATGCAAGCGGCCGGAATCACTTTCCCCTCACTTCCGGTTCACCAGCCAGATGCCCGCCGCCACCAGCACCATGGCGCCGCCAAGGCCCCAGGTCAGGCGCTCGCCCAGCAGCATTGCCCCGAACACCATGCCGAACAGGGGGGTGAGGAACGAGAAGGCCGACAGCCGTGTCGCGGGGTAGCGGGAGATCAGCCAGAACCATGTCAGGTAGGAGGCGAAGGCGACGATGACGATCTGCCCGGCCAGCGAGGCCCAGACCAGGGCGGAGGGCTCGCCGATGATGCCTCTCTCGCCCAGCAGAACCGAGGCGACGGGCAGCACCAGCGCCGACACCCCCAACTGGTACAGCAGGGTCTTGTTGGGGCTGATGGCCGACAGCCGCGAGGTGCGCACCAGCACGGTGGTCGCCCCCCACATCACCGCCGAGACCAGCAGCATCAGGTCGCCGACCAGCTGGCGGCGGTCGGGCAGGGACAGGCTGTCGCCGAAGGCCAGCACGATGCCGCCGAAGGCGCACAAGAGGCCCAGGACCTGATTGCGGGTCAGGCGCTCGGCCGGGACCAGCCAATGCAGCCCCAGGGCCACCACGAAGGGGGCGGTGTAAAGGAACACCACGGCCCGCGACGCCGGGGTGTATTCCAGGCCCCAATAGATCAGGGCGAATTCGGCGCCGAACAGCAGGCCGGCGGCCAGCCCCGCCTTGCCCGACCCGTCGGACCGGAACAGGGGCACGCCGCGCATGCGGCTCCAGCCCAGCAGCAACAGGGCGGAGCCGCCCGAGCGCAAGCCGGCCTGCAGGACGGGCGAGATGCCGGCATTGGCCACCTTGGCCGCCACCTGGTTGAGGCCCCACAGCGCGCACAAGCCCACCATCAGGGTCATGGCCAGGGCGTCGAGGTGAGTGTGGCGCTGGGGGGTCATGACTTGTCATTCCGAGCGCAGCGAGGAATCTCCGCCTGCTCCGGCACTGCCAAAGGCCCACCGGCCGTCCAGGACGGGATCCCTCGGTCGCGTTGCTCTCTCGGGATGACAGGTGACGCGCTCATGCCACCTCCAGATCGAAGGCCGCCGCCATCAGGGCGCGGGTGTAGGCGGTCCTGGGTGCCTTGAACAGCTCCTCGGCCCGGCCGGCTTCCACCACCTTGCCGTCCTTCATGACGATCAGATCGTCGGCCAGTGCGCGCACCACCCGCAGGTCGTGGCTGATGAACAGATAGGCCAGGGAATGCCGGGCCTGGAGATCGCGCAGCAGATCGACGATCTGGGCCTGGACCGAGACGTCCAGCGCGCTGGTGGGCTCGTCCAGGACGATGAACTTGGGTTTGAGGACCAGGGCGCGGGCGATGGCGATGCGCTGGCGCTGGCCGCCGGAGAATTCGTGGGGGTAGCGGTCGCGGGTGGCGGGGTCGAGGCCCACCTCCGCCAAGGCCTCGCCGATCAGCCGCTCGCGTTCGGCGCGGGGCATGGCGGGCTCGTGCACCTCGAGGCCCTCGCCGACGATGTCGCCCACCGACATGCGCGGGCTGAGCGAGCCGTAGGGGTCCTGGAACACCATCTGCATCTGGCGGCGCAGCGGGCGCAAGGTCCCGGGGCTCATGGAATCGATTTTGGTTCCGGCGAAACTGATCTCGCCGTCGGAGGCCAGCAGCCGCAGCAGCGCCAGGCCCAGCGTGGTCTTGCCGGAGCCGGATTCCCCCACCACGCCGATGGTGTGGCCGCGCCTTAACTCCAGGCTGACGCCGTCCACCGCCTTGACGTGGCCGATGGTCTTGCGCCAGATGCCGGCCTTCAAGGGAAACCAGACCTTCAAGTCGCGGGCGGCCATCACCACCGGCTCTCCTTCCGGCGGACGATGGGGCTTGCCCTTGGGCTCGGCTTCCAGCAGGCGCCGGGTGTAGGGATGCCCGGGAGCGTCGAACACCCGGGGCAGCGGACCGCTTTCCACGATCTCGCCGTTATTCATGACGCAGACCCGGTCGGCCATCTTGCGCACGATACCGAGATCGTGGGTGATGAACAGCAGCGCCATGCCGAGGCGGGCCTGAAGGTCCTTGAGCAGCGCCAGGATCTGGGCCTGGATGGTGACGTCGAGCGCCGTGGTCGGCTCGTCGGCGATGAGGATGTCGGGTTCGCCCGCCAGCGCCATGGCGATCATCACCCGTTGCCGCTGGCCGCCCGACAGCTCGTGGGGCAGGGCGGACAGGCGTTTTTCCGGCTCGGGGATGCCCACCAGGGACAGCAGTTCGACAACCCGGGTCCGCAGCTCCGTGCCGCGCAGGCCCAGATGCAGTTCCAGCACCTCGCCCACCTGCCTCTCGATGGAATGCAGGGGGTTGAGCGAGGTCATGGGCTCCTGGAACACCATGGCGACGCGGCCGCCGCGCACGCTTCGCAACGCCGGCTCCGGCGCGCCCACCAGTTCGGCGCCGTCGAGACGGATGGAGCCCCTGGGATGGGCGGCGCGGGGGTAGGGCAGCAATTGCAGGATGGACAGCGCCGTCACCGACTTGCCCGAGCCGCTTTCGCCCACCAGGGCCAGGGTCTCGCCCTTGGCAAGGGTGAAGGACACGCCCTTGACCGCCTGGACGGGGCCGAAGCTCACGGCGAGGTCATCGACGACCAGCAGGGGAGTCTTCTCTTCCATCATGTGGTTTTCCTGGGATCAAAGGCATCGCGCACCGCTTCGCCCACGAAGACCAGCAGCGACAGCAAGGTGGCGACCACTACGAAGCCGGTCAGGCCCAGCCAGGGGGCCTGCAGGTTCTCCTTGCCCTGGCGCAGCAGATCGCCCAGCGACGCCGAGCCGGGCGGCAGCCCCAGGCCCAGGAAGTCGAGAGCGGTCAGCGACACGATGGAGGAATTGAGGATGAACGGCATGAAGGTCACGGTGGCCACCATGGCGTTGGGCAGCACATGGCGGACCATGATGCGGGAATCGCTCATGCCCAGCGTCCTTGCCGCGCGGACGTAATCGAAGTTGCGCGCCCGCAGGAACTCGGCCCGGACCACGCCCACCAGATTGGTCCACGAGAACAGCACCAGCACCAGCAGCAGGGTCCAGAAGCCCGGCTTGATGATGGAGGCGATGATGATCAGGATCAGCAATTCCGGCAGCCCGCCCCAGATCTCGAGAAAGCGCTGGAAGGCCAGATCCACCTTGCCGCCGAAATAGCCCTGCACCGCGCCGGCGGCCACGCCGATCACCGTGCTGACCAGGGTGAGCGCCAGCCCGAAGCAGATGGACAGGCGCAGCCCATAGATCAGCCGGGCCAGCACGTCGCGGCCCTGGTCGTCGGTGCCCAGCCAGTTGCGGGGCGACGGCGGCGCGGGGTGCTTCATCAGCGGGTCGTAGTTGATGGCGCGGTAATCGTAGGGAACCGGCGGCCACAGGGCCCAGCCCTTTTCGGCGATCTTGGCCACGATGTAGGCGTCGCGGTAATCGGCATAGGTCTTGAAGTCGCCGCCGAAGGTCACCTCGGGGTAGTCCTTGACCATGGGGAAGTACGTTGCCCCGTCATAGCGCACCATGATGGGGCGGTCGTTGGCCACCAGCTCGGCCGCCAGCGTGACCAGGAACAGGGCCAGAAAGATCCACAGGCTCCAGAATCCCCGCCGGTTGCGGCAAAAGGCGTCGAGGCGGCGGCGATCCAAGGGCGTCAGGCGCATGGGGATGTTCCGCCGAAACAGGGGAACTCACCACAGAGACACAGAGACACAGAGATGGCACAGAGAAAAAGAAAGGTTTTTTTCCCTCTGTGTATTCTCTGTGTCTCTGTGTCTCTGTGGTTTATCCCCGGCAAGCCACGGAAATGTCGTATAGCTCTCGTCCTCATCCGCCCCTCCCCTCGAAGTCGATGCGGGGGTCGACCCAGTGATAGGTGAGGTCGCTGACCAGATTGAGCACCAGACCCAGCAGCGAGAAGGCGTAGAGCGTGCCGAACATCACGGGGTAATCCCGGTTGCTCACCGCCTCGAAGCCCAGCAGGCCGATGCCGTCCAGCGAGAAGATGATCTCGACCAGCACCGAGCCGGTGAAGAGAATTCCCACCAAAGCGCGGGGAAAGCCGGCGACGATCAGCAGCATGGCGTTGCGGAAGATATGGCCGTAGAGGATGCGCCGCTCGCTCAATCCCTTGGCCCGGGCGGTGACCACGTACTGCTTGTTGATCTCTTCCAGGAACGAGTTTTTGGTCAGCATGGTGAGACCGGCGAATCCCCCAACTACCAACGCGGTTACGGGGAGCGCCAGATGCCAGAAGTAGTCAAAAGCGCGGGTCAGGAAGGGCGCTCCCTCCAGGCCGGGCGAGGTGAGGCCGCGCAGCGGAAACCACGAGAAATACTTTCCCCCGGCGAACAGGACGATCAGGGCGATGGCGAACAGGAAGCCGGGCACGGCATAGCCGATGATCACCGCCCACGAGGTGGCGACGTCGAAGCGCGAACCGTCGCGCCGGGCCTTCCAAATGCCGAGCGGTATGGACACCAGATAGATGATCAGCGTGCTCCACAGTCCCAGCGAGATGGAGGTGGGCATCTTCTCGATCACCAGACCCACCACCGAGGTATCGCGATAGAAGCTCTTGCCGAAATCGAAGCGGGCGTACTGGCCCATCATCAGCCAGAAACGCTCGTGCGCCGGACGATCGAAGCCGAACTGGCGCTCGATCTCCTTGATGAAGTCGGGCGGTAACCCTTGCGCCCCGCGATAGGCCCCCTGGTTGCCCTGGGCGGGCGCGGCCTTGACCGGGGCGGTCTCGCCCGAGCCCGAGCCGGAGACGCGGGCGGCGGCGTCCACCGCCGTACCCTGCAGCTTGGAGATCATCAGCTCCACCGGTCCGCCGGGGGCGAACTGCACCACGGTGAAGTTGATCAGCATGATGCCGAACAGGGTGAGCGGGATCAGGGCCAGACGGCGCAGCGTGTAGGCGATCATTTCTTCACCCACCAGGTCATCAGCTGCACCCCGTTGGCCGGCGTTACCTCGGGCATGCCGAACTTGTCCCACCAGACCAGACGGTCGAGGCCGAGATGCCATTGGGGAATGACGTAGTCATTCCACAGCAGCACCCGGTCCAGCGCCCGGGTGCGGGCCACCAGGGCTTCGCGGTCAGGCGCCGCGATCACCTGCTCGATCAGGGCGTCGACGGCCGGGTTCTTGATGCCGGCCAGATTCTGGCCGCCCGCCGCGTCGGCGGATTCGGCCCCCCAATAGCCCAGCTGCTCGTTGCCCGGCGACTGGGACTGGCCCCACACATGCACCACCATGTCGAAATCGAAGTGGTCGAGACGGTTCTTGTACTGGGCGGTATCGACGGTGCGCACGCTTGCCTCGATGCCCAGGCGGGCCAGATTGCGGGCGAACGGCAGGGTGATGCGCTCCCAGGCGGGCTGGACCAGCAGGATCTCGAAGGCGAAGGGCTTGCCGTCCTTCATCAGCTTGCCGTCCACCACGTCCCAGCCGGCTTCCTCCAGCAGCTTCATGGCGGCGCGCAGATTGGGGCGGATGTTGCCATCGCCCTCGGTGGCGGGGGGCCTGAATTCGGTGGTGAACACCTCGGGCGGGATTTGGCCGCGCAGCGGCTCCAGCACCGTCAGCTCGGCAGCCGACGGCAGGCCCGTGGCGGCCAGTTCCGAGTTGGCGAAGTACGAGCCGGTGCGCTTGTACTGGCCGTAGAACAGGGTCTTGTTGGTCCACTCGAAGTCGAAGGCCAGACCGAGCGCGCGGCGGACCCGGACATCGGCGAACAGCGGGCGGCGCAGGTTGAAGGCATAGCCCTGCATGCCGGCCGGGCGCTGGTTGGCGAAGCCCTGCTTCCTGCCCCGCCCGTCCTTCAGCGCGCCCCAATCCTCGTAGGCGGTGGCCCACTTCTTGGCCTCGTTCTCGGCCCGCCAGTCGTATTCGCCGCCCTTGAACGCCTCCAGCGCCACGGTGGTGTCGCGGTAGCTGTCATAGCGGATGCGGTCGAAATTGTGCTCGCCCCTGCGGACGGGAAGCTCGGCCCCCCAGTAATCCTTCACCCGCTCGTAGGTGATGGTGCGCTGGGTCTCGAACGTAGCCACCTTGTAGGGGCCGCTCCCTAAGGGCGGCTCCAGGG
Source organism: Magnetospirillum sp. ME-1 (assembly GCF_002105535.1). Lineage (GTDB taxonomy): Bacteria > Pseudomonadota > Alphaproteobacteria > Rhodospirillales > Magnetospirillaceae > Phaeospirillum. Next base: position 2,527,678 of record NZ_CP015848.1, on the reverse strand, counting down.
TGGTGGCGGCGAAGTCGCGGCCTTGCCAGTAATGCTTGGGCAGGATGGGCAATTGCCCGACGATCAGCGGCAATTCGCGGTTGTCGCCCGGCTTGAACGAGAAGCGCACCCGGCGCGGCCCCAGCACCTCGACCTTGTCCACGGCGGCGTAATAGAAGCGGTAGCGGGGATGGCCCTTGGCCTTCAGGATCTCGAACGAGAACGCCACGTCCTCAGGCGTGATGGGCTTGCCGTCATGCCAGCGGGCCTTGGGCCGCAGGTTGAACACCACCCACGAGCGGTCGGCGGGCACCTCGACGCTTTCGGCGATCAGGCCGTATTGGGAAAACGCCTCGTCGGCGGAGCTCGCCATCAGCGTCTCGAACGGCAGGTCGGCCCCGGCCGGCGGGTCGCCCTTGACGATGAAGGGGTTGAGCGAATCCCACCCGCCGATCTCGGCTAAGCGGATCTCGCCGCCCTTGGGGGCATCCGGGTTGACGTAGTCGAAATGCCGGAACCCCGGCCCGTACTTGGGCGCGCCGTGCATGGCCAATCCGTGCACCGGATGCACGGTCTCGGCCCCGGCGGGCAGGGCGATCAGCAGGCAAAGGGCGGTCAGCAGGGCACGCATGGGGCCAGAGTTTGGGGCCAAGCGGGCTTAGGGGCAAGGGGGGTGTTACCTCGTCACGAACGGCGGCACCCGGCCCACCAGGGCTTCCAGCATCACCAGCTCCTCGTCGGTGTGGTTGGTGACCATGTAGGGCTCGATGGCCGGCTGGCGGCCGGGGCCGAAGATGCGGCGCGGCGCGTCGTGGTGGCGGGTGCGGACCTCTTCGGCCTTGTCGGGGGCGGCGTCGGGGCTCAGCACGGCGTGGCCGTAGCACACGCAGATGTCGGTGGCCGCCGGGCGGGCTTCCAGATAGGCGGCGGTGCCGCGGATGCCCACATTGGCGTGGGGCGTCTTCAAGGTGATGACCTTGGGGCCGAATACCGACAGCAGGCGGCCGCTCTCCAGGTCGATCCGGCGCCCGTCCGGGCCGTCGGAGACGGTCACCGTGCTTTCGGCGCGCAGCAGGAAGGCGTCGTCGCCCAGGGTGAACACCGCCGTGCCATTGGGCCCGGCGGCGACCCTGTCACCGGCGGCGATGGCGCTGCCCGTCCGGGCGGGGCGGCCGTTGACCATGACCTCGCCGTCGCTCCTGTTCAGGCTTCCGCCCCTGGGCGCCATGGCCGAGGCCGGACGGAGCGAGCCGAAGGCCGCCAGGGCCGCCATGCCGGTCAGCAGGCGGCGGCGGCTGGGGCCGGATTTTCCACAGGTGCACATGGGGTTGCCTCCAAGAAAAAGCCCCCTCCCGTCGCCGGAAGGGGGCTTCGCCGGTTTACGGTATTCGCAGTCTAGTACCGATAGGTTTCAGGCTTGAAGGGGCCTTCGACGGCGACGCCGATATAATCGGACTGCTTCTGGTTCAGCTTGGTCAGCGTGGCGCCCAGCTTGGCGAGGTGCAGCTTGGCCACCTTCTCGTCCAGGGTCTTGGGCAGGACGTAGACCTTCTTCTCGTACTTGCCGGGATTGGTGAAGATCTCGATCTGGGCCATCACCTGGTTGGTGAACGAGGCGCTCATCACGAAGCTGGGGTGGCCGGTGGCGCAGCCCAGGTTGACCAGGCGGCCCTCGGCCAGCAGCAGGATGCGGTTGCCGCCCGGGAACTTGATCTCGTCCACCTGCGGCTTGATGTTGTTCCACTCGAAATTCTTCAGGCCGGCGACCTGAATCTCGGAATCGAAGTGGCCGATGTTGCAGACGATGGCGCGGTCCTTCATGGCCCGCATGTGGTCGACGGTGATCACGTCCACGTTGCCGGTGGTGGTGACGAAGATGTCGCCGCGCGGAGCCGCCTCTTCCATGGTGGCGACCTCGTAGCCTTCCATGCAGGCCTGCAGCGCGCAGATGGGGTCGATCTCGGTGACGATGACGCGGCAGCCCTGGGACGCCAGCGACTCGGCCGAGCCCTTGCCCACGTCGCCGAAGCCGGCGACCACGGCGACCTTGCCGGCCAGCATGACGTCGGTGGCGCGGCGGATGCCGTCGACCAGCGATTCACGGCAGCCGTACTTGTTGTCGAACTTGGACTTGGTCACCGAATCGTTGACGTTGATGGCCGGCCACAGCAGGGTGCCCTTCTTCTCCATCTCGTAGAGACGGTGCACGCCGGTGGTGGTCTCCTCGGTCACGCCGCGGATGGAGGTGCCGTTGCGGGTGTAGAAGGTCTTGTCGGTCGCCAGCTTCTTCTTGATGGAGGCGAACAGGACTTCCTCTTCCTCGCAGGTCGGGTTGTTCAGCACCGAGATGTCCTTCTCGGCGCGCATGCCCAGGTGGATCAGCAAGGTAGCGTCGCCGCCGTCGTCCAGAATCATGTTCGGGCAGCCGCCATCGGCCCACTCGAAGATGCGGTGGGTGTAGTCCCAGTACTCTTCCAGGGTCTCGCCCTTGGTGGCGAACACCGGAATGCCGGCGGCGGCGATGGCGGCGGCGGCGTGGTCCTGGGTCGAGAAGATGTTGCACGACGCCCAGCGGATGTCGGCGCCCAGAGCCTTCAGCGTCTCGATCAGCACGCCGGTCTGGATGGTCATGTGCAGGGAACCGGCGATGCGCGCACCCTTCAGGGGCTGCTTCGGCCCGAATTCCTCGCGGGTGGCCATCAGGCCGGGCATCTCGCTCTCGGCGATGTCCAGTTCCTTGCGGCCCCAAGCGGCCAGGGAAATGTCGGCAACCTTGTAATCGGTGAAGGCGGTCATGGCGGTCCCTATAACACGTGGTTTTCCAGCTAGGGCCTGTGTAGCAGGCCTTGGGCCAAAACGCAATATGATATAAAGATATCTTTATGTGGGTATGGGGCTCAAAGCGTAGTTTAATGAATTTAACGGCTAGTTTGCTAATTCCAATAATCTTGCTATGATTTGCGCATGGATCGTCGCACAAACCCATATAATCCCGGGGCAGGCGTGCAGCCTCCGGAACTCGCGGGCCGGGATGCCCTCCTTGAGGACGCCTCCATCGACATGGAGCGCATCCTTGCCGGCCGTCCGGCCAATGGCCTCATGCTTCTGGGATTGCGGGGCGTTGGCAAGACCGTTCTCCTCAACCGCCTATACAAGACTGCTGGCGATATGGGGTTTCAGACGGCGAAGATTGAAGCTCCTGAAGGAGGTATGCTGCCGCGACTTCTTGTCCCGGAATTGAGGCGGATTCTGCATATTCTCGATTTAAAGGCCGCCTCGGGCGCTAAAGTTCGGGCAGCAATGTCGGCGGTACGCAATTTTGTCGGCGTCTTCAAAATTTCTGCCGGTGACATGGAGTTCAGCCTTGAGCCGTCGCCGGGCATCGCGGACACGGGCAATCTTCAGCAGGATCTTCCGTCGCTTATCGTCGCCGTTGCCGAGGCAGCGGCGGAAAAAAATTCCGCCATCGGCCTTTTTCTCGACGAGGTCCAGTATCTGTCCCCGGATGAGTTGGCGGCGGTGGTCGTTAGTTGCCACGAGATATCGCAGCGCAATTTGCCGTTCTATTTCGTCGGTGCCGGATTGCCGCAGATAGCGGCATTGGCCGGGAATGCAAAATCTTATGCGGAGCGTCTTTTCCGTTATCCCGAGATCGGGCCTCTTGACCCGGATTCCGCGAAGCGGGCGCTTGTAAAGCCCGCCGAACACGAGGGCGTCTCGCTCGATGCCGATGCCATCGCCGAAATTCTCCATCTGACGGCCCGGTACCCCTATTTCATTCAGGTGTGGGGAGCCCAAGTCTGGAATGCGGCCCCGGCAAGTCCGATCCGGCGCCAAGACGTCCTGGCGGTCACAGATACCATCGTCGCATTCCTTGATGCGAATTTCTTTCGGGTCCGTTTCGACAGACTGACGCCGCTTCAGCAAAAATACCTGAGAGCCATGGCTGAACTCGGCCCGGGGCCACACAAGACCGGCGACATCGCATCCGTGCTTGGCGTCCTGCCGTCAGCGGTGGCAACCACCCGGCAACAGTTGATCAAGGATGGGATGATCTGGAGTATGCGCCACGGTGAAACGGCCTTTACCGTTCCCATGTTCGACGCCTTCATGAAAAGACAAATGCCGCAATTGGAGCAGCATGTCCCTCAGCGTCGTCCCCGCCCTGAAAAACCATAAGCCGAACCAAATCTACTTCACCAGGCTGACATTGGCCGTCCCCTCGGCGCCCATGAAGACGCAGAGGATGCGCACCGGCCGGTCGGTGAGGTTCAGCCCCTTGTGCGGCACGGCCATGGTTTCCATCAGGGCCTGGCCCTGGGTGAAGGTGCGCCGGCCGTGGGGGCCGTAATCCACCACCACCTCGCCTTCCAGGATGTAGGCGTACATGGGGGCGGGGTGCAGGTGGAGCGCCGCCTCGGAATGCGGCCCCAGGGTGACGATGGTGGAGGTCACCCGGGCCGGGCCGCTGTCGGGATAGCGGATGGGTTCGCCCATCACCGTGGTGGCGGTGGAGAGCAGTTCCACGGACGGATAGGCGTTCTGGGCGAAAGCGGCGGGCGCCATCCCCAGCAGGGCCAGGAAGGCGGCGAACAGGACGCGCATGACGGTTCCCCCTTAAGCTTCAGCGGCTTTCGAATTCGTCGAGCAGCTGGCCGATCTTGCCGGAATCGGTCTGCTCCATGATGGTGCGGGCCAGGCCTTCCGCGGCGGCCAGCGACATGGAGCGGATGCGGTTCTTCACCACCGGCAGATTGGACGTGGTCATGGACAACTCGCGCAGGCCGAGCCCCAGCAGCAGGGGCGCATAGCGCGGATCGCCGGCCATCTCGCCGCAGACGCTGACCGGGATATTGGCCCGCTGGGCGGCCTGGGCGGTGAACTGGATCAGGCGCAGCACCGCCGGATGCAGCGGGTTGTAGAGATGGGCCACCGCCTCGTCGGCGCGGTCGATGGCCAGGGTGTACTGCACCAGGTCGTTGGTGCCGATGGCGAAGAAATCGGCGTGCCAGGCGATGGAATCCGCCGACAGCGCCGCGCCGGGGATCTCGATCATGGCGCCCAGCGGCGGCAGGGTGTCGGGCAGCGGCACCTTGGCCTTGCGCAGGCGGCGCACCACCCGGTTCATCACCTCGCGGGTGGCGCGCAACTCGCCCACGGTGGCGATCATGGGGATCAGGATGCGCACCGGGCCATGGATCGCGGCGCGCAGGATGGCGGCCAGCTGGGCCTCCAGCAGATCCTGGCGGGCGAGGCCTAAGCGGATGGCGCGCAGGCCCAGCGAGGGATTGGGGCCGATGGTGCAGCCCAAGGCCGGGGCCAGCTTGTCGCCGCCGGCGTCGAAGGTGCGCACCGTGACGGTCCGCCCGCCCATGCGCTCGATGACATCCCGAAGGATGCGGTACTGCTCGTCCTCGCTGGGCACGTCGTCGCGGTTCATGAACAGGAACTCGCTGCGCAGCAGGCCGATGCCCTCGGCCCCCGAATCCAGTACGGCCGCCACTTCGTTGGGCAGTTCCATGTTGGCCTGCAGGCCGATGCGTCCGCCGTCGCGGGTGATCGCGGGCACGTCCTTGAGCCGGGCCAGCACGCGGCGCGCCTTCAGGAAGGCGGCGCGTTCCTTGCGGTAGAAGGCCTGGGTCTCGGCCAGGGGATTGATCACCACCAGGCCGTTGGAGCCGTCGATGATGACCGTCTCGCCGCCCTTTACTCCGGTCAGCAGATCGGCGATGCCCAGCACCGCGGGCAGACCCAGCGAGCGGGCCATGATGGCGGTGTGGCTTTCGCTGCCGCCCACCGAGGCGGCCAGGCCGGCCACCAAAGCGGGGTCGAGCAGGGCGGTGTCGGCCGGGGTCATCTCCTCGGCGACGATCACCGCGTTTCTGGGCAGGGCGGTGAAGGGACGGTAGACGGTGTTGGTCAGCGCGCGCAGCAGGCGCCGCCCGATATCCTTGATGTCGGCGACGCGGGCGGCGAGGTAGGGATCCTCCATGGCCTCGAAGCCGCGGACGATCTCGTTGATCTCCTGCTGGACGGCGGCCTCGGCGTTGATGCGCTCGGTGCGGATGCGGCTTTCCACGCCCCTCAACAGGCGCGAGCCGTGCAGCATCTGGCGGTAGGCGTCCAGCAGGTAGCCCAGCTCCTCGCCGGCGGCGCCCCCAAGGCGTCCCGCCTTGTCCTGCAACTGCTCCACCTGACGGCCGGCATTGGCGGCGGCCTCGGCGAAGCGGGTGCATTCGGCGTCCAGCCGGTTGGCGGCGATGCGCAGCTCGGGCACCGCGATGGTGCCGGAATCGTGCAGGTAAAGGGTGCCGATGGCGATGCCGCGCGACACGCCCAGGCCGTCGCGGACGACCTCTCCGCCGGGCTCGCCGCCGGACGTGCCGGTCGGGTGGCTTCCCGCCCTGCCTCGTCCGTCCGCCGTGCCCCCCCTGCGCGTCGTCATGGACTTGGCGTCAGTCTTCGTCGAACTTGCGGTCGACCAGGTCGAACAGGGCCTCCATGGCTTCGGAGGCCTGGGCACCGCTTACCTTGAGCTCGATGGAGCAACCCGGTGCCGCGGCCAGCATCATCAGGCCCATGATGGACAGCCCCGACACCTCGGTGCCGCGATGGCCGACGGTGATCTGGGCGTCGAAGGTGGCGGCCAGCTTGACGAACTTGGCGGCGGCCCGGGCGTGCAGGCCGCGCTGGTTGGTGATGGCGGCGGTACGGACCAGTTCGCCGCCGGTATGGGTCACGTCCGACATCACTTGCGATCCTGGGTCAGCAGCTTGGAAGCGACGTTGATGTATTTGCGCCCGGCCTCCTGGGCGCTGGCGACGGCGTCGGCCAGGGGCTCGGAATGGCGCACGCTGGCCAGCTTGATCAGCATGGGCAGGTTGACGCCGGCGATCACCTCGACCTTGGCCTTGTCCATGATGGAGATGGCCAGGTTCGAAGGCGTGCCGCCGAACATGTCGGTCAGCACCACCACGCCGGACCCGTCGTCACAGCGGGCCACGCTGGCCAGAATGTCGTTGCGGCGCTGCTCCATGTCGTCGTCGGGGCCGATGCATACCGCCGCGACATTGGGCTGCGGCCCGACCACGTGCTCGAGCGCGGCGACGAGTTCGTCGGCGAGCCGGCCGTGGGTGACGAGTACCAGTCCGATCATCTCAATCCCCCTTGGGCGGGTGACAAGCCGGTTCCCCCGGCCCCGATCCCCCGCGTCTTGCACAGTGACATCATGAACTTCCTTCGTCGAGTTCGCGATGGCGAAGCTCGACCTGCTCGCCGCGGCGCTTCATCCATTCGGCAAGGCGCTCGGCGGTGGCGACGGAACGGTGACGGCCGCCGGTGCAGCCGATGGCGATGGTGAGGTAGCTCTTGCCCTCGGCGGCGAAGCGCGGCAGCAGCGGCTCCAGCAGGCGGGTGAGCGAATCGAGAAACGGCTGGAAGGCCGGATCGGCGGCCACGTAATCGGCCACCGCCCTGTCGCGCCCCGTCAGCGGCTTCAGCTCGGGCACGTAATGGGGATTGGCCAGGAAGCGGGCGTCGAACACCAGATCGGCCTCGCGCGGCAGGCCGTTGCGATAGGCAAACGAGGTGACGAACACCACCAGGCCGCCGACGCTTTCCAGCCCGAAATGCCCGGCCAGCACCCGCTTGAACTCGGCCGGGGGCTGGTTGGTTGTGTCGATCATCACGTCGGCGCGAGAGCGCAGCGGCGAGACCAGGGCGCGTTCGTGGCGGATGCCGTCCAGGAGCGGCCGGTCCACCGCCATGGGATGGCGGCGGCGCGTCTCGGTGAAGCGGCGGCACAGCACGTCGTCCTCGCAATCGAGGAACAGCAGCCGCACGTTCACCCCGCTTTCGCCCATCAGGCGGTCCAGCGCCGCCAGCACCGGCTCGACCCCGAAATCGCGGGTGCGGATATCGACCCCCAGCGCCAGGGGACGCGCCATGCGCTCGCCCGGACGCACCAGACTGGCCGCCAGCGAAAGGGGCAGGTTGTCCACCGCCTCCCAGCCCATGTCCTCCAGCGCCTTCAAGGCCATGGTCTTGCCCGCCCCGGACATGCCGGTGACGATCACCACGCGGCTGTCGCCGCCATCGGGCACCACACGGCTGTCGCCGCCATCGGGGCTGGCCGGGTTCGAATCCGTCGGGCTGGAGTGCAGGTCGCTCATCACGGCGGCATTATATCTCGCGTCGAGGCGCCCATCGCAAGGCGAACCTTCGCCGCCGCCGACGCCTCGAAGGGGGCCAGACGCAGGTGGCGGACGGGCAATCCCAGCAATTCCAAGGTGTTCGCCTCGGGCAGCCGCTCCACCTCGGATGGGCGGACGAGATCGATCAGCAGAACCAGCGGCACCCGCGCCAGATGGGGCAAACGGACCAGTCCCAGGCCGCGCGCCTCGATCATGCCGGCGATGGTGGCGGGCGGGCTGGCCAGCAGCGTGCCGCCGTCGCGCTCCAGCCGGGTCTGGTCGTCGGCCACCAGCAGGGCGCCGCCGTCGATCAGCCGCAGCGCCAGATCCGACTTGCCGCTTCCCGATGGACCGCGCAGGAGAACGCCGCGGCCCGCTATGGCCACGCAGGTGCCGTGAACGAGAGTCATGGGAAAAGGGTGGCCGCGCCACCCGCCCAAGTCAAGCCGGGCTGGGAACGACTCAGCGGCTTGCCTTGCGGGGCTTGGGCTGTACCGGGTCCTGGCCGGAATAGAGCGGCCATTCGCCCGACGCCACCGCTTCCAGGGTGTCCGATTGCTGGCCCAGGCGGCTCTGGTAGATCCAGTAGCTGGTCATCACCCGCTGCACGAAGGAACGGGTTTCCCTGGACGGCAGGCTTTCGGTCAGCAGCAGCGGATCGTCGTTGTGGCGGATGTTGGCGAGCCAGCGGCCCAGATTGCCGGGGCCGGCATTATAGGCGGCGGCCATCAGCAGCAGGTTGCCGTTGACCGGCTGCTCGTCCAGCAGCTTGGCGACGTAGCGTTGGCCCAGGCCCAGATTATGCTCGGGGTCGAGCAGGCGGTTGCGCGCATCCCGGCCGCCGACGGCGGCGGCGGTGGCGGGCATCAGCTGCATCAGACCGGCGGCGCCGGCGCCCGAGCGGGCATTGGGATTGAACGAGGATTCCTGGCGGACCAGGGCGAAAACCAGGGCCTTGTCCACCTGCCAGCCGCCCTTGGGCGTCCAGTCGGGCACCGGGAAGGCGGCGGCGTCGTGGACGCGGCCGTTCTCGCGCGGCAGCGAGCCGCCCAGGCGCACCGCCAAAGCGGGCATCTGGCCGGCATAGGCCAGGACCAGCATGGACTGGCGCACGCCCTTGCCGGCATTGGGATAGAGCTTGCGCAACTCGTCCTCGGCCCCGGTGCGGTCGCCCAGCTGCAGCAGGCCGAGAGCCCGCCGCGCGCCCGGAATGCGCATCAGGAGGTCGGCGTCGCCCTCGGTGAAGGGCGGAACTTCCCAGGAAAACTGGTTGTCATGGCCCAGTCCGGCGCGGGCCAGCAGGCCGTAATAGGACCGTTGCGAGGTGGCGGCCAGTTCCAGCCAGTGATTGACCGCCTCGGGACGCCGGGTGACCAGATTGGCCCGCGCCGCCCAGAAGGCGCCGGCGGCGGACAGCCAGTCCTGGCCATCGGCGAACTTGGCCACTTCCTCGAAGTGGCGGCGCGCCAGTTCGGGCTTGCCCAGGCGCCACTGGGCCAGGCCGGCGATCCAGTGGGCGGCGGGCAATTGCTCGCCCGAGCGCTCGGCGGAGAGGCCGGCCAGACTGGCGGCGGGTTCGTCGCGGCCGCCGGCGAAATGATCGGCGGCGACCATCAGGCGCATGCGGTCGAAATCCAGGGCGGCCATGGCCTGGGCCTCAGCCGACGCCATCATGGCCTCGACGCGGGCCGGCTCCTCGTCGCGCAGCGCCTGGCGCAGCTTGGCCTTGAAGGTCTTGACCTTGGCCGGCGAGGCTTCCACGTCGTAGGCCACCTCTTCCCAGGTGGCGCCGTCGGCCTCGAACTCGATGCCGGTGCCCTTCAGCCCGCCCTTGGTCGGGGCGCGCAGCGCGCCGACGCCCTTGCCCCCCTTGACGCCCTTGGCCAGCCTGTGGATCGCCTCGGCCTGGGGCAGGTCGGCGTATTCGGACAGCCAGGCGCGGATTTCCTGGAACTTGGGCTTGGCGCCGGGCGCCAGCAGGCGGTTGGCCAGCACGTGGCCCTTCAGCAATTCGTCGCCGATTCTGCCCAGCTCGCGGTCGGCGGCGGCCAGCTGGCCCGAGGCCTGCAGCGCCATCACCCGCTTGTAGAGCTCGGCATCGGCGGCGGAAAGGGGCTTGGGCAGGGGTGCGACACGGGCTTCACGATTGGAGCCGGGCAGGATGGCCGCCGTCTGGGCGCCATCGGCGGCGGCGATTCGCACCTTCTCCGTCTTGGCGGTTTCGCCCGCCAGGGCCGGGGAGGTGGCTGCCATGATCGCCAGCATCACTGCCGGGAGGAGCCTGTCGCGCAAGGCTGTTCTCCTCTGATACGCGGGTGGTCCGATTCGCCCGCCGCTCGCGGATCGCGCGCCGGGACCGGACCACGGGGTTATCGACAAAACCAATCGTGGTCAGCGGTTTTATAAATGACGCCCCCCTCCGGGGCAACGAAAAACGACTCGCGATTCATGAATGAATTGTAAAATTACCTGTGAAAACAATGAGATAAACTGACACCCCGAGTCGCTGTGGCAGGATTGGGCCGCAACCTTCATAATGGGGGAATGATCGTCTCGGCCAGCTATCGCACCGACATTCCCGCCTTTTACGGCCGCTGGTTCCTCAACCGGTTCCGGGCGGGCTGGGCCAAGGCGGTCAATCCCTATGGCCGGCAGGTCTCCACCATACCGCTGCGGTCCGGCGTGGACGGCTTCGTGTTCTGGACCCGCAATCCCGGTCCGTTCCGGGACGCCCTGGCGGAGATCCGCCGGGCGGAATTGCCCTTCGTCCTGCACTGCACCCTGACCGGCTATCCCCGCGCCCTGGAAAGCTCGGTGATCGAGGTGGAGCGTTCGCTTTCCCTGATGGCGGAATCGGCCAGCATCCATGGTCCCCGCACCGTGGTGTGGCGCTACGATCCGATTCTGGCCACCTCGCTGACCCCTCTCGACTGGCATGAGGAGAACTTCGCCCGACTGGCGGCGCGTCTGGAGGGTGTCGCCGACGAGGTGTCGGTGTCCTTCGCCACCCTCTACCGCAAGACCGAACGCAATCTGGCCGTTGCCGCCCGCGCCCATCGCTTCGGCTGGAGCGACCCTTCGCCCGGGGACAAGCGCGCCTTGCTGCTCCGCCTTGCGGAATTGGCCTCCACGCATGGCATTCGCCTGACCCTGTGTTCGCAGCCCGATCTGCTGGCGCCCGGCATCGAGCCGTCGTCCTGCATCGACGCAAGGCGGCTGGAGGACGTGGCCAGGGGCTGGGGTCTGGACCGGCGGATCGACGCAAAGGTCAAGGGCAACCGCCCCGGCTGTCTGTGCCACGAAAGCCGGGACCTGGGCGAATACGACACCTGCCCGCACGGCTGCACCTATTGTTATGCGGTGGGCAGCCGCACCCTGGCCAAGCGCCGTTACGCCGAACACGACCCCGAGTCCGAATTCCTGCTGCCGCCGCCCTGGCTGGGGCAGGAGGAGAAGCCACCGACCCTGCTGTGAGGCGACCCGCCCGGCGATTGAGGGACCTGGAAATAAGTGCGGCGGCCGGTGCTAGGGGGGGAAGCACCGGCCGCCGCGTCTGGCCGGCTGCCGCTCGAGAGGGGACGGGGGAGCGGCGGCCTTGGCGAGGGCCATGACGGGGATCATCGGGGGCAATTGTGGCGATTTCATGGACGCCATGCGGAGCGGCCCTGAGAATTTGTCTTTTCCCTGGACGGGCGTTGGGGGTAGTTTTCTTCCGCTTGAACCCCCACTTAAGGGTGGTATCCTGCGCACCGGACACCGGGGGCCTCGGCGGCAGCCAAGGTCGCGGTGTTTGCGTGCGTCCAACGGATCGGCCGAACCACCCGGAAGTGGGGCCGCAACCTTGATCGAGAGGATTACGCCGTGCTTGAAGCCTATCGCCAGCATGTCGCCGAACGCGCCGCGCTCGGGATTCCCCCCCTGCCGCTGTCGGCGGAGCAGACCCAGGCCCTGGTCGGCCTGCTGCAAAACCCGCCCAAGGGCGAGGAGCAGGCCCTCGTCGATCTGATCACCTATCGCGTTCCCGCCGGCGTGGACGACGCCGCCAAGATCAAGGCCGAGTTCCTGGACAAGGTGGCCAAGGGCACCGTGGCTTGCGCGCTGATCAGCCGCGAGAAGGCCGCCGAGCTGCTGGGCACCATGCTGGGCGGCTTCAACGTCAAGCCGCTGATCGAGCTGCTGGGCGACGCCAAGGTGGGCGCCGTGGCGGCCGAGGGCCTGAAGAAGACCCTGCTGGTGTTCGACTTCTTCCACGACGTCAAGGAGCTGGCCGACAAGGGCAACGCCAACGCCAAGGCGGTGCTGCAGTCCTGGGCCGACGCCGAGTGGTTCACCTCGCGCCCCGAAGTGCCGAAGTCGCTTACCGTCACCATCTTCAAGGTGACCGGCGAGACCAACACCGACGATCTGTCGCCGGCGCCCGACGCCTGGAGCCGCCCGGACATCCCCCTGCACGCGCTGGCCATGCTGAAGAATCCCCGCCCCGGCATCGAGGCGGACGAGCCCGGCAACCGCGGCCCCATCAAGCAGCTCGAGGCCCTGAAGGCCAAGGGCAACCTGGTGGCCTATGTGGGCGACGTGGTGGGCACCGGCTCGTCGCGCAAGTCCGCCACCAACTCGGTGCTGTGGTTCACCGGCGAGGACATCCCCTACGTCCCCAACAAGCGCTTCGGCGGTGTCTGCCTGGGCACCAAGATCGCCCCCATCTTCTACAACACCATGGAAGACGCGGGCGCGCTGCCCATCGAGCTGGACGTCAACCAGATGAACATGGGCGATGTGGTCGAGCTGCGTCCCTATGAGGGCAAGGCGCTGAAGGACGGCAAGGTCATCGCCGAATTCACCGTCAAGTCCGAGGTGATCTTCGACGAAGTGCGTGCCGGCGGCCGCATTCCGCTGATCATCGGCCGTGGGCTCACCGCCAAGGCCCGCGAGGCCCTGGGCCTGCCGGTCTCCACCCTGTTCCGCCTGCCGGCCGTTCCCAAGGATACCGGCAAGGGCTTCAGCCTCGCCCAGAAGATGGTCGGCCGCGCCTGTGGCCTGCCCGAGGGCAAGGGCATGCGTCCCGGCACCTATTGCGAGCCCAAGATGACCACCGTGGGCTCCCAGGACACCACCGGTCCCATGACCCGTGACGAGCTGAAGGATCTGGCCTGTCTCGGCTTCTCCGCCGACATGGTGATGCAGTCTTTCTGCCACACCGCCGCCTACCCCAAGCTGGTGGATGTCAAGACCCACCGCGAGCTGCCGGGCTTCATCTCCACCCGTGGGGGCGTGGCCCTGCGCCCTGGCGACGGCGTCATCCATTCCTGGCTGAACCGCCTGCTGCTGCCCGACACCGTGGGCACCGGCGGCGATTCCCACACCCGCTTCCCCATCGGCATCTCCTTCCCGGCCGGTTCCGGTCTGGTGGCCTTTGCCGCCGCCACCGGCGTCATGCCGCTGGACATGCCGGAATCGGTGCTGGTCCGCTTCAAGGGCAAGATGCAGCCCGGCGTCACCCTGCGTGACCTGGTCAACGCCATCCCCCTTTACGCCATCCGCGCCGGCCTGCTGACCGTGGAGAAGAAGGGCAAGAAGAACGTCTTCTCCGGCCGCATCCTGGAGATCGAGGGCCTGCCCGACCTCAAGGTCGAACAGGCGTTCGAACTGTCCGACGCCGCCGCCGAGCGTTCGGCCGCCGCCTGCTCGGTGCGCCTGGATAAGGCTCCGATCATCGAGTACATGACGTCCAACATCACCCTGATGAAGTGGATGATCGCCAACGGCTACGAGGATGCCCGCACGCTGGGCCGCCGCATCAAGGCCATGGAGGCCTGGATTGCCAAGCCCGACCTGCTGGCCCCCGATGCGGACGCCGAATACGCCGCCGTGATCGAGATCGATCTGGCCGACGTCAAGGAGCCCATCGTCGCCTGCCCGAACGATCCCGACGACGTCAAGCTGCTGTCCGAAGTGGCCGGCGCCCAGATCGACGAGGTGTTCATCGGCTCGTGCATGACCAATATCGGTCACTTCCGCGCCGCCGGTAAGGTGCTGGAAGGCAAGTCCGACATCCCGACTCGCCTGTGGATCGCGCCGCCCACCAAGATGGACGCCATGATCCTCAACGAGGAAGGCTACTACTCGGTGCTGGGCAAGTCGGGCGCGCGCATGGAAATGCCCGGCTGCTCCCTGTGCATGGGCAACCAGGCGCAGATCCGCAAGGGCTCGACCGCCATGTCCACCTCGACGCGGAACTTCCCCAACCGCCTGGGCATCGACACCAACGTCTATCTCGGCTCGGCCGAGCTGGCCGCCGTCTGCGCCCTGATGGGCAAGATCCCGACGGTGGCCGAGTACATGCAGCAGGTGAACGTGGTCAACGCCAAGGCCGCCGAAGTCTATCGCTACATGAACTTCGACAAGATCGCCGAGTTCAGCGACGTGGCCGCCAAGGTCGCCGTCTGATCCGGGGTAACACCAAATCCCGATGAGCCGGACTCATTGGGATTTGGTTAGGCCCGAAGGGCCGCGCCGCTTATGCGGCGGGAGCCAAGGGCGCACAGCGCCCGCCCGGCGACTGAGGGCGATGCGCTGATCGGTTCCGATCAGTGCATCTTGGTTTAAATAATCAAGCGAAACCCCCGCCGGGCAGCCGGCGGGGGTTTTTCTCTTTCTGATCATCGTTGCCGTCCCATTGCCACCATGGCATGCTGTCCATCCAGCCCCACGCTTCGTGGTGGAGGCCATGCCCCAGGCTCATTCAATTCCACCCAGCGGCAATCCGCTGATCGACCAGCAGCATGCGCAGCTGAACGCGTTGATTCAGCAGGCGGCGCTGGCGGCGCGCGACGGCGGCGGGCCCGAGCCGTTCGGGGCGGCTTTGGCCGAATTCCGCCGGGTGCTGGCCCGCCATTTCGCGGTGGAGAAGGTGATCTACAGCGGCGCGGGCTTCGACGCGGCGGCCAGCCATGACAGCGCCCATGCCGCGATCCTGCGGCGTCTGGACGGCATCCTCGAATCGCTGGACTCGTTCGCCACGCCGGCCTCCCGCCACCTCATTCTCGACGAGTTGGAACAGACCCTGCTGGACCACGAGATGCTGGAGGACGCCGCCTATTGGGACGCCGTCCGCGCCCATTCCGGCAATTCGCCCCTGAAATGGACGGGTTTGATGGTCATCGGCATCGATTGGGTGGATGACCAGCATCACCGCATGGTCGATCTGTTCAACCGGCTGTCACGGGCGTCGCGGGATCACGCACACGCCGACTGCGCCGACCTGATGCGGCAGTTTCTCGAACTGACCCGGATTCATTTCGCCGCCGAGGAGCGGTACCTGGAAGCCAGCGGCGGGCCGCTGTCCCATCACCGCGCCGAGCATGCCCGCATGCTGGGCCAGCTGGACGAGTTGGCCGCCGCCGATGGGCATAAGCTCGGCGTCCTGGTGGATCATTACCTGCGGTTCTGGGTGATGGAGCATATTCTGGGCATCGACCGCCGGGATCTTGGCGGTGACGGGCAGGGCGCCCGCGCTCCGGGATAGTGTAGGAGCGCGGGCGTCGCCGCCCGCCTTGCCCGAATTCAGCCCTTCCGGACCTGCGGCCGGCCCAGGCGGGCCTGATCGTAGCGGTTCAGCTCGTTGCGGCGGATCAGGGTGCGGATGGTCTGGACATAGGCGTCGCCGCGCTCGGAATAGGTGGCGAGCGCCGCCGCCATCACATGGCCGTCGGGCAGCCCGCCTTCGCCGCGGGCCTGGGCGCGCACCCGGCGCAGGCTCTCATAGGCGCGGTGGGTGTTGAGGTTGTGGACATAGGCGCGCACCGCCTCGTACAGGGTGGTGAAGTTGCGCATGCCCGAACCATCGGCCGAGGCCTCGACCGTGTGGCCGAACAGATTGCGCGAGCGGCGCACCAGCTTGGAGGTGCCCCAGCCCGATTCCTCGGCCGACTGGGCCAGCGCCAAAGAGGGAGGCACCACGTCGACGCGGGACAGAAGCTTGCGCAGATTGCCGTCGTCCACCTCGTAGCGGCTCGCCAGATCGGCCAGCCAGGCCTGGTCCGAGGCGGCGATATGCAGGCGGTTGGCCTTGCGGTTCATGATGTCGAGCAGACGCGAGCGCTCGGCGGCGATCTCTTCGTTGACCGCCAGAACCAGGGGCAGCGTGACGCGCAGGAACACCGCCTTCTTGCCCTCGATGTCGGGCAGGTCGTCGATGTCGCCGGGAACATTGGGCAGGAACAGCGGCGGCACATCGGCCTGACCGGCCGCCACCGCGTCGAGGCGATAGCCCATGCGGTCGAGGGCGGCGTTCAGCCGGGCGGCGTTGCTGACGTCGTCACCGGTGAGCATCGCGCCTTGCGGCTGTGCGGCCTCGCTCACCAGGGGACGGGGCACCGCGACGGGCGCGGCCTTGTCTTGAAGAACCATCCAGTAAAGCCCGCCAACCGCACCCAGAAGGGCGGCGAAACTGACGGCTGTGAAGATTCGGGACCCGATCGACCCGCATCGCATATCGGCCTGCCTCCATTTTGTTGCAGTGCAATATCGACGAAGACCATACCCGAGACGATTGAGCTAGATCAACCAAAAACCGCCCGATATATGAACAGAAACGGAACGCGCCCCGGGCCGGGGCCTCGGGGCGCGCAGGACAAACCGTGCGATCAGAGGTGGTTAGTCCACCGCCTGAACGGCCATCACCTCGGGAACATAATACTTCAGCATGTTCTCGATGCCGTGCTTCAGGGTGGCGCTGGAGCTGGGACAGCCCGAGCAGGCGCCCTGCAGGTGCAGGTAGACGATGCCGTCCTCGAAGGCGCGGAAGATGATGTCGCCGCCGTCCTGGGCCACGGCGGGACGCACGCGGGTATCCAGCAGCTCCTTGATCTGCATGACGATGCCGTCGTCGTCGCCGGTGGCGGCGGCCGCCTCGGAGCCGGGATTGATCACCGGATCGCCGGAATTGAAGTGGTCCATGATGGCCGCCAGCACCTGGGGCTTGACCACCTGCCAGTCGGCGGAATCGGCCTTGGCCACGGTGATGAAGTCGGTGCCGAGGAACACGCTGCCCACGCCTTCGATGGCGAACAGGCGGGTGGCGAGCGGCGAGCCGGAGGCGCGCGAGGAATCGGCGAAATCGGCGGTGCCCTGGCCCATCACCACGGTGCCGGGGAGGAACTTCAGGGTGGCGGGATTGGGGGTGGGTTCGGTCTGGATGAACATGGGGGTCCTTACGATTCGGGGCACGGAAACTGCCCCATAGTAGATGGCGTCACCGATCTCCGAGTCAAGGAGTAGGATGAAGCCTGACCGATGGCGGAAGGCGCGCCCCTAGCAGATGGCGTCGATCTGGTCCGGCGTCAGGCTGCCCGGCACCAGGGTGAGCGGCACGCGCAGCTTGCCGATATACTTGCCGGTGAGCGCGGTGACCAGCGGTCCCGGCCCGCCCGGTCCGGTGTCGGCGGCCAGCACCAGCACCGAGATGGACGGCTCCTCGGCGATCAGGGCGATCAGCTCGTCCCTGGGGTTGCCCTCGCGCACGTACAGCACCGGCATGTGGCCCGACATCTGGTTGACGTCGCCGGCCAGGCGGTTGAGAAGCTCCTCGGCCGCCTCGCGCGCTTCGGCCCGCATCAGATTGCCGATGGAGGCGAAGTGCTCGTACTCGGTGGGCTCGATCACCCGGAGCAGCGCCACCTGCCCGCCGGAGGAATAGGCCCGGCGGCAGGCGAAGCGCAGCGCCGCCTGCATCTCGGGCGAATCGTCCACAACCACCAGGAAAACGCGATTGGTCGGCATGATGTTCTCCCCGGGAATGGTCAGGCTTTCTTGAAGACCACCGCCGCCAGCCAGCCGGCGAAGGCCGCCAGCGCGATGGCGATGAGGCCGTAGGCCGCCGCCTGCTGATGGGCGAAGTCGTAGACGTCGGCGCCGATGCCAATCTTGCTCACCACCAGCGGCGTGGTCTGGGCACTGACCACCTGGCCGCCCACCATCAGGTAGACCTCGACCATGTACACCCCCACCGGCACGTTGGCGGGGAAATGCACGTCGGTGCGGAACAGGCGCTGGCTCAGCATGCCGATATCGGTGACCTTGTCGCCGTAAAGGCCCTTCTTCTGGTTCAGGCGGATCAGCGCCCGGCGGTACTGGTCCAGGTCGGCGCCGGTATCCTTGACCCGGATGTCCAGGTCCAGGTGATCCAGGCCGATCTGATGACGCCCCAGGATGCCGGGCGGGGCCAGCTGGTCCAGGGGACGGGTCGACGCCACATGATAGAACGACGGCGCGTTGTCCACCTTGGCGATGCCCGAATTGATCCAGATGCCGGCGGCGCGGTCCTTGCGTCGCAGGGTCTCGGCCTTGTTGGGGCCGCGCACCACCACCACCACGTCGCCGGTCTTGCCGTCGCCCACCTCCTCGATGGCACCGAACAGCAGGACGTCGGTACCGGCGAAACCGGTGGTGATGGCCACCAGATGCTTGGACAAATCGGCGACCAGCGGCTCGGCCGCATGGGTTTGGGCCACGGGCAGCAGCAGCAGCAGGGCGAGGAGAAGCCGCCGCATCAGTGCTTGCCCCCCGTTCCGGCGGCGAACAGTTCGCTGGGAACCGTCACCATGTCGAACAGCAGCTTGACGCAGACGCCCAGCACCATCAGCGCCAGCAGCGAGCGCAGCTGCTCGCCCTTCAGCTTGACCCCGAAGCG
This sequence comes from Magnetospirillum sp. ME-1, assembly GCF_002105535.1. GTDB lineage: Bacteria > Pseudomonadota > Alphaproteobacteria > Rhodospirillales > Magnetospirillaceae > Phaeospirillum. The sequence goes on along the minus strand of NZ_CP015848.1, from coordinate 2,508,817 downwards.
GGCGCCGATCTGGGCGCCGATCACCCCGCCCACCAGCAGCAGCAGGGCAAGCACCACGTCCACCGTGTGGTTCATGGTCGATTGCAGGAAGGTGGCGTTGGCGGTGACGAAGATGATCTGGAACAACGAGGTGCCCACCACCACGGACGTGGGCATGCCCAGCAGGTAGATCATGGCCGGCACCATGATGAAGCCGCCGCCGACGCCCATCAGGGCCGCCAGGATGCCGACGAACAGGCCGATACCCGCCGGGACGACGGCGCTGATGTAGAGCTGCGAGCGGCGGAACCGCATCTTGAAGGGCAGGCCGTGCATCCAGCTGTGCTGGTGCTTCTTGCGCACCGGGACGTTGCCGCCGTTGCGCTTGCTGGCCATCAGCGCCTGGATGCTTTCCACCAGCATCAGCGAGCCGACGATGCCCAGGAAGATGATGTAGCATAGCGAGATGACCAGATCGATCTGGCCCAGGCCGCGCAGCCATTTGAAGAGATAGACGCCGAGGGTGGAGCCGACAAAGCCGCCCAGCGTCAGGATCAGTCCCATCTTGACGTCGACGTTGCCGCGCCGCCAATGGGCCAGCACGCCCGACACCGACGAGGCGACGATCTGGTTGGCCTCGGTCCCCACCGCCACGGTGGGCGGCACGCCCAAAAAGATCAGCAGCGGCGTCATCAGGAAGCCGCCGCCGACCCCGAACAGGCCGGACATGAATCCCACTCCGCCACCCAGCCCTAAGATGACGAAGACGTTCACCGACATCTCGGCGATGGGAAGGTAGATCTGCATTCCTTCCGCCCCCTGCCCCTTGCGCTCTCGACCGGCGCTTACGGGGTTCCTTGGTTGTCGCTCCAACCGGGGTCAAATGGCAACAGGAATTTTATGGTTTTCTAATGTTCAATGCCCGGACCTGTCATCCCGAGGCGTAGCCGAAGGATCCTTCAGGCAGGACGGCAACCGTCGACGGCTGAAAGATGCTTCGCTGACGCTCAGCATGACAGACCCTCCACCCTATTTCAGCGCGGCCAGTATCTCGGCGGCCTGCATGCGCACCCGCAGCGCGCCGTAGCCTTGCGCCGCCAGATGGTTGGGCAGGAAGCTGGAATCGGGGGCGGCGCTCCACACCAGCCAGGGCTTGAGGCGCGCGCTCGCGGCCAGTTGGTCCACCATGCGGGTCCAGGCTTCCAGCTGGCGGCGGTCGGCCAGCGTCTTCTCGAAATCGCGGCCCAGTTCGCGCAGCACGATGGAATAGGCGTAAAGCCGGCCCTTGTTGCCGTAGAACACCCCGTCCACCCCGAAATCCAGCAGCACCAGATGCCCGGCGGCCAGATGGTGGTCGATGGCTTCGGTGACCTCGTCCAGGTCGCGGATCAGCGCCTCGACCACGGCCGCCAGGGCCTCGGGCTTGCGCTCGAAGGGGGTGCCGCCGGCCGCCACCATGTCGTTGTAGAGGTCCAGCGAACGCTGGGCGTTGCGATACTGCTTCTCGGCCGAGGCGGTGGGCAGCCAGGATTTGTGGGTGTCGAACTTCCACACCGTGCCGGGATATTTCAGCAGGCCGGCGGCGTGGTTGAGGTTGACGTCGGTGCCGTTGGGACCGAAGGCCACGCCCTTCTCGGAATTGAGCGCGCCGACCATGCGGGCCAGCCCGCCCACCAGGCCCAGCTGGAAGGCCGGCATGTCGCGCAGCCAGGCGCCGGGCATGAAGAAGGGGTCGTTGGCGTGCCACTTGCTGCCGTCCAGCTCGCGGGTGATCAGGGCGGCGGTGACCGCCACCCCGCGCGAGCGGGCTCCCGTCACCGTACCGGCGGCGAAGTCGGGATTGTCGTCCACCTTACTGATCACCAGCATGGCGACGGGGAAGACCAGCACCACGACAACGGCGAAGGCCCACAGCACGAAGCGGCGCGACGGATGGCGCAGGATTGCGGCGATGCCGGCCAGGGCGGCGGCGACGGCGTTCAGCAGGCCTTCGGCGAAGCGCTGGGTCATGGCCGCAGGAATCCGACGATGTCGTAGACGTCCCTGATGATCGGCCGGGCGATGGCATCGGCCCGCTCGGCGCCCGAACGCAGGATGGAATCGATGTGGGCGGTGTCGGTCATCAGGCGCTTCATCTCGGCGTTGATGGGACCCAGCACGGAGACGGCCAGCTCCACCAGCTCCTTCTTGAAGTCCGAGAACTGCTTGCCTTCGAACTGGCTCACCACCTGGGCCTTCTCCTTGTCCGACAGGGCGGCGTAGATGCCCAGAAGGTTGGAGGCCTCGGGGCGGCCTTCAAGCCCGTCCAGGGTGCCGGGCAGCGGTTCGAGGTCGGTCTTGGCCTTCCTGATCTTCAAGGCGATGGCGTCGGCATCGTCGGTCATGTTGATGCGCGAGTAATCGGATTCATCCGACTTGCTCATCTTCTTGGCGCCGTCGCGCAAGCTCATGATGCGCGCCGCCTCGGGCGGAATGATGGGTTCGGGCAGCGGGAAGAACTCGACGCCGAAATCGTTGTTGAACTTTTGCGCCGTGTCGCGGGCCAGTTCCAGATGCTGCTTCTGGTCCTCGCCCACCGGCACATGGGTGGCCTTGTAGGCCAGGATGTCGGCGCTCATCAGGTTGGGATAGGCGAAGAGGCCGACCGAGGCATTCTCCTTGTGCTTGCCCGCCTTATCCTTGAACTGGGTCATGCGGTTCAGCCAGCCCATGCGCGCCACGCAGTTGAAGATCCAGGCCAGCTGGGCATGGGCGGGAACCGTCGACTGGTTGAAGACGATGTGCTTGGCCGGATCGACGCCGGCGGCGATCATGCCGGCGGTGACTTCCCGGATATTGCGGGTCAGCTCTTTGGGGTCCTGCCACAGGGTGATGGCGTGCATGTCGACGATGCAGAAGATGCACTCGAACTGGTCTTGAAGCCGCACCCAGTTGCGGATGGCGCCCAGGTAATTGCCGAGATGGAGGTTGCCGGTGGGCTGGACGCCGGAAAAGATGCGGTTCATGACGGGTTTGGACTCCGTTCGAGCGATGATCAGGGGGAGAGGTATACTCCTCGCCCGGCCCAATTCAACCCTTCTTCCGCCGCATCATCCCCCGGATTTCGCCGAGACTCAGCGCGCCCAGCACCTGGGCGGCGGCCAGGAAGGCCAGGGCGCCCAGGACCACCAGGCCGGCCAGGATGGCGACCGCCATCAGCTGGCCCTGGGCCAGGGGCCACAGTGCCCATTTACCGCTCCACAACACGCCCCCCATCACGGCGCAGGCGGCGATGATGCGCGGCGCCTTGGACTTCAGGCGATCGTCCAGGGTGAAATAGCCGCGCCGGGCCAGCAGCACGGCCAGGATGGCCACATTGGCCCAGGCGGCGACGGCGGTGGCCAGCGCCATGCCCACATGGCCCAGGGGCTTGGCCATGGCGAGGTTGAGGACGACGTTGAGCACCATGGCCACGCCCGCCACCCGCACCGGCGTGGACGTGTCCTCGCGGGCGAAGAAGCCGGGCACCAGCACCTTGACCAGCACATAGGCGGGAAGGCCGATGGCGAAGGCCACCAGGGCGCTTGCCGTCGCCTCGGTCTCGTGGGGGCCGAAGGAGCCCCGCTCGAACAGCACCCGGATCACCGGCGCGGCGATGACCATCAGGGCGACCGCCGCCGGGAGAGTCAGGGCGAGGCCCAGTTCCATGGCGCGGTTCTGGCTGGTGCGCGCCGCCTCGGCCTCGCCCGCCTTCAGCTGGCGCGACAGGGTGGGGAGCAGGGCGGTGCCGATGGCGATGCCCACCACCCCCAGCGGCAACTGGTTCACCCGGTCGGCGTAGTTGAGGTAGCTGACCGCGCCGTCGGCCACGGTCGATGCGATCATGGTGTTGATCACCAGATTGACCTGGTACACCCCGGCCCCCACCGCGCCGGGCACGATGCGCTTGAACAGCAGCCCGACCTCGGGCGTCAGGCGGGGGCGGGTGAGCCCCAATCCCATGCCGACGCGCCGCGCCGCGCGCGATAGCCAGACGAACTGCACCACGCCGGCGGCGAAGGTGCCCCAGGCCATGGCGTGGCCGGCGGTCTCGGAATAGGGCACCAGGAACCACAGCCCGGCCATGGAGGTGAGGTTCAAGAGCACCGGCGTGGCGGCGGCCGCCGCGAAGCGGCCCATGGAGTTCAGGACTCCGGCCTGCAGGCTGACCAGCGAGATGAACAGCAGATAGGGAAAGCAGATGCGCGAGAATTCCACCGCCAGCGCCATCTTGCCCGGCACCGCGTCGAAGCCCGGGGCCAGGCCGTAGACCGCCCAGGGCATGGACAGCTCCATCACCGCCACGAACAGGGTGAGCACCAGGGCCATGACCGAGAAGGCCTGCTCGGCGAAGCGGCGCGCCTCCTCGGTCCCTTCCGTGGCCATCTTGCCGGTGAACAGCGGCACGAAGGCGGCGTTGAACGCCCCTTCGGCGAACAGCGAGCGGAACAGGTTGGGAAAGCGGAAGGCGACGAAGAAGGCGTCGGCCACCGCCCCGGCGCCGAGGAAATGGGCGATCATCATCTCGCGCGCCAGGCCGGTGACGCGCGACAGCATGGTGAAACCGCCGACCGTGGCGATGGAGCGGAACAGACTCATGGCCGCACTATTGGGGCAAGTTTTGGCCGACGCAAGGGCTCATCCCGCCAGATCCAGCTGGAAGCACTGTTCGGTCACCGGCTTGCCCCAGGTTTCGCCGGTCAGCTCCTGGGTGAGGACGAAGCCGCGCGCCTCGTACAGCCGCCGCGCCGCATGCAGGCCGGCGAAGGTCCATAAGTAGACCGAGGCGAAGCCCTTCTCGCGGCAGAATTCCAGGGCGCAATCCAAAAGGCGCGAGCCCGCCCCCATGCCCTGGCGGTTGGGATCGACCATGAACCAGCGCAGATGGGCACCGGCTTCGGGCCCCTTGGCGCCGTCGATGGCCACCGATCCGATCATCCGCTCGCGGTTGTCCACGGCGCACCACAGCTGGCTGGCGAAGCGGTGGCGGTCGCGGACGAAGGCGGCCAGCTCGGTGGCCACCTTGGCCTCGAAATAGGGGCCGAAATTCCAGTGGAGCGCATAATAGCGCGACTGCATGGCGACGATGTCGCCGATGGCGCCCGGCTGCCATCCCGCCACGATCTCGACGTCGTCCCTCATATCCTCATCTCCCGGCCGCGCCGGCAAATCCTGACACGGCGGGAGAGGGAAGGCCACCGTGACTAAAGCAGCAGCAGGCCGAGAAGCCAGTAGCTGCCGCCGGGCAAGGCTGCGATCAGCAGGTTCTTGGAAAAATCTTCCATGGCCGCCTCCTCAATTTCCGCAGAATACCCACATGAGGTGAGTGGATATTAGAGCGCCCAATGCCGGGAAATTGCCAAGGCTCATCCGTATTAGGGTCTTTACCGGGCGATGATCACCCCTTTGGCGGTGGCCTCGTGGTACTCGCCGAAGAAGGGGTATTCGCCGGCATCCACCTTGCCCAGCACCACGCGGACCTCGGTGCCGGGAAAGACGATCTTCTCGCGGCGAAGGGGCAGGCACTCGAATTCCTCGGGCTCCGCGTCCTCGTTGCGGACCAGCAGGATCACCTTGGTCCTGGCGGGAATTTCCAGCCGCTCCGGGATGAAGCGGTGATCCTTGATGGTCAGCTTGACCACGACCTCGTCGGCCGCCCCGGCGAGCGGACTCCATAGGGAGACAAGCAGGATGGGGAGAATGATTCGCAGGAGCGCAGGCATGGAGGGCCTCTTAAGTTTGCGACCGACTCGCATTCTCATACGCAAGTCCTAAGGCTTTGTCCAGAATTGGATTGAGGGAATTTCCCGCTGATGGGCAAGGCCCTGATTTCACGGGGTAATCCCAAGCGTTCTCCGGGCCTCGCCGGCGACGCGCATAACTCCGGGGAAAATTATGGGTGTTGACAGAATAGGGCGAGAGGCCTTAACCAAAAGCAATTGCGAGTCACTTGCAGTCGCATTCCCATTCGCGCAGAGGCCCCCCATGATCAAACGCCAGACCTTCCTTCCCGCCCTCGCCGTCCTGGCGGGATTGTCCGCCGCTTCCGCCCCGGCCCTGGCGGTGGAGTACCCCATCGGCGCTCCCGAGACCCGCTACGGCATGGAGATCGGCGCCGTCTACCTTCAGGCCGTGCGCATGGAGCCCGACGGCATGATGCTGCAGCCCGAGCAGTCGGACATCCACATCGAGGCCGACATCAAGGCCCTGCAGGGCAATCCCAACGGCTATCCCGAGGGCGCGTGGATTCCCTACCTGCTGGTCAAGTACGAGCTGACCAAGGTGGATTCCGGCGAGGTGATCAAGGGCGACATGATGCCCATGGTGGCCAATGACGGCCCCCATTACGGCGACAACATCAAGCTGAAGGGCCCGGGCAAGTACAAGGTGAAGTACACCATCCTGCCTCCCAACGCCCCGGAGAACGCCTCGGGCAAGCATTACGGCCGCCACACCGACCGCGCCACCGGCGTGCGCCCGTGGTTCCCCGCCTTCACCCTGGATTATGAATTCGTCTTCGCCGGTGTCGGCAAGAAGGGCGGCTACTGATGAACAGCCGTTTCCTTGCCACGGCGGCCGCGATCGGATTGATCGCCGCCGCCCCGGCCTGGGCCGCCCCGGCCAAGGACCCGTCCACCGCCGAACTGCTGGCCGAGATCAGGCGCCTGGCCAACCGCGTCGAGGAACTGGAACGCAAGAAGACCGCCGCCGCCGACACCGAGCAGCGTATCGAGAAGCTGGAGAGCCATAACGCCGCCATGGAAAAAGCCATGGCCCAGGATACCATCAGCGAGAACGAGCCCGAGGTGGCGGCCCGCGTCAAGGCCGCCGAGAACGAGATCCTCTCCTACAAGAAGGGCTCGAAGGTCGTCGACGTGCTGGGCGGCATCAAGGTGGGCGCCGGCATGACCGTGGTGGGCCAGAATCTGATCGGCCAGTCCCAGGAAAAGGACGGCCAGCTCAACTGGCGCGGCGACGTGACCCTGACCATTCCCGGCGGCAATGTCGGCAATTCCAAGGGCACCATCTTCACCCATCTGCGCATGGGCCAGGGGCGTGGCCTGGGCACGGTCAGCAACTCCATGGCCTCGGTCAACGGCACGGCCTTCCAGCGCTCCGGCGCCGACAACACCGACGCGGCCATCGGCCTGGTGGAGGCCTGGTACCAGCTCGACGTGCCGTTCGGCGGCGACCTGAAGACCGCCAAGCATCACATGGAGATCACCGCCGGCAAGATGGATCCCTTCGGCTTCTTCGACAAGAACGCCGTGGCCAACGACGAGACCGTGTATTTCATGAATTCCGCCCTGGTCCACAACGCCCTGCTGGATGCCGGCGGCGACGTTGGGGTGGATCCCTTCGGCTTTTCGCCCGGCCTGCGCATGGCCTATGTCAACGACGCCGACAAGTGGAAGGTGCAGGCCGGCGTCTTCGAGACGGGGACCGGCGCGTCATTCCAGGGCTCCAACGAGTTCCCCTTCCGCATTGTTCAGGCGGAGACCACCCAGCGCTTCTTCGGCGGTCTGGAAGGCACCTACCGCGTCTACGGCTGGACCAACGACCGCGCCACCGACTTCGACAACAAGCGGGGCCGCCATGCCGGACTCGGCCTGTCCGTGGACCAGAAGGTGGACGATTACGTCACCCTGTTCGGCCGCTACGGCTATCAGCTGAAGGGCAAGACGCGCTTCGACCAGAGCGTCAGCGCCGGCGGCGAGGTCAACGGTTCGTACTGGGGCCGCGGCGCCGATGGCCTGGGTCTGGGCCTGGTGGCCAACCACGTGTCCAAGACCTACCGCGACAAGTCGTCCACCCTGGATCTCGACAACGACGGCACGCCGGATGTGGGGTACAAGGCGACGTCCTTCGAGCAGACGGCGGAGCTTTACTACCGCTACCGCGTCATGCCCCGCTTCGACCTGACCCCCGACGTCCAGATCATCCGCCATCCCGGCGGCAATCCCTCGGGCGAGGTCGCCTATGCCTTGGGGCTGAGAGGGCAGTTGACGTATTAAGTGATGCGAATGCATCTCACTTGTATTATCAACAACAACCATGCCCGGTGCCGACAGCCGGGCATGGTTTCGCCTTTGAGGACCGAATGAACAGCCTGACGCCCGTCCGCCCGACCCCCCTGGCCGTCCTCGGCCATTTCCTGGCCCGCCATTCCCGGCTGATCCAGGCGGTGCAATGGCTGATGGTGGTCATCTATCTGGTCCTGGTGACATTGCCGGCCTTCCTGCCGGTGCCCGACGATTCCAGGCATATCTGGGACGATCTGGTGCTGTTCGCCCAGTTCGCTTTCTGGGGGGTGTGGTGGCCGTTCGTCATGGTCAGCATGGTGGTGATGGGCCGCGCCTGGTGCGGCCTGTTCTGCCCCGAGGGCCCCATGACCGAATGGGTGAGCCGCCATGGGCTGGGCCGCGCCATTCCCGCCTGGCTGCGCTGGAAGGGCTGGCCGTTCGTGGCTTTCGTCTGCACCACGGTCTACGGCCAGATGATCACCGTCTATGAATATCCCAAGGCGGCGCTGCTGATTCTCGGCGTCTCGACGGTGATGGCGCTGGGCATCGGCCTGGTCTATGGGCGGGGAAAGCGGGTGTGGTGCCGCTATCTCTGCCCGGCCTCGGGCGTGTTCTCGCTGCTGTCGCGCCTGGCGCCCGTCCATTTCCGCGTCGATGCCGAGGCCTGGAAGGCGGCGCCGCGCACCCATGCGGTGGATTGCGCCACCCTGGTGGACGTGCGCGCCATGACCGGCGGCGGCTCGTGCCATAATTGCGGCCGTTGCTCGGGCCACCGGGGCGCGGTGGAACTGGCGCCGCGCCTGCCGGGGTCGGAGATCGCCGCCCTTCCCGCCCGCGAGGTCTCGGCCTGGGACATCGTCCTGCTGCTGTTCGGGGTGATGGGGGTGGCCAGCGGGGCCTTCCAGTGGTCGGCCTCGCCGGTGTTCATCGCGCTCAAGCAGGGACTGGCCAAAATCCTGGTGGAGCACGACGTCCTGTTCCCCATGACCGGGACTCTGCCCTGGTGGCTCTTGACCAATTCCGACGAGACCGGCGAGGTCTTCACCCTGCTGGACGGCTTCTGCATCCTGGCCTACATGGGCGGCGCGGCGCTGCTGTTCGGTGCCATCGGGCTGGCCGGGCTGGGGCTGAGCGCCCGGGTGCTGGGCCGGCCCGAACTGCTTTGGCGGCTGGGCTACGCGCTGGTGCCGGCCGGAGCCGCCGGACTGATCGTCGGCCTGTCGGCCATGACGCTCACCCAGCTCACCGCCGAGGGCGTCTTTCTCGCCTGGGTCCCCGACGCCCGCGCCGGGGTGCTGGCGGCAGGACTGGCCTGGAGCGCCCTGCTGCTGTGGCGGTCCCTGCCGGCCGTTTCCCTTGGCCGCCGCCTGGCCGCCTGGCCGCTGGGTCTGGCCGGGGCCTTCGCCCAGATCGGCATGTGGGGGGTGTTCTTCTTCGTCTGGTAGGGTAGGATTCTCCCACGGCAATACCGGGGGGACCCTCATGGCACATCCGACGACGCTTCCCGCCTGGACGGAACTGGAGGCCCTGGCCTCCACCACCGGCCGGCGCCCCATGCGCGACATGTTCGCCGAGGATCCCGGCCGCTTCGACCGCTTTTCCGCCCGCCTGGGCGATCTGCTGCTGGATTATTCCAAGAACCGCATCGATGCGTCCGTGATGGCCGCCCTGGTCCGTCTGGCGCAACAGGCCGGGCTGTCCCGGGCCCGCGATTCCATGTTCCAGGGCGGCAGGATCAACGCCACCGAGCGCCGCGCCGTGCTGCACACCGCGCTGCGCAACCGGTCCGGCCAGCCGGTCATGGTGGACGGATGCGACGTGATGCCCGAGGTGGATTCCGTGCTGGCCCGCATGAAGGATTTCAGTGGCCGGGTGCGGTCGGGCGAGTGGAAGGGTGCCACCGGCAAGCCCATCCATAGCGTGGTCAATATCGGCATCGGCGGTTCCGACCTGGGGCCGGTGATGGTCACCGAGGCGCTGAAGCCCTACCAGAAGGACGGGCTGGCGGTGCGCTTCATCTCCAACGTGGACGGCAGCCACGCCGCCGAGGTGCTGAAGCTCTGCGATCCGGAAACCACCCTGTTCATCGTGGCGTCGAAGACCTTCACCACCCAGGAGACCATCGCCAACGCCCGGACCTGCCGCGCCTGGCTGACCGAAAAGCTGGGCGAGGCGGCCATTCCCAGCCATTTCGTGGCGCTGTCCACCAACGCCAAGGCGGTGGCCGGGTTCGGCATCGACACCGCCAACATGTTCGAGTTCTGGGATTGGGTCGGCGGGCGCTATTCCCTGTGGTCGGCCATCGGCCTGTCCATCGCCGTGGCGGTGGGCTTCGACCATTTCGAGCGTCTGCTGGACGGCGGCCACGCCATGGACCGCCATTTCCAGACCGCGCCGCTGGAGTCCAACCTGCCGGTGATCCTGGCCCTGATCGGCATCTGGAACGCCAACTTCCTGGGCGCCGACGCCTATGCCGTGCTGCCCTACGACCAGTATCTGCACCGGCTGCCGGCCTATCTCCAGCAGTTGGACATGGAAAGCAACGGCAAGGGCACCGCCCTCGACGGAGCCCGCGTCGCCTGGGGCACCGGCCCCATCGTGTTCGGCGAGCCCGGCACCAATGGCCAGCACGCCTTCTACCAGCTGATCCACCAGGGCACCCGCCTGATCCCCTGCGACTTCCTGGCCGCCGCCAACAGCCATAACCCGCTGGGCGAGCATCACCTGCTGCTGCTGTCCAACGTTCTGGCCCAGGCGGAAGCCCTGATGAAGGGCAAGACCGAGGCCGAGGCCCGCGCCGAGCTGGAAAAGGCCGGCATGAACGACGCCGAGATCGCCTTCCAGCTGCCCCACCGGGTGTTTCCCGGCAACCGGCCCAGCAACATGCTTCTATACCCCCGGCTGGACCCCTTCACGCTGGGCATGCTGATCGCGCTCTACGAGCACAAGGTGTTCGTCCAGGGCGTGATCTGGGACGTGCCGAGCTTCGACCAGTGGGGGGTGGAACTGGGCAAGGTGCTGGCCAAGGCCATCCTGCCGGAACTGTCCTCGGGCAGTACACCCGGCACCCATGATTGCTCGACGGCGAATCTCATCAAGGCCGTCCGCTCAATGCGGTAATATTGATCAATCATTCAATAGAATTTCAGCGCATGGAGGTGGGCGGTATTTGGACTGGTATTGGGGCATCCGAACCGGTATAGGCATAATTGATACTTGAGTTTGGCACCCTGGGATGGGGCGGACCACGGATGGGCAGCATGGGACGGGTGGAGACGCCGGCCGAACGGCGGCGTAAGGGGCCGCGCTTCGGCGCCAATTTCATGACGGTTCTGGAAGTGTCGCGCGACCTCGTCTGCCTGTGCGCCGAGGGGGTGGTGATCGACGTCAACAGCGCCGGCATCTCCATGCTGGGGGCCGGGGATGGCGAGGCGGTGGTGGGCCATGCCTTCCGGGACATGGTGGGCGGCGACTATGCCGGGGTGATCGACGATCTTCTGCACCTGAAGGAGATCGAGGATTCCGCCTTTCCCATCAAGATCCTCCGCCTGGACGGCACCGCCTTCGAAGCCGAGTTGCAGATCCATCCCGCCCGTGAATTGGGCCCCGCCCACGCGGTGGTGACCGCCCGCGACATTTCCCACCAGGGGCATCTGGCGCGCACGGCACGGCACAGCGAGGACCGCTTCCAGGCGCTGGTGGAGCGGTCCATGCATCTGGTGCTGCTGTGCCACGGCGGGCGCATCGGCTACATCAACGCCACCGGAACCCGCGTGCTGGGCGGCGTCGACGCCAGCCAGTTCGTCGGCCATCCGGTTTCGGAGATCTTCGCCGGGGAATACCGCGAGATCGTCGCCGCCGATTTGTCCGCCCTGTTGGACGAGGGCGGCATCATGCCCATGCGCCTCGCCCGCCTGGACGGCTCGGTGTTCGACGCCCAGATCAAGGCCACCCGATTGCCGTCGCGGGGCGCGGCCCCGGAATATATGGTCGAGGCCCGCGACATCACCGGTCAGATCCGGGCGGTGGCGGCGCTGCGCCACATGAACGATACCCTGGAGCAGCAGGTGGTGGCCCGCACCCGCGAACTGGCCGAAGAGCGCTCGCGCGCCGTCGAAGCCCGCACCTTCGTGGAAAGCCTGCTGGAGGCGGTGCCCAACCCCCTGTGGTGGAAGGACACCGAGGGCCGTTATCTCGGCTATAACGGCGCCTTCCGCGAGCTGCACGGCATCGATTCCACCGAATGGATCGGCCGGACCATGGATGCGACGGTCAATCCCGATTTCGCCGCCGCCTCGGGACGGGCCGATGTGGAGGCCCTGAAGGAGCAGCGCCGCGTCCAGTTCGAGGCCCGCCTCAACGTCCGCCTGGGCGAGAAGCTGGACGTGGTGGTCAGCAAGACCGTCTGGCAGGGCCGCGACCACAAGGCCGAAGGCGTGATCGGCGTGATGCTCGACATCACCGACAGGAAGCGCATGGAGGCCGAACTGCGCCGCCTGGCCACCACCGACGTGCTGACCGGCGCCTTCAACCGCCGCCATTTCATGGAGCTGGCCGGGGCCGAGCTGGATCGGGCGCGCCGTCACCAGCGCCCCATGGTGGCCCTGATGCTCGACATCGACCACTTCAAGCGCATCAACGACACCTTCGGTCATCCGGTGGGCGACATCGCCATCAAGGCGCTGGCCGCCACCTGCGCCCATGAAATCCGCCACGAGGACGTGCTGGGCCGCATGGGCGGCGAGGAATTCGCCATCGTGCTGACCGAGACCGACCAGGATGGCGCCCTGCTGGTGGCCGAGCGCCTGCGCCTGGCCATCGCCGCCATCAAGATTCCCACCGACCAGGGAGACGTCGTCTTCACCGCCAGCATCGGCCTGGCCGAGCGGCTGGAGGGCGATTCCACCATCGACGCCATGCTGTCGCGCGCCGACATGGCGCTCTACGCCGCCAAGCGCTCGGGCCGCAACAGGGTGGCGGTGGGGTAGCGGGGCGGCTAAACTGGCCCCATGCCCATCCGTCTTCTTCCCCCCACCCTGGTCAACCAGATCGCCGCCGGCGAGGTGGTCGAGCGTCCCGCTTCCGCCGTCAAGGAGCTGGTGGAGAATTCCATCGATGCCGGGGCCACCCGCATCGACGTCACCCTGGCCGAGGGCGGCCAGGCGCTGATCGCGGTGGCCGACGACGGGTGCGGCATGGGCCCCGACGAGATGATGCTGGCGGTGGAGCGCCACGCCACCTCCAAGCTTCCCGACGACGATCTGGTGCGGGTCAAGTTCCTAGGGTTCCGCGGCGAGGCGCTGCCCTCCATCGGCTCGGTGGCGCGCCTGACGCTGACCAGCCGGCCCAAAGGCGCCGAGTCCGCCTGGAGTCTGTCGGTGGAAGGCGGGGCGAAGGGCGAGCCGGTTCCCGCCGCCCATCCCCATGGCACCCGCATCGAGGTGCGCGACCTGTTCTACGCCACCCCGGCGCGGCTGAAATTTCTCAAGGCGGCGCGCACCGAGCTGACCCACGCAGCCGACGTGATCGAGCGCCTCGGCATGGCGCATCCCGGTATCGCCTTCTCGCTGTCCGACGGCGGGCGCAAGGTACTGGACCTGGCGGCCAAACGCGGCGAGCCGGCCGCCGCCCGGCTGGCCCGCATCGCCCAAGTGGTGGGGCGCGAGTTCGAGCCCAACGCCCTGGCGCTGGATTCCGAGCGCGACGGGGTGCGGCTGACCGGCTGGGCCGGGCTGCCCACCTACAACCGCGCCACCTCCGCCGCCCAGTACCTGTTCGTCAACGGACGGCCCGTCAAGGACCGGCTGGTGATCGGCGCGGTGCGGGGCGCCTATCAGGACGTGCTGGCCCGCGACCGCCATCCGGTGGTGGCCCTGTTCCTGGAACTGGACCCCGATCAGGTGGACGTCAACGTCCATCCCGCCAAGGCCGAGGTGCGCTTCCGCGATTCCGGGCTGGTGCGCGGCCTGATCGTCGGGGCCATCCGCCACGCTTTGGCCGGAGCCGGCCACCGGGCCAGCTCGACGCTCACCGGCGTGGCGCTGGGGGCGCTGGGAAGCAGCGGCGCCGCGCCGCCCGCCTTCGGCCATTATCCGCCGCCACGACCCTCGCTGCCCTTGGTCCGCGCAGGCATCAATGCCCAGGCTCCCATCGGGCTGGCCGAGCAGGTTCTGGGCCTGGACCTGCCGCCCGCCGCTCCCGCCGCCCGTGCGGACGAGGCGGAAGAGAGCGCCGCCGATTACCCCTTAGGCGCCGCCAAGGCCCAACTGCACGACACCTATATCGTCGCCGAGACCGCCCAGGGGCTGGTGATCGTCGACCAGCACGCCGCCCACGAGCGTCTGGTGTTCGAGCGCCTGAAGCTGGGCCTCGAGGACGGCAAGGTGGCCCGCCAGGGCCTGCTGCTGCCCGAGGTGGTGGATCTGGGCGAGGCCGGGGCCGCCCGCATCGCCGAGCGCGCCGACGAGTTGGCCCGCCTGGGCCTGGGGATCGAGCCCTTCGGTTCCGGCGCCGTGGTGGTGCGCGAAATCCCCGCCCTGCTGGGGGACGGCGACGTCCAGGGGCTGGTGCGCGATCTGGCCGACGAACTGGCCGAATGGGGCGCGGCCACCGCGCTGGAGGAGCGGTTGCTCCACATCTGTGCCACCATGGCCTGCCACGGCTCGGTGCGGGCGGGGCGCCGACTCTCGGTTCCCGAGATGAACGCCTTGCTGCGCCGCATGGAGGCCACGCCGCTGTCAGGCCAATGCAACCACGGGCGGCCCACCCACGTTTCCCTCAGTCTGGCCGATATCGAGAAGCTGTTCGGGCGGCGGTGATCCGGCTTTTCCGCCACGCTTGACCGCCGTCAAGTACCATAGCTGATTGGTTGGGTATTATCGCCTCAGTTGCTTGAAGCGAAGGAATCCCGCCATGAGAAAGACCGACAGTTTCCGTAAACATCATGATGGCCTGCGTGAGATCGTCGGCCGTCTGGAGCCCATGCTGGTGCCGGCCCGCATCGCCGAGGACCCGGCGGCGGTGTCCAAGGTGGTGCTCGACCTGTTCGGCAAGTTCTCCATCCATCTGGCCATCGAGGACAACACGCTGTACCCGAAATGCGCCGCCCATGCCGACGCGGCGCTGCGCCGCACCGCCGCCGAGTTCCAGGCGGAGATGGGCAGCCTGTCCCAGCGTTTCGACGCCTACAAGAAGGCCTGGGCCGGCCCGCTGGCCATCGGCCGCGACCCCGCCGCCTTCGTCGCGGCGACGCGCGAGATCCTGGGCCTGTTCAAGGCGCGGGTGGAGCGTGAGGAAAGCCGCCTCTACGATTTGTTCGACAAGGCGGCGTGAAGCGCCCTTGCCTCGACCCTCTCCCGCCAACGGGAGAGGGGAGGCGGGAGAGCGCAGGTCCGCCCGCCGATTGAAGCAAGATGACAGCCCCTAGAAAGGCTCCAGCTCGCTGTCCCAATAGAGGAAGTCGCGCCAGCTTTCGTGCAGGTAGTTGGGCGGAAAGGCCCGGCCGTTTTCCTGCAGCTGCCAGGTCGAGGGCTGGCCGGGGCGGCTGAGCAGGGCCATGCCCACCTCGAACAGCAGACGGTCGCCCTTCATCAGGTTGCAGGGCGCGCAGGCGGTGACCACGTTGTCCCAGGTGGTCCGCCCGCCCTTTGAGCGCGGCAGAACGTGGTCGAAGGTGAGATCGTGGGTGGGGAACCACTCGCCGCAATACTGGCAGGAGAAGCGGTCCCGAAGGAAGACGTTGAAGCGGGTGAAGGCCGGCTTGCGCGAGGCGGGGATGAATTCCTTCAGCGCGATGACGCTGGGCAGGCGCAGGGACTGGCTGGGAGAGTGGATGACACGGTCGTATTCGGACACCACCGCCACGCGATCGGAAACCACCGCCTTGATTGCGTCCTGCCAGGACCACAGGGACAGGGGGAAGTAGCTGAGCGGCCGGAAGTCGGCGTTCAGCACCAGGGCAGGATGGCTGTCGAATGCGACCAAACCCCTCTCCCTTTCCACGGAAGACGTTCACAAAATATAGTATTCGCTATTGTTGTTCCATACCCCTCTTCGTGATGGTTGGGTGACGTGTTGCCCGTCCTCAGTCGCCGGGCGCGGGCATTCGCCCGCTTGGCTTCCGCCGCATAAGCGGCGCGGCCCCTTGGGCCTAACCAAACCGTGCCGATCAAGGCTCGTCGCGGTTTGGCTTCAATCGCTAATGCCGAACACCTGGCCCAGGAAGCCCATGGCCATCTCTGCGCCGGGTCCGTCGATGCCGTGGCCCAGGCCGGGGCGCAGCTCGGTCAGCACCGGCACCCCCACGGCGGCCAAAGCCTGTTCGGCGGCCTGCAGGCAATTGGGGTTGACCACCTCGTCGGCCGCGCCGTGGATCAGCAGGGTGCGGGGCCGGGCGGTGATCTCCTTGGGCAGGCAATCGGGATCGACCAGGGCGCCGGAGAAGCCGATGATCGCCGCCGGAGCAGCGGCGCGGCGCAAGCCCACATGCAGCGCCATCATGGTGCCCTGGCTGAAGCCGATCAGCGCCACATCCGATGGCTGCACCCCCCACAGGGCGATCTGCTCGTCGATATAGGCGTCGAGAATGGGGGCGGTGGCCCGCACCCCGGCCGAGATGGCGGGGATGGAGCGGTCGGCCAGGCTGAACCACTGGCGGCCGAAGGGGGCCATGTCGAAGGCGAAGGGCGCGTCGGGGGCCACGAAGGCGGCGTCGGGCAGGATGGAGGCGAAGAACGGCGCCAGCTCGATCAGGTCCGAACCATCGACACCCACGCCGTGCAGCAGGATCACCAGCTGGGCGGCGGGACCGCCCGAGGCGGGCTCCACCGAGGGGCCGGACAGTTTGACGGGGGCGGGGCTGGACATGACGGCTCCTGACGAATGGAATCGGCGGCATTATGGTATGGTTCGCGCCGACTGTCCTGCTAAAGCTGGCGACAAACTGTGACCATTACCCGCTTCGCTCCCAGCCCCACCGGGGAATTGCACCTGGGCCACGCCCATTCCGCCCTGTTCGCCTTCGCCGAGGCGAGGAAGGCCCAGGGGCGCTTCCTGCTGCGCATCGAGGATATCGACCGCACCCGCTGCCGCCCGGAATTCACCCAAGGAATCTTCGAAGACCTCGCCTGGCTGGGCCTGGAGTGGGAAAGACCGGTCCGCATCCAGTCCGAACATTTCGACGATTACCGCGCCGCCCTGGACCGGCTGGACTCCCTGGGACTGCTCTATCCCTGCTTTTGCACCAGAAAGGATATCGCCCGCGAGGTGGACGGCGCCGGCCATGCCCCCCACGGTCCCGACGGACCGCTCTATCCCGGCCATTGCCGCCATCTGTCGGCGTCCGAGCGGGCCGAGCGGACGGCATCCGGCCAGCCCTTCGCGCTGCGCCTGGACATGGCGGAAGCATCGCGGCGGGCCGGCCCCCTGTCCTGGCGGGACCGCGAGCGGGGCGAACAGGCCGCCCGGCCCGAACTGTTCGGCGACGTGGTGCTGGCCCGCAAGGACACCCCGGCCAGCTACCATCTGGCGGTCACCGTGGACGACGCGCTGCAGGGCGTCACCCTGGTGACGCGGGGCGTGGATCTGTTCGAGGCCACCCATGTCCACCGCCTGCTGCAGGCCCTGCTGGACCTGCCGACGCCCGGCTACGCCCACCACCGCCTGCTCACCGACGAGCACGGGCGGCGCTACGCCAAGCGCGACCGGTCGCTGACACTGCGTGCGCTGCGCGACGCGGGCCGCACCCCGCAAGAGGTGCGGGCGCTGGCGGGGTTCTGACGGCCGCCGCCTCTACGCCAGCCCCTCGGCCTTGAGCGCCGCCTGGGTGGCGGGGCGGGATTTGATGCGCTCGAAATGGGCGACCACATGCGGCCAGGCGGCGGTGTCGATCTTGAGGCGGGGCAGCCAGGTCATCACGGTGAACAGGTAGAAATCCGCCACG
Source organism: Magnetospirillum sp. ME-1 (assembly GCF_002105535.1). Lineage (GTDB taxonomy): Bacteria > Pseudomonadota > Alphaproteobacteria > Rhodospirillales > Magnetospirillaceae > Phaeospirillum. The sequence continues at coordinate 2,490,856 of NZ_CP015848.1, read as the reverse complement.
GTGATGCGCTCGCCCATCAGGAAGGGGCCCTTGCCCAGGGCCTTGTCCAGGTAGTCCAGGCGGCGGCCCAGGATGGTCTTCAGCACCGCCTTGCCCTCTTCGGGCATGGTCGGGTTGAACTGGGTGCCGGCCGGCTTGTGCAGCTCGGTGGCGATGAACACCAGCCATTCCACCAGCTTCATGTAATCCTGGGTGCCCACCGCCGGGGCCAGTCCCTTTTCCGGCGCCATGGCGGCGATGCGCAGCAGGATGGCGACGCCCTCGGTCAGCACCGCGCCGTCGTCGATCACCAAGGCGGGGATATAGCCCTTGGGATTGATGGCCAGGAAGTCGCCGCCGGTCTCCGTCTTCTTGGCGACCAGATCGACCGCCTCGAGGGCATAGGGGATGCCGGCCTCTTCCAGGGCGATGTGCGACGCCAGCGAGCAGGCGCCCGCCTTGTAATAGAGCTTCATGGAAAGACTCCTTGGGTCTAGGCGTCGGGCGGCAGTTCGTTGATGGAATCGCACCCGGTACAGCGATAGAGCAGGTTGACCTTCATGGATCGGATGGGCACCTCGTGCATCATCTCACGGCCGCACACGCCACAGTGAACATTATCGCCGCCCATGCCGATCATGGCGGCGCCGGTATCGACCACTTCGCGGTCGCCCACCTTATCCTCGGCGACGTGCTTCAAAACAATGGTGCCCATGGAATCCAGATCCTCTCGTTTTAAAACGCCGCCACCACGCCATCGGCACGGGGGTCGGCGGCTCCCTCGATGAGCCCGTCGGGCCGCCGCATCAGCGCCCCGGCGTGCCCCAGCAGCGAATCCCACTCGTCCACCACATGGATATGGTGACCGGCTTTCGCCAGTTGTCCCAGCACTTCGGCAGGGATGCGCCCTTCCACCTGGATGCCGGCGGGCGGCGGCGCACCGTCCAGGGCGCGGGCCAGGCACCAGCGCGGCGCCGACACCGCCTGCTGCAGGCCCTGGCCGTACAGCGCCACGCGGGTAAAGATCTCGGCCTGGACCAGCGGCTGGGAATCGCCGCCCATGGTGCCGTAGACCAGGGTCCGGCCATCCTTGAGGCGCGCCAGTCCGGGCGACAGGGTGTGGAAGGGACGCCGCCGGGGTTCCAGCGCGTTGCGATGGTCCGGGTCCAGGCTGAACGAACAGCCCCGGTTCTGCCAGACCACCCCGATCTCGGGCAGCACCACGCCCGAGCCGAAGGCGTGGTACAGGCTCTGGATGAAGCTGACGGCGCGGCCCTGGCCGTCGATCACGCCGAGCCACACGGTGTCGCCCTCTCCGCCTGCGCCGGGCGACGGGCTGGCCTTGGCCTTGTCGATCTCCCAGGCCATGCGGTCGAGAACGCCGTCCTCCAGATAGGTGGTGGCGTGGATGGACATGCGCGCCGGATCGGTGACGTGGGCGTCTCTGATGCGATAGGCCAGCTTGGCCGCCTCTACCAGTCCGTGGATATGGTCGAAGCCGTCCGCCTCGGTGACTTCCAGGCGCTGGTACAGGCCCAGCAGGATCAGCGAGGCCAGTCCTTGGGTGGGCGGCGCGGTATTGAACAGATGCCCGCACGGCAGGTTGAGCGACAAAGGCCGGCGGCGCATGCCGCGATGACGCGCCAGATCCTCGGCGCGCAAGGGTGATCCGGCGGCCTGCAGTCCGGCGGAAACGGCGCGGGCCACCTCGCCGCGATAGAAATCGTCGAGCCCGGCATTGGCCAGGCGCTCCAGCGTGTCGGCCAGGGCGGGCAGGCGCAGCACCGAACCGGCGGCGGGAACCTTGCGCCTGACCAGGAAGGTCTCGGCGAAGCCGGGATGGCGCTTCAATTCGGCCAGCCCGCGCTGGGTGGCCGCGGCCTGATGGCGCGACACGGCGAAGCCTTCACGCGCCGCGAACACCGCGTCCTCGAACAGCCGGCGCAAGGGCAGACGCCCGCCCCAATGGCCCGAGACGTCCAGCGCCAGCTGCCAGCTGGACACCGCGCCGGCCACGGTATTGGCGGCCAGCGGCCCGCGCGTGGGAATGCGCTTGTGACCGGCCTTGCGATAGAGCTCGGCATCCACCTTGGCCCCGGCGGCGCCCGAACCGTCGATGGAAACGGGCGGCTTGCCCGGTTCGGCGATCAGCCAGAAGGCGTCGCCGCCCAGCCCGGTCATGTGGGGATAGACCACACCCAGCGTGGCGGCGGTGGCGATGGCCGCCTCGATGGCGGTGCCGCCTTCGCGCAGCACGGCCAGCCCCGCCTGGGAGGCGAGGTGGTGGGGGGAAGTCACCATGCCCCGGCGGGCCATGGGCGAATGCAGCATCGGGCGGGGTCCTTTTGTGGCAGGGCGATTGTTGCGAAAATGCCGCCCGCCGTCCAGAGTGGCGATACCATTCCTCAGCATGCGGCCGGCACTCCATGGATCTCGACCCCACTTTTTCCCGTACCCGCTCCCTGTCGTGGGAGGAGGTTCACGCCGTTTCCCGCCAGTTGGCCCGACGGCTGAAGGCCAAGGGACCGTTCGCCGGCATCATCGCCATCGCCCGCGGCGGGCTGGTTCCCGCCGCCATCCTGGCGCTGGAGATGGACATCCGCCAGGTGGACACCGTGTGCATCGCCGGCTACGACGAAAGCACCCGCCACGATCTGGAGGTCCTGAAACGCGTGCCGGGCGACGGCACCGGCTGGCTGGTGGTGGATGATCTGGTGGATACCGGACGTACCGCCCAGGCGGTGCGCGACATGCTGCCCGGCGGCCATTACGCCACGCTTTACGCCAAGCCCTCTGGAAAGCCCATGGTCCATACCCATGTGGAGGACGTGGAGCAGGAAACCTGGCTGGTGTTCCCGTGGGAGGAGACCGAACGGGTTTGACCCGTCCGCCCCGGCGGTGAATAATCGGCATTCGAATACCGATTTCACGGAGGCCGGTCCGGATGAACGTGTTTTCCGTCACAAGACGGGTGAGCTGGGGCGATTGCGACCCGGCGGGCATCCTTTACACCCCCCGCGTCTTCGATTACTGCACCGAGGCCATCGAGCGCTGGTACGCCGGCCCCATGGGCACCGACTGGCCGACCATGAACCGCCGCGACAACATGGGTTCACCCACCGTCCACGCCGAATGCGACTATCTGGTCCCCATGGCGCCCGGCCTGGAGCTGGATGTGCGGGTGCTGGTCACCAAGGTCGGCACGTCCAGCATCAATTTCCAGGTGGAGGGCATGGCGGCGGACGGCACAATCCATTTCCGTGCCCGCTATGTCGCCTGCATCACCGACTTCGCCCGATCCAAGGCGGTGCCCATTCCCGAACCGCTGCGCAGCCGCATCGTGGCCTATGGAAACGCCTGTCCGGCGTAACCATGTATGAAAAATGGCGATTTTGGCCAAGTCCCTAATACCAAAGCCCTAATTCCCAAAAAAATTGGCTCTATGGGACTTTATCTTTCGAAGAACTCTATGTTAGCGTTGAGATAGATCAATTCCACCCCACCCCGAAAGGGCGGTTGCCACCATGACCATGATCACCGTTCGCCCCTACAGTCACGCCCTGGACCGGCTCCGCGCCGTGGGTCTGCGCCCCACCCGCCAGCGTCTGGCCCTGGCCCGCCTGCTGTTCGACGGCGGCGACCGCCACATCTCGGCGGAGCAGCTCCACACCGAGGCGCTGTCGTCGAGCATCCGGGTCTCGCTGGCCACCGTCTACAACACACTGCACCAGTTCACCGACGCCGGTCTGCTGCGCGAGATCGTGGTGGATGCGGGCCGCAGCTACTTCGACACCAACACCAGCGACCACCACCACTTCTTCTACGAGAAGAGCGGCAAGCTGTGCGACATCCCCGCCGACCTGATCGCCGTGGCCAAGGTGCCCGACGCCCCCGAGGGCTTCAACATCAGCCGCGTGGAAGTGATCGTCCGGGTGGACGGCTGAGGCTTGGACTTTACGGTTCCCTCGATCTCCAAGGGAACGAACCGGCCCAGGGCCGCCTTTCGCAAGAAGGGCGGCCCTGAGTCGTTTCGGTAGCTTTGGGGTGCCTCTCGCGGGAGAGGCACCCCGGAGTCGTTTGAGAAACACCTCAGCTGGTGGGCGCACCGTCGCGCCGGGCCAGGACCTCGTCCAGGCAGGCCATATCGCCCATGAAGCCGCCATTGGGGGCGCGCACCGCGTAATGGGCCACCACCATGCGCCCCTTCTCCTCATAGAGGAACAGGTCCAGGGTGCAGACCTTGACCCGGTACTGCCAGATCTCGGCCGGCGGGTCGCGGCGCACGAAACCGGGCCTGCCCAGGGCACGCTGGACGGCGCCGGCACTCATGCCCTTCAGCGCGGCCGGGGCCATGGTGCCCGGGGCGGGCGGGCTCATCAGCGCCAGCTGTTCCTCGTTCTCCACCCCCGACGCGCCGGTCACCGGGCCGCCGCCCGTGGCCGAGTTCCCCGCCCCGTTGCAGGCGGCCACCAGAAGCAGAAGCGACACGGACGCGAGGCGCTGGATCATTCTTTCCTCAGGGACTGGAAGACGTGGACCATGAAGGCGGTGGCCACCACCGGGGCGGTGAGGTTCAGCAGCGGAATCTGGAACAGCAGGTTGATGGCCGCGCCGCACAGCCACAGCCGCCCGAGATTGTTGCGAAACACCATGCGCATGGCGTCCGGCTCCATGCGGCGGGCCGCCACCACCTCGAAATACTCGCGGCCCAGCAGATAGCCGTTGACCGCGTAGTTGAGGAAGATGCCGAAGCCCAGGAACAGCAGCGCCAGATAGAACGGCGCGGCCACGGCGGTGATCAGCCCCATGACCAGCAAAAAGCGGGTGGACAGGCGCAGGATCTCGGCCCACCCCATCTCGCGCGCCGGCCCCAGTTGAGGATAGTGCTCCGCCTCGACGATATCGGCCACGTCGTCCAGCCAGAAGCTCATGACGAAGGTGGCCAGCGCCGAGAAGAACAGGATGGGCAGCAGCAGCGCGGTGATGCCCAGAACCACCCCGGCGCTCATGTCGGCCAGGACGTTCTCGAACAGGTGAATCTGGCGCAGCAGGGCCGAGGCGCCCAGCGCCAGCGCGATCCAGCAGGCCAGCGCCGCCGCCACCCCGAAACCCAGGATGCGGCGCAGGCGCGGGTCGCCCAATTGGGCGAAGGCCTTCACAAAAGCGGCGGGAATGGTCATGGAACCCCTGGCCAAAGCGGTGTCATCGGCCGGAATTCAAGCACGCATGGCGCTGCCCGCCAAGTGTCAAGGCGGTTTTTGTTGTTTATGGCGGCTCCATGGCTATACTGCGCCGCAAAATGCCCCCGGAACCCGCGCGGCCCGCGCCCGGGGCACAGACTTTCCTTGCGAGAAGGCCCGTATTCGACCATGGCGGACAAGACCATTCACGTCGCCGGCATCGGCAACGCGATCGTTGACGTACTGGTGCATGCCGACGACCTGCTGCTGCACAAGCTCGGCCTGACCAAGGGTGTGATGACCCTGATCGACGCCGAGCAGGCCGAATCCATCTACGCCCAGCTTCCCCCCGGCATCGAATGCTCGGGCGGTTCGGCCGCCAACACCATCGCCGGCATCGCCGCCTTGGGGGGCCGCGCCGCCTATGTGGGCAAGGTCAAGAGCGACCAGTTGGGCCAGGTCTTCCGCCACGACATCCGCAATTCCGGCGTCCATTTCGAGACGCCCGCCGCCGATGGCGGTCCGTCCACGGCACGCTGCTTCGTGCTGGTCACCCCCGACGCCCAGCGCACCATGCTGACCTATCTGGGCGCCTGCGTGGAGCTGGGCCCCGACGACGTGGACACCGGCCTGATCGTCGGCGCCGAGGTCACCTATCTCGAGGGCTATCTCTACGATCCGCCCGAGGCCAAGCGCGCCTTCCTCAAGGCCGCCACCACCGCCCACGGCGCCGGCCGCCTGGTGTCGCTGTCGCTGTCCGACCCCTTCTGCGTCGACCGTCACCGCGACGCCTTCCTCGATCTGGTGTCGGGGCATGTGGACATCCTGTTCGCCAACGAGGCCGAGCTGATGAGCCTGTACGAGACCACCTCCTTCGACGACGCGGTGCGGGCCGTGCGCGGCCATTGCCGCGTCGCCGCCGTGACGCGGGGCGAGAAGGGCTCGGTGGTGGTGACCGCCGATGACGTCCACGTGGTCGGCGCCGACGATATCGACCAGCTGGTGGACACCACCGGCGCCGGCGACCTTTACGCCGCCGGCTTCCTGTTCGGCTTCACCCAGGGGCGCGACCTCGCCACCTGCGCCATGCTGGGCGGCATCGCCGCCGGCGAGATCATCTCGCATTACGGCGCGCGGCCCGAGCGTTCGCTCAAGGACCTGGCCCGCGCCAAGCTGGGCCCCCATATCTTCGAAAATCTCCGGTAAGAACGAGTCCCATGGAACTGCGCAACATCGCCATCATCGCCCACGTCGACCACGGCAAGACCACCCTGGTGGACGCCATGCTGCGGCAATCGGGAACCTTCCGCGAAAATCAGCAGGTGGCTGAACGCGTGATGGATTCCAACGACCTGGAAAAGGAACGCGGCATCACCATCCTGGCCAAGTGCACCTCGGTCGAGTGGAAGGGCACGCGCATCAACATCGTCGACACCCCCGGCCACGCCGATTTCGGCGGCGAGGTGGAGCGCATCCTGTCCATGGTCGACGGCGTGGTGGTGCTGGTTGACGCGGCCGAAGGCCCCATGCCCCAGACCAAGTTCGTCACCGGCAAGGCGCTGGGTCTGGGCCTGCGCCCCATCGTGGTGATCAACAAGGTGGACCGCGGCGACGCCCGCCCCCACGAGGTGCATGACGAGTGCTTCGACCTGTTCGCGGCGCTGGACGCCGATGACGACCAGCTGGACTTCCCCACCATGTTCGCGGTGGGCCGCGACGGCTGGGCCGACGATTCGCTGGAAGGCCCGCGCAAGGACCTGTCGGCGCTGTTCGACCTGATCGTCAAGCACGTGCCCGCGCCCAAGCGCGACCTCGAGGCGCCGTTCTCCATGCTGGCCACCACGCTGGAGGCCGATCCCTATCTCGGCCGCGTGCTGACGGGCCGCATCTATTCCGGCACCGCCAAGCTGAACATGGCGGTCAAGGGCCTGTCCCACGACGGCAAGCTGCTCGAGAATTTCCGCCTGACCAAGCTCCTGGCCTTCCGCGGCATCGAGCGCGTTCCGGTGGAAAGCGCCGAGGCGGGCGACATCATCGCCATCGCCGGCATGACCAAGCCCACCGTGGCCGACACCATCTGCGCCCCCGAGGTCACCGAGGCGCTCAAGGCCAATCCCATCGATCCGCCGACCCTGGCCATGACCTTCTCGGTCAACGACTCTCCCCTGGCCGGCCAGGAAGGCGACAAGGTGACGAGCCGCATGATCGGCGCCCGTCTGGCGCGTGAGGCCGAGTCCAACGTCGCCATCCACATCCGCGAGACCGAGACCAAGGACGCCTTCGAGGTGTCGGGCCGCGGCGAGCTGCAGCTGGGCGTGCTGATCGAGCAGATGCGCCGCGAGGGCTTCGAGCTGTCCATCTCGCGCCCCCGCGTGCTGTTCAAGACCGACGAGGACGGCAAGCGCCTGGAACCCATCGAGGAAGTGTTCATCGACGTGGACGAGGAATATTCCGGCGTCGTGGTCGAGAAGATGAGCCTGCGCAAGGCCGAGCTCACCGGCATGCGGCCGTCCGGCGGCGGCAAGACCCGCGTCACCTTCCTGGCCCCGGCCCGCGGCCTGATCGGCTATCACGGCGAGTTCCTCACCGATACCCGCGGCACCGGCCTGATGAACCGCATGTTCCATGGCTACGCCCCCTACAAGGGCGCCATCGAGGGCCGCCGCAACGGCGTCTTGATCTCCAACGGCCAGGGCGACGCGGTGACCTACGCGCTGTGGAACCTGGAAGATCGCGGCTCCATGTTCATCACCGGCAACGTCAAGATCTACGAGGGCATGATCATCGGCGAGCACAATCGCCCCAATGACCTCGAGGTCAACGCGCTGAAGGCCAAGCAGCTGACCAACATCCGCGCCGCCGGCAAGGACGAGGCGGTCAAGCTGACGCCGCCCCGCAAGATGAGCCTGGAACAGGCCATCGCCTATATCGAGGACGACGAGCTGGTGGAGGTGACTCCTAAGTCCATCCGCTTGCGCAAGCGCCTGCTCGACCCCAACGAGCGCAAGAAGGCGGAACGCGCCGCCAAGAACGACTGATGCGATGATCCGCCCCGGCAGCGATGCCGGGGCGGTTTCACGAAGGGCGTGGTCTTTCGCCCTCCCTTTCCCCCAAGCCGCCCGCTTCCCATATGACCCTGATCAGGTCCATGGAAAGGGGAGGCCCGTCATGGCCGTCACCGATACCGTCTCACCCCAGGACACCCCCATCCGGCGGGAGAAGGTCCGCGCCGTCACCTTCGCCCAGGTGCTGGGCTGGGTGGCCGCCGGATGGCGCGACACACGGGCGGCCGGCCGCCTCAGCCTGCTGTATGGCGGGACCTTCGTGGTGGCGGGGCTTTTGCTTACCGGCGGGCTGGCCCTGGCCGGGATGGAATACCTGATCACCCCCCTGGTCGAGGGGTTCATGCTGGTGGCGCCGCTGCTGGCCTTGGGCCTTTACGAGATTTCCCGGCGCCTGGAACGGGGCGAGCCCCTGGACTGGCGGCCCATTCTCCTGTGCTGGCGGCCCAACCGCTTCCACATGATGACCGCCGGGCTGATCTACATGCTCTATCTGATGATCTGGGCGCGTCTCGCCGTGATCATCTTCGCCGTCTGCCTGCCCAACCAGCCCACCGACTGGCGGAGCCTGATGGAGGTGCTGCCCACCCTGGACGGAATCGCCTTCATCATCACCAGCACCCTCTTCGGCGGCGCGCTGGCCGCCATCGCGTTCGCCACCAATGTGGTCACCCTGCCGGCCATGCTGGAGCGGCGCACCGATTTCTTCGCCGGCGCGGCGCTGTCGATCATGGCGGTGGCCCGCAATCCCGGCCCCATGGCGCTGTGGGCCGCCCTGCTGGCCGGAATCACCGGCCTGGGCCTGGCCCTCGGACTGGTGGGTCTGGTGGTGGCCCTGCCGGTGGCCGGACACGCCAGCTGGCACGCCTACCGCGATCTGATCGTTCCCGATCCATAGAAAAACCCGCCCCTTTCGGGGCGGGTCCGTTCGTTCGCTTAGGAACCGGCGACTACTCGTCGCGGCGCACGCCCAGGAACTGCAGCAGGAACATGAACAGGTTGATGAAGTCCATGTAGAGCTGCAGGGCGCCGAACACCGCCTTCTTCGAGGCGACCTCGCTGTCGTCGCCTTCCCAGTACATCTGCTTGATGTTCTGGGTGTCGTAGGCGGTGAGGCCCGCGAAGATCAGCACGCCGGCGGCACTCATCACGAAGTGCAGCATGGGGCTGGCCAGGAAGATGTTGACGATACCGGCGATCAGGAGGCCCCACACGCCCATGATCAGGAAGCTGCCCATGCCGGACAGGTCCTTCTTGGTGGTGTAGCCATAGAGGCTGAGGCCCGCGAAGGCCGCCGCGGTGATGAAGAACACCCGGGCCACCGACGCGCCGGTGAAGACCAGGAACACCGAGGCCAGCGAGGCGCCCATCAGGCCGGCATAGACCCAGAACAGGGTCGAGGCGGTCGAAGCGCGCATGCTGTCGATCTTGGCGCCCATGAAGAACACCAGACCCAGCGGGGCCAGCATGAACACCCACTTGAGCGGCGAGTAGACGGCGATGGCGGTAAGCGCAGGGACGCTGGCGATCACCCAGGCGACGATACCGGTGAGAGCCAGGGCTGAGGCCATGTAGTTATACACGCTCAGCATGTACTGCCGCAGACCCACGTCGATCTGAGCAGCCTCCGCCTGGGCGGCACTCATGTATCTGCGGTCTGTTCCGAAAGCCATGGTCGTTCCTTTGAACACTCAGTTGAACCTGAACACCAATATGAGGCACTTCGAGAAAGAATCAAGTTACACGGATTTCATTCATTCCTTAGTAATGGGGCGGTCTTAGCCCCAAGGGCCTGCCAGGTGCCGACGAAGCCGGCCAGCAGCGAGGCCGCCATACAGGCGGCCAGCGTCAGCAAAGTGGCGCCGGGCAGGAACACCCAGTCGGTCTTCATGACGTGAATCAGGATGGCGCGGGCCGCCAGCGAGCCCACCAGGGCGGCGGCCAGTCCGGTGGCCAGCCCGATCAGGGCGAACTCGGCCAGATGGGCCCGCCACAGCTGCGCCTTGGTCGCCCCCACCACTTTGAGCACCACCGCCTCCCACACCCGGCGGCGATGCCCGGCCATCACCGCCCCGGCCAGCACCAGCGCTCCGGCGGCCAGCGTCACCAGACCGGCCAGGCGCACCGCCAGATCGGCCTCGGCGATGATGGCCTTGACCGCGTCGAGCGCCTCCTTGACCCGGATGGAGGAGACGTTGGGCAGGCGGTCGGTCACCGCCTTTTCCACCACCGCGTCCATGCTGGGCCGGGTGCGCAGCGTGGCGATATAGGTATGCGGTGCGCCGTCCAGCACACCGGGCGACAGCAGGAAGGCGAAGTTCATGGAGAGGTTGGACCAGTCGATCTGGCGCAGCGACGCCACCTCCACCTCGATCTCGCGGCCCAGCACGTTGAGGCCCAGACGGTCGCCCACCTTGAGGCCGAAGCCCTTGGCCACGGCGGCGTCCACCGAGGCCAAAGGCGGCCCCTGGTAATCCACCGGCCACCACCGGCCCGAAACCAGCCTTGTGCCGTCCGGCAGCGCGGCGGCCGAGGACAGGCCGCGGTCGCCCCGGGCCGCCCATTCCGCCTCGGGGGCGATTTTCGCCTGGCCCACCGGCACCCCGCCGATGGAGGAGATGCGGCCTCTGACCATGGCCGCCTTGGACAAAGCGGCGTCCGGGTCGGTATCGCGCACCACCTTTTCCAATGCCTCCACCTGATCGGGTTGCACGTCGATGAAGTAGAAGGACGGCGCCTGTTCGGGGAGTCTTTCGCCGAACTGGGCGGCCAGATTGCCCTCCACCAGGGCGATGGTGACCAGCACGGAAAGCCCCAGGCCCAGCGACAGCACCATGCCCACCACCGCCGAGCCGGGGCGGTGCAGGTTGGCCAGCGCCATGCGCCAGGTGGGCCCCGCCGCCTTGCCGTGGCGGGCCGCCAGCACCGACGCCGCCCGCGCCAGGGCCCAGGCGAGCGCGCGGAACAGCACCAGGGTGGCGGCGGCCGCGCCCACGAACCAGGCGGCCAGGGGGCGGTTGGCGGCGGACGCCACCGCCAGCGCCGCCAGCCCGCCGCCCGACAGCACCAGGGCGGCCCAGACCGGCTTGCCCACCGGTCCGGCTTCAGGCGCCACCAGCCGGCGGAACAGCAGGGCGGCGGGCACCGCCTTGGCGCGGGCCAGGGGCCACAGGGTGAACACCAGGGCGGACAGCGCTCCGAATCCGGCGGCAACCACCAGCGGGCGGGGATAGAGCCCGGTCTTCAAGGCCAGGGGAATGCGCTCCGCCCCCAGCCCGGCCACCAGCGGCACCAGAGCGGCGCCCGCCGCCAGCCCGGCGACGATGCCGAGCCCGGCCAGCAATCCCACCAGCAGGAAATAGGTGGCGAAGATCAGCCCCGATGGCGCGCCCAGGCATTTCAGGGTGGCGATGGTGCCGATGCGGCCGTCCAGATAGGCCTTCACCGCGTTGGCCACGCCGATGCCGCCCACCAGCAGGGCGGTCAGCCCCACCAGGGACAGGAACGAGGCCATGGTGTCGAGGAAGCGCCCGACCCCGGGCGAGGCCTCGGCCACGTCTCTGACCTGCCAGGGGGACTCGGGGAAACGCCGGGCCAGATCGGCCTTGGCCGAAGCCGGATCACCGCCGCCGGGCAGGAGAAGACGGACGGTATGGCGCACCAGCGAGCCCGGGCGGATCAGCCCGGTGGCCTCCACCGCGCCGTTGGCCACCATCAGCCGGGGGCCGAAGGACAGGGCCGTGGCCACCCGGTCGGGCTCCTTGGCGATGATGGCGTTGATGCGCAAAGTAGCGTCGCCGACCTTCACCACGTCGCCCACCTTGAGCCCCAGGCGATCCAGCAGGTTGCCTTCGGCGGCCGCGCCCCATTGGCCGTCGCGAAGGGCGAAGGGCGAAGGGCCGGACGGCGAAAGCTCCAGCGCTCCCACCAGGGGATAGGCCCCATCGACGCCCTTCAACTCCACCAGGGAGCGCCGCGCATTGCCGTCCACCTGGACCATGGCCCGCATCTCGATGCCCTGGGTGATGCGGCCCAGGCGGGCAAGCGCCGCCAGCATGCCCGCTTCGAAGGGCTGGTGGGTCTGGCGGATGTCGAGATCGCCGCCCAGCAGGGCGCGGGCGTCCTCGGCCAGCGCCGCGTCGAAGGCGGCGCGCAAACTGCCCGCCCCGGCGATGGCCGCCACGCCGAGCGCAAGACAGGCCACCAGCACCCGAAAGCCCTTGAGCCCGCCACGCAACTCGCGCCGGGCGAACTTGATCGCCAACCCGATCACGACCGGATCTTCCCATCCTCGACCCGGACCACCCGTCCGCACCGCGCCGCCAGATGGTCGTCATGGGTGACCAGCACCAGGGCGGTGCCGAAACGGGCGTTGAGGTCGAACAGCAGATCCATCACGGCGCGGCCGGTGGCGCCGTCCAGGTTGCCGGTGGGCTCGTCGGCCAGCAGCAATCCGGGCCGGATCACGAAGGCGCGGGCCAGGGCGACGCGCTGCTGCTCGCCCCCCGACAGCTGGCCGGGATAGTGGGCGAGGCGCTTGGCGAGCCCGACCCGGCCCAGTTCCTCTTCCGCCGCCCCGAAGGGATCGGCGTGCCCGGCCAGTTCCAGCGGCACCGCCACGTTCTCCAGCGCCGTCATGGTGGGAATCAGGTGGAAGCTCTGGAAGACGATACCGATGCGGTCGCGGCGGAAACGCGCCAGCCCGTCCTCGTCCAGGGTGGAAAAATCGGTGCCGCCCACCGCCACCCGGCCCGATGTGGGGCGTTCCAGACCGGCCATGACCATCAGCAGGGTGGACTTTCCCGACCCCGACGGCCCGACCACGCCCACCGTCTCGCCGGTGATCACCTCCAGGTCGATGCCATCGAGAACATTGACCTCGCCCGCCAGGCTCGCCAAGTTGAGATGGACGGCTTCCAGCGAAACCAAGGGGAGGCCGGCGATGGAACGCTGATGCATGCGAGGGTGACTTTCTTGGATGAGCGGAACGCCTTGGACAGGATAGACGGGGAACGGCGCTCGGTCTTGCGATATGGGGCCGCCCTGGTGCTTGTCAATGTACTGGGAGGAACCCGCATGGCCCAGGCGGCCCCCGCCATCCGCATCCTGGCCTTGGGCGATTCGCTCACCGCCGGCTTCGGCCTGGCGCCGGAAGAGGCGTTTCCCGCCCGGCTGGAGCGCGCGCTCAGGGCCGAGGGCAAAGACGTCAGCCTGATCAATGCCGGCGTGTCGGGCGACACCACCGCCGGGGGCAAGGCGCGCCTCGACTGGGCGCTGGCCGCCAAGCCCCAGCTCGCCATTCTCGAGCTGGGGGCCAATGACGGGCTGCGCGGCCTCGATCCCAGGCTGACCCACGCCAATCTGGATTCCATCCTGAAGCGGTTCAAGGCGGCGGGTGTGCCGGTGCTGCTGACCGGCATGCTGGCGCCACCCAATTACGGCAAGGAGTTCGAGGCGGAGTTCAAGGCGGTGTTCGCCCGCCTGGCCGCCGAGCACGACGTGGTGTTCTATCCCTTCTTCCTGGACGGCGTGGCCGGCGATCCCCGCCTGTGCCTGCCCGACGGCCTGCACCCCAACGCCAAGGGAGTGGACGTGATCGTCGAGCGCATCCTGCCCTCCGTCCGCAAGCTGCTGGAAAGGGGAAAGCCATGACCGCCGACCTTGCCCCTTCGCTCGCCCCTTTCCGGGTCGCCCATGCCAGGGGCAATCATTGGGGCACCACCGCCAAGGCCTGCCTCGACCAGTTGGGGCCGCTGCCGCCCGGCGCCAATTTCGGCTTTCTCTACGCCACCGAGCCCTTCGCCCCCAACCTGTCCTCGCTTCTGACCTTCCTGCGCGAGACCACCCGCATCGAGCATTGGGTGGGCGGCGTGGCCCCCGGCCTGTGCGTGGGCGGCGAGGAAATCCGCGACGAAGGCGCCGTGGCCGCCATGGTCGGCCGCCTGCCCCCCGACCAGTTCCGGGTGTTCATCGGCGACGCCGGCGACTGGAGCCGGCGCCACTTCCCCTGTGTCGGACTGGTCCACGGCGATCCCCGCGACCCCGACGTGCCCCGGGCCATCGTCGATCTGGCCGCCGAGGCGGGATTCCTGGCCGGCGGCCTGATGAGCGCGGCGGGGCCGGCGGCGCAATTGGCCGGCATCGCCACCGACGGCGGGCTGGCCGGGGTGCTGCTGGGATCGGGCATCGAGGTGCTGACCGGCATGACCCAGGGCTGCTCGCCCTTGGGCGCCATCCACACCGTCACCGAATCCTGGCAGGGCGTGGTGATGGCCCTGGACGGCCGCCCGGCGCTCCAGGTGCTGAAGGAGGAGGTGGGTGAATTGCTGGCCCGCGACCTGCGGCGCATCGCCGGCTACATCCATGTGGGCCTGCCGGGGGATGGCGACGACGGCCACGACTATCAGGTCCGCACCCTGATCGGCATCGACCCCAACCAGGGCTGGATCGCCATCGGCGACCATGTGGAGGAAGGGGGCAAGCTGATGTTCGTGCGCCGCGACGCCAACGCGGCGCGCATGGACATGAAGCGCATGCTGGATGGAATGAAGGAGCGCCTGGACGGGCGCTCCATCCGGGCGGGGATCTACGTCTCGTGCACCGGACGGGGCGAGCACATGTTCGGCCATCAGGGCGCCGAACCGGAGCTTCTGCACGAGGTGCTGGGCGATTTCCCGCTGATCGGCTTCTTCGCCAACGGCGAGATCAGCCGCGACCATCTCTACGGCTTCACCGGCGTGCTGGCCCTGCTGCCGGAGCCCAGGCCGTGATCCGCCTGTTCGTCGGCATCGGCTTCGACGAGGATCTGGCATCGCGCATCAGCCGGTTGCCGCGGGGCCTGCCCGGCGCCCGCTGGGTGGACGCCGCCAACCTGCACCTGACGCTGCGCTTCATCGGCGAGGTGGAGGAGGATCTGGCCGAGGAGATTCACCACCATCTCGCCGCCCTGGCCGAGCCGCCCTTCGCCCTGACGCTGGCCGGGCTGGGCCTGTTCGGCGACCGCCACCAGGCCCATACCCTGTGGCTGGGCGTCGAGCGCTCCGAATCCCTGTCCCGGCTTGCCGCACGCGTCGATTCCGCCGTGGTGCAGGCGGGCGCCAGGACCGAGCCGCGCAAGTTCAATCCCCACGTCACCCTGGCGCGGCTCAAGGATACGCCGCCGGGGCGGCTGCAGGATTTCATCGACGCCACCGGCCATTTCCGCGAAGACCACGTGGCGGTGGAGCGCTTCACCCTGTTCCGCAGCACATTGGCCCGCCAGGGCGCCCAATACGACGCGCTGGAACATTACGCGCTGGGCTGACGCCCACATCTTGGGCCGGCATGGCCGGGCGCAAACATTCCCTTGTTAGCCCCAGGCCTTCACAGTATTTTCAAGGCCATGAACGCTTCGTCGCTCCGCCTTGTCCTGTGTCTCGCCGCCGCCCTCGGTCTGGCGGCGTGCTCGCGCGGGACCGACCTGCCGCCCGCCTCCAGCGCGGCAAGCGGCGACCAGCCGGCCAATTTCCAGCTGGTGACCGACATTCCCATTCCGTCGGGCGCCACCATGGACACCGATCGCTCGCTGATCCTGTCGGACCGCGACCGCTGGACCGGTCGGGTGGTGATGCGGCTGTTCAACTCGGCCAACGAGATCACCGCCTTCTACCAGCAGCAGATGCCCAATTTCGGCTGGCAGCCCATGATGAGCGTCATCGCCGAAACCAGCGTGCTGACCTATGTGCGCGGCGACCGCGCCGCCACCGTGCAGGTGGAGCGGCGCACCGTCTACGGTTCGGTGGTTTCGGTCACCGTGGCGCCCAAGCAGTCGGAAGGCGGAAACGCGTCGTCCTATGGCGGCGGCTACGACTCCGCGCCCGCACCGCGCTCGGCTCCGGCGGGCGGCATCCGCTCCGAGCAGCTGCCGCCCCCCTCGTCGCGACGCTAGATCATGTTCACCTTCGGCCTTAGCGCGGCCCTCTGGCCGCTTGGCCGCCGCCTCAATGGCGGCTGATTGCGGCATTTGGCGCGCGCCGCAAAGAACCCCAACGCAAAAAGCCCCCTTTCGGGGGCTTGCCGCGTCAACGGGAATCCCGCTCCTAAAGCAGGCGGTCCCGTACCTCGGCGATCAGGGAATTGAGCGAATCCACGGCGACGCCGTCGCGGGCCATCAGACGATGGATGATGGGGTCGGCCATCACCTCGTCCAGCGTCGGCTCGATGCCGCCGCTGCAATAGGCGAAGGCACGGGCGGAGCGGCCACCGATCGCGGTGCCAAGACGGCGCACGACGCGGATTTCGGCCGGTTGCGGGGTGGATCTGTATGCGCTTGACAGCATGGGCAGCCCCCTTTTCCGGTTGTAGCTCTGAAACGGACTATACAGGAGCCACCAAGGGATTGACAGAGTCGCTTTAGTATCAATTATTCTTGTTTTTTACGTTTATTGCGCTGCAGCAAGTATTTTGCGATGCGGTAACTGTCTGCAATAGGCCGTGTTTTTCGTGGTTGCATATGGGACTCATGCACCCGCATGTCAAGGGGCACCATACCGTTGTCATCCCACCTTCATCCTCAGTCTTCCACCCCGGGCAATCCCATGATGGGGATCACCGCCATGCTGGCCGCCACCTCGGTGTTCGCCGGCATGGACGCGCTGGTCAAGCTGCTGATGGCCGATTACTCGGTGATCCAGGTGCTGTTCTTCCGGGCCGGATTCGGGCTGGTTCCCCTGGCGCCGCTCTTGTGGCGGGGCGGAATCCGGTGCGTGGCGACCCGGCGGCCCTGGGCGCATGCGCTGCGTTCCACCGTCGGCCTGCTGGCGGTGGGCTGCTTCTTCATGGCCTTCCACCGATTGCCCCTGGTCCAGGTCACCGCCATCGGCTTCGCCGCGCCGCTGCTGATCACCGCGCTGTCGGTGCCGCTGCTGAAGGAGACGGTGTCGCCCGGCCGCTGGGCGGCGGTGGCGGCCGGGTTCGGCGGCATCCTGATCGTGGCGGGGCCCGACGCCTGGGGCGGTGAGTTGCTGGGCGTGGGAACCGCCTTCGCCGTGGCCGGCACCTTTCTCTACGCCCTGGTGATGGTGATGATGCGCGACATGGGCCGCACCGAGGCGGCGGTGACCACGGTGTTCTGGTTTTCAATACTGACCATGATCCTGACCGGCGCGGCGCTTCCCCTGGTCTGGCGGGTTCCCGATCCGCAGTCCTGGGGATTGTTCGCGTGCGCCGGCATCCTGGGCGGCATCGGCCAGTTGCTGATCAGTCAGGCGGTGCGCCTCGCCCCCGCCTCGACGGTGGCTCCCTTCGACTATTTCCACATCGTGGTGTCGTCCAGCCTGGGCTGGCTGATCTTCGCCGAGATCCCCACCCTCAGCACGCTAGCCGGCGCCACGGTGGTGGTGGCGTCCGGCCTGTACGTGATGCGGAGCGAGAAAAAACAGTCCCCTCAGTGAGCGGAAGCCCCCTCGGCGCCCAACCCGGTCTGGGAGCGGACGAACTGGGCGTCGAAGTCCGCCCTTTCGCGTGCCGCCCGCTCGCTGCGGTCGGTAACCGAGAAAGCCCAAGTGGCGGCGAAGCCGGCGGCCACCGAGAACAGGGCGGGATTGCCCCAGGGGAAGATGGGCTGGGGATAGCCCAGCACCGCCTTCCACACCGCCGGGCCCAGCACGGTCAGCACCACCGCCGAGACCAGGCCGACCGAGCCGCCCAGGATGGCGCCCCTGGACGTCAGCCCCGGCCACAGCATGGACAGCAGCAGCAGCGGGAAATTGGCCGAGGCGGCGATGGCCAGGGTGAGACCGGCCAGATAGGCGATGTTCTGCTTTTCGAACAGGACGCCCAGGATGATGGCGACGATGCCCAGCCCCAGGCTGGACAGGCGCGAGATGCGCAGTTCGGTCTCTTCCTTGGCGCGGCCGCGGGCGAACACGTTGGCATAGAGGTCGTGGGAGATGGCCGAGGCCCCGGCCAGCGTCAGCCCGGCCACCACCGCCAGGATGGTGGCGAAGGCCACCGCCGAGATGAAGCCCAGGAACAGATCGCCGCCCACCGCGTGGGCCAGCCACACGGCCGCCATGTTGCCGCCGCCCTTTAAGGCCTTGCCGTCGGCCAGATAGGCCGGATCGGTGGCCACCAGGGCGATGGCGCCGATGCCGATCACCACCGCCAGGACGTAGAAGAAGCCGATGAAGGCGGTGGCGTAGAACACCGACTTTCTGGCCTCGCGTGCGTCGGGGACGGTGAAGAAGCGCATCAGGATGTGGGGCAGCCCGGCGGTGCCGAAGGCCAGCGCCACCGCCAGCGAGATGGTGTCGATGGGGTCCTTGAACAGCAGGCCGGGCGACATGATGGCGGCCGAGCCCTTGACCTGGACCGCCTTGGCGAACATGGCCTCGGGCGAGAAGCCGAAGCGGGCCAGCACCGCGCCGGCCATGAAGGTGGCCCCCGACAGCAGCAGCACCGCCTTGATGATCTGCACCCAGGTGGTAGCCGCCATGCCGCCGAACACCACGTAGACCATCATCAGCCCGCCCACCAGGAACAGGGCGTAGAGGTAATCCATGCCGAACAGCAGCTTGATCAGCTGGCCCGCGCCGACCATCTGGGCGATCAGGTAGAACACCACCACGGTGAGCGAGCTGAAGGCGGCATAGGTGCGCACCGGCACCTTGGCCAGGCGATAGGCCACCACGTCGGCGAAGGTGTACTTGCCCAGATTGCGCAGCGGCTCCGCGATCAGGAACAGCATCAGCGGCCAGCCCACCACCACGCCGACGGCATAGACCATGCCGTCCATGCCGGTGCCGTAAAGCAGCGCCGTCACCCCCAGGAACGAGGCCGCCGACATGAAGTCGCCGGCGATGGCCAAACCGTTCTGGAAGCCCGAGATGCCGCCCCCCGCCGTGTAGAAGTCGGCCGCCGAGCGGGTGCGCTTGGACGCCCACCAGGTGATGCCCAGCGTCAGCAGCACGAAGGCCACGAACATCAGGATGGCATGCCAGTTGGTGGCCTGCTTGGCGGCCTGGCCGAGATCGGCGCCGGCGGCCCAGACGGGCAGCGACGGCGCCAGCAGCAGGGCGGCGAGGCCGAGGCGAGGAAGGTGGGGCATGGGAACGGCCTCTCCGGGTCTTATTGTGGTAATTAGGTACCTGTTTACCGATTTGATACGCCGGGCGCAAGTCCCTGTCATGCCGGCCGTCGTTTGAACCGACCTGTCATCCTGAGGACCGCAGGGAGGAAGAATCTTTCAGCGGCAAACTTCTGCCGCCATGGCGTGAAAGATCCCTCGGCTTCGCTCGGGATGACAGGAAGAGTCGCTTCTTTCGCTGAACGGCATCATTTCCGTATCCCCTTCGCTCCATCCCCAGGGACGGCTTTGGGGCGGCTCTTGGGGGGCTGCACCCAATTACCGCTTGGCCTGCTCCCTGCCCCCGCGTATGCTCGGGCCGAGAGATAACGAAGTCGCATAATCTTTGGGGGGATGGATGGTGAAGCGTGGCGCCGCAAGCCTGATGGCCTGTGTCCTGGGACTGCTTCCCGCGGCCGCGGCCGCCCATTTCCAGGAGCTGATCCCGTCCGCCGACATCGTGTCCGAACAAGGCGCGCGCGACATCCGCCTGGATCTGGCCTTCACCCATCCCATGGAGCGCGGCCCGGTGATGGAGATGGCGGCTCCGGTGCGCTTCGGCGTGCTGAGCGGCGGCAAGACCCGCGACCTCAAGGCCAGCCTCAAGCCCGCCAAGGCCGGCGACAAGACGGTGTTCACCGCCGAGTTCCGCCTGGACCAGCCCGGCGATTACCTCTTCTTCGTCGAGCCCGCCCCCTATTGGGAGAAGGCCGAGGGCAAGTGGATCGTGCACTACACCAAGGTGGTGGTGGATTTTGCCGGCGGCGGCGGCTGGGACAAGGCGATAGGCCTGCCCGTGGAGATCGAGCCGCTGGTTCGGCCCTACGGCTTGTGGACCGGCAATCTGTTCCGGGGAATCGTACGCAGAAACGGCAAGCCGCTTGCCTTCGCCGAGATCGAGGTGGAATGGCGTAACGACGGCTCGGTCAAGCCGCCGTCCGATCCCTTCGTCACCCAGGTGATCAAGGCCGATGCCTCGGGCCAGTTCGCCTATGCCATGCCGCGCGCCGGCTGGTGGGGCTTCGCCGCCCTGGTGGACGGCGACAAGCCGGCCAAGAGCCCCGAGGGCAAGCTGGCCAAGACCGAGTTGGGCGGCCTGATCTGGGTGCGCGCCCAGGACATGAAATAGGGAGTCCCTCCACCCATGGCCCATATCCCTGACGGCGTGCTGTCCAATCCGGTGCTGGTGGCGGGGGGAATCCTCGCCGCCGCCGGAGTGGCGCGCGGCCTGAAGGAGTTGGAGCCGGTGCGCGTGCCCAAGGTGGCCATGCTGTCGGCGGTGATGTTCGTGGCCTCGGCCATCCACCTGCCCGCCGGTCCCGCCTCGGTGCATCTGCTGCTCAACGGCATGGCCGGCATGGTGTTGGGCTGGGCCGCCTTTCCCGCCCTGCTGGCCGCCCTGCTGCTGCAGGCGGTGATGTTCGGCTTCGGCGGGTTGCTGGTGCTGGGCGTCAACACCGTCAACATGGCCGTCCCCGCCGTGCTGGCCGGGCGGGCGTTCCGCCGCCTGTGGCACCCCGGCCAGCCGCGTCGCACCGCCATTGCCGCCGCGCTGTGCTCCGGCGGCGCCGTGCTGCTGACCGGGCTGATGGTGGCCGGATCCCTGGCGGCGTCGGGCCGCGAATTCGAAGCCGCCGCCAGGCTGGTGGTGCTGACCCATCTGCCGGTGATGGGGATCGAGGCGGTGTTCGCCTCGGCCGCCATCGGCCTGCTGGCCCGGGTCAAGCCGGAGGCGCTGGCATGACGCGCCTTGCCGTCGCCCTGGCCCTGCTGCTGCTGGCCGCCCCCGCCCAGGCCCACAAGCTGAAGGTGTTCGCCACGGTGGAGGGCGCCGAGATCGCCGGCTCGGCCTATTTCGTCGGCGGCGAGAAGGCGGCCGGGGTCCCGGGGCGCATCCAGGGGGCCGACGGATCGCTGGTGGCCGGCTTCGCCACCGGGCCCGACGGCGGCTTCCGCCAGAAGGTGACCATGCGCATGGATCACGTTGTGACGGTCGAGTCCGAGGACGGCCACGCCGCCCAGTTCACCATTCCCGCCGCCGAGTTCCCGCCCAGCCTGCCCGAGGGCAAGGCGGTCGCGCCGGCCGGCGATTCCGCCGCCCTGGAAGCCGCCATCGCCCGGCAGATCCGGCCCTTGCGCGAGCAGTTGGACGCCTACGAAGCCAAGATCCGCCTGCACGATTTGATGGGCGGCATCGGCACCATCTTCGGCCTGTTCGGCTGCTGGGCCTGGCTGCAATCGCGGCGGAGGGGATCATGAGCCTGATGGACCGCCTGGACCCCCGCACCCGGCTGCTGGCCGCCCTGCTGTTTGCCCTGGCCGAGGTGCTGGCCCCCTCGCTGGCGGCGCAAGGGGTGGGGCTGGGCCTGGCCCTGGCCACCGCCCTGGCCGCCCGTCTGCCGCTGGCCGCCACGGCGCGGCGCCTGCTCGGCCTGGAAGGCTTCATGCTGCTGGTCCTGGCCATGCTGCCCTTCACGGTGCCCGGTCCCGCGGCCTTCAGCCTGTGGGGGCTGGAGGGATCGGAGGACGGCCTGCGCCAGGCGGCCTCCATCGCCTTGAAAGCCAACGCCGTGGCGGTCGCCCTGTTCGCCCTGGTGGGCTCCATGGAGGCCCCGGTGCTGGGCCGCGCCCTGACCCGGCTGGGGGTAAGCCCGCGCTTCGTCCACCTGTTCCTGTTCACCACCCGCTACCTGTCGGTGCTGCAAGACGAGTACCGCCGCCTGCGCCTCGCCATGCGGGCCCGCGCCTTCCGCCCCAGTACCGGTCCGCATTGCTGGCGTTCCATCGGCTATCTGTTCGGCATGCTGATGGTCCGCTCGCTGGAGCGGGCCGAACGCATCGACGCCGCCATGCGGTGCCGCGGCTTCACCGGCCGCTGGCCCTCGCTCGACGACGAGACCATCGCCGGGCCGGGCCGCCTGGATCTCGGCTTCGGCGCGGCGTCGGCCGCCGGTCTGGTCCTGGTCATCGCCGTGGGGATGGTGTGAGCCCCCTGATCCGCCTGGACGGCATCGGCCACGCCTTCGACGCCGCCCATCCGGTGCTGGACGGGGCGGATTTCACCTTGAACGCCGGCGAGAAGGTGGCGCTGCTGGGCGCCAACGGCAGCGGCAAGACCACGCTTCTGCACATCATGGTCGGACTGATCCGGCCCAAGGCCGGAACCGTTCACGCCTTCGGGCGCGAGCGCCGGGCCGAGGCCGATTTCGTCGAGGTGCGCGCCAAGGCGGGGTTGCTGTTCCAGGATGCCGACGACCAGCTGTTCTGTCCCACCGTGGCGGAGGACGTGGCCTTCGGCCCGCTGAACCTGGGGCGCAGCAAGGCCGAGGCGCGCGACATCGTCCACGCCACCCTCGACCGGCTGGGTCTCGCTCCCCTCGAGAACCGCGTCACCCACAAGCTGTCGGGCGGGCAGAAGCGGCTGGTGTCGCTGGCCGCCGTGCTGGCCATGGAGCCCGAGGCACTGCTGCTGGACGAGCCCACCAACGCCCTGGACGAGGCCACGCGGGAAAGGCTGGTGGAGATCCTGGCCGGGCTGCCCCAGGCCATGGTGATCGTCTCCCACGACCGCGAGGTGGTGGAAAGCCTCGCCACAAGGCGGGTGACCCTGGCCAACGGAACCCTAGCCTGAAATGGACACCGGCTTGGAGGTGGGGCCCAGGGCGTCCAGGGCCTGCTTCAGCCTGGGCTGCTTGTCGATGCGTGACGGCCCGGCCTCGACGCCGCCCACATAGGCGGTGGATAACAGCGCGCCGTAGACCCGCTTCATGTCGTCGAGGCAAGGGGGCGGCGGCTCGGCCTTGGACAGGCGCTCGGCCAGCTTGCGCGCCGCATGCACCTGGCCAGACTGGCAGAAATCCTGCTTGAAGCGCTGCTCGCCCAGGGTGGCGAAGGCGATCATCAGGAAGGCGGTGAAGCGGCGGATGTCGCCGCCCAGCACCGGCAGAAGCGAACGGATGACGTCCACATGGGTGGCCGACACCTGGGCCACCGCCCGGCGGGGCTGATTGGTGTCGGTCTTGGGGAACAGCCGGCCCAGATCCATCTGGCTCACCACCCGCCACAAGATGTCGGCGTCGATGGTGTCCTTGCCGGCCACCAGCAGCCGCTTGGCGTCGTCCAGCAGCAGCGGCGAGCGCCCGTCGCGCGGCATGTTGCCGGGCGAGGCCAGGGCCTGCAGTTCAGCGGCCTCGCGGATGTCCAAAAGACGCGGGCCGAGATCGCTGACCAGCGACGGGCTCATGGGGGTGTAGTGGGGAATCAGCAGCACCTGCCAGTCGAAGCGCAGGTTGTCGCGGATGGCCTGGTACAGGGCATCCGAGCGCGAATGGGGCTTGATGGCGTGCCTGGGGGCCGGCGGCGGATGGGCGAGGCCCAGGGCGAGCCCCATGCGCTTCATCAGCGACACCTTGGGCGGCGGCGCCTGGAACTTGCTGCGGAAATCCAGCTTGGCGCGGAAATAGCGCCGCGCCGAAGCGCGCACCACCAGGGCCACCGCCTCGGCCAGGGTGCGGCCGCAGGCCAGGACGTCATGGTCGGCGGTGATCGGCCGCTTGCCGGAATCGGTCACCACAGTGGCGAACAGCTCGGGGCGGGTGCGGAACAGCCGCAGGCATTCGTCGAGCATCTTGGGATCGTTCATGGCCTTGTCGTAGGCGGCATTGCGCGGCAGCCCTTTGAGCGCCAGCACCTCGTGCCGCAGGACCTCGATCACCGGCCCTTCCAGGGCGGCGCGGATCGTCTCGATCCCCGGATCCGCGTTGGACCATCGGGCACTTGCCGCGCTACCTGCCGTCTTCGTCGATCCGCGTCCAGACATGGCGTTCACATCTCAAGTTCACCCATTCACATCCAGTTCACATTGCGCTCCAACGTTGATTTTATCAACACCTATAAAGTGATGATGACTTGTATTGCATAGGTAATACCGATTTTCACCTTCATCAAGACATGCAAACGCCTTTGAATAAAATTTTATCTAATTTTATTATTTATTATTCTTGCGCCCCAAGCGAACCCATTCCGATTTGGCCCCGGCCGGCGTAGAATGAGGAGCGCACCGGATCGGGAGAAGCGAATGCACGGCGGCCACCACCACGACGAATCCAGCGGGCACGAGCACAAGCATCACCATGCCCACGAACACAGCCACGTCCACGCCCACCCTCATTCCCACGGCGACGTGACCCACGCCCATGCGCACGCCCACACCCACGCGCACGAGCACCTGCACCAGCACAGCCACCCCCACGGCCACACCCCCGAGGGCGGGCACGACCACGAGCACGAGCAGGCCAGGCACGGCTGGAAGCCGCACGAGCACAAGCACGCCGAGGAAGATCTCGGCGGCCATGATCACGAGCATTGAAATCACACCAATATGGGGTATCCCATATTGGTTAGGCCCAAGGGGCCGCGCGGCTTATGCCGCGGGAGGCAAGGGCGCAAGGCGTCCGCCCGCCGCTTGAGGGCGGGGCGCACGTTAAATCAGAACCGCCTTTCTGCGTCATGGCCGGGCTCGACCCGGCCATCCACGTGGAGCCGTTCGGCACTATCCCGGATGAAACCACGTGGATGCCCGGAACAAGTCCGGGCATGACGAGTGAGAAAGGTGGTGCGAATTCCGGGTCTGCTGGCCAGTCAGACACAAAATTTAGCCACAGATAAACACAGATGAAGAGGGATATTCCTTATCTGTGTCCCGCGTAGCGGGAATCTGTGTTCATCTGTGGCCTTAATTCTCACCCAATCGGCTTGAATGTCGATTGGCCCTAATCCTCGCTTTCCAGCGAGGCGACGTAGCGCAACCCGTCCAGCGCGGTGTCGAACCAGTCCTCGCGGGTTTCGTCCTCGGCGTGGACCAGATAGGCCGGGCGGCGGAATTCCGGCGCGCCGGTGACCTCGAACAGCCGGCCGGCCGACAGGTACGAGCGCGCCACCCGCATGGGGAAATAGCCGGTGCCGCCATAGGCCAGGATGTGCTGCAGGCCCAGCGCCCCCAGGCCCACCGACACCGCCGGGGTCTTGAGGTCGGGGAAGGCCTGGCTGTGGGCGGCGCGGAATTCCGGCCCCCAATCCACCAGGACGTAATCCTCGTCCCACTCCGCCACGGCGCGGCGTCGGGTGGAGACCAGGACCAGGCGCTCCTCCAGCAGCTTCTCGATGTGCAGGCCGGGGCGCGACAGGGGCGAATACATCACCACCAGGTCCAGCATGCCCTCGATCAGCTGGCGCATCAGCTGATCGGAGGCGCCGACCTCTGCCTTCAAGGCCACGTCGGGCATGGCGGTGCGCATCCAGGGAATCCACTGGACCAGCAGGCGGTCCCACAGCGAGAACTGGCCGCCCACGTTGAGCACGGTGCGGAACCCGGCCGGCAGGGCCAGTTCCTGGCGCGCCTGTTCCCAGACGCGCACCATGGTGGTGGCATAGCGGCGGAACTGCATGCCGGCGGCGGTGAGCTGGGTCCCCGATTTGGAGCGCACGAACAGCGGCCGCCCCAGCTCCTCCTCCAGGGCCCGGATGCGCATGCTGACCGTCGACTGGGTCACCGACAGGCGCTCGGCAGCCTTGTTGAAGTTGCCGGTGTCGACGATTTCCAGGAAGGTGCGGGCGAGATCGATATTCATGGCGCTGCCAGGATGAGGGCAGCACGATGCTGCACTGCAATAAACAGCAGTGTTTTATCTGAACCGCGCGGAAACTTCAACTACCGTGCGGCTGGTAATCGGAAAGCTTGATGCATGGGTGGGGCCAGCCCACCCATGCCGGTAGGAAGGACTAGGCCTGGGCCCGCGCCTTGACGTTACCGCGGCTACGGTCGACGTATTCCTTCAGCTGGCGCTCCATGCCGGCGAAAGCCTCGCGCAGCGCCACGTAGATATCCTCGTTGACATGGCTGTCCTTGGGATCGCGCTTCACCACCAGCTCGTCACCGGGGACCGTCAGGGCGAGACGGATGTGGAAGGGCTCGCCCTTGTGGTGCAGGTTCGAGGTGTTCTTGTGGTGCTGCTCGATCACCACGCGGCAGCTGGTGATGCGATCGAAGAGATGCTCCAGTTTGGCCACCTTTTCGCGGATGCGGGTTTCGACGGCGTCAGAGTGATCGACACCGTGAAAGGTGATCTGGAGGGGAATCTGCATCAACATCTCCATTCTCTCGGTTCGCCTTCGGCCGGCTCTTGGCACCGCACCGGGCGACTCGGTTCTTTTAATCAGTCCCGCCGTTCGGGCGGGACCTTGAAGCTCGGGGCGCGCCATACATAGCCATTTGCAATGGCCTTGGCAATGCCGGGAGCGAACTTCCATTGTCTCGGAGAATCGCCGCACTTGCAAGCTGGCGCCGCTCCCCTCATATCAGAGCGCCTTTTCATGCAACCCCAGCCCAAGGGAGACGGATAAGCCATGGCCGAAGAAAAGCGTCAATTCCAGGCGGAAGTCGGCAAGTTGCTCGACATCGTCGTTCACTCGCTCTACTCCAACAAGGAGATCTTCCTGCGCGAGCTGATCTCCAACGCCTCGGATTCATGCGACCGGCTGCGCTACGCCGCCATCACCGACCCCGATCTGCTGGCCGGGGAGTCCGAGTTCCGCATCCGCCTGCTCCCCGACAAGGATGCCGGCACGCTCACCATCGTCGACAACGGCTTAGGCATGAGCCATGACGAGCTGATCGCCAATCTGGGCACCATCGCCAAGTCGGGCACGTCGGAATTCCTGTCGCGGCTGACCGGCGACGCCAAGAAGGACGTCACCCTGATCGGCCAGTTCGGCGTCGGCTTCTATTCCGCCTTCATGGTGGCGGGCGAGGTCAGCGTGGTCACCCGCAAGGCCGGCGAGGCCAAGGGCTGGAAGTGGGTGTCCGACGGCAAGGGCGAGTTCACCGTCACCCCGGCCGAGGACGCCGAACGCGGCGCCGCCATCACGCTGAAGCTGCGCGAAGGCGAGAGCGAGTTCCTCGACGCCTGGCGCCTGAAGTCCATCGTCAAGCGCTACTCCGACCACATCGCCATTCCGGTGGTGCTGAAGGACGGCGACGCGGAGGAGGAGACCGTCAACTCGGCCAACGCCCTGTGGACGCGGTCCAAGTCCGAGATCACCCCCGAGCAGTACAAGGAATTCTACCACCACGTGGCCCACGCCTTCGACGAGCCGTGGTCGACGCTGCACTACAAGGCCGAAGGTGCCATCGAGTACACCGGCCTGCTGTTCATTCCGTCGTCCAAGCCGCTCGACATCTTCCATCCCGACCGCAAGCAGCATGTGAAGCTCTACGTGAAGCGGGTGTTCATCACCGACGATTGCGAGGAGCTGCTGCCCCCCTACCTGCGCTTCGTGCGCGGCGTGGTGGACAGCCAGGACCTGCCCTTGAACGTCAGCCGCGAGATGCTGCAGCACAATCCCGTGCTGTCCAAGATCCGCACCGGCCTGGTCAAGCGCGTGCTCGCCGAGTTGAAGAAGAAGTCCGAGGATGCCGAGGGCAAGTACGACGAGTTCTGGGCCGCCTTCGGCCCGGTGCTGAAGGAAGGCATCTACGAGGATTTCGAGCGCAAGACCGACATCCTGGAGCTGTGCCGCTTCCGCTCGACCTTTGGCGACGGCCTCACCACGCTTGCCGATTACGTGGCGCGCATGAAGGACGGCCAGGACGCCATCTACACCATCACCGGCGACGATCTGGAGCAGCTGAAGAAGAGCCCGCAGCTGGAAGGCTTCAAGGCCAAGGGCGTCGAGGTGCTGCTGCTCACCGATCCCATCGACGAGTTCTGGGTCTCGGCCGTGCCCGCTTACGCGGAAAAGCCGTTCCGCTCGGTGGCGGCCGCCGGCGCCGATCTCTCCAAGGTCAAGGCCCCCGAGGGTGACGACGCCAAGAAGGAGGACGAAGCCCCCGCCGGCGAGCTGACCACCCTGATCGAGGCGGTCAAGCTGGCGCTGGGCGAACGGGTCAAGGACGTGCGCCCGTCCGAGCGCCTGACCGAATCCGCCGTCTGCCTGGTGGCCGCCGAGGGCGAGATGAGCATGCATCTGGAAAAGATGCTGCGCGCCCACAACCAGGCGCCGGGCGAACGCGCCCGCATCCTGGAGATCAATCCCCGCCACGCCCTGATCAAGGGCCTTGCCGCCCGTGTGGCGGCCGGCGGCACCGACGGGGGCGTGGAAGACGCCGCCTTCCTGTTGCTGGACCAGGCCCGCATCATCGAGGGCGAACCCCCCGCCGACCCGGCCGCCTTCGCCCGGCGCATGGTGGCGGTGATGGAAAAGGGCCTGCTGGGGTAGTCTCCCCAACGTCCTTGGAAGCAATTCCCTTCCGCCGTCACACCCGGATCAACCCTGGAGGTGACGGCGGAAGCAAGCCTTCAAGCCGGCTCCCTTAAGGCACCGAGAACTGCCAGCCGAACCAGCGCCAGCGTCCTTCCAGGGCGGGCACGGTGCAGTTGAGGCGGGTCCGGCCCGACGGCAGGGGCTTGGACATGCGCACCTCGACGCGCGGCCCCAGGCGTTCCACCTTGAGCTGTCCCTGATGCGAGGCGAAGCACGACAATCCGTCGATGCCGGGCACGTCCTCGGCCAGGGTGAAGCCGAAGGCGGGAGGATTGGCCTTGATGGCGGGGTCTTCCGGGGTGATGTCCACCGCCGGCAGCGGCAGCGAGCGCACCGACAGGCGGAAGCGCTGCAGGTCGCCATAGGCCGAGCTTTGGGCGAAGCGCGGCAAAAAGAAGGGGTCGCCCTTGATCCAGGCGGCGCCCGAATGCTGGCCGAAGGCGGCGGCGAAGCCCGAACGGCGCAGGATGTCCTCGGCCTCGGCGCTGGCCTCGCCCCAGGGCCAGGCGAACAATTCGGTGTCCTTGCCCAGTTCCTTGTCCAGGCGGGCGCGGGCGCGGGCCAGGTCGGCGGCGATCTGGTCCGGGCCGGCCTTGGACAGGCGCAGCCGCGCCGCACCCTGGGTGCCGACGGTCAGTCCGGCGGCGCTCAGTTCGCGCAGCTGGCCCCAGGTCATCACCTCGGGGCCGCCGCGATCCACCTCGTCGGTGGCCAGGAACAGGGTGGCGGGAAAACCCGCCTTCTTCAGCAGCGGCCAGGCGCGGGCGTAGAACCCGGCGGAGGCGTCATCGACGGTGATGGCCACCGCCTTGTCGGGCAGCGCCCGGCCGGCGCGCAGCGCCGAGACGATCTCGGCCAGCGGCAGAACCGCATAGCCGCCGGTCTTCAGCTCGGCCACATGGGCGGCCAGCAATTCGGTGGTGGTGTTGAGAGCGGGAACCCGGTCGTCGTCGAAGCGGTGATAGACCAGCACCACGGCGGATTCGCCGGCCCAGGCGGTCGAGCCGCAGACCGGCAGGTCCACGACCGCCGCCAGCCACAGCAGCAGCGCCAAGACAACAGACTGTTTCACGATCGCCCCCTGTTGGGCGCCGCCCCGGGCGCCTACATTGTCGATGTTTGCCCCATTCGCGGGTGGAAATTCAAGAGGAGAGGCGGGCATGACCGGCATTATCGACGAAACGGCCCGGCAGATTCTGTTCGGTGCCGCGCGCACCCATTCGAAATTCCAGGCAAGGCCGGTGGCCGAGGATCTGCTGCGCCAGGCCTGGGATCTGGCCCGCATGGGGCCTACCAGCGTCAATTGCCAGCCGGCCCGCATCGTCTTCGTGCGCTCGGCCGAGGCCAAGGAACGCCTGAAGCCCGCCCTGGCCCCGGGCAATCTGGACAAGACCATGGCGGCGCCGGTCACCGCCATCATCGGCCACGACATGGAATTCTACGAGAGGCTGCCCACCTTGTTCCCCCACGCCGACGCCCGGTCGTGGTTCGTGGGCAACGAGGCGATGATCCAAGGCACGGCGTTCAGGAACGGCACCCTGCAAGGCGCCTACTTCATCCTGGCCTTGCGCGGCCTGGGTCTGGATTGCGGCCCCATGAGCGGCTTCGACAACGCCAAGGTGGACGAAGCCTTCTTCACCGGTACCGCGATCCGCTCCAACTTCCTGGTCAATATCGGCTACGGCGATCCGGCGGGGCTGTATCCCCGGGGGCCGCGCCTGGAGTTCGACGAGGCCTGCCGGGTGGAGTAATCAGCCGCCGAACACCTTCTTCAGCAGGTCGGTGGAGCGGCTGGCCGGATTGGTGCGGATGGCCGCTTCCTCCTGGCCGAGATACTTGAAGATGCCCGAAAGCGCGTAGTCGAGCACGTGGTCGGTGAGCATGGACGGCCCGGCCTTCAGCGCGTCGCCGACCATGGGCAGGCCTTGAGCGGCGCCGGCCATGCTGGAATAGGACTGCACCGCGCCCGATTGGGAAACGGTGCCGTCCACCACGGGGCGCATGGCGGTGCGCAGATCGGGGCTCATGGTGCGCTTGAAGTACTGGGTGGCGGCGTCCTGGGGGCCGTTCAGGATGCCGCGCGCGTCGTCCAACGTCATCTTCTGCACCGCGTCCCAGAAGATCTGCCTGGCCTTGGGCGTGGCGGCCTCGGCGGCGCGGTTGAGCTTCAGCTCCAGGTCGTCGACCATCTGCGACTTGCCGGCCAGGGCCAGGCCTTGGCGGACGGTGGCCAGCTTGTCCGGCAGCGGGATATGGACCGAAGGGTCGCTGTTGAAGCCGTCGGCGCGGCCCAGCCGTCCGGTGACCTTGTCGGCGGCGACGCGCAGCGCCTCCTTGAGGCCCGAGCCGATCTCGGAGGTCGACAGCGATGAGCCGGCCGAACCGCCGCCCGAGGACGAGGTCCCCGTCCGCTGCTCCAGTTCCTGCTTGATCATGCCCTTGCCCATATCCATCAGCCCGCCCTGGGCCAGGGCGGGCGAAGCGCACAGCAAAAGGGCCGCGGCGCACAGGCACGCGGTCGTGGGCGACAGGGTCATGATCAGGCCTCCAGAACTTGCAGGATACTGCCATCGGCGCCGAAGCAGGCGGCGGTGAGCGTGCCGCCGTGGCCCGAGCCGGAATCCAGGGTGACGGCGAAGGGACCGTAGACCACGCCGCCATTGCGGCGGTCGGCGCCGCGCACCACCAGCTTGAAGCCGGAATAGGGCTCGTCCATGCCGGCGAACAGGCTGGACCCCCACCAGAAAGTGTCCACCTGGGCCGAAAGCGGCCGGGTGGGGTCGAGGCCGGCATGGGTGAACAGCAAGGCGTTGTCGTCGGTGAAGGCGGCGTGCTTCAGCACGCTCATCAGCGTGGTGTGGCCGTCGTGATTGCGCATGGTCTGGCGCAGTTGGCTGGTCCAGCGGGTCAGTGCCAGGATGCCGTCCCGGATGGCGTTGCCGCCTTCGTCCACCGTGCCGCCATAGGCGGCGATGGTCGGCGCGATGCCGTGATCGACCATCCAGCGCAAAACCTCGGCGGGATTGGGGGCGAACTGCAATTGCAGCAGCTTCTGCCACATCTCTTCCTGGGTGCCGCGCAGATAGACCACGTCATCGACCTCGACCCCCGGTCGGGCTATGAAGGCGCGGCGGAAGGTCAGCAATTCGTCGATGGTCTGCAGCACGGGCGCGCCGCATCCCAGGTAATCGCCGAGATAGACCAACTGGTCGCCCGGCTGTAATTCCTGGGCCAGGCGGGCGTGCAGGGCGCACAGCCGCGCGTGCTCGCCCCGAACGGCGGCGACGGCCCAAATACGGCCGCCGCCCCGCAAGGTGGCGAAAACATTGGAATCAGCCACAGTCGTGGACGGCCGTTCGGCTTCGACGTTCATAAGTCCGCTCGGGTTTTGCAACCGGACGACATGGTCGCAGCCGCCGAGCCAAACATCAAGCCGCTTCGAGCAGGCCCTGGAGCTTCTCGGTCGCCGCCTGGGTGTCGATGCGCTCCACCGCCGCCAGTTCCGAGGCCAGACGCTCCAGCGCGGCCTCGTAGATCTGCCGCTCGGAATAGGACTGGTCGGGCTGGTTGGCGTTGCGGTGCAGGTCGCGGACCACCTCGGCGATGGAAACGGGATCGCCGGAATTGATCTTGGCCTCGTATTCCTGGGCGCGGCGGCTCCACATGGTGCGCTTGACCTTGGCGCGGCCCTTGAGAGTCGAAAGCGCGGTGTCCATGACCGAGCGCGACGACAGCATGCGCAGGCCGGACTTCTGGGCCTTGGTCACCGGAACGCGCAGCGTCATGCGGTCGCGGTCGAAGGTGATGACGAACAGCTGCAGCTTCATGCCGCCGATTTCCTGGGTCTCGACGGCCACCACCTGGCCCACGCCGTGAGTGGGGTAGACCACATAGTCGCCCTGGGAGAAAGAAACGATCGTCATCTTCAACAATTCCCTCGACAGAAGGTCTGGATCCGGCAAACGCCTGATGCGCCCACCCCAAGAGACGAAAGATACGCGCCAGCCGCGCCCTTGACGGGCTGGTGGAAATCTCGCAGCTTGTCTTGGTGGGCGAACTCCCGCCCCGATGGCAATGCCAATTTAGCGATCCGTCGGCACAGTTCGACGGACTTGCCCTTATAGCACAGGCGCCTTCTGTGAAGAACAGGAAAATTCCCCAAGGCCCTGCATTTCCGCCATATCCCCATGCGCAAACGCCGCCCCACGACCCTCTGGGTCAGGAGGCGGCGTCGGCCACAATATCTTGCGAAAAGGATCAGCGGCCCGGGTTGGGCGACAGCAGCTTGGCCTTGTCGGGCTTGCCCTTCCACTGGTCGGCGTCGGCGGGGGCATCGCCCTTGCGGGTGATGTTCGGCCACGAGCCGGCATACTGGCGGTTGGTGTCGGTCCAGGCGGCGGCCTTGGGATCGGAATCCGGGAAGATGGCTTCGGCCGGGCATTCCGGCTCGCAGACGCCGCAATCGATGCATTCGTCGGGGTTGATCACCAGGAAGTTCTCACCCTCGTAGAAGCAATCCACCGGGCAAACCTCGACGCAGTCCTGATACTTGCACTTGATGCAATTCTCGGTGACGACGTAAGCCATGTCGTTCTCCAATATCCCTTGAAACCGTGATGCGGCGGGCAGGGCTGCCGTTCGCCGGAACAAAATCCGGCGGAAGCGATACCACACTCGCCCCCGCCGCCTCAACCCTGACGGGGAAGGGGTTTTCACGGGACGGGGTTGCGCAGCTTGACGGGGGCGCGCTTGCCGCGCCGCGCCAGCAGGTTGAGGACCTCGATGCCCAGCGAGAAGGCCATGGCGAAGTAGATGTAGCCCTTGGGCATGTGGAAGCCGGTGCCGTCCGCCACCAGGGTGGCGCCGATCAGCAGCAGGAACGACAGCGCCAGCATCTTGATGGTGGGGTGGCGCGCGATCAGCGCCGACAGGGGATTGGCGGCAATCACCATCACGGCGGAGGCCAGGATGACGGCGGCGACCATCACCCACAGCTCGCGGGCCATGCCCACGGCGGTGATCACCGAATCCAGGGAGAACACGATGTCCAGGATGGCGATCTGGACGATGACCGCCGCGAGTCCTGCTGAAGCGGCTTGCCCGGTGCCGGCCTCGGGCGTGCCGGGGGCGGGGTCTTCCTCGCCTTCCAGGCTGCCGTGGATTTCGTGGGTTGCCTTGGCCACCAGGAAGGTGCCGCCGCCGATCAGGATGATGTCGCGCCAACTGACCGGATGATCCCAGACCACGAAGACCGGCTCGACCAGCCCGACGATCCAGCTGAGCGAAGCCAGCAGGCCGAGGCGGGTCACCACCGCGAAGGCCAGCCCGAGGCGCCGCCCCAGCGGCCGCATGGGCTCGGGCAGGCGGTTGGAGATGATGGCGAGATAGACCAGGTTGTCGATGCCGAGCACGATCTCCAGCAGCGACAGGGTCGCCAGGCTGAGCCATATCTCGGGGTCGGTGATCCAGGTCATCATCATGATCGTCCTCGGTCTTGATTCGGCATGCCGGGCGGCAGAGTAAGTGATTCGGGCGCTAAATCCACCCTGAAGTCCCTTAAATCCCGGTAACGTTCGGCCCTGGACGGGGAGTGCGGTCGGGCAATTGGGTTTTGACCTCGGCCCAAACGCCCGATACCATTAGGAACGGCTGGTTTTCTCCATTATTCCCGACCCCTGGCCGGGAGAGGTCCCAAGGTTGACAGGTAGCAGCGATTCCGGCAGAGGCGCGATTCCGGCGGCCGCACAGGGCTGGCCCGAGCGTGGCCCCTGCGCGCCCGACGAGGCGTTGCCCCGTCTGGCCGAGGCCGAGGCCCGCCTGGACGGGCTGACCGCCAATCTGCCCGGCTTCGCCTTTCAGCGGATTCTCAATCCCGACGGAACCGTCCAGTACCCCTGGTTCAGCCATAGTATCCGCGCGGTGCTGGGTTTCGACCCCGAGGCCATGGGCGTCAACTCCCAGGGATGCCTGCACGCCGTCCATTGGGCCGACCGCGACGCCCATCTCGCCGAAATCAAACGGTCGGCCCGGCAGTTCGACACCTGCCGCGAGGAGTTCCGCGCCATCACCGCCCATGGCGAAGTCCGCTGGCTGAAGGGGGCGTCCGAGCCTCGCCGCCAGGGTGACGGAAGCACCGTCTGGGACGGCGTGATGGTCGATGTCACCGACGGACGCCGCGCCGAGCTGCGCCTGGAAATGCTCATGGACCATGCCGGCGACTCGCTGATCGTGGTGGAATCCGACGGAACCATCGACAGCGTCAACGCCGCCGCCGAGGCCTTGTTCGGCTGGAGCATGGCCGAGCTTTCGGGGCAGCCCTTCACCACCTTGCTGCCCCCCGAGATGCATCTGGACGACCTGCTGGAGGCCGCCGACGTATCGGCCGGCGGCATCGTCGGCGGCGGGGCGCGCGAGCTGATGGGCCTCAGGAAGGACGGCTCGACCTTTCCGCTGGAACTGTCCACCACCGAAGTGCGGCTGGAAGGGCAGCGTCTGTTCGTCGGCATCGGCCGCGACATCACCGAGCGCAAGCTGACCGAGGCGGCCTTGCGCGAATCCGAAGAGAGGCTGCGCGCCATCGCCGCCAATGTTCCCGGCATGGTGTTCCAGCGGGTGCTGCGCACCGACGGCAGCCTTGGATTCTCCTATGTCAGCGAGGGGTGCCGGGCCATCCTGGGCCTGGGGCCGGAACAGCTGATGGACAATCCCCAGCTGTTTCTCTCGCTGATCCCCGAGGCCGAGCGCCAGAGCTTCTTCGCCGGACTGGGCCGTTCGGCCAGGACCATGGAGCCCTTCGACGAGGAAATGTCGGTGCCCGGCGCCGATGGCCGCCGCCGCTGGCTGCGCGGCCAGTCGCGGCCCATGCTGCGCAATGGCGGCGACGTGGTGTGGGACGGCGTCATGCTCGACGTCACCGACCGCAAGCAGGCGGAGCAGCGTCTGTCCTTCCTGGCCTATTTTGATCCGCTGACCCGGCTGCCCAACCGCACCGCCTTCATGGAGCGCTTCGCCGCCGCCCGTGAAATCGCCGCCCGCGACCAGACCATGCTGGCGGTGGTCAGCGTCGGCCTCGACCGCCTGGGCATCATCAACGCCACCATGGGCCACAGCATCGGCGACCAGGTGCTGATGGCGGCCAGCGACCTGCTGCGCGCCGCGCTTTCGGTCAACGACGTCATCGCGCGGACCTCGGGCGACCGCTTCCTGGTACTGATCGCCGGGCTGGGGTCCAAGCGGGAGGCCATGGAGGCGCTGGAGCGCCTGCGTGCCTCGGCCCAGGCCACCGTGGCCGCCGCCGGGCAGGATTTCGACGTGTCGGCCGCCATGGGCGCCGCCCTCTATCCCCGCGACGGCGACGATCCCGAGACCCTGATCAAGAACGCCGACGCCGCCCTGCAACTGGCCAAGGCCCAGGGGCCGGCCAGTCTGCAAGTGTTCACCAAGGAAATCAGCGCCCGGGCCGCCAAGACCCTGTCGCTGCAGACCCGGCTGAGACGCGCCATCGAGAATGGCGAGCTCGCCGCCCACTACCAGCCCCAGGTGGATCTGGTGGCCGGCAACGTGGTGGGCATGGAAGCCCTGGTCCGCTGGAACAGCCCGGATCTAGGCATGGTCTCGCCCGCCGATTTCATTCCGGTGGCCGAGGAATCGGGGCTGATCGACGGCATCTGCGAATTCATGCTGTGGGAATGCACCCGCCAGAACAAGGAATGGCAGGACCAGGGACTGCCGGCCATTCCCGTGGCGGTCAACGTCTCGGGCCGCCAGTTCCAGTACGCCCGGCGCCTGCTGTCGGCCTGCGAGCGCGCCCTGGTGGACAACCGTCTGGACAGCCGCTGGCTCGAGGTCGAGCTCACCGAAAGCTCCGCCATGCGCGACGCCGACAACGCCATCACCGTGGTCAACCAGTTGAAGGAGATGGGCATCGCCTGCTCCATCGACGATTTCGGCACCGGCTATTCCTCGCTGTCGGTCCTGAAGCGTTTTCCCATCAGCAAGCTGAAGATCGACCGTTCCTTCGTGCTGGACGTCACCACCGATCCCAACGACGCCGCCATCGTCGACGCCATCATCGCCATGGCCAAGGCGCTACGGCTGAAAGTGGTGGCCGAGGGCGTCGAGCACCAGGAACACCTGGATTTCCTGCGCGGCCTGGGCTGCGATCAGATGCAGGGCTATTTCTTCAGCCGGCCGCTGCCGGCCGATGGTCTGCGGGCTCTGCTGGCCGAAGGACGACGCTTGCATCTCGCGCCTCAGCTTCCCGAGGGCGCTTACATATAAGCATTGAAATTCAATGTATTGAGAGATTTTTCTTGAAATCTCCATCAACGGCCAACCTTAGTAGTTGACGGGTTTGATCAATTGGCCCTATTCATTTCGGGTGGGTGAGGGCACCCGATTTGACTGTCGAATCCGGACCATGAAAGATCACGCCGCGACCGCCGCCGCCAATACGGTGAAGCATTCCTACACCATCCCCTGCGCCAGCGCCTTTCGCGACGCGGTGGACAAGCTGGCTCTGCGCCGGCGGGTCAATGTGGGCGACATCGCCCGTTCGGTTCTGCTGGTGGTGCCGCCCGAGACCATCGCCGCCTTTCCCGATCCGGGCGAGCCCGAGCCCGACGACCGCGAAACCGTGATCCTCAAATCCGGCCCGGCCGAGGGCCGCCCCTGGCGCCGCAAGCCGCGCCTGCAGGTGCGCATGGCTCCCGGCTACAGCGTCGAGGCCATTCGCCGCGCCCTTGCCATGGCTCTTGCCATGGCCCAGGGGGATGTCCGGCTGAAGGTCGAACGGCCGGGAGAAGAGCCCGCCGCTCCTTCCGCCGCCGCCGCTCCTCCGCCGCCTCCGCCTCCGCCCCCACCTTCCGCCGCCGAGGAGGCCTATCCCAAGGTGGAGCGCCGCCGGGGGGTGCGCGAGCAGGCCACCGCCATGGCCGCCGCCAGCGAGGAACTGGAGCGGCTGCGGGCCATCATCAACGTGCTGTCCTTCGAGCCGCTGCCCGGGGGCGTGATGACCCGCGCCGACGCGCTCCACATCCTGGGTTTCCCGCCCGGCGCCACGCCCGACCGCCGCACGGTGCGGGCCAAGTTCCGCATGCTGGCCACCATCCACCATCCCGACAGCAACCACGGCAACCACCACCGCATGAGCCAGCTCAACCAGGCCATGGAATTCCTGCGGGATTAACGCGTCGAGGGGGCGCCTAATCGCCTCGGCTCTCGTCATGCCCGGACTTGTTCCGGGCATCCATATGGCTTGTCTGGGACATCGCCAAACGGCTCCAGGTGGATGGCCGGGTCAAGCCCGGCCATGACGGATGAAGAAATCCCCGCGCCCATCCGGATGAACCATAAGAAAAGGCCCGGCACCTTGCGGTACCGGGCCTTGCCTTTAGCGGGCCAGCCTTAAGAGAGGAGGATTACTCCTTCTCCTGAGCCTTGCGCATGGCGGCACCCAGGAT
This sequence comes from Magnetospirillum sp. ME-1, assembly GCF_002105535.1. Lineage (GTDB taxonomy): Bacteria > Pseudomonadota > Alphaproteobacteria > Rhodospirillales > Magnetospirillaceae > Phaeospirillum. Next base: position 2,452,749 of record NZ_CP015848.1, on the reverse strand, counting down.
GTCGCCCAGCGAGGCGCCCGAGTCGGACGAACCGTACTCGGCCATGGCCTGCTTCTCTTCCTCGACCTCGCGCGCCTTCACCGACAGGGTGATCTTGCGCGCCGCCTTCTCGAAGGCGGTGATCTTGGCGTCGATCTTCTCGCCGACCGCGAAGCGCTCGGGGCGCTGCTCGGAGCGCTCGCGCGACAGCTCGGACTTGCGGATGAAGCCGGTCATGCCCTCGACGGTGACTTCCAGGCCGTTCTCGGTGACCTGGGTCACGGTGCAGGTGACCACGTCGCCCTTCTTGATGGACGCCACGGCGTCCTGATAGGGGTCGGCGCCCAGCTGCTTGATGCCGAGGCTGATGCGCTCCTTCTCGACGTCGACGTCAAGAACCTTGGCCTTGACCACATCGCCCTTCTTGAAGTTCTGGATGGCCTGCTCGCCGGGAGTCGCCCAATCCAGATCCGACAGGTGGACCATGCCGTCGATGTCGCCGGGCAGGCCGATGAACAGGCCGAACTCGGTGATGTTCTTGATCTCGCCTTCGACGATGGTGCCCTGGGGGAAGCGGTCCATGAACCCTTCCCACGGGTTGTTCATGGTCTGCTTGAGACCCAGGCTGATGCGGCGCTTCTGGGGATCCACGTCCAGCACCATGACCTCGACTTCCTGCGAAGTGGAGACGATCTTGCCGGGGTGGACGTTCTTCTTGGTCCAGCTCATCTCGGAGACGTGGACCAGACCCTCGACACCGGGCTCCAGCTCGACGAACGCGCCGTAGTCGGTGATGTTGGTGACGCGGCCGGAGAACTTGGCGTTGACCGGGTACTTGGCCTCGACACCCTCCCACGGATCGGCGTCAAGCTGCTTGATGCCGAGCGAGATGCGCTGGGTTTCCGAGTTGAAGCGGATGACCTGGACCTTGACGGTCTGGCCGATGTGCAGCGCCTCGGACGGGTGGTTGATGCGCTTCCAGGCGATGTCGGTGACGTGCAGCAGGCCGTCGACGCCGCCCAGGTCCACGAACGCACCGTAATCGGTGATGTTCTTGACCACGCCCTCGAGGATCTGGCCTTCCTTGAGGTTCTCGATCAGCTCGGAGCGCTGCTCGGCGCGGGTCTCTTCGAGAACGGCGCGACGCGACACCACGATGTTGCCGCGCGAGCGGTCCATCTTGAGGATCTGGAAGGGCTGGGGGGTGCCCAGCAGCGGGGTGATGTCGCGCACGGGGCGGATGTCGACCTGGCTGCCCGGCAGGAACGCCACGGCGCCCGACAGATCGACGGTGAAACCGCCCTTGACGCGGCCGAAGATCACGCCGGTGACGCGCTGCTGCGCCTCGAACGACTTCTCCAGCAGGGTCCAGGCCTCTTCGCGCTTGGCCTTCTCGCGCGACAGCACGACCTCGCCGTTGCGGTCTTCATAGCGCTCGACGAACACGTCGACCTGATCGCCGGCCTTGATGTCGGCGGCGCGGCCGGCGGTGGCGAATTCCTTCAGAGGGACGCGGCCCTCGGACTTGAGGCCCACGTCGATCACGGCGAAATCACCGTCGACTTCGACGATGGTGCCGGTGATCACCGAGCCTTCGAACGAGCCGCCCACACCGAGGGTCTCGTCCAGCAGGGCGGCGAAATCGTCGACGGCCTGCGCAGTAGCGGTATTGGTCATTGTAAGGGTAGTTCCTTTCGTATCGTGTCTTTCCGGCCTGCCGGTTGTCTCCGGCGGTCTTTGAAAACAAAGGCGTTTCTCAAAAAAACAAAACCACCGCCCAGGGGTGCCCGGGCGGCGTCAACGTGCTCTTTCGATGCTACCGTTTGGAACCGATGATCCGAAGCGCGGCGGCGAAAGCCTGGTCGGCGTCGAGATCGGACGTGTCCAGCACGGTGGCGTCCGGGGCCGGAACCAGCGGGGCGACTGCGCGGTTGGTATCGCGCTCGTCACGTTCCCGCATGTCGGCCAGGACGGTGCCGTATATAGCCCCCAGGCCCTTTTCCTGCAACTCTTTCAGCCGCCGCTCGGCCCTTTTTTCCACGCTGGCCGTGACGAACAGCTTCACGCCCGCCTCGGGGCAGACCACCGTGCCGATGTCGCGGCCATCCAGCACCGCGCCCTTGCCCCCCGGGGGCGTGGCGGCGAACTTGCGCTGGAAGTCCAGGAGCGCGGCGCGCACGCCGGGAATGGAGGCCACCTTGGACGCCGCCTGGGCCGCCTCGTCGATGCGCAGATCGCCGGCGGCGAGGTCGTCGGGCGACAGGGACTGCGCCGCCTGCTCGGCCAGGGCGACGTCGGCCGGATTCTGGCCGGCGCGGGCCAGCTTCATGCCCACGGCGCGGTAGATCAGGCCGGTGTCGAGATAGTCGAAACCCAGCTCGGCGGCCAGACGCCGCGCCAGGGTCCCCTTGCCGGCGGCGGCCGGTCCGTCGATGGCGATAACGATGCTCACGGATTTTCACCGGAAATCTTCGCCCCCAGCCCGTTCATCAACTGGACGAAGGCGGGGAAGCTGGTGTCGATGGCTTCGGCGTCGTCCACCGCCACGGGCCGGGCCGAGGCCATGCCCATCACCAGGAACGACATGGCGATGCGGTGGTCGAAATGGGTGGTGACGGTGGCGTCGCCGTCGGGAATGCGGCCCGTGCCGTGAACGATGAGGGAGTCCTTCTCCTCCTCCACCGCCACGCCGCAGGCGGCCAGCCCGCGCGCCATGGCGGCCAGGCGGTCGCTTTCCTTGACCCGCAGCTCCCCCAGGCCCCGCATGCGGGTGGTGCCCTCGGCGAAGGCGGCGGCGACGGCGAGAATGGGGTACTCGTCGATCATGGACGGCGCCCGCTCGGCCGGCACGTCCACGCCCCGAAGACGCGACGCGCGCACCACCAGGTCGGCCACCGGCTCGCCCGCCTGGTCGCGGGGATTATCGAAGCGGATGTCGGCGCCCATCTCCAGCAGGGTCTGGTAGAGGCCGGTGCGCAAGGGGTTGGTGCCCACATTGGGCAGGCGGATCTCCGAGCCCTCCACCAGCAGGGCGGCCACCACCGGGAAGGCGGCCGAGGAGGGATCGGCGGGGACCACCACCGGACGGCCGGTCAGTTCGGGAAAGCCCACCACGGTGATGGCGCGGCCGCCGCCCTCGGCGTCCTCGACCCGTACGGTGGCGCCGAAATTCCGGAGCATCAGCTCGGTATGGTCGCGGGTGGCTTCGCGCTCGATCACCGTGGTCTCGCCGGCGGTGTTGAGGCCGGCCAGCATGATGGCCGACTTCACCTGGGCCGAGGCGACGGGAAGCTCGTAGGTGATGGGGGTGGCCTGGGCCGTGCCGGTCACCGCCAGCGGCAGGCGGCCGCCGTCGCGGCTGACGAAGCGGGCGCCCATGCGGCCCAGGGGCTCGGTCACCCGGCGCATGGGCCGCGAGCGAAGCGAACCGTCGCCGGTGAAGAAGCTGGTGAAGGGATGGGTGGCCACCAGGCCCATCAGCAGCCGCGCCCCGGTGCCGGAATTGCCCATGTCGAGAACGTCGGCCGGCTCCATCAATCCGCCGACGCCGCGACCGAACAGCCGCCACGAGCCGTCGTCCCGGCGTTCCACCTCGGCACCCAGCGCCCGCATGCAGGCGGCGGTGCGCAAAACATCGTCGCCTTCCAGAAGGCCGGTCACCACGCTTTCGCCCACCGCCAGCGCGCCCAGCATCAGGGCGCGGTGCGAGATGGACTTGTCGCCCGGCACACGCGCCGAACCGGCCAAAGGTGCGGCCCGACGGGATGAAAGCGGCTTGGCCATGATCACTCCTGATAACCAGCGGCAAGGGCGAAAGCTGCCCGCCGAAGCTCTAGCACAGGCGGCATCGGCGTCATAGACCCGCGTTCCATGCTGCACCGCCCACGCTTTTTCGTTTTGACACAGGGTGGGGAACATGGCAAATGGCCCCTTTATTGGGTTCGAGTGACACGTTGAAGGAGGACGAGAGTGGCAAAGCCGGAATGGGGACAGAAGCGCACCTGCCAGAGCTGCGGATGCCGTTTCTATGACCTGACGCGCACCCCCATCGTCTGCCCGAAGTGCGGGTCGACGGTGGAACCCGACATGCCCTTCAAGGTGCGTCGCGGCAGCGCGGCGGCGGCGGAAAAGGCGGCGCCCGTGGCGGCGGCCGTTCCCGTGGCCGCGGATCTGGACGCCGACGATTTGCCGGTGGCCGATGACGAGGATGAAGCCCTCGATACCGATGCCGATAGCGCCGACGACGATGAAAGCGGCCTGATCGAGGACGCGTCCGACCTGGGCGAGGACGACGACGACATGGCCGAAGTCATGGAGCATATGGACGAGGTGGGCGAGGACGAGGTCTGATTTCCCGAACTGCGCCGAGAAGCGAATTTTTCGCTTGCAAGGCCACCCGGGAAACCATATGTTCCGCCTCCACCGGCGGGGCCCCAAGCCCGCAGGGAACAAGTTTCAGGGGCTATAGCTCAGTTGGGAGAGCGCTTGAATGGCATTCAAGAGGTCGTCGGTTCGATTCCGTCTAGCTCCACCAAAATAGCGAAGGCCCGGTCAGAAATGACCGGGCCTTCTGCTTTTGGCCGTTACCTTTGCCCCCTGAGATAGATGCCGTTGTGGTTCAGCCAGTAGGGCTTCAGCTTCAAGTCGCTCTGGACGATGTGGACGGTGATCCATTCCTTGGCCAGCATGGCCAGTTCACGGACCAGCAGGGCGCAATTGGCGTGGGCGTCCAACTCGTCGTACTGCTCCTTCATCACCTCGACCTTTTCCAGGATGGCGGCGTGCTCGCGGTGGTGCGGCTCGGTGAAAGGGAACGAGCATTCGCGCTGAACCTTCTCCTCGCGGCTGAAGGCGGTGCTGGTTTCTTCGTAAAGGCCGGTGAGGAACAGGCCCAGGGCGATGTAGGGTCCGTTGGTGCCCAGCGCCCGCTCGAAATCGTTGATTCGACCGATCACGTGCTTGCGGGCGTGGTCGATGTCGGGCTGGCCGATGGCCATGGCGTCGCGCCAGATCAGCATGGCTGCCTCGCATCCCTATTGCGCATGTATGTATTGTTACGCAGAGCCGGGGCCGGGTCCAGCGGCGGCTGGTGACGAATTCTGCCGGTGAAAAATTACTGTTGACAATGTTCCTATCTGGCGGTATATAAATTCCCATCAACACCCGAACTGCGTCTACGGCAGGGGTGTCGAACCAGATTTCTCCTCATTCTTCATCCGGGGACAACCGGGCCGTTCGGCCCGGCCCGCCGGATTTTCCGGCACCGCTTCGACGGCGTCCGGCCGCTGGCGCGCGCGGCCGGGCAGAACCGGCGGGGCGGGGCCATCGCCACGCAACCTCGCAGAGGAACAAAACATGTCCACGAGCATCATCAACGCCTACTCGACGCAGTACGGCCACGAGGTCCACTCCGCCTATCAGCGCATGGGTACCAAGCTGCGCAACACTGTGCGCGTGCGCAACAACGTCAAGGGCGCCATCGCCGTCTTCCAGAAGGTGGGCAAGGGCACCGCCAGCACCAAGGCCCGCCACGGCAAGGTGCCGGTGATGAACATCGACCACACTGCCGTCGAATGCCAGCTGTTCGACTATTACGCCGGCGACTGGCTGGACAAGCTGGACGAGCTGAAGGTCGAGCACGACGAGCGCGCCGTGCTGGTCAATGCCGGCGCCTACGCGCTGGGCCGCAAGACCGACGAGCTGATCATCGCCGAGCTGGACAAGTCGGCCAATTACGCCCTGGACGGCACCACCGGCCTCACCCGGAACAAGGTGCTGGAAGCCTTCGAGATGCTGGGTGACGCGGAAGTCCCCGACGACGGCGAGCGCTACGCCATCGTCGGCTGGAAGCAGTGGTCCGAGCTGATGGGCATCGAGGAATTCGCCAGCACCGACTATGTCGGTTCCGCCGACCTGCCCTGGAAGGGCACCCAGGCCAAGAAGTGGCTGGGCACCACCTGGATGCCGCACTCGGGCCTGACCAAGTCGTCGGGCGTGCGCTACTGCTACTGGTACCACAAATCGGCGATCGGTCATGCCTCGGGCGCCGAGGTCAAGTCGGAGATCACCTACCAGGGCGATCGCGCCGCCTGGTTCGTCAACAACTTCATGAGCCAGGGCGCCGCGCTGGTCGATGCCGCCGGCGTCGTCTCGCTGCGCTGCCTCGAATCCTAAGGGAGCTTCCATCATGGCCTATCAGTCCAAGGACCTGTCGGTCCTGGCCTATGCCAACGGCTTCACGCTGTGGCACTACACCACCGCCGATACCGCCAATACGGTCGATACCAGCGGCTATTTCAACGCCGCCTCGACCATGCTGCGGGTCGGCGACATCGTCGTCGCCAACGTGGACACCGCCGGCACCATGAAGGCCGGCCTGTTCCTGGTCTCCGCCAATACCGGCGGCGTGGTCGACGTCAACGACCTGACCCAGATCGGCAGCGCGGATTCGCGTTAGCCGGTCACGCTTCCCCCGGAGCGATCCGAGGGAAGCTTCTCTTCGCCAATTCACAATTCCGGCCCTGGCGCTCCGGCGGGTTTCCCCCTTCCCCCCGCCGTGTCAGCCGCCGGCCGCCGCCCCGCCCCCGCGCGATCCTCTCACGCTGCGGGGGCGGGGCTTTGGACCATTCCTCCCCTGGCGGGGCTCCCGCCCCGGCCCCGGCTGGAGGCGATGCCTCCAGACCACCCTTCGTTTTGAAAATGAAAGGGGGTTTGGGGCATCGCCCCAAATGGGTCCGGGCGATAGCCCGCCATCAAGCCCCACACAATGCAGGAGAACCCGCCATGGCCCTGTCCGCCATCGCCTTGTGCTCGCGCGCCCTGATCCGCCTGGGCGCCGCCCCCATTGCCGGCTTCGACGACGGTTCGGCCGAGTCGGAGGTGGCCGCCAACCTCTATCCGCCGCTGCGCGACGGTGCCCTGTCGTCCCATCCGTGGAGCTTCGCCACCGGTCAGGTCACCCTGGCCCGCCTGGCCGTCGAACCGCTGGCCGATTTCGCCCATGCCTACCAGCTGCCCACCGACTTCCTGCGGGTGCTGTCGGCGGGGCCCAGCGGCCGGGGCGCCGGGCTGGTGTTCCGCATCAGCGGCTCGCGCCTCCTGTGCGACGCCGAGGAGGTGGTGCTGACCTATATCTACCGTCCGGATGAAAGCGCGTATCCGCCCTATTTCGACCAGATGCTGATGGCGCGGCTGACCGCCGAGTTCTGCATTCCGCTCACCGAGAGTACCACGCGGGCGCAGTTCCTGTTCCGCCTGGCCGAGGACGAGTTCCGCCGCGCCAAGCTGATCGACGCCCAGAGCCATACGCCGTCCGCCATCACCGACTTCCCCCTGGTGGAGGTGCGGTCATGAGCGGCCTGCCCATCTTCACCAAGACCAGCTTCACCGCCGGCGAGGTCGACGTGGATCTGGCCGGGCGCGGCGACCTGGCGCTTTACGCCAACGGGGCACGGGCGCTTCGCAACGTGGTGGTGGCCCCCATCGGGGGCGTACGCCGCCGGGCCGGGCTGCGCCATGTGGCCACGGCCCGGGGGGCGGGGCGCCTGATCGCCTTCGAGTTCAACACCGAGCAGACCTATCTGCTGGCCCTGTCCGACGGCTGGCTGGACATCTATGCCGAGGGGGCCAAGGTGGCCGAACTGGCCACACCGTGGAGCGCCGCCCAGATCGCCCAGCTGAACTGGACCCAAAGCGCCGACACCTTGCTGGTGGTCCATCCCGATGTGGCCCCGCGCAAGATCACGCGGACCGGGGTGAACAGCTGGACCATGGCCGAGTGGAGCTATTTCGAGGAGAACGGCGTTCTCTTCGTTCCCACCCATAAATTCGCCGAGGACGCGGTGACGCTGGCGCCCAGCGGCACCAGCGGCTCCATCACCCTGTCGGCCTCCGCTGCGGTATTCCAGGCGGCCCATGTGGGCTTGCGTTTCCGGGTGGGGGGCAAGCAGGTGCTGGTCACCTCCGTCACCTCGCCCACCCAGGCCAATGCCGAGGTCAAGCAGACCCTGACCGGCACCGCCGCCACCAAGGATTGGGAGGAGCAGTCCTTCTCCGCCTTACGCGGCTGGCCGGTTTCGGTCTGCTTCCATCAGGGGCGGCTGGCCATCGGCGGCTCACGCGATCTGCCCAACCGTCTGTGGCTGTCCAAATCCATGGATCTGTTCAACTTCGACTTAGGGACCGGCCTGGACGACGAGGCCATCGAATTCGCCCTGCTGTCCACCCAGGTGGATGCCATCCGGGCGGTGTTTTCGGGCCGCCACCTGCAGGTGTTCACCTCGGGCGCGGAATGGATGGTGGTGGGTACGCCGCTTACCCCCACCAAGATCCAGCTCAACCGCCAGACCCGGGTGGGCTCGCCGGTGGATCGCAGCGTGCCGCCCAGGGACGTGGACGGGGCCACCCATTTCGTCTCGCGCAATGGCCGCGACCTGCGCGAGTTCCTGTTCGCCGACATGGACCAGGCCTACCAGGCCAACGACCTGTCCATGGTCGCCAAGCACGTCATGACCGATCCGGTGGACCAGGATTACGATCCGGGACGCCGCCTGTTCCATGTGGTCATGGCGGACGGAACCATGGCGACGCTCACCGTCTACCGTGCCGAGAAGGTGACGGCCTGGACGGTGTTCGAGACCCGGGGCGCCTTCAGGTCGGTGGCGGTGGTGGACGGCGACGCCTACGTGCTGGTCGAGCGTGACGGGGTCCATTTCATCGAGTGCTTCGACGAGTCCCTCAACCTGGATGCCGCCCTGACCGGCCGTCGGGACACTCCGTCCGCCACCTGGACCGGCCTCGACCATCTGAACGGACAGAGCGTGCGGGTCTTGATGGATGGAACCTCCGTCGCCGAGGTGACGGTGGCGGACGGAGAGATCACCCTGCCGGAACCTGCCACCACCATCGAGGCCGGTCTGCCCTATGCCCACCGCATCGAACCCCTGCCGCCCCAGGCCGCGTCGGGGCAGCCCATGGCCGCCGGCCGGGCCGTGAGGCTGGTCCAGGCCTGCTTCCGGGTGCTGGAGACCAAGGCGCTGTTCATCGATACCGGGCGCGGCGCCACTCCGATTCCATTCCGGCGCAGGGGGCCCGACCGCTTCGCCACCTCGCCGCCGGCTTTTTCCGGCGACGTCAAGGTCCGGGCCATCGGCTGGACCCGCGACGTCATGCAGCCCCTGTGGCGCATCGAACAGGACCTGCCGCTGCCCTGCACCGTGATTTCGGTTTCCACCGAGATTAAGGGCGCAGAGTGATCGGCATCAGGAGAACATAACATGACCAATCAGACTCTCGTACCGCGCGCCCATTTCGTCGCCAATGGCGTCCAGGCGGCGTTCGGCTTTTTCTTTCCCATCCACCAATCCGGGGACATGGAGGTCTGGATCGACCAGAATCTCCAGCCCGCCGAGGCCTACGCCGTCTCGGGCGTGGGGGGGGCGGTGGGCGGCACGGTGATCTTCACCGTGCCGCCGCCGGCCGGTGCCCAGGTGACGCTGCGGCGCCGCATGGCCATCAACCGGATGCCGGAATTTCCCGATACCTCGGTTCAGGCCAAGCCGTTGAACCAGGAGTTCGGCTACCACGTGGCGGCGCTGCAGCAGGTTGCCGACGAGGCCGGGCTGGCGGTGAAACGCTCGTTCCGCAGCCTGTCCACCGCCGACCTGACCCTGCCAGAACCTTCCGCCGGCCGCGCCATCCGCTGGAACGATTCCGGTGATGGACTGGCCAACAGCACCGCCGAGGTGGATACCGTCCTGCCCCTGGCCTCGGCCAAGGCGCAGGACGCCGCCGCCAGTGCCGCCGCCGCCGCCGCCAGCCAGGTTTCGGCGGCGGCGTCCGCCGCTGCCGCGGCGACGTCGCGTGACATCTGCGACGCCGACGTGGTGGTGACCGGCGCCGACCGTGCCGCCGTGGCCGCCGACAAGACCGACGTGGCGGCGGATCGTACGGCGGTGCAGGCCGATCGTCTTGCCGCCGATGCCGCCGCGGCGGCCGCCGCCCTGTCGCAAGGCGCCGCCCAGGCCAGCGCGGCCGCCGCCCTTCAGGCGCAGGCCAATGCCTTCGCCTCGGAAACCGGCGCCGCCGTCAATATCGCCGCCGCCCAGGCGGCGGCCAGCGCGGCGGCGGCCAGCCAGGCCTCGGCCCATGCCTCGGAACTGAGCGCCTCGGGCTCGGCTTCGGCGGCGGCGGCCTCGGCGGCCCAGGCCCAGTCGGCGGCGGGTCTCTTCACCTTCGCCTCCGTCGCGGTGACCGGACAGGGGACCATTTCCGCCGACCAGAGCGCCGACACCCTGACCCTGGCGGCGGGCGCCAACCTGTCGATCACCACCGATCCCGCCAGCGATACCGTCACCCTGGCGGTGACGGGCTTGGCGGGCGTGGCTGCCAGCGGGGCCTATGGGGACCTGTCGGGCAGGCCCAGCCTGGGCACGGCGGCGGCGCTCGACACCGGAGTTTCGGCGGGTCAGATTCCGGTCCTGGACGCCACCGGCCTGCCGGCGCTGAACGCCTCGCGGCTGACCTCTCTCAACGCCTCGAACCTGTCCAGCGGTGTGGTCCCCGTTGCCCGGATGGGGACCGGATCTGCCGACGCGGCCAAGTTCCTGCGGGGCGACGGCGTGTGGGCGGCCCTGCCGTCACCCTCGGCCTACGAATTCGTCCAGGCGGTCAGCTTCTCCGGCGTCACCCAGTTCGACATCATCAATCTGGCGGTCGGATATGATTACGAGTTCGCCTTCGATGACCTTGTGGGGGGCGCCTATGATGGCCTCTACGCCCGTCTTGGCACCAACAACACCACGTTTTCCAGCAGCGGCTATTACACCCAGTACGTGGGGGGGCAGAGTAACCCGAATGCCGCCGCCCCCTCCTGGGGCTCCGGCAGTGCGTCTGCCGAAGCTGGGATATTCGCCGGGGTCTTCAATGCCGAGGCTGGCGTCAGCTCGTGGTGCCGGTTCTTCGTCAACGATGTGGGGGCGTCCAGGTACAAGCATTACGGCGCTAAAAGCCTCTGGCAGAACCCTTCCAATACCTATGTCTGCGGCCACAACATGGAGGGCTATTGGCGTAATGCCTCGGCCATCACCGCCGTTCGTTTTTACTCGAGTGGCGGCAACACCATGACCGGCACCTGCCTCGTCTACCGTCGCAAGAGGAGCTGAAGATGAACCATCGTGTCGTTGCCGATCTGGAGGCCGGCATGGCCGTCCAGGTCCCCTTGACCGCCGAGGAGGAACAGGACCTCCTGACGCGTCGCGCCGCTGTCGGCCAGCGCGAGGCCGAGGAAGCCCGGGCGCTCATCCAGGCCGAATTGGCCCGGATCGATTCCCGGAGCGTGCGGCCCCTGCGGGCCATCCTGGAGGCGCAGACCGCCGGGCTTTCGCCCGAGTCCGCCGATATGGCGATGCTGGCCGAACTCAATGCCCGGGCGGCCACGCTGCGGGCCGCTCTCGTCACCTGATTCCTCTTTCCCTTGAAAGGGGAAGACCCCGCCGCCCGTCTCCGGGCGGCGGGGTTTTCTTTTTCCGCCATAGCCAAGAGGAGACCAACCATGGCCGAGGACATGACCGGCCTGCGCACCCGGCTGGCCGCCAGCCTGCCCGACCACGTGGCGGCGGCCCTGGCCGGGTACGAGGAGTTCACCGCCAGCGCGCCGCCGGCCGACGCCAAGGGCTTCGCCGCCTGGCACGCGGCGGCCAAGGCGGCGCTGGCCCATGTGGACCTGCTGGTGAAGCTGGCCCGCTGGGCCGAGGGGTCGTCCGAGCCTGACGGCGACGACGGTTTCGAGCGCCTTCTGGCCGGGGCCCGTGCCGCTCTTGACGCCATCGACGAGTCTGACGAGGAGGTGTGAGCCATCTCGTCCCATCCGTCCGCCGGCCATCCCGGCCGGCGGACTTTTTTATGCCTGAAAGGAACAAACAATGACGTCCCATATCCGGATTCCCGACCTTTCCCCCATCGTGCAGGACAGCGCCGACGGCAGCCGCAAGGTCTTCGACTTTCCCTTCCCGATCTTTACGGCGGCCGACCTGGAGGTCCTGGTCGGCGGCCATCCGGCCACCGGCGGCTTCAGCATCCGCGGCGCCGGCAGCTCCGAGGGCGGCGCGGTGGTGTTCGCCACGGCGCCGGCCGACGGTCAGCGGATCACCATTCGCCGCCGCCAGACCTATGCCCGCACCGACGACTTCCTGGACGAGCGCGCCCCTACCCCGCACGAGTTGAACGATGTGGTGGACCAGACTGTGGCGGCTCTTCAGGAACTGGCCGAGGAAAGCGGCCGGGCCATCAAGCGCTCGGCCGGCTCCGACCTGTCGCGTCCCGTGGACCTGACCCTGCCCGAGCCCGAGGCCGGCAAGGTGCTCGGCTGGAACGGCTCGGCCGACGCCCTGGTCAACCTCGCCCAGGTGGACGCCTCGGACATACTGCGCAAGAGCCAGAACCTGGCCGACCTGCCCGACAAGGCGCAGGCGCGGATCAACCTGGGCCTGGGCAGCGCCGCGACCCATGCCGAAGCCGACTTCGCCACCGCCGCCCAGGGCGCCAAGGCCGACAGCGCCTTGCAGGCTGCCGATATCGGTTCGTCGGTCCAGGCCCATGACGCCGATCTGGATTGGATCGCCACCAACCTGAGCGATGCCGGCAAGGCCCTGCTCGACGACGCCGACGCGGCGGCCCAGCGGGTTACGCTGGGGCTGGCCTCTGTGGCGTCATCGGGCGCGTACAACGATCTTTCCGGCAAGCCGGACCTGGGCTCGGCGGCTAGCCACGATATGGCCGATTTCGCCACCGCCGCCCAGGGCGCCAAGGCCGACAGCGCTTTGCAGGCCGCCGATATCGGTTCGTCGGTCCAGGCCCATGACGCCGATCTGGATTGGATCGCCGCCAACCTGAGCGATGCCGGCAAGGCCCTGCTCGACGACGCCGACGCGGCGGCCCAGCGGGTTACGCTCGGCCTGGGCAGCGCCGCCACCAAGGACATCGGCACCGCCGCCGGGCAGGTGGTGATGCTGGAAGCCTCAGGCAAACTGCCGGCGGTGGATGGTTCGGCGGTCACCTCCCTGAATGCTTCCGCACTGGCTTCCGGCACGGTTTCGACCACCCGGCTGGGCAGCGGCACCGCCAATGCCTCGTCGTTCCTGCGTGGGGACGGCACTTGGGCGGCGCTGTCGGCCATCTCGGGTGGCTCTCCGTTCAGCAACGTCCAAACCTTTACCAGCAATGGGACCTTCATCGTTCCAAGTGGTGTTACAGCCGTGGCGCTGATGGCGATTGGCGGCGGCGGGGGCGGCATTGAAATTGCCTATCCCTTGGATATCGCTGGTACGGGCGGCAACACAACCTTCGGCACGCTCGTAACCGCTTATGGAGGACAGGGAGGGGTTAGAGGCGGAGTTGGAGCCGATGGAACTGGTAATATCGCGAATAGTGGAGTGCTTGGCGTGGTCAGCAAGGTCCCGCTCACCACGTACGGAAACAATGGCAACGGCAATATCGGCTCCGGCGGACGTGGGGGCGTCGTTCTGGCCATTTGTTCGGTTACCCCCGGGCAGAGCATTCCCGTTACCGTCGGCGTCGGAGGATTACGCGGCGGTATTGCGACCGACGGGACGGCCGGGGTGTTGATGCTGAGGTACTGAGTCCTCAGGGTGCTCGGCTTCAAACCTGTCGCAACCACGGAGCTCGCCCCAGCCGCCCCATCCCAGGGGCGGCTGGGGCTTTTTCCCCTTCACCGCCAAAAGGAAACCAAACATGGCCGAGGCTCTATCCGGCATGCACGCACGTGCCGCCCCCGACGCCTTGGACGACAGCGACGAGGAGGAGCAATGAAATCCGTCAACTTTCCCGAATTCGTCTGGATCTGGAACGAGCGGTTGGGGCTGGGCACGCCCCGGCACCAGTTGCGTATGGCCCGCTGGCTGGCGGCGCGCTGGCATGGGCGGGAACGGGAATTGCTGCTGATGGCCTTCCGCTCCAGCGGCAAGTCCACCATCGTCGGCCTGTTCTGCGCCTGGGTGCTGGCGGTCAATCCCGATCTGCGCATCATGGTGCTGGCCGCCGATTTCGCCCTGGCCAAGAAGATGGTCAGGAACGTCAAGCGCATCGTCGAGCGCCATCCGCTGACTCAAGGGCTGAAGCCCAGGCGCCGCGACCAGTGGGCCGCCGACCAGTTCACCGTCAACCGCCCGGGCGAGCTGCGCGACCCGTCCATGGTGGCCAAGGGCATCGGCGCCAACATCACCGGCAGTCGCGCCGAGATCGTCATCTGCGACGACGTGGAGGTGCCCAACACTTGTGACTCGGCGCCCAAGCGGGCCGATTTGCGCGAACGCCTGGCCGAAATCGAGTACGTGATGGTGCCGGGCGGCACTCAGCTCTACGTCGGCACGCCGCATTCCTACTACACCATCTACGCCGACCGGGCCCGGCTGGAGGCGGGTGAAAGCCGCCCCTTCCTCGACGGCTTCCACCGCCTGGAGCTGCCGCTGATCGATCCCAAGGGCCGCTCCGCCTGGCCCGAGCGCTTTCCGCCCGAACGCATCGGAAGCCTGCGCAAACGCTCGGGCCCCAACAAGTTCGACAGCCAGATGATGCTGCGCCCCGTCAACATCGCCGATGGCCGCCTCGATCCCGACCGCCTGCGCCTGTACGAGGCCGAGCTGTCCTATGGCGAGGGCAACGGCGTGCCGCTGCTGACCATCGGAGCCAGGCGCATGGTCTCGGCCGCCTGCTGGTGGGACCCGGCCTACGGCGCCCCCGGCAAGGGCGACGCTTCGGTGGTGGCGGCGCTGTTCACCGACGAGGACGGCCTGTACTGGCTGCACCGGGTGCGCTATCTCGAACACGACCCCGCCCGCACCGAGACCGACGAGGCCACCCAGCTCTGCCGTCAGGTGGCCCGCTTCGCCGCCGACCTGCACCTGCCGGCGGTGCAGTTGGAGACCAACGGCCTGGGGCGCTTCCTGCCCGGCCTGCTGCGCCGGGAACTGGGCGGCGCCGGTATCGCCTGCGCCGTCCTCGAGGCGGCCTCCAAGCGGGCCAAGGACCAGCGCATCATCGATGCCTTCGACGCGGTGCTGGCCGCCGGCGCGCTGAACGTCCACCGCAGCGTCTGGGACACCCCCTTCATCGCCGAGATGCGCGAATGGCAACCGGGGGGCAAGGGCCGCGACGACGGCCTGGACGCCGTCGCCGGCTGCCTTTTGTCCCAACCCGTGCGCCTGTCGCGCCCGCTGTCCGCTACCGCCGGCCGCCCCGACTGGCGGCCCGGCGGCCGGGCGGTGGTGGCCCATTCCGATTTTGAATTTTGACTCCGAGGAGAGTTTCCATGGATTCCATCGCTTTCGATCCCCGCTGGTGGATCACCGCCGTCGAGCTGCCCGTCCTGGGCGCCATGGCCATGACCGTCTGGCGGGTCCGTCACGAGGCCGACCATCGCATCGACGAGCTGGAGCACCGGTTCGACGTGGGCATGGGCCAGGCCCGCGAGGCACTGGCCGCCTACAAGCTGGAGGTGGCCAAGAGCTACGCCACCACCGGCTATCTCAAGGATGTGGAGCAGCGGCTGACCGAACATCTGGTCCGCATCGAGGGCAAGCTGGACGGTGTCCAGTCGGCCACGCGTTAGGAGCCCCGCCATGGACCCCATCACCATCGCGCTGGGCCTCGCCCAGTTCGTTCCCGGCCTGATCCGCTGGATCGGTGGCGACGACGCCGAAGGCGCGGCCAAGGTCGCCGATCAGGTGGTCGGCGTGGCGCGCACCGTCACCGGCAAGCCGACCGGCGACGACGCCCTGGCCGCCATCAAGGCCGATCCCGCCCTGGCGCTGCAATTGCAGCAGGCCTGGCTGGCCCACGAGGTCGAGCTGGCGCGGGAAGAAACCCGCCAGCTGGCCGAGATCAACGCCACCATGCGGGCCGAGGCCGCTTCGGACGACCGCTATGTCCGCTGCTGGCGGCCCACCTTCGGCTATGCCGTGGCGGCCACCTGGACCGCCACCATGGGCGCCGTTTCCTGGGCCATCATCGCCGAGCCCGCCCAGGCGCCGGGCATCATCGCCGCCCTGGTCAACACCTCGCCCATCTGGGGCATCGCGCTCGGCGTGCTGGGCGTCGCCGTGGTCAAGCGCAGCCACGACAAGACCCTGCGCGGCTGAAAAGAAAAGGGGGCCGCAAGGCCCCCTTTCACCAGTACCGTCGAACCGCCTATTCCCCCGACTGGGCGGGGTCGGCATCCTCGCTCCAGGTGATGGAGGGGCGCGGGGTTTTTTCGATCCACTTGTCCAGCGCCACCACGTGCTCGGCCTCTTCCGCAGCGAAGTCGGTGCCCAGGCGCCGCACCTCGGGGTCGGTGGAACTGGCGGCGGCGTCCTTGTAGTACTCCATGCCGCGGATCTCGTTGTCGCGGGCATAGCGCAGCGCGTGATAGGGCGTCATCAGGTAGTGGATGTCGTTCTCGTCGCCCACCTCCGGCGGAGTCTTCCAGCGGTACTGCCAGCTCATCAGCTTGGGCAGTTCCAGTGCGCGCGAACGCTGCCGGATCTCGTCGCCGTGCAGGGTGGAGAAACGCGCCATGTCGCGGAACACCGCGGCGGTCTCCAGGTTGTTGTGGGCCTCCATCATGTCGGCCAGCTCGGCGTAACGCTCGGCCGCCTCGGTCTCCAAAGCAATGGCATGTGCCAGAAATTCTGCCAGGGAATAGCCCATCATCGCCTCTCGTCAGGGAAGATCTAAGCGAAGGGTATCGGGGGCGGGAGGCCGCGTCAATCGCTTAATCCGGCACTCGAATACCGATTTAAGCCGCGGGGCTGGCGGCGACGGGCCCGCAATCCCATATCCAGGTGATGCCCGGGCCTGGATTAGAGCATCGAGCCTCAAATATGAGGCGCGGTGCTCCTGCGCCCATTGAGGGCGCGGCCAAGCGCGCGGAGGCGCGCGCCCGGCGAGGGTCAACAAATAAACTGAGAGAGCGTGATGCACATTTTGGGCATCACGCTCTAAGGGGAATCATCATGGGAGAGCACGTCTACAAGATCGTCGAACTGGCCGGCAGTTCGGACAAGTCCTACGAGGACGCCATCCGCAACGCGGTGGCCAAGGCGTCGGAGACCATCCGCAACCTGCGCTGGTTCGAGGTCACCGAGACGCGCGGCCACATCGACAAGGGGCAGGTGGCCCACTGGCAGGTGGTGCTCAAGGTGGGCTTCACGCTCGAGGACTGAGCGTTCAGTGCAGGGTCTGGCGGCTCTTCTGCCACGTGGCGAAAGCTTCGGTCATGGCCGCGCGCATGGCCGAGGCCGACGCGGTGGGGAACAGATCCGCCAGCCGGTCCCACAGGGCGCCGTTGTGCAGGAAATTCCGGGCGAAGCACTCCATGTCGGCGGCGTTGTCGTCGTCGAAGGATTGCTGAAGAAACGTGATCAGCCGCTGGCGGCTCTGCTCGTCGAAAACGGCCATGGTTTGCCCCGAGAAGCGCATCGAGCCCCGCGCAAGCGGGGCTCGATCATTCGGTGAAGGATGATTCCGGCCGTTGCTACAGGCTGGAATCCACCCATTCGTAAAGCTTGCTCTTGGGCAGGGCGCCGATCTTGGTGGCGGCCACCTGGCCGTCCTTGAAGATCATCAGGGTGGGAATGCCGCGCACCCCATACTTCCCCGGGGTGCCCGGATTCTCGTCGATGTTGATCTTGGCGACGGTGATCTTGTCGGCCCTGTCCTTGGAGAGTTCCTCGAGCGCCGGAGCGATCTGGCGGCAGGGACCGCACCATTCGGCCCAGAAATCCACCAGAACAGGGCCGGAAGCCTTGAGCACCTCGGCCTCGAACGAGGAATCGGTCACAACTTTCATAGGCAGGTTCCTTGTCGAATTCCAACGGCGGACAGGGGGAACGCGACCACCCGCCCGTCACCACGCGGAATGATCATCGCGTGGGAACAGTCACTGTAGAAAGCCCTCGCCCCAGCGTCAAGCAGGGCTAGGGTCAGGGGCGGGTTGCCGAGGGCGCCGGAAGGAGCGGGGCGACCGAATCACCCTTCCACCCCGCCCCGCCGGAATGATATAACCCGCCCGACCGCCACCGACCCGCGTCCCGGTAGCTCAGCAGGATAGAGCAACGGTTTCCTAAACCGTAGGTCAGGGGTTCGAATCCCTTCCGGGACGCCATTTTCTTCAGTAATTTCAATATGTTATGCAATGCCAACATGGCAGCAGGTCAGTGGGGTTGCCGACTCACACTGACTCACGCGACTTTCCAAAGCCCAGGAATCTCAATACAATCCACAAAGATCGATTTCCGGTCGGCGATGTGTGACTCACATCTGACTCACAGACTCACACGCGGATGGCCCTCGAATCCGGCTTTTGGGGTGGCGTCATGGGCAAGTTCGAGCGGGATGGATTTACGATCAAAGGCGGTGCCATTCGCCTTTACCGTCGCGGCGATACCAAGTCGGATATCTGGCATGCGTCAGTCACCCGCCCTGACCAAAAAGTGGATCGCTTTTCAACCAAGACATCCGATCAGGTCGAAGCCGGACGTGTCGCAGAACGGCATCTGGACCGCATTCGCTTCGCCGAAGAATACGGCATCCCACTCGACCGAAAGACCTTCCGCCAAATCGCAGAGAGTTGGTACGAGGACATTTCCGCCAGCGATCTCAATGAACGGGACAAGAATAATTTCAGGGGCATCCTTGACCGCTATGTGATGGCCTTTTTCGGAGATCGGGTGATTTCGACGATCAAGAGCAAGGATGTCGTTGAATATCGGAAGTGGAGGAAAGATTTCTGGATTTCCGGCCCCGGCAAGGATGTTGCAGAGATTTCTTTCGTCCGTGACGGTCGAACCTACAAACGAAAACCCAAGCGATCCATACCAGCGGCAAGGACATTGGCACGCGAAGATATCGTGCTTCGAGGTGTATTTCAGAAGGCAGTTAGCCAAGGTTATTTGAATGATCGCGAGCTTGCCCACTTCAAATCTGTCGCCGGGAAAGTCAATTCCCGTGGTGCTTTATCCCGCGAGCAGTATCAGAAACTGGTCGCAGCATCATGGGAGCGAAGCATGCTTGTCCCAAATGGCCAGACCCTATACTACCGCCAACTTTTAGCCGTCTATATACAGTTCATGGTGATGACCGGTCTTCGCCCTGGCGAGGCTCGGCGATTACGGTTTATGGACATAAAGGACGGTTACGTTGTCCTTCAAGAAAGCAAAACCAAAGTGCGAAAGGTCGTCGGCGTAGCCGGTTTCAGCGGGATTATTTCTTTCCTTCACGATGTCCATCAAGCTCTATATGGGAGAGATATTAGTGATGAAGAAGAAAATCCCTTTCCAAGGCCAACGGATTATCTGTGGAGGGATTATCAAAAAGATGAGCCGATTCACGATTTTAAAAGAAGTTTTAATGAGCTACTCGCTTATTGCGGAATAACACATGACGAACATCAAAATGGAAAAATAACAATTTATTCACTCAGGCACACATATGCACATTTTAGAATTGTTTATGGCGGCGTCAATGATGTCTATTTGCTGGCCCAGAACATGGGAACCAGCGTGCAGATGATCGAAAAATATTATGGTCACCTGGAGCCGCTACATCGCAAAGATGAATTGAAGCGTGTGCATCGGAATTCAGCTTCAGATAAGTTAATGGACAACATAAACGATCTATTTGGCTTACCTCCATTTGAACTTTAATCGTCACTTTCTCCCGTATATTCCTATCGGCAATTTCCCTCCACCTCACGACACGCCTTCCTGACTAATGCCAAGTCACGGGGGTCGCTCATCCACACGATGACGGCTACGTAGCCGATATGGTGCAGGACCGTTTGCCAATGGATGTCGGACAATTCCCCGCCGCCGTTATCGGTGAGCAACACATCACCCTGGCGATCCTCCAAGGCCGCTTGCAGGTGGGCACGGCCTTCGTCATCGACCGCCAGCATGATCGATGATGGGTATCGGGAAGACAGTTCCCCCAGCCGATGTTGGATTGCGGAAACGAGGGATTTTTCAGTTTCAGACATCATCATCATGAAACTCAGCAGCTACAAAGCAATTTTCACATATGATTTTGTTTGTTAGTGATATGAAGTAAAATATTCACCCACATTTTGGACATGGCTTAGCATAATGATCTGGGTCGTTGTCCTGATTATCTGGAAACAAAATTACGTTATTTAATTGCTCTGCCATAATGCACCTCGCTTTCATGTCTATTTATGCTGCGAGTGCAGTTCTGTGTCTCGGCCATCGGAAATGTTGAATGAACAATAGATTCCGGTGCCTGCACCATCAGTCCGGTAGATTCTGGCGTTCATGACGGATACCTCCCTTTCGAGAGGTATATATCCTGCGGATGCAGGTAGCATCACTATAAGTTGATGTAGCTATTTAGCTGCATTTTGGGCGTATCGGTACGTCAAAAGGCTCACCAATTTTGCCGCCGTTTGGCCAGTTTTTCTTAAGGTAACCATGGAGAATGCCGATTTCGTTGCCAAGCAAGCCACTTACCTTGCAGTTCTGGCCTTTAAATAGCAGCCGTTTAATGGCTTCAGTCCGGTAATCTTTGGTGGCAGCGTCGCCATTGCCAATTGCACTGATAATGTCAGGTGCTTTATTTCCGAAATACCACCAAAAACCATCTCGTGCTATCAAGGCATTCCTTCCAGAAACGTCTCTATCATAATCTTTCTCGCGGTGATAATCGTTTTGCTTCTGCACAAGCACTCCATTTTCCTCACAGTATATATTGTCAATTCTCCCCTTAAATCTGTTGTTTTTGTAATATTCATCAAAGGACAGCACCTCTCCAACCTGCATTGCATAGATAAGACGAGAATTTCCACGGGATGAATTAGCAAATCCGATAACCCAATCTCCTGGTCTGGCATTTTTTCGTATTAATGGCTTGCAGCATGCAAGTGTACAAAATTTATTGTATGGATTCGGAGAGAATCCCTTATCAACTTTAACAACATACCGATAGACTTTAACCTCAGAGGTCAGGCTCGTTTGAGTCTGGCATCTCCTTGGCATGGCATCAGAGACTCCTCCAGATTCACAATCGCCACCGTTGATACGTCTATTTCCAACCAAACCGAACAGGTTCCGAACCCAGGCTTCAGCTTCGGGCCTGTTCTTGCAATCCAAAACAAATTCCTGTCCCTTATCGACCGTTTGTAACGTGCATTCATCGTCATGCAGGCTCCATCGATCTGCCGATGCGTGGTAACTCATTGGCTCCCTGGCTTCGGTCGGCATCATCCAAAGCGGAAGCCTCCAGAGCGTGCGTTTTGCTTGTCGCCGATCTGTTAGGATAAGGGCATCTGAGATTCGTGGGAATAAGCCGCCACCACATGCATCAACGCCATCAATGTCCAAGCGGTCTGAAGCCAGATAAAGCGTGTTGCTTTTGTGGTCCCGGCCATGAAGATGGGGGTGCAAGGCAAATGCCTCCAGCGGATCAGGCAATTCACCTTGCCCCAAACGCACAATACGCCCAATACGAAGCCACCCAAAAATGACATGCAGGTCGGGCGAGCCAGGAACATATTTCCAACCTGATGGGGTTTGTTCAACATGGCGGAACCAACCAAAAAACAGAAATAGGTCGTTTACCCCTACCTTCTGATTCGCTAAATGCCCTTGAGCACTTTTGATTTGTCCAAGATTCGGTCGCCATCCGAGGCGTCTGTCTGCTGACGCATCCAGGTCTGGATCAAGATGGCACCTGTCGCCCCTTTGGATTTTCCCCGCCGTAAGCTCCTCAACCATCTGACCGATTTGCACGCCATTGATTGCTACGTCATCAAACCGTGCGGGATCATTTTTTGACGGGATTGGTAACGGGATCAGTCTTCCATCTGGCAGAATGGCACTGGGCTTCCCTCCATTGGCAGAATCGAACCCCTTGCGACTCAAGATGATTTTCAAGTCCGATTCCCCCGTGGTTGTAGGCCGATTGCGACAGCAGGCACCATCAGAAAATCATCTCACATCTTCGAGACGCGTGAAGGCTCAAATCCCAGCGAGTTGGAATCACATGACCGCATATGACACCCTCGTTCGTTACGATCCCTGGATCGATCATGACACAGTTGAACCAGGGGTAATGCCATGAGAATACTAATGCTTCTGGGGTTTATCGGATTCATAATTTTCTTAAAATTGATATTACCAAGTCGATCCAGACATGACAGGTGTTGATGAATTTTAGTGGCTTAGCGTTTAGTGATTTTGCCATCCTACTTGATGGGGGTGATATTTTGCTCTTTTCGCCACCCTTGGCCGGACTTGGCGGGTTTCCTTGTGCCTTCTTTAACCGCCAATCCTATCCACTTTTCTGCTTCAGCGTGATCAGGGGGAACGCCCATGCCGATCTGGTACATCATGCCAAGACTGAATTGAGCTTGTGGAACTCCGGCTTCAGCCGAAGCACGATGTCCTTTCACAGCACGCCGGTAGTATTCTTGTTCGCTAAAATTGAGTTCGCCTGATATAGCTGAATTTCGCGTGCCGCCTTTGGCCGCCATTTCGATCCATTTTTCGGCTTCAGCGTAATCCAGGGGAACGCCCATGCCGTCTCGGTACATCATGCCAAGATTAAATTGAGCTTGTGGAATTCCTGCATCAGCCGCAGCACGGTACCATTTCACAGCACGAAGCAAATTATCTTGATCAGCAAAATCTGAATTGTATATCTCTCCAAGTAACAAAAAGGCATAGGGGTTTCCTTGATCAGCCTCCATGTGAGCTAACCTCATTGGTTCGTCCACATCACCGAGGATGGCGGTATGTTTGATGTTTTTGTTAATTGGCTGGGGTGGTCGATCGCATCCATAATTATTGCTTTTATATAGAAGGCTATGGTGTGGCGATCTGTCGAATGGCACAAAAGACACTATCGGCATTGGGTTAATGGATTCGATCATCCTCCGGTACCCGACCTTGCCGTGGGTGGTTATTGCAATCCTCTGGTGTCCGTACATATTATAATACGATGTTATTTTGTAATAACTTCCGGGTTCATCCTCTCGCCCCCATGTGAGAATGAAGAGGCCGCGAAATCCCCCAATAACTTTCCAGGCATTATTTTTCGATTTTAGTATTTCAATTTCCGGCTCTGGCGATCCTGTCGGCCTATTTCCATATGACACGATTATTTCGTCAATGCCATCGCCATCCAAGTCAATAAACGCAAAGTCATGAGGTTTATAGAGCATTAATTTTGCTAATGCCCTCCGGGCGGTGGCAGGAAAGCACTTATCATCAATTTGCAGCCATGCCAGATCATGTTCATGAACCTGACGTGCTCGATATGAACTCACTTCACCATTTTGCGAGTATCCACCATCAACCGTTCTGTATTTTGAATTTTCATCCGCACTTGCAGAATGCCATGCAATGAGAATGGTCAGTCCAGCAAAGAATCTCGCTATATCCATGATTCTCATTTCAGAGTTAATTCCATGTGGAGTTTAGCTGGGCCTTTGAGATGCTACTTGGTTCAGAAATTTCTGGATCATTCGTCCGGTCCCTTTGCTCCTTTGACGATCATGCCGATGCCTATGATTACGAATAGCCACCCGAATAATGTAAACATCGCCACCCTGCCAGATCATGGCAAATGCATGTCTTCATTCTGAATCACACCCATGTCAGAACCGGTCATCTGTGAGCAACACCGTCCTAGCCAACTGACTTTGCTGTGCTCAGATATAGTTCTGCCAACCCCGTATGATGATGATCGGCGGCAGAGGTGACCGAACATGACATATCCATCGGTGATGATAATTTTCTGATCCAGGATAATGATATGAAGGGGGGGCAATGGCAGAGGTTTCGAAAGCTGAACTGATCGCATACGTCAAAGATAACGGACGGATTTGTCCGATGCCCGATCCTTGGAATGCACTCTTCAAGCTCCTACCGAATCGCCGCCAATTGGCGTCTGGAGGTTGGATGCCGCCGTTGCCTCTGATACTTGCGGCATGGTGGCACGCAACTCCATCGTCTAAGCGACAATGTCTTGAAGAGCATATCCGATGGGCTGCGGATCATGGGGCTTTGGCTGAAATTGACGCATATCTTCGAGGGCTTCCAGAAAGCGACTGGTTCCATGAAGGGGAATGAGTGAATCCCAAATGGGGTGTTGATATGTTTGAAGACGAAATTGATTTGGAAAATCGTCCAGATGTGAAAGCGGCTTTGTCGTCAATGCTTCATATGAATTTTATATATATGCGTAGCAGTGAACTGAATGCCAGTAGTGGTGATGCGGTTATAATTATCCATGCAATCGGGGAGGCGTTTCATAATGTCCCTCTCTTTCTGTCATCTAATGTGAATAAGAGATTTAGCCCATCATATTTTATTACATGCCTTGAAATTCTTATCGACTCCACGCCACGCTGCACGGAAGGTGGAAAGAAATTGTTGCTTCGAATTCATCGAATGGCCGTCTCGCTCATGATGGAATGCGGGCTAAGAGTTTGAGAGTTACGATAGCCCCCTGTGCACCATTCATTTACTTTTCTTTGCGACGTCAATTATGACGGCAATTCCAATAAAAATCAAAAAAACAGCCGAGCCAAGAACTAAGAACGCCCTCTTCTTTCCCTCAATGATCAGCGAAAAATTACCACTGGTGGTTACAAATCCATAGCCAATGTAAAATCCTGCCATCACCAGTGCTGACGCAAATATGATTGCTGCAATTTTCCTCATTTTCACCTCGCAATTTGTTGAATATGTCAATCGCCAATTTACATAAACATCGGAGCCAACCCAACTATGTTTATTAAAATGAATATAGCCGTCACAACCTTTGCCAGAACACTAAAGGCAACGTGTCCACCAGCACATCTATACCTGCTTGAAGATCGCCATATTCCAACCGTGGCCCAGACAAGATACACAGGAAATACGATCAGAATAAACAATGCTCCAGAATTCGAGTTAAATAATTGACGAAATAATGTAATAATTAAAATTGGAACAACCCCAAAAATCCAAAAACTTTTATATAGCGGAACATCTCCCCTCCAATTGGCATTGATCAGCCCCTTTTTATGCAGATGGGCTACCGTCATAACCATGGCTATCAGTGCCAGAAAATGTGCACCCATTATTATCTCCCTTGGTGAAAACCTAACCTGGATCGAGATATGCTTTGCATAGTTTGTAGATGTGTCCGGTCAGAATCGGTCACCTGTGATCATGGCCGTGCGGGCCAACTGACCTTGCTTCGCTCATGGATCATCCGTAGTTCTTCTGGTTCCAGAACCTCGACGGCATCCCCCCATTGATAAACGTGCCAAGCCATTTCCAGTAGACCACCAGCCTGGAATCGGATGATCAAACCACCGTCAGGCTGATCTTCCAAAGTCTGGCTGGGATGGAACAGAAAATCTCTCGCATCTGCCGCCGCGTCGGGGCTGAACCGCCATACGACATTAAATGGTTCTTGCTGATAAACCCCGAATGACCGTGCAACGTATTCAGGTAGTGAGAAGTTTGGATCGCGGATGAACGATTTCCCCGTTTCTTCGATACCGATGATGTTGGGGAAGCTGTAGCTCCTGACCTCATTTTCCTCGGGGACGAATGCCAGCAGGTAATGTCGCTGACCATAGAGGATTCCGTAGGGATGAATCGTTCGGTCACGCTCTATCGTTTCGTAGCGGCGGCGATAACGCACTCGAACCTCGTGGCATGCCAGGATCGCGTGTCGAAGGTTTTCCACGAGTTGAGGATTGACCTTGTACCGAGGCCCTGGCCGCATCGCTACGCCTTCTGCCTGCATCAATGCTTCCAGGTCAGGTTCCATTCTGCGGGCATCAGCAGGTTGCAGAGATGCCCGTGCCTTTGCCTCAACCCTTCGTACTGATATGGCTGCATCGGGGCGGTTATCGCGGTCAAGGATGTCGGCGGCGATCTCCAGTGCCATGATGTCATCAATATGGAATTCAGACACCCGACCAAGAGCTTTCGTCGGCAGCCGCCATCGCTTCGTTCGATCAGGTTGTGGGACTTCCTCAAGCTGGGGAAATACACGGGCGATAGCATCCCGCATCCGCTGGGCGGTCCGGCGTCCAACATCGAACATCGTCTCAATGTCGTTCAACGACAGCCCGCCATGGGAGGCCGACAACTCCAACGCCAACTGCAATAGAGCTTCGGTCTTGCCATATCTCATTGGACACCATGCTGATCACTGACGATGCTTGATGATGTCCGAGTCTGTCATGTGATGCCAGTAGGGTTCTGGATTGAAAGTTAACTTAAAAGCACGCCATTTCACGGAGAACCCAGGCATGTATGGTGCGATCGCAGGCGATATCATCGGGTCGATCTACGAGTTTGAGAATCACAAGAGCAGGTCGTTCCCGCTGTTCACTGAGGGGGCCTCCTTCTTCACCGACGACACCATCTGCACCATGGCCGTCATGGAGGCGTTGCTGGATGACGCCGACCCCGCAGTTACCTTGAGGAAAAGGGGGGCTGAATTTCCTGATGCAGGTTACGGAGGAATGTTCGGTTCATGGCTTCGTCGCCCTGATATGCCACCCTACAATAGCTACGGCAATGGAGCGGCAATGCGGGTCAGTCCCGCTGGGTTCCTGGCTTATAGCCTTGATGAAGCAATTGAACTCGCCATCAAGGTGACGGAAGTGACGCACAACCACCCCGATGGGATCGCAGGAGCGGTGGCGACGGCATCGGCAATCTATCTGGCATTCAACGGGGAGGATCGCCCGTCTATCCGGTCCTTCATCACGGAACGCTTTGGTTACGACATGAGCCAGTCGGTCGATGAAATTCGGCCATGGTATGAATTTGATGAAACCTGCCCAGGCAGTGTCCCCCAGGCATTGACGTGTGCATTGGAGGCCACCTCCTACGAAGAGGCGATCCGTAATGCGATCTCAATCGGTGGCGACTCAGATACAATCGCCTGCATTGCCGGGGCTGTCGCTGAAGCTTTATTCGGCGTTCCACACGATATCGCTGTTGAAGCTGATGCTCGTATGTATCCATCAATGGTTCGACTGATTTCACGGATGTATCAGGTGCGAGGTCGTCCCAATCCGACTAAAAATACTGAAGTGGCATGATGAAATTTGTAAGTTATTTGGCCTATGATTCTTAATATTCGCAATTCTAATGTTGACAGAAATGGGGGCGAAAATGGACGAGAAAAAATGGGCTGAAGCTCATCATTGTGCGGCTATTTTTGCCGCTGAGTGGCTTGCGGCAGATGGATATGACATACTTTTTGTTAAGGCAGACCCCCATTCATCATATGATTTGGCTGCCAGACACACCCAACGGCTGGTTATCGCTGAGATTTCGGTTGAAGTCGAAGGCAATGACGGGTGGATTCGCTCTAAAGATAAACGCGTAAATCTGATTACCGTTGCCGCTGACAACAGAGCCATCGCGTGCATTTGCTCTGTGGCTTTAACTCAAAATCTTGAGGTTAAAAACATCTCGCTTATCAATATTGAAAACAATGAATTATATGACTGGAGGCATGACGAGAAATACAGTTGCGATGGAGTTGAGATTGGTCCGCATGAATTGCTATGGAGCGGGATTGGTGCGTCAATTAACCATTTTAGGAAAGGCGGTGGTAAAATTAGGTGGCTAAATTGGGCATGTTCGACAACGCCAAACATGGTTATTGAAGGCGTTGATGGAAAATTAATTTCCGTATTGGTTAGGGTGACAAGGCATCCAATTAAGATTGCCCCAATTTGCCCATTGTCACTTGAGAAGGCAAAATCGTGGGCACACAATAACAAGTTGCCACTTGTTATAATTTCCGTCAGTCAGGCGAGCATGAATGATCCATTTGACCCTGCATTTGCCGATGAAGACACCCCATCATGCTATATCGTTCCGCTTTATCGGAGCATTCCATTGTGGCCCCGAATTGATGGCCCATTTATGCCTAATGAATATCCTGGGCGTGTCCAGGAAGACGTTGCCTCTTTACAATGCCGCTAATTTCTGACGCGTTCCACCCAGCCAGGGTCTTCCGGGTATTTTTCCAATAATTTTTGCATTCGCATGATCGCAAACGCAGCAACGTCATCGCAGTGCTGAATTTGTGCACCATTGTGTTTGATGTATCGGATGTCGCGTAATGCGACTTGTGCATAGGTCAAAATGTCTCGCGATTCAGACATCACGATCCCATGGGGAATAAAGCCAGCCGACGGGGTAAACCACAAATCGTGATCGCTTAACCACTGCGAGGAAATTTCGGCATAGCGGCTCACCTTACGTTCCTGGGACGAGCAGTACACCCCACGATCATGCAGGTTCATGCCATTCGCATCCCTGCCCAGGACGGCCAATTGCTCACGGTGCCAGTATCCTGGGGTGTTGATCTCGTCATATGTGAGTGGCGGCGTGGGCTTCGAGCCAATGGAATAATAATTGGGCAGGCCCGGATCGCGTGGATACACGGGTGGAGGAGCGGCCTTAACCACACCGGCAACACCTTTGTCAGTCGTAAAAAAGACGCCTTCCTGGGCGTTCGCGGTGATGACCGACATGATTAGTAAGCAGACTGATAGCAGGATGCTTCGCGAACGCATAATGCCCTCCAAGCAATCTGATATATGTGCCTATTTTAGTATAGCTGCATAAATACATTTATCAATATGTGCGGAGTATATTATGCGATTGAATGATTTTACTATTTCACCGGAAGATGCTGTTTCTGTTGCTCCGGGACGATTGCCGCCTGTTTATGATGAAAACCTCATTAGATTTGAGGTAATGGCCCTCCTTGATCTGCTCCGAGGTGCATTACATGATGCTCAGCGTCTGCTCGATCTGATTGACCGGCGATCAACTCCTTGCTTATGACCATCAATCGCGGCAACCATTCGCCCTTCAAACCCAAGAATCTTGTCCGCGAATCGGACAATCAGGCGATTGGGCATGGCACCTGGACGAAGACCGAGGATCAGGTCCATGGCTTCATCTGTGGTCATGTGCAGGCAGGCCAGTACATATGCCGCTGCGGTGGACCTCGATACCCCGGCCCAACAATGGATCAGCACCCTGGCTCCAGCAGGAATTACCCTGCCAAACTGGATGATGGATTCGGCATGGTCCACGCTTGGGTGTTCGTTCCGTCCCTGTCGATCAAGAGACCTTCCGACGACTCCCCCCATGGCATGCAGGTCAAAAAATCTGAGACTCAGCACCTTGATCAATCCAGGGAAGACCAGTGGGTCATGATCGTCCTCCCCAGGGTCCAAGATTGAGATGACGTGCGTTGGGTTGAAGGCTTCCAGTTCGTCTGCAAGCTCATCCAGCCCGCAGATCGACATGGTGAAGGGCAATTTCGTCCTGGTCATGATGCTCCCCCTGTTCATGGCCGTGAACAATATCAGGTTTGAATGTGTCGGCCAATTTGGGCGATCAAAATAAGTGCCTCCATATGAAGGCGTTCGCTGCTGGGATAAATACACCTGCAACAGCAGGAGTCGTTCATGCGAAAATTAGAAGAGATATATAAAGAGTTTCATTCGTTGGGAATTGTAACTTCTGTTCGCGAATTTGGTGAATGGTTAAACAGAAGCGAAAGCTACCTTAGTAGTTCAAAATCAAGAGGCAGACGAATTTCGACAGAAGCACTTTTGGCTTTGGCATCAAATGTGTCTGAGGTGATTGATTCGACAAATGAAGCATCAGTTCTTTGTTCCGATGAAATTCAGATCAAGGAACTGCAAGAAGGTGTCAAGGCACTCAAGATTCTGGAAAATGAAGCATGGACCGAAATATGGCGTCGGGTGAGGTGATGGGGGATGTGGCAGGAAGTACCTCCTCCTGCCACACCACATTCATGATCACGCAGCTTTCGGCGTAGTAGCTGGGATCGGCTTGTGTGTCGGACGACGCCAAACCCATCGCATGTATTTGCCCGGCACCACGATGATCTCACCCCTTTGGGTCGTCAGGGTTTGAATGTGCTCGATGGTACCAAGACGTGGGTCTTCATCGGATGGCTTGCTGATATTGATTGCTTTCAAGTCGATCACGATCATCAACCCGTTTCGGGATAGGACGAAGTACGGCAGCAATGTGTCCTCATTGCCAATTGCCGCTGGTTCGCCGATCCGTCCGTCCGTTTTGGCTATCACAGGGCTGAAATAGGTCCGTTCCTGGGCCTGATGGGCTTCGTGATAGACACGGTATAGCTCGACATGGCTGGCCCGGCTCTTATGGACGCCATTGAGTAGCTTAGTCACGTCCTTGTGTTCCACAAATTGAACGCGATATGTGGTCCCGTCGATAATTACGTTTCCGGTGAATACATAGCGATCCGAAAATGAGACGGATTTCCGTCCCCGCTTCGGTTCTGTTTTGGGCGTTTCCGCCCATATGCAGATATACTCAAGTTCAAGTGATTGGTTCATTTCCTTTTTCCTGTTTCTGTAGTTAGTCCGTATTGAAGGCTAAGTCATTGAGTTAGTCCGTATTGCAGGACAAGTTGGAAAGTTAGTCCGTATTGCTCTTCAATACGGACTAAGTCCAACATGGCTATTTATGAATCAGATATATACAACACCGACAACTCACTCCTTTCGTTTGTCTCAACACCATGACGCCTTCGGCGTCGAGATGAAGTCCGTTCATGATTTCGTAGTTACAACACCGACAACTCATCACTTCGTTCTGTCTCAACACCGGGACGCCTTCGGCGTCGAGATGAATTCAGTTCATAAGTTCATGGCTACAACACCGACAACTCATCACTTCGTTCTGTCTCAAAACCACCCTGCCTCTGGCAGGAAATCAGATCGGTTACGCCTGTGGCGGCTCATGCCGCATCACATGAAGTAGCCGAAGGCGTATCATGCCCTCGACGAGCTATTTTCTGTCGGGCTAACATGAACCGGCAATTTGTTTGTTATTTGCCGATGGCTAATATATGCGGAAATATTCAGCCATATCGAATCAGGTCGCAGGCCGGTATGACCTTGCTAACTTCCATCCATGGAGAAATCAGACCATTTTGTGAAATGAATTGCGATCACTTATCAGGCTTAACGACTGATGGCTAAATCCATCACTACATTGATGTCGAGACACCATGTGGCCGTGCGGCCATATCATGAAATATATTCATGTGGCCATCTTGGCCTTTAGTAAATACGGCTATATCATTCATGCAATGTTGATGCATGGAGGCCATTATGTTGCAGCTTAAGTTTTCCGAAGAGAAGAAGATGCTTGTTTCCGAAGCACGCAAGAAGTCCCCCCGGCAGGTTGTGCTGGACGGCATTCATAATCAGGTGGAACTGCTGAAGAATCCGAACTACACGGTGGAACGGGTTCGATATTCCAAGGGAACCGAAGGCGGCAACACCCGTCTAAGCATCAGTCGTCCGCCCCAACCCTGGTTCTGGCGGTCGGCCAAAGACGGTAACCTGCTGCTGGAAATTCGTTACGGCAGGACGCCTGTCGAACTTCAGGGACAGGGGATGCCCAATACGATTGTCGCCGGTAAAGCCAATGCCGATGCCATCAAGGTGTTGGAACAGATCGCCACTGCCGTGAAGGCCGGTGAACTCGATGAACCTCTGGAGGCTGCCAAGATCAAGGCGAGGCACCGTCGCAACAAGGTCGAGTAGCAGATCATCATCGGATTGCGTTACCGGGGCAGGTTGGTGATCAATTAGGGGGATGTCATCGGCAAAATGCGATGACCAGCAAATCGCTTAACCCTCCGCAATGATTCATCGGCCTGCCCAATTTTCTGCTCACGTTGGGATTCACTCAGAACACGATGGGTGCCAGAGGAGCCAAGGCTTTCTTTTGACAGCATCAAAATCGCTAAATCTTACGCATTTGGTCAATGCAGTTAGTGTTTATATAATTTGCCTTAAATTTATGATCCAGCTTTAAGCGTCACAATCTATCTCGTGCCTTTGTGGCTCGTCTATGGCATGGCATAATTTTATTGGCTGGCATCTTGAGCCCACTCTGCTCACCCGTGCATTCACGCATGCTTGTCTTGTTAATTTTTTCAACAAGTTATGCAAATGTTAAATAATTTGGCTAATCAAATTTCATATAATTAGCGATTGTGCCGCCATCAATCCCCATCTCATCAATGTATTTTTTTAGTTTTTGATCTTCTTCTTTGATGTGCGAATTTATCCAATCATTAATTGTATTGGCAAGAAAATAAATAGCCTTCCGATCATCGACGCAAATGCTTAGTGCTTGTTCATTAATAATTGCAAGAAACTGTTCATGTCTTTCAATATGGTTATCTATCCATTGAGCGTATCCAATCCGCCTCATGAATAGCTCTTCACGATCAAAGTGTGCTCTGGCGTAATTTTTTAGAAGCTTTACGGAGTCTCTGAAGGATCGTGCATCTGCTTCGCCGGAGTTGGCCAAATCTACAATGAGATTGGCTATGTCGAAAAATACCTTATGGTCGTTATCAATTGTTTCGTTCCCAATTAGCAAGCTGTCTGTCCACACGAAGTATTCGTATTTCATTGCCAAATCTCCAGCGGCAGTACCAAACGGCTGTTTTGGTTCTGTATTAAAAACTGACTGTTCGTAGGGCTGAAAATAACGTAGCTGGGTCGCAAAGTTTGAGCGATGGTGATGGTCAGTGATATTTATATTTGGAGTGTTTAAGGCAAGCAGGACACTCTATGCGTGAAAAGTTTCGCATCGCAATCCACTGCCTTGGTAGGCCCATATGGAATTAGTCGTTGGGAAAACTAAATTTTATCGCATTGAGTTTATCTCGCCAACACGCCAAATTTTTCCTGCACCAAAGCAATATCACTCTGTTGCGTCAGGTTTTTGGAGGGGGACACGCCCAAATCGGGTTCTGTCTCGTGGCTCAGCAGGCTGATTGGAGATCAACCTTTCCTGCACACTTCCGTGGTGCCGACAAAGGCTGTCAGATCATGTTGACCAGACGCCGCTGTGAATCGGAATCGGATTCGATGTATCGGGCGGTCATAGTCAGGCTGCGATGCCCGGCAAGCTGCTGGACATCACGGAGAGAGCCACCGGCCTGTCCGACCTTCCTCGCAGCATTGGTGACGAACGTCCTTCTTCCCGAATGCGATGAGCAGCCCTGGAACCCAAGTCGGCTATAGAGACGAGCGAACCACGCGACGACGGTGTTCGCCGTCATCCCCACACCGCGTTCGGAAAAGATTACGGGATGGTCTGGACTGCGAATTCCACTGCCATGGAGTTCGAACAGGGCAGCACGCAGTTCACGGTTCAAAGGAATCGACCGGCCGGACAAACGCTTGGTGGCTTTGTCCTCCAGGTGGATGACATCCCCGACCTCACCGGTAGCGGTCAGTACCATCGACCATGTGATCATGGCGATTTCTTTGGCCCGAAAACCGGCCTTCGCGGACAGCAGGAACATCACACGATCTCGTGCTGCATGTCGGGTCGATCCAAGATGAAGCAAAACTGTCGAGATTTGGGTCGCCGTGAGAACCTTTGCCTGTTTGCCTGCCATAGTCGCCAACTCGCCATAAAGTTAAAGCAGAAGATAACTTTAAAACGAGTATAGCAGGATAGAATAAATCGGCCAAGGCCATGGCATTGAAAAATATGATGTAATTAGCAACTCGTTATGAAATACCTATTTCATGGCGAGTTTGCATTCTGTCGATTTAGCAATTATGAATTCTGATATTTCTCAAATTATTTGAATACGTGATTTACCAACTTGACGTTGTCGATATCGCGATGCATTGGATCATGTGGCCATCATCGTCAACCGCCAACTCGATGGTCCCGTGGGGCATGTAATGTATATCTGCTATCGTTCTATTCGGGTCCGATCATGAGTGGGGGCTGCTACGCTCATGCCGCGACGAAGAAGTTGTCCATCCGTCTTTTGGGTGGAGCAAAATTTTGATACCGTGGTGTTGGTCAAGGGCGGATAGACCACCCAAATGGGAAGTGCGGGTTCAATTTGTCATCCATCACAATGCCGCCTCAAAATTTCCTTGAGACCGCACCATTATGGAGTGGTGAGATGTCGCATCCCAGAAACCAGCCGTATCCGGCTCACCTTCTCGACTTTTCAATATTAGTTGTTGAGGATTGTGCCGCAACTAATAAAATTATTCACAAGCTTTTATTGGCGGATTCATTTAGCAATATTTTATCCGTAAGTAGCGGTGAAGAAGCCATTGAGCTTTTAAATAGCACGGAGAGATTGCCAGATATAATTCTTTCTGACTGGTCAATGGGAAATGTTGATGGTTTGCAGTTGCTCGAGTTTGTTAGAAATATGACGCCGCATTGTATTTTTATAATGGTAACAGTCCAGGACTGCCCAGAGGCAATTATGCTCGCAAAAGCCCATCATGTTGATGGATACATTGTGAAACCTGTGACGAGGCGAAAGTTGATTGATGAAATAGAGTTGACAGTTTCAAGGCTATCAATCGAACATGACTAAATGACCTGTGGCTGATGTTTCCCATCCGGCGTCATGCTCCATCTCGACGTGAATGTTTAATCAGGCGACCTGGATCATCTGGTCATCGTCGCGATGCCATGAACAACTGAATCGACGACCCATTGGTGTCATGCCAACTGCATCGGCCAGTTCGTCGGAAAACACCAATAACTCGGCCCCTACCTTGCCGGTTCCATAGGTCCAACTGGTGGCGACCATCGGATACCCTGCATAGAGCCGTCGCACCGATTCGTCGTTGTTGTAAGAAAGCAACCAGCATCCTGGTCGCGACCGAAGAACATCAGCGAGTCGAACGTGATCGAAGTTCCGGTGGGCATCACCTTTGATTCCATAGAGGTTGGATTTTTCGGGGGGCAGGAGGTAGGGCGGATCAAGGTAGGCAAAGGCATCAGGGTGCCACGATAGGCTGGTTGTGAAGTCGGCCTGCTGGATGCTGATATTGGGGATCGTGGTTCGTGCCAATTTGTTGATACAGGATGTGGTGAATCTTTCCCCAGAGTAGCCCCCTGAAAATGTCAGACCAGAATATGAAGCCCGATTGAGTGCGAAGAATGCTGCGGCCTGCATCACCGGGTCGGGGATGGAGAAGTACGTTTTCTGAAGCTGGTAGAACCCATCCCGGTCCATCGGGTGGAACTGGCGGGCAGCGTCGGCGACAGCACCTGCATCAATCCCAATCTGCTGCCAGCAGTTCACCAATGGTTCAAACAGATCGTATCCATGCACTCGGATGCCGCGTTGACCCAGGTCCAGTTCTACAGCACCGCCTCCGAGGAAGGGGGAGATCACTTCATCCACACCTTCTGGAATGAATGAAATAATTGTCTGCTTGCCTCTCTCTTTGCCACCTGGATATCGAAAAATTGCCATCAGATGTCACCATCAAACTGGTATTTATCAGTTTGATGAAGTGAGATTGTTTCTGAACCGCCTGAATGCCACGCATGAAAAAGCCCCGGCGAATTTCTCCGCCGGGGCTTGATGATAATTTAATCGATCACTTCTTCTTGCGACCGATTCCCTTCTTTTCGGCAGCCACTTTATCTAACTCAGAACGTTCGTAGATCAACTTGACCAACTTTTCGTCGCCGCCATTCGCCGCGTCGATCAGTCCCTGGAAAAGTGCTTTAAGATCGGCAAGGTTCGCAGCTTCAAACCACTCCGTGTCGTTAATGATCAGCGGTGACCGCAAAATCTTGAACTTGTAGCCTTCACCAGACCTCACGAACCAAGCAGTGCGGCTATTGATTTCGCCGCCATCGATGGCGGCCTGGACCGCCTCCTGCTGCTCACGCACCTTTTTGACAAACCGCGTGACGGGGGTGCTTTTTGAAGCGGTAGGGACGCGGGTCGGGGCCGGTGCGGCTTTCAGTTTGTCCAGAAACGACATGAATTAACTCCTAGATGCGGCGTTCTTAATGGACGCGAATCTCGTGACGCACTTTAACGCAGCCAAGGCATTCGAAACAAGCGGCGACTATGTATCTGATTTTTGCCCACACATCTTGTTTAGCAAGCAGCGGCGAGGCGTAAAATCTGATCAACCGCTTCAGCTATGCCGATATTACGGTTAAGGACAATCAGATTTCCCATATTTTTCAATTTGTTTTTTGGCCGCAACGCGGCGTTTTCCGTCCAGTACCTTGTTGATATCTCGCATCGCAAGAACGAGAGACACGGGCAACAATCGTTGTCAGAGGCTTATGGCGGATGCCGATAAGGCTTAATACCAAGTCGGATCATCATAATCCAGCAGGACATATTCGCAATCAGATTTACAATATAAAGTTGCTTCATCGCGGAACTGTGCGTAAGCAGTTTTGACCAAATCGGCTCGTCCCAGTTCATCTAATTCGGTGATGTCCTTAAACTCATGCTCATACCCTTCAACTTGGAAAATAGCATATTGGTGTGAGTGCTTTTTGCAGAATATCTTTGCTTGCATAAGGGACGGGAACTTCTTAACGAAGGTGTAGGTGTCATGACACCAATCTGTGCAAGCAGCCTTATCGAGCAACTCGTGGTAAAGACAATCTCGGTTATTTTCGACGCTGATTTGAGCCATGTATTTACCATAGGTACGGCCTTTTTTGACGCATTCTGGCGTCCTTACAGCCCCCTCTGGTCTTATTGCATCAAACTGAACCACGCCGTGAGCAAATGTGATCAGCTTAAGCAACACCGCTGCATTTATCCATGCGTCCACACTTTGAACGTCCCAATCCCAATATGAGATTAAATCCACATACGAAGCGGCGAATGGCTTGAAGTCATTGGCTGCATTTTCTGTGAAGTTTACCGTGTGCATGACTGATCCGGCGACCACAAAAATAAGTCCCGCTTTAAGACCCTCGGCAAGAGCGGAATAGATTTCCTCGTCGGTGTATTTGTTTTCGTAATATTCTGCTATATCGCCCACTTCACCAAAGTTACCAGAATCTTTATCCAAATCGTCAACGATTCTGTCGAGCAACGCGGCTGTGGCATCGCTTGGTGCCGCTTCCGCTTCGGTCGGTTCCTGTGCCTCCCCAGCGTCCGTGTCGCCTTCCTGGTGATCGTTATCGCCGGTCGGAACAGGTTCACCACCTGACGGCGGCGGATCGTCATCAGGGTCGGTATCGTCGTCAGCAGGCTTCTGTTGAGCCTGGATCATGACCCACAACGTCTCAAGCTTCTTGTGAAGAAGTTCGTCCGTCTCATTGGTGATCCGGTCACGGATCGACATGACCAACTTGGGTGAAGCGTCTCGCAGGTCCAACTGGTGAATCTCGGCGATCTGCATTTCCAGAAGGTCGTTCAAATGTTGGACGGCCACCATGGTCGGGGTGAATTCGTCCGACTGACCGTCTACGGTATCCCCGTCGCCTTCCTGGTGATCATTGGTCGGGACATCCTCACCACCTGACGGCGGCGGATTTCCAATTGGCACGAAGAAAACTTCGCCAGCCACTTCATTCGGTTTACCTTCCTCACCGATTGTCTCTTCGTCGCTGGCTACCCCGTCGAGATAGTTCCGCACTGCTTGCTTTGCGGCAAAGCTGATGGACCGATGACCAGGGCTGGGCGGTGGCAAATCCTTGATCGCATCCCATACCTCTTGGACCACCTTCTTGGGCAAGGTGGGCTTCCTGGGCTTGGGAGCGTCGGCCTTCTTGTTCTCTTGGAGCCACAGCTTTTCAATCGCGTTGATGCCGATGGTTGTGAGTTGGTCCCGTGCTGAGTTTTCCAGCAACGGCGGCTGTCGGGTGTGGAGCCAGTGGCACACCCGCGAATAACAGGTGATGGTGTCTTTGACCGCCCGCTTGTTGAAGGGGACGCTCTTGCGTTTGGCAATGGTGGCAAGGTTGAACTCGATGGCTCTGTGAAAGACAGGGTTCTGAACATCCGCCTTCGGAACCTTGACCTTGATATGGGTGCAGCGAACGTCAAATCCGTCAGGGTCGCTCAACGCCTTCAACACGATGCGATAGGCTGACATGACGCGATTAATCGCGTTTTCATCGGTGTTTGTTTTGGCCTCATAAAACGGCTCAAACTGAAACACCATATCATCAATCAGTTCTTCCCATTCTTCATCGCTATCGATGCGTGGCGGGTCTTCCTCAAAATGTCTACCGGGAGACATTTTGGCACTTTGTTTCGGGTTGGATGATGGGCTGTGTGCTTCGTAGTGGCTTTCCATGATACGCCCGCGACATGCATTGATACATAATCTTCATGCAAAAACATATCAGGGTGATTTGACGCATTTCAAGCCTACTTATCTCCTGGCATTTTGCTGCATTAAATTGTGCTATATAGTAATTTGGCATTAAGTCGCCCGATGAATGCCCCGCAAGTTATGTTTTCGTGAATGATGCGGCGGCCTGCTGCACCGCCATCACGCCAAACAATCAAGAATTCCGGCCAGAAAATATTTTTTCAAGCCGTAAATACTGTCTTACTATATGTCGCACATATCGCTCAGGTTGCAATTGACGATCACAAGTGCTGTTTGTATAAAAATATTTTCATGATTAAGTCGCATATTTTGTGTTAATAATCTTGATTATAACAATGTTTTACATTGTCGCTTTTTGTTTGACGAATGTGCAATTAGCTTTCTACCATATGTGACGTCGCAATATTGCCAACGAAGCATGCTTCCATCAAATGTGATGATCAGCTTTAAGGCATAAGTGGAGTGTTGAAAAATGAAATCGAGCCGGTTCTACGTCTATTTCGAAAACGACCCGTCAAACAGGAAGTGTTTGTGCGGGGCGATAAATCCGGTCTGGATGCAGGGCCTCGCAGCCCGAGCGTACCCGTACAGAATTGGTGATATTGATAAGATTGCCAAAGCGATCAGTCGGGAAGTTTCTTTTGAATCAGTAGATGAAGACGATGGCACGAAATGGGTAACTGTAGAATTAAAGGATGATGGTGAGGGTGAGGATGATGTTTTGGCCAGATTTGAAGGCGATGGAACCAACGTTGATTGGGTCTCCTGGCTAACTGATCACGTTCCAGCACCTAAAGTTGAGGCAAGGTATGACTTTTGCTCATGGGAAGATGTAAATGCCGTTGTTCCCGTTTATTGCGTCGTTGGCGGTGATTTGCTCATCGTAGATGGCGGAGAGAGTGGTCGAGGAACTCTCTATGATGAAGGAGATAATTACGGAATTAATGATGTGACACGTATGTATGTCGAAAAAGTGTGGTCTGATGCACACGACATGGAGCACATGTTAACTGGAAATCATACTTTTGAATTATCAGTTAGCAAGTGGAAAGGCGATGATTGTGATGAAGGTGATAGCGGGCATATTTTGTTCTTCACCGCCAATGAAGTCCGCAGGATGACCAAGCCAGATTTCAAGAACGAAGTTCTTAATGTGGTTTCAAGTTGGTTTGAGCGGTGAGACGCGAACGCTGCCGTTTGGCACATTTCTTGAGAATGTGCCCGGCGGCGGCCCAGGTGAATCCGCCAACCAAGTTGATCAAGATAATCGCTAAAAGCAGGAGCATTGGAAAATGAGCAAGGAACTCGTGTGCGAAATCATGAAAGAAAACCCTTCAAGCAGCGTCTTCATATGGGAGGAGGACGACGGAACTTTTATAGCGGACTTAACGCCGTTTGTAATGAGGCTTCTGACAATAAACAATGGGTGGCAGCCTTGGACCGAGGAACGTGGCTCCTTATTCCTGGTCAGAGGCAAGAAGCGAGAGGAAGCGAAGAAGGTTGGTGAAGACATTAACGCTGAATATGGGTTCCAGGGAATGATTATGGCTCACAAATACATCAGCAAGTTGCTTGGTGGCGTTGCTGCGAGGGAGCTTGATTTTGCGTGGAGCGGCGTCGGCCAATGGTTGGCCTGAACCGACTGCAATTGGAAGTGTGATGGGTGGTTCATTAGGTGGCGGGGGCTGGGCTGATCAGGCGAACATGGCGATATTCGGACGAAAAACTCGGACGCCAAGTCGGTGGCCGGTTCACGAAGATTACTGACCAGATAGGGCATCGCCTACTTCGTCGTTGTTAGATGATGTGTATTGACGCAATGCAGTGCGAACAAAACTTGATTCGAGCCGCTCAATCCGGAGAAAAAGATTGTGCGAACGATTCAGTAGTGATCGCAAATCATCGGAAATCACGGAATCATTACAATGCGATGTGTCCAAGCACACATCGTGCCCAGATAGCCTAAATCGTTCTTCCATCGCGTATTCTGCGGAAATCTCGCCGTCATAAACTGCACGCTGGAACATCAACCACGACATAACTTGTGTCAGGCGGCTTGTTAGCCGAAAAGCCTCATTGGTTATCCGAAGCCCCTTAACACCATCGACTTTTTGCCGATCCCGCCATTCGGTCTCCATCATGAAGGTCCGTGCTTCATCAAGCAGAGCCATGGTTTCTTCAAATGGGCCACGAAAATAGGTAGTTGTCCGCATCGCCGCACCTCACGTCACCACCAAGACGGGCAAATCGTTCCTGATGGTAACATGCGAAGTTTTGGCGTCAAATGCCATTCAATACCAAATGTCATACGTCTGCCTTAGCGGCTGTATGCGGTATTGCGGTAATGCGGAGCAATATCCCTTCGAAGAGGAGGGCTAATTGTCGCATTCAGAGACGATCAGAATCGTCGGATTGATTCATCATCAAGTTTCCGCGTAAAAGATGTCAAAGCTTCAAGGATCGTGCAAAATCCACCACCGCTCACGCTCGCAATTGATTCCAGATATGAAATAGCGATATTCGCATTTCCATTAAAATATTCAGTCATAATATTCGCCGTGTTTTTATGAAATTCCGCATGAACTTCGTATATTTTTAAATAGTATTCTGTGTCTCCGTAGGTGCTTCTTAGCCCATCGAGCCACACACCAATCCGGCATGCATCATATTGTGCTGCCTTTGTCGCATCTGCGAAACTAAAAGTACCGGCAGACATTTTTCCGATGATTTTATACAGGTAGTCCGCATGAGCCTACCCGATCGGGTGATATTTTATCTAATTGCATTTTACGTGTATTGCTTAACATCTTCATTTTCATGGCTTGCTTTTAATTATAAATAGACTTTATATTACTATACAATTTAAACGCATCATCCATTAGCGTCCGATCACATGCACATCGATTCGTCTCGGAACATTCGAGAATGTCCAGAACGGTCTCCCTTGCTTTGATTAAATTGTGATCTGTCGGGCTGATGGCGATGTCAGCAATCGCACATACAAGCTTTGTCTCGTGCTGGCACTTATGATCCATGATCGGCTGCCTCAGCGTAGATGCAAATTCACCATGCCGATCATTCAACGCTCTTATGCTGAACTCCCCATACTCCCAAATGGGAGGGGTGCTCAAAAGTTTCTGAAGATATTTGCCCCTCCGTCCAAAATCATGATGCCCTATGCGGGGCTAAACCTCCGATTTTTCGACATCTCTCGGCTGTAGGATGCCAGCCTCAATCCCAGCGGCAATTATAATGTCAGCCATCGGATATCGAACCTCTTCAGGTAGCGTGATGGCTGGCTTCCATTCGCCGCTGCTCGCTCGGAATTTCGGGAGTGAAATTCTGGTGTTGCGAAAGTCCGCTCGAACCTGAACCCCATGGATGATGATCTCAACGCCATCCAGCATGAGTGCGACATCGGCTAAAGCCAACAAGCTTCCCGCATTCTTCATGGGCGTGAAGTCGAGAAGTTCAATGTTGACCTGGGAAACTTCTGTGGTTTCCTCGGAGGGGGTATCCATAATCGGGATCATAGCAAATTTGCATTCGGCAGGAAGGCTTCTTCCCCTGCTCTTTTTAAAATGATCGTACTGAGGTTCAATTCCCTGGTGGCTCCCTCCCAAGACGAACAGCCACCACCGGGTTGGATGCTTTCCTCCGCATTTATCCGGTCTTTGAACGGTTCGGCGGTGGATTTCTCGCCAGTTCGACGCCGCCGGACCTTTTAAACCCTCTGCCTTCTCACGGTTCAACCGTTGG
Organism: Magnetospirillum sp. ME-1; assembly: GCF_002105535.1. Lineage (GTDB taxonomy): Bacteria > Pseudomonadota > Alphaproteobacteria > Rhodospirillales > Magnetospirillaceae > Phaeospirillum. The sequence continues at coordinate 2,410,772 of NZ_CP015848.1, read as the reverse complement.
CTCTGCCGCAGGTATGAAGAATTCAGGATCGTTCAGCACCGAGATAGAGACGAGCCGCGATTCGCTCTGCTGGATGCAGTTTTCCAATCGGGCATGGGGAATGCCGTCCACTGTTTCCCAGACCCGCGTCACAACCCAAGCCTTGCTGGGTGGGTCACCGGCCTTCACAAACCTGCATCCCGGCTGAATCGCAGGAAGTTTCCGTTTAAACAGTCCCATTCAGCTTGATCTTCAATATGCCGCTTCAGTTATCACCGCTACTGCGTCCCATCTTTCCAAGGAAATCGCCAAAATCCTTGGCCTCACGGAAGTTCCGGTAGACCGAGGCGTACCGCAAATAGGCGACCTGATCGAGTTCCATCAGCACGTCCATCACCAGTTCACCGATGAGCTTGGACGGAACCTCGTTTTCCCCCAAGCTCTCAAGGCGGCGGTAGATGCCATTGGCAATCCGTTCGATCTGATCATCTTCGACAGGGCGTTTCCTCAGGGCGATCTGAAGCGACTTGACCACTTTCTCCCGGTCGAAGGTCGAGCGTGATCCGTCCTTTTTGACCACGACCAGATCACGGATTTGAACCCGTTCGAAGGTGGTGAACCGTGATCCACACCCTGGACAAGCTCTGCGGCGACGGATGGCCGCATTGTCGTCGGTCGGGCGTGAATCCTTCACCTGGGTATCGTCCTGGCCGCAAAATGGGCATCGCATTGGATCGCCTCCCCCCTGTCAATATCCAGACCAATCATTCAGGAAATGGCGACCGCCAGCAAGAATGGTGGCATGGGCAGTCGTGCATATCGGCATTGGATTTGCGACGACTTGTAACAACATGGGAACCCGGTGGCACTTAGGATTGACCCCACGGACATAGCTCAACCATACTTTTGATAGAACTTTTGATGGCGGAAATTGGAACCGGCTGATATCCGAAATGTCTGAAAATTGGGCCAGCCAGCAAGTTGAACATAGCGGCATCAGCGGCTTGCTGATGCTCGCCAGTTCTCCAGAATGCCGCCACATCATCCAGTCGATCATCGAGCACCTTCCGTGCGGCGTAACACTGTTCGATCAGAACCTGGAGATGGTTGCCTGCAATGGCTTGTTCAGACGGCTGTTGGATTTCCCTGACCAATTGTTTGAAGGCAGCCTGCCCTCCATGAAATCCCTGGCCATGTTCAACGCACGACGTGGTGAATACGGTCCAGGTGACCCAGAGGAACTCGCTGGGCAGGTTGTCCAGAGAGCAATGGCGATGAAGCCACACCAATTCGAGCGTGTTCGGCCTGATGGAACCATTCTGGAGATTTCAGGCCAGCCACTGCCGAGCGGCGGATTCATCACGCTGTACACGGACATCACTGAACGACGTGAAGCCGAGGAAACCCTTCGTGACAAGGAGGGGCTGCTGCGGCTGATTTTCGACAATTCCAGTGTGGCCATTTTCACCATCGATTCCAGTGGCCGGATTGGTGCGGCCAACCAACGGATGGCGGAAATGTTCATGATGCCATTGGAATCGCTGATTGGCATGGAATACGTCGATCTGGTCGATCCCGTAGAGCAGGAAACAGCCCGAAAGAACATGGCGGATCATCTGGTCCAGGATCGGGCCAACGTCAACTTGGAGCGGCATTATTGGCGGTCGAATGGTACCGCATTTTGGGGGCAACTGACGGCCCGTCATATGCCTGCTTATAGGGATGGTCGTGCCGGTCTGGTGTGCGTTGTTTCTGACATCACAGAACGCAAGATCGCGGAACAGCATCTGGCCGAACGTAGCCACGAACTCGAAGTTCTAAACCAGGAACTCTCCAAAACCGTTGCGGCCCTTGCTGCATCGAATGCCGAACTTGTTGCCGCCCGAGAAAAACTGGAGCACTTGGCCCGACATGACACTCTGACCGGGGCTTGGAGCCGCATCAGAATCGAAGAATCTGCCCAACAGGAAATGCTCCGAAATTCGCGATATGGTCACCCTGTTTCATTGATCTTTATCGATCTGGACCACTTCAAGAGGGTCAATGACGGCTATGGCCATGCTGTAGGCGATGAAGTTCTGAAGACATTTTGTGACATCGCCCAAAAGTGCATGCGTTCCACCGATCTGCTCGGTCGTTGGGGCGGTGAGGAATTCGTGATCGTCACCCCRAACAGTGGACTAATGATCGCAATCCTGCTTGCCGAACGAATCCGTAAGGCGGTTATGGCCTTCGATTTTCCTGGTGTTGGGCATGTTACCGCCAGCTTTGGTGTCGCCGAATACCGTGAAGATGAAACATGGGAATCTTGGCTATGCCGGTCTGATGCAGCCCTTTACGCGGCAAAGGAAGGTGGGAGGAACCGAGTCGTAACCGATGCCTGCGAGGCTGATGAAGCCGATGAGGCAGAGCTTCTCGATCTCTCGTTTCTACGTCTGGTCTGGAGGAGCACCTACGAGTCCGGCCATGCTTTGCTCGATACGCAGCACCGAAATCTATTCGAACACGCAAATAATTTGCTGACAGCGGTCATCGGAGAGCGACCAACCGATGAGGTGGCACCTCAGATCGAAGCACTTGTTGCGGACCTTCTGGATCATTTCCGGGATGAAGAAGCAGTTTTCCGCTCGATAGGATATTCCGGTGCTGATGAACATGCCCAAACCCACCAGGGTCTAATCGACCGTGCCGGGGAATTGGTGGCGATTTTCACATCCGGCGAACTGGCCTTGGGCGACCTGTTCAATTTTCTGGCCTATGACGTGGTGGCAAAGCACATGCTGTCCGAAGATCGAAAGTTCTTTGGGCACATCCAGGCAGTTCGCGACAYGGCGGTATAATTTCGGGCAGGCAGGTTGGGCGAACATGGCAATATTCGGACGAAAACCTCCCCCCATCCAAGTCGGTGACTTGTTCATGAAAGCCAACGATCCGACCAGAAAGGTGTGGGAGGTGTCACGGCTTTGGACGGCCGTTGATGGGGTTCCGCATGCCCGGATGGTGAACCGGCACGAGACACTAATGGTGTCGATTCGCACCCTGGAAGACCCGGAGTACTTTGTGGCTGTGCCTGTGATTCGGAACGAGCCGTAAAGCAGGTCGGCGGTGGAGAACTGGTGAGAACTCCACCGCCGGATCGTGCTGGATGGATCAGGTTTACGGGGGTGATCTATCCAGATGTGGCCGCATCGGGGGGATGCCACCAGAAAAGGTTATCGTATTCGGCTTATGCCATCAAGGCGGAGATGATGAACGTAAATCCGACCATGGACACTGCATCGRTTACTGTATCGGCAATCGGCATMACCGAAGTGAAGAATGCCGGKAAGCTACGTGCCTTGGCYGATGTTGAKGTCGTCTTTGATGGCATCGAGATGATCATCCAAGGAGTCAAGGTGAGGGCTGATGACAAAAGTACCGAGGTTTCCTTGCCAACATATCGGGCACCAGATGGCTCATGGAGGGCCGCAATWATTCTGCCTGATGARATCAAGGATGCCATTTCGGAYACGGTGATTGCTGCGGGATTGGAGGCAGGAATCCTCCGGGTGAAGGAGGAGTCCGTTGGGGATCGGTGCACAATGGAAGGTGCTAAATCTCCGGACCATTTTGCTTGAGGTTGATGAAAGATATAAATCTTTGGTAGCATTTGATGGGCGTGAAGGCGGAGGACGGCCATGATTGTTGCAAACACAGGCTGGCCTGATCTCGAACTCCTAAAAGCTGCCCCGATTCTGATCTGGCGTGCTGGTCTTGATGCCAAATGCAATTGGTTCAACCCCGCTTGGCTCGCCTATACCGGCAGAACAATGGAGCAGGAGATGGGGAATGGATGGGCGGAAGGCGTCCATCCCGATGATTTTGATCGCTGCTTGAAAATCTATCTTGATGCCTTCGCACTTCGTCAGCCGTTCGACATGGAATACCGCATCAAGCGGGCCTGCGGTGAATACGGTTGGATCGTAGATTACGGAATTCCTATTCAAAACCAGTCCGGCGAATTTCTCGGGTATGTCGGCTATTGTTTTGATGTCTCTGTCAGACGGGAGAGCGAAGAAAAACTGGGAACTGCCTGTAAGGATTTGGCGGCATCCAACGCCGAACTTGAGCAATTTGCTTACGTCGCATCCCATGATCTTCGAGAGCCGCTCCGTATGATCAGCAGCTATGTTGACCTGATTGAACGCCGCTACGGACATCACTTCGACGCCGATGGGCATGAATTTATTGGCTTCGTCCGCGACGGTGCCCGGCGAATGGATGCTATGGTTCTGGACCTGCTTGCATTCTCCAGAATTGATCGACAGGGAGAACCACTGATTCCGATGCGGATCGGTGATGCCATTTCCTATGCCTTGAAGAACCTTGGGACAGCCATTGCCGAGTGTGATGCACACGTGGTCGTCGATGTGGATACATCACTCATGGTGGTTGGGGACGGCCACCAGTTAGATCGGCTTTTCCAAAATCTAATTGGGAATGCCATCAAATATCGAACAGAGGGGATAAGACCCCACATCGCCGTCGCTGCTCGTCTCGATGATGGTAAGGCGGTCTTCTCTGTTCAAGATAATGGTATCGGGATCGCACCAGAATACTTCGACCGAATTTTTCTGCTTTTCAAGCGACTTCATACCCGAGAGATATACGAGGGAACAGGGATCGGTCTTTCTGTCTGCAAGAAGATTGTCGAGCGGCACGGGGGCGAGATTTGGGTCGAGCAATCACCTTCAGGCGGCTCGACTTTCCTGTTTACCTTGCCGACGCCTGAGTGAATCCGTTTGATAAATGATGGCTGTTAGTCAATCCGTTTTTGTTTGGTAGGGAGGGCACATGAACAAGTCCGAATTGGTCAACGCCGTCGCCGATAGTGCCAACATGACCAAGGCCGACGCGGGCAATGCTATTGACGCTGTTTTTGCAGCCATCACTACCGCCATGAAGTCCGGCGATGATGTGCGTCTGGTTGGCTTTGGAACTTTCTCGGTTTCTGCCCGTCCTGCACGTGAAGGCAGGAATCCGCAAACTGGCAAGACCCTCACCATCGCGGCCAGCAAGTCTGCCAAATTCACCGCCGGAAAGACCCTCAAGGACACCATCAATGGCCGATGACATCAAGGCTCTGACCACCAAGATTGTAGCCGCCTACCTGGGCAGCAACACCCTGGCGGTCACAGAAATTCCGAACCTGATCAAGTCCGTTTATTTGTCTTTGGCCGGTGCGGACGCCCCTGCTTCAGCACCGACTGAAAGCCAGAAGCCTGCCGTTTCAGTAAAGAAGTCTGTGACCCCAGGACATATCGTCTGTCTGGAATGCGGCAGTCGCCAAAAAATGCTGAAGAGGCACCTCTTGACCAGCCATGGGCTGACGCCGGACGAGTACCGGGTCAACTGGAACTTGCCCACTGACTATCCCATGGTCGCCCCGGAATATGCTGCTCGTAGGTCTGAGTTTGCCAAGGCTATTGGACTGGGGCATTCACGGACGAATCGGAAGCCCAAATCAGCCACCTGATGAACGGGGAAGGAATCGCCATGCCGCCACGTAAGAGTGCCAAACCCGCAACCGCCCCCGAGCCTGCCAAGGTCGCCAAGAAGGCTGGTCGGTCCACCAGAGGTCGCTTGGACGACGGCAGTGCCAATCCCATTGATGTTCATGTTGGTGCCCGCATTCGGCTTCGTCGGACCCTGCTTGGCATGAGCCAGGAGAAGCTTGGTGAATGCCTTGGGCTGACCTTCCAGCAGGTCCAGAAATACGAACGTGGGGCCAATCGGGTCGGAGCATCCAGGCTGTTCGATCTGTCCCGCGTGCTCGACGTTAGGGTGGGATATTTTTTCGAAGAAATCTCTTCGACTGCCCAGGCAGCATCACCGGTCGAGGTGATCCGGGGCAACGTCACCAAGTCAGTTGAAATCCCCGACGATGATCCGATGGCACGGCGGGAAACCCTGGAATTGGTACGTGCCTATTTCAGCATCAATGACCCCAAGGTCCGGGATCAGGTTCTGTCGATGGCGAAGGCTTTGGGTGGTTCCAAATAGCACCTTGTATGAACAAGGCGATGCTTAGGTGTTGTGATTAGCGTTGTGCCAGTTGTGGTCGCGAGATTGACTCACGTGGAACTCACGTGGAGCGTAAAATATAGAAAATAACAATAATATCAATATAGTACAATGTATTCTCAACGGTTTCCTAAACCGTAGGTCAGGGGTTCGAATCCCTTCCGGGACGCCAACGCGGAACAAAAGTGGGCACCGCAGGCAAATTTTCGCCAACGGTACCATTAACCCCGCCGGCTAGGGCGGGCGTCGGGCCGCAGATGATGATTTCGTCGTCGGCGACGATCACTTCATCGACAAAAAGAGCAAGCCAGCTTTTCCGCAGCTGGATGTTGCCCTCACTTAGATGGCCTCGCAGCAGTCGTGTGAACCGCTCAATCCGCTCTCCAGTGATCTTGGGGGTGGTATTGACAAGAACTCGAACAGCTTCGAAATCCTGCTTGGTTTCATCCCGGCGCAACTTGGCCTGGGTCAGGCGCTCTTTAGCCTGGGGGTCATCCAGGTCAAAGACCCCTTTCTCGATAGCAGTATAGAGGCGGTCGATGGTGGCCTGGGCCTCGCTGAATGCCCTACGCAAATCCTCTAGCTTGATCTGCCGCTGAGAATCGCGTGTAGCACCATCTTCGATCAGCCCCTCGAGGACCGCCCTAACGTGTTCAGGGTCGAGCACCCTCCGACTGAATTCCCCCAATACAAGGTTATCAAGGGCATCCATCCGCACTGTCCGACCTTGGCAAGCCGACTTGCCCATACGAGCGGCCGTACCGCATGTGTAGTAGCGGTAGCGACCTCCTTTTCCGGTCCGCAGCATCATTCCGCCTCCACAGGCGGCACATCGTGCGATGCCGGTCAACAGCGTCGGACCATTCACAACGCGGGGAGCGACCTTTTTCGGCGATCGAGCCGTGAGGTTGGATTGAACCCTCTGGAAGTCAGCAGGGTCAATGATCACAGGCACGGCCATTGCGACCCATTCAGACGGCGGCTTGGCCTCACGTTCTCGGCAATTGGTCCGATTGAAATGGTGGGTGCCTGAATAAGTTTCACTACGCAATATTCGGTGAACGTAGCCGGTGTGGAAGCGCTTGCCACGATGGCGAATGCCCCGGTCGTTCAGGTGGCAAGAGATGCTCTTGACACCTTCACCCTTCAGCGCCAATTCAAATATCATCCGAACAATCGGTGACTCGTCCGGATCAATCTCAAGGCGCTTCTTCTCCCGTACGCCGTGATTGCCAGCATGAACGGTTTGGTAGCCAAAGGGTGCCTTTGAGCCATTCCAGTAGCCATTTTCAGCATTTTGCTTCATGGCGCGCAGGGTGTGTTTCGCGTTTTCTCGTGAAGAATATTCATCGAAGGCCGACAAGATCAGACGCACCATGTCGCCCATGGAATCATTGCCAAGCGGCTGGCTAAGCGATACCAGCTCGACTTTAGCCTTACGCAAAGATCGCACGCGCAGGCCGAGGCTGACCGCATCTCGCATGAATCGGGAGAAGCTGTGGACGAGGACAATATCGACGGGGTGTTCCCTATTGGTGACCCAGTCCATCATCTCGAGGAAGATGGGCCTTTGTTCGTCCATCGCCGAATCGCCGGGCTCAGTAAATTCCCGCACAAGGCTCCATCCCCTTSWGATGCAATAAGCCTGCGCTTGACGCATCTGGTCCGGGATCGACAAATTGGCATCTGCTTGATTCGTCGTCGAAACACGATAATAGGCTGCGACCTTCATGGTTGAATCCTCAGCCCGGATTTCCCAGATGGCGCTGCGATTACGTGACGGCGGCTGCCAAATCTGATATAGAAATCAAGGTGGTACCGACGACCTGAGGGGCTGTTTATGGAGATGGCGGCGGGTGAAACGGAATCTGGCGATCTGCGGGTCGCTTTTGACCGCCGCCTCAAGCTGGAGTTCCACGGCTCGAAGGTGACATCGGACGCCGGGCTGCTCGCCTTCCGGGAACTGGACGACGCCCTAGGCCTGACCGAGATGGCCGGACAGGTTCTGGCCGACATCAGGACCGGCAAGAACAACCGCCACACCCTGACCGCCCAGTTCCGTCAGTCGGTGTTCGGCCGCCTCGCCGGGTACGAGGATGTCAACGATGCCGACCGCCTCGGCCATGATCCGGCGATGCGCTGGATCGTCGGCGGCAGGGCTGTGACCAAGGAGGCCGCGTCCACCAGCCAGATGGGGCGGTTCGAGACCGGGGTGCTGACCGGCAAGCCGAACCTCGCTGCTCTGACTGACTTGTCAGGGAAATGGATCGACGCGGTTCATGCCCGCCGTCCCACCAACGTCGTGGTGCTGGACATGGACAGCAGCGTCAGCCCGACCCATGGTGAGCAGGAAGGCACCGCCTACAACGGCCATTTCGGCTGCACCTGCTACCATCCGCTGTTCGTGTTCAACCAGTTTGGCGACCTTGAACGCAGCGCCCTTCGATCCGGCAACGTCCACAGCGCCGATGACTGGCGCTCGGTGCTGGAACCGGTGGTGGGGCGGTATCGGGACAGAACCAAGCGGCGGTTCTTCCGGGGCGATGCGGCTTTCGCCCTGCCCGACCTGTACGACTATTTGGAGGCCGAGGGCTACAAGTACACCATCCGCCTCAAGGCCAACAAGGTCCTTCAGAGCCACATCGCCCACCTGCTCAAGCGCCCGGTCGGTCGTCCTCCGAAATACGTCCAGCGGTTCTACGCCAGCTTCAGCTATCAGGCCAAGTCATGGAGCCGGAAGCGCCGCGTGGTCGCCAAGGTCGAATGGCATCCCGGCGAACTGTATCCACGGGTCGGCTTCATTGTCACCAACCTGACCCGACCCGCAGCCCGCGTGACCGCCTTCTACAACCAGCGTGGCACGGCGGAGCAGTACATCAAGGAGGGCAAGAACGCGGTGAAGTGGACCCGGCTGTCTTGCCGGACGATGAAGGCCAACGCGGTGCGGCTTCAGCTTCACGCCCTGGCCTACAACCTCTCCAACTTCCTGCGCACCCTGGCCCTGCCGGAAGAGTTGGAAAGCTGGTCGCTCACCACCATCCGCGAAAAGGTGGTGAAGATCGGAGCCAAGGTCATCGGCCACGCCCGCTACGCCGTCTTCCAGATGGCCGAGGTAGCGGTGCCGCGAGACCTGTTCCGCCGTATCCTCGACATGATCGACGATCTTCGACCACGAGAGCCAGCGCCATGTTGATAGCTGGGAGCGTCGGCAAGAGGCGGATGGCAGGCGAAGTGCGTCCGTCACGCAACAAAACAGGCTGGAATCACGACGCAGGAGACCTCAAAGCCGGTCGGGGCGGCGTTCATGTTGCGATGGCGGCCTCCATCGCGCCATTCCGCCTTCCGGTTGGGCCGGAATCTGGCTATTCTGGCGTCAATCAGGGGTGGATGGACCGCCCATATGGGAAATGTCGGTTTAGAGTTTGTGCGAATCAATGACCACAGAGCGGGCATTTTTGGCTCCCGCAATTTTTCGAGGGCGGCAGATGAATAAGGTAAAGACTGCGGTGATTGTTGACGACAATCCGCCCACACGCACTTTGATTTTCGAGGTCCTTAAAGGCATCGGCATCAAGGATATCGTCCAGGCAATCAATGGCGAAGATGCGATTGCCAAGATCCGTGAGACGTCTCCGCACTTAGTCATTATGGACTGGAAGATGGACGTGATGGACGGGCTTGAATGCACTCAACGCATTCGCTCAGGGATTGATGGCATTGATCAAAAAATTCCAATCGTCCTACTAACTGGGATGGTGGGCACAGATGCTGAAAAAAACGCATACGAGGCAGGCGTGGACTTGTTCCTAGAAAAGCCTTTTTCGATCAAAAAACTTCATTCTGGAATAGTAAAAATTCTTGGGCCAGCTTGACCGAAAACAGGTCGCATGAATTTCTATTTGTTTTCTGATCTTCAAGGTGGTGCATATGACTGAAGGCACTGAAAAGGAAGCTACACCCACTGGGTGGTCCCCAGACTTTTCTGTTGGAGTGGACATCATTGACGAGGACCATCAAGCCTTCTTTAGACTGGCCGAACTGCTCCGCGATGTTATTGAAGGTCCAGAGGAAGGGAATGATTACTTGATCGAAACGGCGATTAACGTACTTGAAGAATACGTAGAAGGCCATTTCCTACGTGAAGAGATGGCAATGGCCGCCGTGAACTACCCCTTTTTGGGCGAGCATCTTGCTGCGCATGAAGCTTTTGCCGCGAAAGCACATCAAATCGCACAAGATTACAGAGGTGGAAATAAGGATATTGCAGGAACATTAAGTGGCCTCGTCGAGCGATGGATCGTGGGGCATATTCAAACAATTGACAAGCAATACTGTGGGTATCTGACAAACGACAATGTAGATAGTCGGCCATTAATTTATCTGTCTGATGAAGATGGCAATGAACTTGAAGTGTAGCTTTTCTACATGCTAAAGCCCGGATTTCCCAGATGGCGCTGCGATTACGTGACGGCGGCTGCCAAATCTGATATAGAAATCAAGGCTGTACGGACGATCTGAGGGGCTGTTTATGGAGATGGCGGCGGGTGAAACGGAATCTGGCGATCTGCGGGTCGCTTTTGACCGCCGCCTCAAGCTGGAGTTCCACGGCTCGAAGGTGACATCGGACGCCGGGCTGCTCGCCTTCCGGGATCTGGACGACGCCCTCGGCCTGACCGAGATGGCCGGGCAGGTGCTGGCCGACAACAGGACCGGCAAGAACAACCGTCACACCCTGACGGCGCAGTTTCGGCAATCGGTGTTCGGCCGCCTCGCCGGGTACGAGGATGTCAACGATGCCGACCGCCTCGGCCATGATCCGGCGATGCGCTGGATCGTCGGCGGCAGGGCTGTGACCAAGGAGGCCGCGTCCACCAGCCAGATGGGGCGGTTCGAGACCGGGGTGCTGACCGGCAAGCCGAACCTCGCTGCTCTGACTGACTTGTCAGGGAAATGGATCGACGCGGTTCATGCCCGCCGTCCCACCAACGTCGTGGTGCTGGACATGGACAGCAGCGTCAGCCCGACCCATGGTGAGCAGGAAGGCACCGCCTACAACGGCCATTTCGGCTGCACCTGCTACCATCCGCTGTTCGTGTTCAACCAGTTTGGCGACCTTGAACGCAGCGCCCTTCGATCCGGCAACGTCCACAGCGCCGATGACTGGCGCTCGGTGCTGGAACCTGTGGTGACGCGGTATCGTGACAAGACCAAGCGGCGGTTCTTCCGGGGCGATGCGGCTTTCGCCTTGCCCGACCTGTACGACTATTTGGAGGCCGAGGGCTACAAGTACACCATCCGCCTCAAGGCCAACACGGTCCTTCAGAGCCACATCGCCCACCTGCTCAAGCGCCCGGTCGGTCGTCCTCCGAAATACGTCCAGCGGTTCTACGCCAGCTTCAGCTATCAGGCCAAGTCATGGAGCCGGAAGCGCCGCGTGGTCGCCAAGGTCGAATGGCATCCCGGCGAACTGTATCCACGGGTCGGCTTCATTGTCACTAACCTTACCCGACCCGCAGCCCGCGTGACCGCCTTCTACAACCAGCGTGGCACGGCGGAGCAGTACATCAAGGAGGGCAAGAACGCGGTGAAGTGGACCCGGCTGTCTTGCCGGACGATGAAGGCCAACGCGGTGCGGCTTCAGCTTCACGCCCTGGCCTACAACCTCTCCAACTTCCTGCGCACCCTGGCCTTGCCGGAAGAGTTGGAAAGCTGGTCGCTCACCACCATCCGCGAAAAGGTGGTGAAGATCGGAGCCAAGGTCATCGGCCACGCCCGCTACGCCGTCTTCCAGATGGCCGAGGTAGCGGTGCCGCGAGACCTGTTCCGCCGTATCCTCGACATGATCGACGATCTTCGACCACGAGAGCCAGCGCCATGTTGATAGCTGGGAGCGTCGGCAAGAGGCGGATGACAGGCGAAGTGTGCCCGCGCCATCGCAAAACAAGCTGGGATCACGCCAGCGGAGCCGACCCTGGCGGTCGAGGTGGCGATTTTGCTGCTGCGGCGGCTATCGCCGCGCCATTCCGCCTTCCGGTTGGGCCGGAATTTGGCTATTCTGGCGTCAATCAGGGGTGGATGGATCGCCCATATGGGAAATGTCGGTTTACATAGCGATGCTGTGATGGATGCTCCCAAGGGAGGGAGATCGCCATGAAAACGACCGTCACTGAAACGCCAAAGGGTTGGGAGGGCTAAGACATGCTCGACCAGCTCACGATCTTCAAGATGGCTCGGGCGCGCATGGACTGGGCCGCCCAACGACAGGAGGTGCTGGCCGGGAACGTGGCCAACGCCAACACCCCGCGCTATCTGCCCAAGGACGTCAAGAAATTCGACTTCAAGGACATGCTGGCCGAGGTCCAGGCGCCACCGCTCGCCACCACCCAGCCCCAGCATATCGCCGCTCCGGCCAGTAATTCCCTTGTCGTCGAAACCATGCGCAAGCCCTTCGAGAGCACCCCGAACGGCAACGGCGTGATTCTGGAAGAGCAGATGGCGAAGATCAACGACACCAAGGGCGCCCACAATATGGCCGCCGACATCTATCAGAAGAACCTGAAGATGATGCGCCTGGCGCTCGGTCGTACAGGCGTCTGAGGAGAATGGTCATGGACCCCTTGATGAACAGTTCGAAGATCGCCCAGTCCGGTCTGAAGGTTCAGACGCAGCGGCTGCGGGTGATTTCCGAGAACCTCGCCAATGCCGATTCCCTGGCCCAGACCCCCGAGGGACTGCCCTACCAACGCAAGACGGTGACCTTCAAGAACGAACTCGACCGCGAGATGGGAACCAAGCTGGTCAAGGTGGACAAGGTCCGCCCCGATAGCGCCGAATTCCAGCGGCGCTACGATCCCAAGCATCCCGCCGCCGACCGCGACGGCTATGTGCTGGCCCCCAACGTCAACCCGCTGATCGAAATGATGGACATGCGCGAGGCGCAGCGCAGCTACGAGGCCAATCTCCAGGTGATCCAGACCTCTCGGGCGATGATGGACCGGACCATGGACCTGCTCAAATAGGCCGAACCAGAGGAGGCTCACATGGCGGCATCACGGCTCATTCCCGCCCTGGCGGTCGCCTTACTGGCGCTGCCATTCTCCCTGGGAACGGTCCATGCCGGAGAGGTTACCGAGGCCGAAGCCTGCCAGACCCAACTTGACGAACTCGGTGCCAACCTGCGGGGCGCCCCCATGGGAGCAATCGGCCGGCCCGGACAGCCCCCGGTCAAGCTCGACAACGGGAAGTGGTATCCGGTCTCCGAGATCGACTCGATCCGGCAGGAGTTGCATCGCGCGGCGAGGCTGTGCCGGGAAGGAAAAACCCACGAAGGCCTCAACGAGTTGAATCTGGTTCGGCGGCATTTCGACCTTGCCGCCCTGCCTCATCCAGAAAGCCATGGGGTCCAGAAGTAGACCCAGGCCTCTCCAGCATGGAATGCCTGCCGCATCATACGCCGGTTTGTTGGTGCTTGGGCGCTACGATCAAGATGTAAGCCTGTAATGAGGCGCCGGAACAGCTTCTGATCGTGGCGCGATTTCAGTGGGCGCTATAGATTTGAATATTTTTGATAATAAATTACCAGGTTGATGCCTCCAAGTTGTTTTATGTGTCGCCGTTGTTTACAAAACCTTACCATAAAGCCAGCGCATATACTTACAAATAATCTACAATAACCGCTGACGATAAGGCCGAGCACAACATGGGCCTGAATTATCTTCTGTGGTGACATATTATGACTGAGGCGGAGCTGATTGACCTGGCAAGAGAAAGCATGATCGTTTTCATAAAGATGTCCGCCCCTGCTTTGATTATAGGGTTAGCCGTTGGCTTGCTTATCTCTCTAATCCAGACGCTGACCCAAATCATGGAGCAGACAATCACTTTTGTGCCGAAATTTATTGCGACCGGGGCCGCGATCCTAATCTTTGGATCATTCATGCTCCAGGAGCTTATCAATTTCACTCGCCAACTCATGGACCGCATAATTAGCGGCGGGGTGTCCCCATGATGATCTGGGGCCGGCTCGTGGCTTTGGTCGTCTGCACCATCCTGCTGCCATGGCCGACATCGGCGCGAGAACAGGTCTCCAGCCCTATCGGGGAGCAGCCTGCCGCACCGCCACGGGAACGTCTGGCCAGCACCCGTGCCCTGCCACTGTCGCATCTGCTGGGGCTGTGCGGCGAGGTCAAGAGACTTCTAATTCTCGACAGCGAACTGGGCAAGCGCCCCCTGTCCCCCGAGGATATCTACGTAGTCAACAATGCCGCTAAATGTTTGGCGGCTACTGCGGCTATCTTCGAGACCATCCGGGTGATGGCCCCCATGTATCAGGAGCACCAGGTCTGCATGCCCTCCGGGGTTAAAGACGAGAAATTGCTGGCAGGTCTACTGGAATGGCTGGAGGTTCTCGACCGCGAGGGCGTCGATGATATCTTCCGCCTCAGCGCGCCACGGGCCTTCATCCTTTATATCCGCAAAACCTATCCCTGCGAGGCGGAGGAATAGCGCAGTTCACCTTGGGCATGGCGTAGGATTTGGAGTGAACAAGCCGCTAGGGAGCTTCTATCTTGGCTGAGGTGATGGTTGAGTCGGCAATCGGATTTGCTGGAAGATCATCCGGCGGCAATCGGCGATCTCGACCACGACGGCGTCGTCCCGAGAATAGTCCGCGTCAAGCAATGCGACCGGATGGGCCGTCGCCAGGACGTTGGAGACATCCATGAAAAGACCGGGGGCGGCGGCCTCGTCGACCGTCGTCACCCACTCCAGACATTGCCCCCGCCATCCTCGGGAAAAGCCCAGTTGGGCGAGGGCGATTGCCGTCATTACCGATCTGGAGGTTCGGCCGAAGCGAACGGTGATCCGCAGCATACCGGCCTCCTCCAGCACGACCACCGCTCACCGCCGATGTGTGCTGGTCGAACTGACGACCTTCTTGTAGAGCTTTTGGTTGGGCGCCATGGGGAACGGGAAGGAGGCGTCAACCGGTTGGAGCCCATGGCGGCGCAGCAGATCGTCCTCCTTGCCAGCGAACACCACGTTGCGGCGCAGGTGGGACGGATAGGGGTAATGACCGAACGAGGCGGAGAAGAACAGCAACCCGTCCTTCTTCAGCAGGGCCGCCATGGTCGCCACCGCCTTCTCGACGTCGAAAATGTGCTCCATCACCTCGGTGCAGACGCCGAAGTCGAAGCTTTCCTTGAATGGATGGGGAAGGCTAGACATGGCAGCGTCTAGTTCCAGGTACTCGACGTTGGTGACGCCCATCCGCCGGTCTTTCCAGCGGGCAAAGTCCAGCATTTTGCTGGAGAAATCGACCAGCAGGCAGCGCCCCGTGCCGGTGGTGGCCATCAGGGTGGTCATCAGGCCGGAATTGCCGCCGAAGTCGAAAGCCGCCTTCGGTTTGATATGGGTGACCGCCCAGAACGGCAGGGCCTGAAGCGCCAGTTGCAGATTATCCGAGATCAATTTCCGGAAAGTACAGCCCACCGGGAAAGGCAGGCTGTCATAGAAACTCTTCAGGGCCTCCACCGAAAGATCGTCCTCGTCGGCCGCCAGATTCTTCCAGCCGGTGTCGAAAATTTCACCGGTCTGGGCCGCCAGCGCCATCATCTCGGCCGGGGTCGATTTGGCGTAGATGGCGTAGAGCTGCCAGATCAGATCGGGAATGGGGGTTCCCTGCGGTGCTCCGACCGCGACAAGCAGTCTGGGATAGATCGCCTCGCGGATCTTGATGGCGACCTTCTCCACCTGGACCGTCTGTTCGATCAGCGCCAACATCTGTTGTGCGGCGCCAAAATTCAGCTTCCGGTACTGGTCCTGAAAGTGGATGCATCCCCGGGACAGATCTTCCGGGTTGAGGATCGACATCCTGCCGTCATTGCGGTTGATTACCGCCGCATGGCGTACATAGGCTTCACTAGCATTTGGGGCGGCCAAGCCCGTAAAGATCAGGTCGATGACATCCGCTTGCGCCACGTATTCCCCCCTTGGCATTCGGAAACCATGCCCGACCATACGGATTTCGGGAGGGTCGGTGGTGTAATGAAGTGTAAATATTACCTCTATCCACGGTTACAAAACTTTACATTCCCCCTTCCCGGTCCAAGGGGCGCGGGCTTGTTGCAAATGCGATGAATGCTTGCATCATAGGGGCGGGGAAAATGCTGGAGATCTGGCGGTGGATCCTATCCGTGAATTGCTGACGCGCTGGCGCGACGATCCCGGCGGCACTTATCGCCTGTGGTTCCTGTGGGAGGAGCGGCTGAAGAACTTCCACTCGATCCGCCGGGGCGTCGCCCAGGTGGTGGCGGAGATTGAGACCGGCACCTTCGGCAACGTCTACAAGGGGTCGTCGCTGGAAACGGCGGTGGGTGCCATCGCCGAGCAGCGGCAGATCTTCAAGGGGGCGGATCATGCCTTCCTGTGGAAGCCGAAGCTGCGGATTCCCGACATCTATGAGAACAGGGACAACCAGCTGGCCTTCGCCCGCTGCCTTGCCGCTTGCGCCTGCTGCAGCGGCGAGGATGCGGTGATCGCCGCCATCCGCAGGCTCGATTCCCAGGCCATCAAGGGATTGGGGCCGACGGTGGCCAATCTGCTCTACTTCCATCACCCGACCATCACCCCACCGTTCAACACCGCCATCGTCAACGGCTACAACGCCCTGACCGGAGCCAAGGTCAAGCTGGGACGGTGGGGGGAATACCTTGCCATGCGGGCCGGAATCCTGGCGCTCAACGCCAAGTACCGGGATCTGCTATCCAACGACCTCGGTGCCATCGCCGGTTTCCTGTTCGATATCGGAAGTGGCCGCTATCCTCCGCCACCCTTGGCCGACGATGAGACCGCCCGCAAGGCCTGGGAGAACGATCTGGCTCAGGTTCGCGCGGAAGGGGCTAAGTCCGAAAAGATCCTGGCCGCCGCCCGCCAGAGCGATCTCACCCACACCGAGGTGCAGGCGTGGCTGCGCGACCTCGGACGGTCGCTCGGCTTCGACGTCTGGATCGCCTCCAACGACCGCAACCGGGCCTTCGCCGCTGGACGCTTGTCAGACGGCTGCCTTGCCGTGCTGCCACCGGCCATCGACCAAGCCCCAGGTGCCGACGCCATCCGCTTGATCGACGTGCTGTGGCTGGAGCGCGGAGTATCCAAAGTGGTCGGTGCCTTCGAGGTCGAGCACACCACCTCCATCTACTCCGGCATCGTCCGCCTGCTCGATCTTGCCCTCGGAAGCGATCTGCATTCCCCCAACGGGCTGTTCCTGGTTGCCCCCGACGACCGCGAGGGCGAGGTTCGCACCCAATTGGCCCGCCCGGCCTTCAGCCGTATCGGCGACCTCCAGGTCCGCTTCCTACCCTACGGCGAGTTGAAGGCAAACCGCGAAGCCATGGCCCGCTTTGGCCAAGGCATGAAGGCCGTCGAGGCGGTGTCGCGGGTGCTGGTGTGATAGGTATAGGTGAACGGAAGAAAGGCTTCCTTCAACCCGCTGCGATTAAAAAGCGTTCATTTGCCGGCCCGTTTCCAGCATGCTATCCACCCCAATGGTGATAGCTGAAAGGATCGCCTCGGTGTCCCGTTTGATGTCCACCCTTCCGGTTCGGAAGCTGGCTGCTCTGCTCAGCCTGCTGATGATCCTGCTTGGGGGGCCGACGGGCGGGGCATTCGCTTTGTGCCTTGGCGGCGATGGGCATCTGGCCATCGAGGCCGCTCAAGCCCGGCATCACGATCGCGGATCGACGGATGGCCTTTCTGCCGAGCATCATCTGACGGCGGCGATCGATTGCGTCGATATCCCCCTGGTCCAGTCCGCTCCGCCGATCATCAAGCAGCAGACCGTCCTCGGTTCGGACATGGCTCTGCCCGTCTCGCTGGCTCCCTGGGCTCTTTCCCCCAAGAAGCAGCAGACCATTGTCGCCGCCTTTCCCACGGAAGGGCCGTCGCTTGACCCGCGCTTGGCCTCCCACCGCTCGGTGGTTCTGCTGAACTGAGTTTTCTCCGGTAACCGAACGTCTTTGCGCGTCTGCCCTGGGGCGGATGCGTTCGTCCTGCGTTTGATTCCGGAGAATTCTCCATGCGTGCCAATGCTCTGATCATCGTGCTGTTTGCCGTGGCGCTGTCGGGTTGCGCCTCCACCCCAACTGTCCCTCTGACCCAACGTCTGGAGGGCAAGACACCTGACGATCGTCAGGAAATTCTCCGTCGCGCGTGCCTCACGGAGGCCGATTGGGACCTTGACCAGACCGCCGCGCGGATGCCGGCCAATGCTCAACACCGCTACCGCGATTCGAACACCACCCGCGAGACCAGCCATTTGCGGGCTCTGTGCCGTGAAATGGCCGATCTACCAGCCATCAAAGGGCGCTCCCCCATCGAGACCAAGAGGCGGGCAGATCTGGCCGAGAAGTGCCGCCGGGAAACCGACGACCATCTTGATCTCCGTAGAAAGGAGAGCGCCGCCCACATGGCTCGGGTGCAGGAAATCTGCGAAGCCATGACCGGGTTCGATCTTCCCACCCAGGCGGACTGAAACCTTCCGGCCGGCATCTGTGTGCCGGCCGGTCAGTCGCCCTATTCCCCAAGAGGAGACCACGTCATGTCCCGTTCCATCACCATCGCCGCCCTGGCCGCCCTGCTGCTCGCCGCCCCCGCCTGGGCGCAATCGTCCAAGGGCACGTCCTGCGACCAGTTGCCCGAGATCAAGCAGGCCTTCAAGCGCTTCGACGGCAAGCCCGCCGACCGCGACCGCGCCAAGTGGCAGATCGAGACCGCCGAGAAGCTGTGCAAGGAGGGCAAGGCCGACGAGGCCAAGGGCTATATCGACGTGGCCCACGGCCTGGTTCTCAAGGACCACAAGCATTGAGGCCGCTCTTCCATCCCGTCCTGGCGGCGGCCTTGGTCCTGGCTTTTCCGGCCTGGGCCGAGATCGGCCGCCTGGACGAGCAGACCGCCATCGCCGCCGCCCAGGGGCGCGACGATCTGCGCAACGCCACGGAAGGCGCCATCGACGCCTCCAGGGCAGAGGAGGATGAGGCCGGGCTGTGGCCCAATCCCACCTTCGAGTACGAGCGCGACCGCACCAAGGGGGCCGGAGGCGCCACGGTACAGGACACCTACCGGCTGTCCCAGCCGGTGGACGTCTCCGGGCGGCGCGGCCTGCGCCAGGATGCCGCCGGACGGCGGGTGGATGCCACCCAGGCCGAGGCCCGCCAGCGCACCCGCGAGGCAGGGGGCGAGGCCCGCAAGCTGTTCTACGCCGTCGTGATGCGCCAGCAGGCCAAGGCGGCGGCGGAACACTGGGCCGGTCGCCTCGCCGAGGCGGAAGCCGTGCTGACAAAGCTGAGGAGCGGCCGCGAGGTATCGGGCTATGACGCCCGCCGCTTGACCCGCGAACGGGTGGCCGCCGATGCCAAGGTCCGGGCCCTGAACGCCGACCTGTCGGACTCGTGGGAACGCCTGCGCGCCCTGATGGGGTGGCCCCCCGGCATCGCCATGCCCCGGATCGAGGGAGCTTTGTTGCCGCCGCCATCGCTCGGCCTCGACGACCTGATGTCGCGCCTGGAAGACCGTCCCGACCTGCGGGCGCTGCGGGCCAGAGTCGCCGCTTCCGACCTGGATCGCCGGGCCGCCGACCGGGGCTGGATACCCGACCTCACCCTGGGGGCAGGACTGAAGCAGGTGGAGCAGCCGGATCGCAGCGACCAGGGCGTCCTGCTGACCGTCTCGGCCCCGTTGCCGCTGTTCGACCGGGGCCAGGCCGCCAGCCGCAAGGCCGCCGCCCAGTCCCGCGCCACCGCCGCCGATCTGGCGCTGGCCCGCGCCAAGGCCGAGGGTGAAATCCGTGGCCTGTGGCGCCGAACGGCTGAGTTGCGGGAGACGGCGCTGAAATTCCGCGAAAGCTCGCTGCCGGCGTCACGCGACCTGTCGCGCATCGCCGAGGGCGCCTACCGGGCGGGCGAGATGAACGTGCTGGAACTGCTCGATGCCCACAAATCCCTGCTGGAAGCCGAAACCACCGCCATCGAGCTGGAGTTCGGCGCCCGCGAGGCTCACACCGACCTGACGCTCGCCACCGGAGAGACCACGCCATGAGAAAGCTGATCATCGCCCTGGCTGCTGGAACCGCCCTGGGGGGAGCAGGAATCTACGCCACCATGGTCCCCCGGCACGCCGTCAAGTCAGCCCATGCCGAGGAAGGGCATGCCCACGGGGGCGAGCATGCCCATGCCGAGGAACGTGTCTCGTCCACCACGTTTTCCGCCGCCACGGAACTGTTCATGGAATATCCAGTCCCGGTGGCGGGAGAGGCCGGCGATTTCGTCCTACACCTGACCCGGCTGGCCAGCCACAAGCCTGTGGCCGAGGGCGAGGCAGTGATCCGTCTTTCAGGCGGCGGGCAGCCGGACGAGAGCTTTCCCGCCCTCATGGACAAGCCAGGCATCTTCCGCGCTCTGGTCATTCCCAAGGAATCGGGAATGCGACGCTTGAGCGTCGTCTTGCGCACCCAGGACGTGGTCGATGGGCACGATCTGGGTGAGATCACCGTGCATGCCGATGATGCCGCCGCCAAGACCGCCATGGATGAGGCCGATCATGCCGAGAAGACGGGACGGATCGCCGTTACCAAGGAGGTCCAGTGGAAGATCGACTTCGCCACCGCCGAGGTGCGTCCGCGCCTGATCCGGGATTCGGTGGCGGCCAGCGGGACCATTCGGGCGCGGGCCTCGGACGAGGCGATCGTTGCGGCGCCGGGCGCCGGGATGCTGACCCCGTCTCCTGACTTCCCACGCATAGGGCAACAGGTGGAGAAGGGGCAGATTCTGGCTTGGCTGGTGCCGCAATTGGGCGGCGAGACCGATTCCGCCACCCTGGAACTGGGAAGCCGCAAGGCCCGCCTCGCCCTCGATCTGGCGACGCAGGATCGCCAGCGCCTGGAAGGGCTGCTGAAGATGGAGGCCATCCCCGAGCGCCGGGTGATCGAGGCCCGCAACCAAGAGGCCGCCGCGCGGGCCGACCTGGACGCTGCCGCCCGCCGTGCTGCCCCCTACCAGGGAGCCAAGGGTGGCATCGCGCTGCGTGCTCCGGTTTCCGGCCGTCTCGCGGCGGTCAATACCCAGCCGGGTGCCACCATCGGCCAGGGCCAGCCCCTGTTCCATATCGCCGGTCTGTCCAAGCTGTGGCTGGAGGCCCAGATTCCCGAAGCCCAGATCGGGCGGGTCCGTGATCCCCTGGGAGCGTGGTTCACCGCCGACGGCTACGAGGGCGCCACCCTCATCGAGCAGGGGAAGAACGGCCGCCTGATCGCGCTCGGCGGCGTGGTGGACAAGGACAGCCGCACCGTTCCGGCGCTGTTCGAATTCGACAATCCCGAGGAACGGTTCCGCATCGGCGCCTATGCCCAGGTCCGGGTGTTCACCGGCGCGGCCGAGGAAAGCCCCGCCGTTCCGGCCTCGGCACTCCTCGACGACAACGGCCAGCCGGTGGTGTTCGTCCAGACCGGCGGCGAGTCCTTCGAGCGCCGCCCGGTGGTGCCCGGCCTGCGCGACGGCGATTTCGTGGCCATCCGCGACGGCATCGCGCCGGGCGAGCGGGTGGTGGCCAGGGGCGCCTATCAGGTGAAGCTGGCGGCGGCGGCTCCGGCCACCCTGTCCCACGGCCACGCGCACTGAGGAAAGCTCTCCCATGATCAGCTACATCATCCAGTGGTCGCTGCGCTCGCGGCTGTTCGTCCTGGCCGCCGCCGCCCTGCTGCTGGGCTGGGGGACATACGAGACCCTGCGAATGCCGGTGGACGTGTTCCCCGACCTGACCGCCCCTTCGGTCACCGTCGCCACCGAGGCCCACGGCATGGCCCCCACCGAGGTGGAACGGCTGGTGACCTTTCCCATCGAGACGGCGCTGAACGGCGCGCCGGGGGTCCGCCGGGTGCGTTCCAGCACCACCGTCGGCCTGTCCACCGTGATCGTCGAATTCGACTGGGGCACCGACGTGCTGATGGCGCGCCAAGTCGTCGCCGAGAAGCTGCAACTGGCCCGCGCCGCGCTGCCGCCCGACGTGGCCGCTCCGGTCATGGCGCCCGCCGCCTCGGTGATGGGCGAGATCATGTTCATCGCGCTGCGTTCCGACAGCCACGACGGCATGGCGGTGAAGGCTGCCGCCGACTGGGTGGTGCGCAAGCGCATCCTGGCGGTTCCCGGCGTCGCCGAGGTGCTGCCCATCGGCGGCGACGAGCGCCAGTATCAGGTCACCATCCGTCTCGACCGGCTGGCGGCCTATGGCGTCACGGTGGACGAAGTGCTGACCGCATTGAAGGAGAGCAACCAGAATGCTCCGGCCGGCTTTTACGCCGAGGGCGGGCAGGAATTCCTGATCCAGGGCGTGGGGCGCATCAATTCGCTGGACGATATCGGCGTCACGGCGGTAGGACGCAGGGGCGGCGTTCCGGTGCTGATCCGCGATGTGGCCGAGGTGGCGGCCGGCCCCGGCATCCGGCGCGGCATCGGCTCCAACAACGGCCGCGCGGCCGTGGTATTGGGCATCCAGAAGCAGCCCGGCGCCAATACCCTGGAACTGACCCGGCGTCTCGATTCCGTGTTCGCCGATCTCCGCAAGACCCTGCCCGAGGGCATGGTGCTGGCCACCGATATCTTCCGCCAGGCTGATTTCATCACCGTCTCGGTGCGCAATCTGGTGGATGCGCTCAGAGACGGCGCCATCCTGGTGGTGGCCATCGTCTTCGCCTTTCTGATGAGCGGGCGGGCGACCCTGATCACGCTCACCGCCCTGCCGCTGTCCCTGGTGGCGGCCATCCTGGCCATGAAGGCCATGGGCGCTTCCATCAACACCATGACCCTGGGCGGCCTCGCCATCGCCCTGGGCGCCCTGGTGGACGACGCCATCATCGTGGTGGAGAACATCGTGCGGCGCCTGGGCGGCAACCGGCGCCTGGCCCCCGACCGGCAGCAATCGCCGATCCATGTGGTCTTCGAGGCCACGCGGGAAATCCAGGGCTCCATCGTCTTCGCCACCCTGATCATCATGCTGGTGTTTCTGCCGCTGTTCTTTCTCACCGGCGTGGAAGGGCGGCTGATGGTTCCCCTCGGCCTCGCCTACGTCATCTCGCTGGCCGCATCCCTGTTCGTCGCCATCACGGTGACGCCGGTGATGGCCTCGCTGCTGCTCACCCGCCATAAGGAGGGCGAGGCCGGGCACGAGCCCGCCCTGATTCGCTGGCTGCTGGTCCGCTACGACCGGGTGCTGGCCGCCACGCTCACCCGCTGGAAGGCGGTGGCCTGGGGCTCCGGCATTGCATTGACGCTCAGCATGGCGGCCCTGGGGCTGGCGGGCCGGGCTTTCCTGCCGGATTTCAACGAGGGCACCCTGACCATTTCGGCTTCGACGCTGCCGGGAACCTCGCTGGAGGAATCGGCCAATCTCGGCCAATTGGTCGAAGACGCCCTGCTGCGCCAGCCCGAGGTGACGGCGACGGCGCGGCGCACCGGCCGCTCGCCGCTCGACCCCCACGCGCTCGGCATCCACGAATCCGAGATCGAGGTCAGCCTGGCCATGAAGGAGCGGAGCAAGGAGGACTTCCTCGACGCGCTGCGCCGTGACTTCGCCCAGATTCCCGGCATGAACATCATCGTCGGCCAGCCCATCTCGCACCGCATCGACCATATGCTGTCGGGCAGCCGCGCCAATATCGCCATCAAGATATTCGGCACCGACCTCTACGACCTGCGCCGGGTGGCGGCCCAGGTGAAGGCGGCGGTGGAGAAGGTTCCCGGCGCCGTTGACGTCTCGGCGGAACAGCAGACCGACATCCCCTTCCTGACGGTCAAGTTCAACCGCACCGCCATCGCGCGGCACGGCCTGACGCTCCGTCAGGTGGCCGATTCCATCGAGACGGCCTTTGCCGGAACCACCGTGTCCAAGATCATGGAGGGCCAGGCCACCTATGATCTGGTGGTGCGTTACGATCCTTCCGTGCGCGGCAGCATGGAGGCGATCCGCGAAACCCTGATCACCACCTCGTCCGGCGCCCGCCTGCCGTTGATCGCCCTGGCCGACATCACCAAGGACCGGGGGCCGAACAGCGTCAGCCGCGAGAACGTCCAGCGCAAGATCGTGGTGACCGCCAACGTGGCGGGACGCGATCTCGGCGGCGTGGTCGAGGAGATGCGGGCCAAGGTGGAGGCCGAGGTCAAGCTGCCCCAGGGCTATCACGTCGAATTCGGCGGCCAATTCGAGAGCGCCGCCGAGGCCACCCGTACCCTGGGCCTGCTGAGCCTGGTGGTGGTGGTGGGCATCTTCCTGCTGCTGTTCCTGGCCTTCCGTTCGGTCAAGGACGCCCTGCTGGTCATGCTCAACCTGCCGCTCGCCCTGATCGGCGGCGTGGCCGGCATGTACCTGACCGGCGGCGTGATGACGGTGGCCAGCCTGATCGGGCTGATCACCCTGTTCGGCATCGCGACGCGCAACGGCGTGATGATGATCGCCCATGTCCACCATCTGGCCGAACGCGAGGGGGTGAGCGACCCCGCCGAGGCGGTCGCGCGCGGCGCCCGCGAGCGTCTGGTGCCCATCCTGATGACCGCCCTGGCCGCCGGCCTGGCCCTGATCCCACTGGCCCTGTCCGGTGGGCAGCCCGGCAGCGAGATCCAGGCCCCCATGGCGGTGGTGATCCTGTGCGGGCTGGTGTCGTCCACCATCCTCAACATGGTGGTGGTGCCGGCGCTTTACCTGCGCTTCGGCTCTATCCGCCGGGAAATCCTGCGCCATGACACGGTTCGTCGCCGTGCCACGGACATGGCCTGAGGAGGGGAACGTGATCCGGCCAGCTACCGCATGCCTCCTCTGCGCCGTCCTGCTGTCGTCGCCGGTCTCGGCGCGGCAGCAGGCCGCCGGCCCCATCGGGGAGGTGTCATCGGCTCCACCGCCCAGGGAGCATCTCGCCAATACCCGCGCCCTGCCATTGTCGCGGCTGCTGGGGCTGTGCGGCGAGGTCAAGAAGCTGATTGCTTTGGAAAGACAGTTGGGCAAGCGCCCCTTGACCCAGGAAGACATCCATGTGGTCAGCAACGGCACCAAGTGTTTGGCGGCCACGGCTTCCATCTTCGAGACCATCCGGGTGATGGCCCCCCTGTATCAGGAGCGTCTGGTCTGCATGCCCAGCGGAGTCAAGGATCAGGACTTGCTCGAAGGCATGCTGAAATGGCTGGAAGGCCAGGATCGCCAGGGAAATGACGACATCTTCCGTCTCAGCGCGCCGCAAGCCTTCATCATCTATATCCGCAAGGCCTATCCCTGTACCACGGGGGAATAGCGCAGTTCGGCCAGGGCATGGCGCAGGACCTGGTACGCTCCGCTCAGCGCCAGGGCGGCCATGATCCCGGCCACCGCGAAATCGGGCCAGCCCGAACCGGAAGCGAAGACGCCGCCGGCAGCGGCCAGGACGGCCAGATTGCCGATGGCGTCATTGCGCGAGCAGATCCACACCGAGCGCATGTTGCTGTCGCCCTCGCGGAAGGCATAAAGCATGATCGCCACAGTCACGTTGGCGATGAAGGCGGCGATGCTGACCGCCCCCATCACCTGGGATTCCGGGACGGTGCCGTTCAGCGCATGCAGCAAGGTGTTGCCGATCACCCACAGGCCGAACGCCCCCATGGTCGCCCCCTTGATCACCGACGCCTGCGCCCGGCGCCGCAGGCTCATGCCCAGGACGAACAGGCTGACGGCGTAATTGGCGGCGTCACCGAGGAAGTCCAGGGAATCCGCCTGTAGCGACGACGACCCGGCCGCCATGCCGGCGACGATCTCGACGACGAACATCCCGGCATTGATGGCCAGCGCCGCCCACAACGCCCGACGGAAACGCAGGGTAGTTCCACCTGACGGCGGCTGACATCCACCCTGGCAGCAATTTGCGCCCATACCTCCCTCCCGAAACCAATCCAGGATATGATGAGGCCTGTAGCGACTACAGGGTCAAGGGTGATGACGAATCAGAATCATGGACTGACCATCGGCGCACTCGGCAAGGCCACCGGCGTCAATATCGAAACCATCCGCTACTACGAGCGCATCGGCTTATTGCCCGAACCGGGGCGAACATCGGCGGGCTACCGCCAATATGGCGATGAGCATCTGCGGAGGCTGTCCTTCATCCGCAAGGGACGCGATCTCGGTTTCAGCATCGAGGCGATCCGGGCGCTGTTGCGTTTGGCCGAGCATCCCGAGCAACCGTGCGAGGATGCCGACCGGTTGGCCTCGGCACATCTGGTTGAGGTCGAGCGCAAGATCGAGGAATTGGGGCGATTGCGGGATGCCCTGCGCCAAATGACCGCGTGCTGTGCGGGAACCGTTGCCGAGTGCCGCATCATCGACGCTCTGGCCTCATGACAATCCGAAATCAGGGCGACCGGGGTGCAAACAGGATGATGGCCGCGCCGGTCAGACAGATCGCGGCACCGAGAACATCCCACCGGTCGGGGCGATTGCCCTCCACCAGCCACAGCCATGCCAGCGAAGCCAGGATGTAGACCCCACCATAGGCGGCGTAGGCGCGTCCGGCGAAGTCGGTCTCGATTCGGGTCAACAACCACGCGAAGACGGCGAGGCTGGCCATGCCGGGTAGCAGCCAGACCATCGGCTTGCCCAGCCGCAGCCATGCCCAGAAGGCGAAACAGCCGCCGATCTCGGCGAAAGCTGCCAGAACATAGGTGGGAATGGACAGCATTCAGCTATGCCCATGCCGGTGGTGCGCGTCGGGGAAATGGGGGTGCTGATGGATCATCGGCTCATGCCGATGAGGATGCACATGCGCCCCCTGCGGCTCGTCTCCGTGATGGTGATGATGCTCGTCATGCTCATGGGTATGTTCATGTTCCAAGGCGTCATGGTGATGATCATGTTCGTGACGCTCGGTCAGGTGCAGCCAGACGCCAACGCCCATCAGCGCCGCCGCCGCAACCAGACGCAGGGTAATGGATTCCCCGAGCAGCAGCACGGAGACGGTGGCTCCGACGAACGGGGCGGTCGAGAAGTAGGCGCCAGTCCGTGCGGTTCCCAGTTCCCGCAGTCCAACCACGAAGGCGACAAGGCTGATGCCGTAGCCGAGGAAGCCGATGGCCCCCGCGGCGACGATGGTTGCAGGAGGAGGGATCTGTACACCCATGGCAACGGCCAGCACCACATTGGTCACGCCCGCGCCCAACCCCTTGATGGCGGCGATCTGCACCGGATCGGACAGCGACACCTTGCGGGTCAGGTTGTTGTCGATGGCCCAGCACAGACAGGCGGCCAGAACGGCAAGGGACGGCCACGACGGTTCGACCGAACCGCTCGGCCAGGACAGCACCGCCGCACCCGCCACGATGGCGAGCATGCCGAGCACGATGCGGCGATCAGCATTTTCCTTGAACACCACCCAGGCCAGTACGGCGGTGAGCACCCCTTCGGCATTCAGCAGCAGTGACGAAGTGGCGGCGGAAGTGCCCGACAATCCGTACATGAGCAGTACGGGGCCAGCAACACCACCCGAGAGAATGGCTCCGACCAGCCACGGCCACTCTCCGGAGCCAAGTTTGGACCGCTCGCCCTTGGTCACAAGGCGGACGACGCTCAGTCCGATCCCCGAGCCCAGATACAGAACACCCGCCAGCAGCCATGGATCGATACCACCGAGCAGCAGCTTGGCGAACGGAGTGCTGCCGCCGAACAGGATGGCGGCGGCCAGCGCGGCCAGGATGCCTTTGTGCTTCATCATCGAGCCAGAATACTTGGGGCTGGGAATCAATGGAATATCACACGGATCTTATGCCATAGAACCAGTGTCGGATCTCAGAACAAGCCGTACGGTCATCGGATGCCAGCGCCGCCCTCTCGCCGTTCTGATACCGCGGCTGTTTAATTCGTCAGCAATCGCAGCGAAAGTGGTAAAGCCTTCGCCCTGGATCTCCTTGATCACCGCGAGGAATTCCGTTCTCCGACTTGCGGCCCCCTCCTTCACTGCCGCGACGGCCGCGGAGTTGCCGTATGGCCGTAGGTGCGCAGCACCCAATGGGCAGCCCAACTTGGTTCCGCGCGCTTTCGTCGCCGCCAGCGCCACCTTGGTGCGTTCGGAAATCAGACGAGCTTCATGCTCAGCTACCGCCGCCAGGATATGCAAGGTGAATCGGCTGGCCAGCGGCATGTCCACGGCAACGAATTCGAACCCGCTCGCCTCCATCAGATTCGCGATGAACGCAACGTTACGAGCCAATCGGTCCAGTTTGGCGATCACCAGCGTTGCCCCGGTGCGCCGGCAATGTGTCATGGCAGCTGCAAGCTGGGGCCGGTCATTCTTCTTGCCAGATTCGACCTCGACATAATCGGCAATCGATTCCCCATTGTGGCGGCGTAGATAATCGCTCACTGCCATCTGCTGTGCTTCGAGACCCAGGCCGGAACGGCCTTGTTTCACAGTCGATACTCTGTAGTAAGAGACGCAGCGCACGGCCAAAACCCCGATCTATAAAACCGCCTAACGTCCGTTAGCGGGTTTTATATCATAAGAATATGGGAAAGTGCGACTGCCATCGCAGACATTGAGATCTGTTTGCAAAAATGGCATAATGACAAAAATGGCATCATGAGCGTGATGATATGAATGAGATACACGTCACTATGGCCGCCAATGGTCGTATCGTTGTTCCGTCACAGGTTAGATCATGCCTCGGCATGGAAAAGGGTGGCGGCTTTGTGATGACAGTAGATGAGGGGGGCACAATCCATCTCGAGCCACTGCGCAATGTCATCGCCCGTGTCCAGGATGAGGTAAGGGGCTATATCCCCGACGATGTCGATCTGGTTGACGAGCTGTCAGCCGACCGTCGGCAGGAAGCGGCCCATGAGTAAAGTCGTCCTCGACGCTTCGGCCCTGCTGGCTCTCATTCATCGAGAGCCCGGGCAAGAGATTGTCGCTGACGCGGTGGTCGATTCCATCATCTCTGCCGTTAATTTGGCCGAGGTCATCGGCAAGTTGGCCGAGCGCGGCGTTCCTCAGGATCGTGCCAAGGACATCGCCCTGTCATTCGGCATTGAGGTCGTATCGTTGGATGTGGACATCGCCGCCAAGGCGGGCCAACTGCGCCCGAGTACCCGTTCGGCGGGGCTGTCGCTCGGCGACCGCTGCTGTCTGGCCACTGCGATGGCATTGGGGCTGCCGACGCTAACCGCCGAGGCTGCCTGGGAGCCACTGGCCGCTATTTTGGGCGTTGAGGTGCGGAACATCCGCGCAAGGGGACATTGAGCGGGGACTATAGCTGAACAGTAATGGGAAATGGGGACGTGCGCGGCGACGTTCTGGCTTCGTGCGACCTTGGCGTACAAGAAATGCACTTTCGTTAGGTGACCCCCGTAAAGGGAATCAGGTGCGTTCCTGATTTGTCCGGCTTAGCGTTGTTTGGCGTAGAAACCTTGCAGTGCCCCCCTCTTCCGCCCGGAACCCACCGGGCCTCCGATCGCGGCTACGCGCCGCCGGAGGGCGCTGCGCCGATCTACTCGGCGCTAGTCGCCGCCGGATTCCCTTCGCCCGCCGACGATCACCTGGAAGGTTCGCTGGATCTGCACCGCCTGATGGTCAAGCGCCCGGCGGCGACCTTCTTCTGCCGCGCCTCCGGCGACAGCATGGTGCCGGCCGGCGTGAGGGATGGAGATCTCCTCGTCGTGGATCGCTCCATCGAGCCGCAGGACGGCGACATCGTCGTGGCTACGCTCGACGGCGGCCTCGCCGTGAAGCTGCTGCGCCGGACGCTGGAGGGATGGGAGCTGGCCTCGGCCAATCCCGACTACCCGTCGTTCCGCGTGGATCCCGAGGAAGGCGCCCGCGTGTGGGGCGTGGTGACCCATTCGGTGTCCGCCCTCGCCCGGCGCTGAGCCATGGCCAGATTTTCCCTATGTGACGTAAACAACGCTTATGCAAGCTTCGAACGGGTGTTCGACCCTTCCCTGGAAGGCCGGCCAATCGTGATTCTATCAGGCAACGATGGGTGCGCAATCGCCCGCAGCGCCGAGGCCAAGGCCCTGGGCATCGAGATGGGCGAGCCGGCCTTCAAGCTCCGGCGGTTCGAGAAGGATGGCTTGGTGATGCTGTCCTCGAACTTCCCGCTCTACGGCGACATGTCGGCCCGGGTGATGGCGGTGCTGGCCACCTTCTCGCCGGGCATCGAGGTGTATTCCATCGACGAGGCGTTCCTCGATCTGTCCGGCATGCCGCAGGCGGACATGACGCCCTGGTGCCGGGAGGTCAAGGCAACGGTCCAGCGCTGGACGGGCGTCCCGATCTCCGTCGGCGTCGGCTCGACCAAGACGCTGGCCAAGCTCGCGAACCGGCTGGCCAAGAAGTCGAAGAAGGCGGACGGGGCGCTGGATCTCACGGCGGACCCCGCCTGGCTCGAACCGGCCCTGAAGCGCACGCCGGTGGGAGATGTCTGGGGCATAGGCCGCCAGTTCGCCGCCAAGTGCGGCGTGGAGGGCATCCGCACGGCCTGGGACCTGTCCCAGCGGCCTGACGGATGGATACGCAAGGCGATGGGCGCCGTGGGCCTGCGCACCGTCATGGAGCTGCGCGGCATCCCTGTTCTGGACCTCGAGGTGGATGCCGGGGACCGGAAGTCGGCCTGCGTCTCGCGCACCTTCGGCGAGTCCGTCGAGGATCTGGATTCGGTGAAGGACGCCGTGGCGGAGTTCGCCGGCCGCGCCGCCGCCCGCCTGCGCCGGGATGGATTGCTGGCCGGGGCCGTGCAGGCCTTCGCCATGACCGATCGCTTCCGCAAGGACGAGCCGCAGGCCTCCATCGGAATGACGCTGCCCCTGGCCCCCGCCTCGAACGCCACGCCGGCGATCACGTCCCTCGCGCTGAGCGCCATCGAGCGCTCGTTCCGTCCCGGATACCGCTGGCGCAAGGCCGGCGTCCTGCTGCTGGATCTCGTCCGGCCCGAGGATGTGCCGGCCGATCTGTTCGCACCCCCGGCGCCCGTGCGCTCCGATGCGTTGATGAAGGCGATCGACGAGCTGTCGGACCGCATGGGGCGCGGCGCCATCGGCTTCGGCCTCCGATCGGAGGATGCCGCCTGGCGGGCCCGCTCCGGCAACCGCTCGCCGTCCTGGACGACGCGCTGGGAGGATCTCCCGGTGGTCAAGGCGTAGGGATCAGGCGTCGTCGCCGCGCCCGCCGAACAGCATCTCCAGCCCGAGGATGCCGAGGATGATCCACTTGAGCTTCCAGACCACCCAGAGGATGCCGCCGCCGACGAGGGCGACGGGGACGGGGATGCCGAGCAGGAAGTGCCCGAGCCCAGCGAGGAAGAGGAAGAAGACGACGGACGGCATGGCGCTCTCCCGGTCTGATGCGGTGCTCTGAATATGGGAGCCGCCTCCGGAGCTCAGCTCGCCCCGGCGAGCCGGGCAAGGATCTCGTCGGCCGACGGCAGTAGCCAGGGTTCGAGGGATTCCGCCGCAGTGAGGAGCCGGGACTCCTTCACGGATCGATCCCAGGCGATCTTCGGCAGGTCTCCCGTGTCGGCCAGGATCTCCGTGCAGCGGGGCGCATTGACGTCGACGCGGAGGGTGCCGGCGTAGTCCTCGTTCTCCGGCGTGCCGATCAGCAGGGCGAAGACGACGCCGTCCTGCTCGATGGCCGGTTGGCGGCCTATCCATTCCGGTGTCCAGAGCGTTCCATCCGGACCCCGATAGAACATGGCCGAGATGTTGATATGGACCTGCTTGGGAAGCCCTTCCGGAAGCGCGAGGCGCGGCCAGATCTCGACGAAGCCGGGCGGCGTCGGCGCGTCGGGCCGGACCGCGCGGGCCAGGAAGCGCCAGTCCCCGCTCCCGTCGTCCGGCCAGTATTCCGTCGTCCCGGCCGCAACGAGGATTCGGCAGGCGGTGTGGAAGCGGCCTGCGAGGGCACGGGTGGCGGCGTGGAGCCTGGCTTTGCTCATGGCGGTCCTTGTCCGGCGGGTGCTGTTGCGGTAGGGAGCTTCGGCCTCCGCCCAGAGTTCATGGACCCGCTGGGCGATGGGGCCGAGGGCCGTGCAAGCTGCGGTCTTGATTGCCCTGTCCAGGTCCGCGGCTTCCAGATCCTCGGTGAAGGCGGCGCCGTCCTCCTTCCAGGGCATGAGGAACTGGAGGAGGCCGTCAATGCGGTTGGGGAACTGCGGGTGTCCGCAGTCTTCCAGGGCCGTGGCGATGCCGGTCTCGAGGGCCTGACCGGTGACGATGAGGTCCTTCAGGCGCCGTCCTAATTCGTCGGGCAGTCCGGGGATGTCGGGCACCGCTACCGCGAGCTTCCCGCGCTCGCCCTGCGCGAGGATCTGCATGGTCGCGGCGTAGGCGTTGAAGCGGGGGAACCGGACGAGCAGATCGCGCAGATCGGTGTCCTCTGCGGTCCGGTGGATCTCCTGGAGCACGGGCAGGTACTGCACCAGCTTCCTGACGGCTTCCTCGGCGGTCATGCCCTTCCGCAGCAGGAAGTCCATCCGCCGGTGGATCTCCTCGGCCGCGCGTCGATTGGCGGTCCGCTGCTTCTTTCCGGGCGGCGGGGTCATCGCGCGGCCGCCCTCAATCGTAGTCGGCCGGAACCGGCCAGTCGGTCGCGGCGAAGATGTCCTGGGCCTTGCGCAGATCCGCGATGGCGTCGGCGACGGCGATGCGCGCCTGCGACGGGTCGCTGGCCACTCCGGCCCCGTTGATGACGCGGCCTTCGAATTGCTGGGCGAGGCGTCGCATGGCCGCGCCGACATGCTCGAAGATCCGATCGGTGGCGTCGGCCGCTGCGTCGATCCTGCTGCTTCCTTCCGACATCCTATGCCTCCTGCATCCAGCGGCGCCGCAGCGCCGTCTTCGCCTCGTCGGCGGCCTCGCCGAGATCCCAGAGCCGGGGATACA
Source organism: Magnetospirillum sp. ME-1 (assembly GCF_002105535.1). Taxonomy (GTDB): domain Bacteria; phylum Pseudomonadota; class Alphaproteobacteria; order Rhodospirillales; family Magnetospirillaceae; genus Phaeospirillum. The sequence goes on along the minus strand of NZ_CP015848.1, from coordinate 2,377,799 downwards.
GGGCACAGACCGCATGGCCGATCTCGACCAGCTCGTCATCCTCGCCGACCTCGGCGAAGTGCGCGGCCACCCGGACCGCCAGCGCGGTGCGCTCGGGATCCAGATTCGCGATGCACTCGCGGAAGGAGAAGGCGCAGTCGCTGTTCCAGATGCTCAGGACGAGCTTGGCCAGCGTCTCGGCGCTTCCCGTCCCGGGCTTCGCCTTTATCCAGTGCAGGGCCTCCGCGTAGGGTGTCATCGGCAAGGTGCTCCCGTGTTCGTTGATGCGAGGATCGCCGGGATCGGCGGGACGGGCAAGGGGGATGTTCGCCGTTCGTGCGGCCTTGGCGTACAAGGCATGCACTTTCGTTAGGACAGGACCTCCGCCCGGTCCTCATGGAACGCGGCGGCGGTGAGCCGTCCGTAGGCGAGGCCTGCCCCGGTGTCGAGGCCGACGCGATGCCCATGGACGGCTGGACGCCGATCCGGCTCCGTCCAGTGGCCGTGCACGACCACGGTGCCGAACCGTTCGATCAGCGTCGGCTCAGCTGAGGTCCGCATGCAGGGAAGCCATTCCCGATGTCCGTACACCAGGGCGTCGTAGGACTGCTCGTCCAGCGCCCTGCGGGGGTCGATGCCGGCATGGCTGAAGAACCAACGGCCCCACCGCCAGGACAGCAGCAGGTCCGCCAGGAAGGACTTGTGCGCCGCAGGGACGGCAGCCCGGAACTTCTTCGCGGCGATCCGCAGGTTCCTCGATCGCAGGCATGGGCCGTAGCTGTCCATCGTCGCGCGGCCGCCCTCTTCGTGAAGCCATTCCGCTGACGGTTCTCCGCCACGCAGGATGGCAGTCAGTGCGGCATCGTGGTTGCCCAGCAGGGGGACGAGATCGAAGCCGGAAGCCTCCGGCCCCGTGAGGATGTCCAGCACGCCCTTGGTGTCCGGCCCGCGGTCGCCGTAGTCGCCGAGCAGCACCAGGCGCGGGCGGACGATGCCATGCCCAGCGGCGTGGGCGCGGATGGCGTCCAGGCGATCCCGGAGCAGGTCGGAGCATCCGTGGATGTCGCCGATGGCGTAGATGCTGTCCATGGTCGATCCTTCCGAGGCGGCGGGCTCTTCCTTGGGAAGCCTGCCGCCGAGCCACGATGGCAGGATCGGCATGGACATGGGGCTATGGGAAGACACTTCCCTGCGCCGGCGGCGAAGCCCCGACGATCTCGCGCGGCCACTTCTTCCGATGGGCGTCGATGATGGCGATCGGCGGCGGCGTGCCGTGCTTGCGGCACAGTTCGAAGTAGTCGAGCTGGGCGAGCCGCCAGGCCTTCTCTTGTTCCGGCGATCGCAGGAGCTGGCGGGCGAGGTCGGTGCCGGGGAGCGGGCGCTTCCAGCGCAGGTGCTCGGTGGCCTTGGCTAGCGCCTCTTGGATCTCCATCGGCGCGGTCGCGCGGAGAATAGCGCCGTCGAGCGGGTCGCCCGGCGCGTCGATGACCTCGACCTCGCAGCCGAATCCGTCCGGCGCCTCGATCACGAGGACCCTGCCGCCCTTCACGCCGCCGATCAGGGTGGCGATCAGGCCCTCGGCCGGCCAGAGGACCTCGATGCCCTCGACGATCCGCCGCTCTCCGATGAGCCATTTCATGCTGATGGGCTTGTTCATGCGAGACCATAATCCTTGAACGGCGGATCCTCGCCGGCCTGCAAAGCGGCCCAGATCTCGTCCAAGCGCTCCCCGACCATGCCGGCGTCGTTCCATGCCTGCTCGAGCAACAGCTTCGATGCTTCAGCTCGATCGCGGATTTCGACCCGGGCGATGTCGTCGCTGAACCACATGATGGACGCGGAGGAATCCTCCAGCATTCCGGGTTTGGGTGTGGACAGCACGGTGATCATGCGCGTCTTGGTCCCGAACACATCCCCGAGCGCTGCGATGGCGAGCTCGAGCCGCTTCTGCCGCTCCCCGCTCGGGAAAGCCCTCACCGAGCATCTTTCGACGTGGTCTGCATCGTAGATGGCCGATCGCCACGCTCCGGCCAGAATGATGTCCGAGCCGTTGCGGAAGCTCATGTCGCTGCAGAACCGGACGAACCTGTCGAGGCCGGCGACGATGCGCGAATGGATCCGCAGCATCCGCTTCTCCCTCTGCTGGTAGGCTGCGGTTGCGCGTATGGCCCGAAGGGCGAACACCTTCTCGGCGCTCGACATGCGGATGGCCTTGTGAAGCGCGATGTCCCTTTCATTCAGCTTCGGCGGGTAAGGTGTCTTTTCAGTCATGCCCGTCCTTCGTCCCGGCGCTGCTGCGCCTCGCCATGGTCATCGAAGCGCCATTCTTCCACACTTCCTCATCGCGCACATAGCGCTTGGCCATATCGACCGAACGCCAGCGGCCTTGGTCCATGATCTCGGCGAGGCTGGCGCCATTGGCCGAGGCGCTGGTGGCGAGGCCGGAGCGCAAGGAATGCCCGGAATACCCATCGGGGTCGATGCCGGCGCGAAGAGCGGCCTCCTTGATCATCCGGACCACCGCGACGTCGGAGAGCTTGCGCCCCAGAGGGCGTCCGGTCTTGGAGAGCGCGCAGAACAGGTGGGCATCGCCCCTGCGCTCGTCGTCGGTGAGGGGAACGTCACGCCGCGCATGCGAACTCCGCCCGCGATGGTCCATCCACGCCGCGAGCGCGGCCCGCACGTCGGTGTTCGGGTCTTCCGCGCCATGGATGGCCACCACGACGCCTTCGCCCTCCTGGTCGGTCTTGGAGCGCCTAATGGAGACAAGGACACCGCGCTCCTCGATGCGGACATCGTTGATGCGAAGCTCCACAAGCTCGCTTCTTCGAGTCGCCGCGCCGAAGCCCACGAGGAGCATCGCCCGGTCTCGGATGCCGACCGCCGTATCGGGACAGGCCGCGACCAGCCTTTCGAGGACGCGCGCACGCACGGGCTTGGCTTGGCGCGTCGGAGCCGAACCCTTTTCCCGGATGGCGCCGCCCAGGACGGACGCGATGGCCTGGTGCTTGGAATCCAGCTGCAGCCCGACGAGCCGGTGGGCCGCGACGATGGCCGCGAGGCGGAGGCGGACGGAGGCTGGGGCCAAGCGCTCGGAGGCGTCGGCGAGGTGCAAGGCGATCACGGCTGGATCCCCGCACAGGGGTTCGAAGCCGAAGCGATCGCACCACAGGGCGAACTGCTTCCATGCCGAGCGGTAGGAGCGGATCGTGTTGTCGGCCTTCGACTTCCTGGCCAGCCGGTTCGCTCTCTCGGCGATCCGGACGATGGCCGTGTCGTCGGCGATCACGGAGGGAAGGTTGAGCGTGCCGAACAGCTCGGTGTCGAGGGGTGAATGGGAGACGACGGCGGGGAAGTTGGGGCGCAGGGTGCGGCGCACGATGTCGGGCGGAACCTCCTTCACATGACGGGCCGTGGCGGGCGGCCACCACCCACCGCTGGCCAGGTGTTCGATGGCGCCCTCGGAAAGCCCCCGGGCCGCTTCCGCCGGCTCGGACCACCAGTCGATCCAGGCGAGCAGGTCGTCGTCGCCGACGCCGGTTTCGGGAGGGCTGATGCGAAGGACCGCGGCCAGCTCATCGGCGCGGGCGCGGGCGGTCTTGGTCGTCGTGTCGGTCGTCATGGGACCATCCGAAATCTGCATCCGCCGCCGCGCAAGGCGACTGCTGGACCTGTTGGCGGGTGATGAGCGCCGCGAATCACCGATTCAGGTGCCTCATAGTGCCCACGATCGGAATCAAGGTCAATTTCATTCCGTCCTCTAATCGGAGTTATCAGACGGAATGATCCGCCAAGCCCATGAGGCCTCCCAGGGCAATTGCACGTACTGGGGTGTACCCTGCGCATGTTTTGTGCGATGATTGCGCTCGCCTGGATTCATGCGGGTTGGAACGTCATGGAAGCCTTTCCCGATCTCATTGACGCGCACCTCTCCCTGGGCCGCTTGGCCGAGAGGCTTTCCGACCCGGCGGTGCACAGCCTCTGGCTGGCCGATGCCATCCGGCGCGAGGCGATGGCCAGCATGCTGCTGGATGGGCGGCTGGTGACCATCGAGGACATCGCCATGGGCCGGGTCCGCCGCTGGAGCGGACTCGATCCTTCCGTCGAGCGCGCATTGTCCATCATCGCCGCCTGCGATTGCCTGTGCGGTCGTTCGCCGCTGCCGGTCGAGCCTCCCAAGGAGAAGCGGGACAAGAGGCTGAAGCCGCCGATCGCCGGCTTCCTCGGCATGCCCGATCCCGATGACGAGGGCATCTACGCCGGGCGCGGCGATGGGGACGATGAAGAGGATGCCGAACCGCTCTACCCCGATGATGAGGTGGAGGAGGAGCGTGCGCCATCCTCCATCCTGTCGGCCGAGGAAGCCATCCGCGCCGCGCGGGCGGAGATCGCAGGCGGCCATGCCGCTCTGGCCGGAGCGATGGCCGAACCGGCTTCACGCTCTCCCTCTTCGCCTCCGCTCCCCAGTCCCTTGTCGCATGATTGGCTCATGCTCGCCTGGCGGCGTCTCAACGGCCCGGCGGATGCCGAGGACGAGGTTCGCATCATGGAGGCGGGAACCATCATCGACGCGGCCCTGCAGCGGCCCGGACTGATCGGCGTGGCATCGGCCCTGCATGGCCTGCTTCGCCCGGACCTGTGGCCGGAGATCGAGGCGCCGGAACTGCCGGCCCTGGACAAGCCATCGAAGGACGCGCGCCGTGCGAAGGCCCGCGGCTGTCCGAAGAAGTCGATGCGCCTGCAGGAGGAACGGCAGCGCCAGGCCGATGCGCTTCGCGCGGCCGTGGCCGAGGGGCATGCGGGGATCTGTCCGGCCATGGCCTTCATCCGGATGATCGTGCCGTGGATCATCGCCCGGGCCTGCGGCCTGCGGCATCCCGGCCCGTGGATCTCGGGAGCCGTCCAGCGTTTCGGTCGCCGTGATTGGCAGGAGGCCGGTACCGTCGGGCACGACGCCTTCGTGCGGCGGCTCTGCCGCATCCTCGCCGATGGCTTCGATGCCGAGCGCGCCCGCCTGGATGAACTGGAGAGGTTGCTGGTCGCTTGGGAGCGCCGCATGCGCCACGGGCGCGCCCGGCGTGCCGGGAAGTCGCTGGAGGTTCTGCGGATGCTGATCGAGCAGCCGGCGCACGATACATCGTCGTTCGAACGGTGCCGGGGACTGAAGACCCGGATGGCCCAGGTCGCCCTCCACGATCTCGGGCGCTGCGGCGTGCTCTACGAGGGGACCGGAACGTACTCCGAGAGGATCTGGCTGGCCAACGGCCTTCGCTGAACCTCTCCGGGATCAGTCCATGTTTCCGGGAGCGAGGGCATCCATGCCGCGAGGGATGGAGATCTTCGCGAGGACTTCGCCCTGCCACTGGTGCCCGGGGCCATAATCGCCGGTACCGATGGCCCACCAGTCGCCATCCCTGTCCCGCTGCATCACGGTGACGGCATCGCCCGCGTCGGGATCGAGGGACCGGACGAGATAGAACCCGGAGCGATCGATGTCTTCGAGGGTGCAGGGATAGGCCATGGCATCCTCCTGTGCCGATGCCGGGAAGGTGGGCGCTGCCTCAGCGGCCGCCCAGCGCTTCGAGCTGGGCTTCGGCCTCGGCGATCCGGTCGTCGATCTGCTTCCGCTGCCGGCGCAGCCCGTCGATGGTGCGCACCAGGCGCTCGCGCCGCTTCAGGGTGCCTTCGGCCTCGGGTTCGGCCAGCAGCCGCTCCTTGGCCTTCGCGCGCTTGAACTCGGCCACTTCCTTGCGGGACACGTTCGGCCGGAGCAGCGGCGGCGCCATGCTTCGCGCCTCGGCAAGTTCCTCGGGCTTCATGGTGGCGAACAGGTAGGTCGTTGCGTAGGAGGTCGGCACCTCTTCCAGCGTCAGCACATTGCCGTCGATTGCGGCGGCGACCTTGCAGAGCTGGTAGGCGGTCTGGTAGCCGAAGGGCAGGCGGGAATTCACGAAGCCCTTGAAGGTGTCGTCCTGCATCTTGAGCGACTTCCTGGCCAGCAGAAGCGTCCGCCCGATGGCGAGGAAGCGGGATTCCGCGTCACGCCATAGCCGCTCGATGTCCTCGGCGTATTCCTCTTCGGTTTCGCGGGGGATGACGGTGGACTCGGCCCGGGCGATGCGCTCGTCGACCGAGGTGTGCCGCTGGGCCTGCGCCCGACTGACCTGCTTGAAGCCGCTGCCGGTCATGCCGGGCCTCCGATGCCAAGTTCCGCCCGGGTGAAGTTCCAGACGCCCGAGACGTATTCCCTCCCCTTCCCGCCCTTGAGCTCGAGGATGCCGATGCCCTGCGAGCTGGTGGTGGCCACGTCGTCGTAGGTCGGGATCTCGATGGGGCACACGCGCCCGTCCGACACGAGGATGGACTTCGCCTCGGTGAAGCTGCGGGTCCTGGGATTGACCCGGTTGAGGATGAAGGCTGCGTCGGTTCTGGTCTTGCGGATGAAGCGCATCCAGGGGCGCACGCTGTCGAGGTCGTCGTCGCTCTGGCCCGTGGGCACAAGGATGAGATCCACGGCGGCCGCCAGGATGCGGAAGGCCTCGGGGTGGTCTTCGATGGAGGGCGGCGTGTCGATGACGACGAGATCGAAGCCCGAGATCCCGGCCATGGCATCCTGCACGTCCTGGACCACCATCCCGGCTTCGTAGTGGGTGATCGGCGCCATATCGACCGGCCTCTTGCCATACCACTTGGTGAGGCTGCGCTGGGCATCGAGGTCCAGCGTGGCGACGGCCAGGCCGTCCAGCGCGGCGGCGACCGCGATGTTTCGGGCCAGAGTGGTCTTGCCGATGCCGCCCTTCGGTCCGGCGACGAGGAGCCTCTTCTGAACGGATGCGGTCATGCGCGTGGTTCTCCCATGGAGCATTGCGATCCTCTCATACCATGCCGTTGCGACGAATGGTACCGGATCATAAGACATGTCTTATGCGGATGAGGTGCCGGCCCGACATAAGACACGTCTTATGCCGCCCCCAGCCCTTTTCCGGGACTCCGCTTCAACGCGGGCACCCATCTTCGCCATGACGCGCACGGCGAGGACATCATGCCATCCATCCGCACAACGGCGACCGCTTCCCTTCTCTTCACCATGCTGGCCTTCGCCCCCATCGCCAACGCCCATGAGGAAGACGCCTCCCCCTTCTCTCTGAAGGATCCGCCCGCTCTGTCTTCGGAGCAGAACGCACGGCTCTCAACGGCGCTCGGTCTCCTGGCGAGCATCGATCCGTCCATCGAGCGAAAGGCGCCGAAGGTTCGCTTTGCCTTCTTCCCCCATGACGGGGTTCTCGCCGGCTACTTCGAGCCGAACAGGGGCATCGTCGGCCTCGATGAGGGGCGCAGCGACTGCGCCATGGCCGCGATGCTGGCCCATGAGCTGACCCATGCCGGAAGGCTCGGCGTCGGGCCGGGATCGAGGATGGTCCATCGGACGCAGGCATTCGCCGGGGACTACGCCGACTTCATGGTCGATGAGGAGGCGATCGCCTTCCTCGCGCAGATCCGGGTGGCGAAGGGCCTTCATTGCCTCGATGAATTCGAGCCGGCGGTGACGGCCTTGGAGGCGAGGACCTGGGGCAAGCCCGAGGCCGAGGCGCGCGCGATCTTCCGGACCACATACGACTTCGCTCCGGGATACTGGGCTTCGTATTTCATGGCCTTCATGGCCGATGGGCCGGGCGTCGCTCCATCATCGGGCCAATGAGGCCGCGAGGCTGAAGGCCGCTTCTGGACGCATGGTGAAATGGCACGGAAGGCGATCCTCCGTGGATTGCCCTCCGTGCCATCCGAAGCATTTCCCCATAGGTGCGCGAAATCGGATCAAGGGGCCATTCGCCCGGTTCCGGAAATCGCTTCCGTACCCATGATCTCCTTCAGGCCGCGTGGCTGCGGAGCCCTGCGAAGAGAGGCAGATCGTCCTGGCGAACAGGTGCGGCCCTGCCCTTGAGGATCGCGCCTCCAAGCGCTGCGCCCACGGCGCGGAACGCTGCCGGGATGACGCTCTGGCCCAGCATCTCATGCGCCGTCGTCGGGGCCGCTCCATCGAGGAGCGCCGGATCCACTCCCTTGCACCGGGCATGTTCTGCTGGCGTGAGCAGACGGGCGAAGCCCGGCTTGGTCGGATGCGGAATCATCGGCTCGGTGGAGCGCCATTTCGAATAGCCGCGCCCGATGACGCCCACGCTGCCGTCCTGCGGGGAAACGAGCTGCCGACGGAAGCCGTGCCCGTCCGCCAGATCCCTTTCCTCCTTGCGGGCGAGGTAGGAGATGTCACGCCACGCCGGATCATCCGGAGCGAAATGGTCGAGGGCGTCGCCCATGGTGCGTGCTTCTTCCAGCGAGGCATGGCTTTCCCGGATGCCTTCGAGCAGATCGGAGGGCAACGCCGGATCGACGGCGAGCAGGCACATGCGGGAGCGGCGCTCAAGGGCGCCGAAGTCCTGCCCGTGCAGGTCGGTCTCGTGGAGCCTGTATCCCCAGCGCTCCAGCATCGTGCAGGCCATGAGGTAGGAGGCCGTCGTGCGGTAGGGCAGGACATTCTCGAGGATGACGGCCAGCGGCGCGACATGCTTCACGATGGACAGGAACGGGACGATGAGGTGCCCGACATCGGGATCCCTCTCCGGGATTCCTGCGCCCTTCTTGGCGCGCCCGGCCAGCGATGCCGCCGTGCAGGGAATCCCAGCCACGATGATGGACGCCTCGGGCAGCAGTTCCGGTTCCGCTTCATCGAGGCTGCCGAGGACCGTGCAGGCTCCGTCCATGGCGCGGTTGTTCCGCATCATGGCGTCCTGGTAGCGTTCGTCGATCTCTATGGCGAATGCCGCCGACGGATCGAGCCCTGCCTCCGCCAGTCCCTCATGGACCGCCGCATCGAGGATGCCGGCCCCCGTGCAGATGCCGCCGGTGCGGACGGTTCTGGTTCTGCGGATCTCGTCGAGCTTCGCCGCGCGTTCCGCGCCCATCCGATCGAAGGGATGGACGGAGATCTCGATGGTGCCGGCATCGTAGGAGACGCGCACTCGGCCGATGTTGCGCATGGCGCGATCGAGGACGGCGTTGGCGAGGTCGATGAGGGGAATGTCCTTCCCTCCCTTGCTCTTCCGGGACACGATGCGGGAGCCGTCGTCCTTCCTCACCAGGCGGATGGTCTTCGCTTCCTCGTCGATGCAGGCGTCGTAGCGGATGGCCGGGGCGAAGCCGGCATCCTCCAGCTTGCGGCCTTCGAGCCACAGACGCTTGCGTCCCCTGTGATCGCCGAGCGAGGCGTAGGCGAGATGGAGCATGGTGTCCCTCCGTGCATGGAGAGCGGCCGTTCCGCCCCCCGTCGCGGGAGAAGCTGGGAACATTCGATCAGGGAGTCGCAGGGCCTATCGGATTCCGGCGCGCCGCTCGGCGGCTTCCATGAGCGCATGGACCACGGCCTCGGCATCCATGGCGTAGAGGCCGAAGTTCATGAGGGGGTTCATCTCCACGACAAGCACCCTCCCCTCTTCGTCCTGGGCGAGGTCCAGCGTATAGCCGCCCCAGAGGGGCGCTTCCCTGGCGATGTCCTCCGCGGCTTCCTCGGCGAAGGCGGCGTAGCGCGCCACTAGGGCGGGATCGCCTCGGATGCATCCGCTTCCCCGTATTCCCTCCACCTGAGGGTCGAAGGGTCCGGAGCCGATGCGGCTTGGCGGCGCGAAGCGTTCGATGCATCCCGCCCCTGCGACGGCGCGCCCATCGACCACGATCACCCGGTATTCGTCCCTCATGGGGATGCGGTCCTGCAGGAGCAGCGCGTCGGGAAGTCCAGCGGCCCGCTCGTAGGCCCACTCCATCGCCAGCAGGATGGCGTGGTCGGCTTCCTCGCGGCTCGCCCCCTGCGGGATGCGGACCGGCATAGGGGCGTAGTCCTTGGCGGGGCGCACCAGCTTGATGAGGGCATCCACGTCCCCTTCCCTCGCCCACTCGGAGGCGATGGCGGCGATGTCGTTCCTCACGACGCATTCCGGCGCTTCCCGATCGGGGATGCCGCAGAAGGCGACGCGGCGCCCTGCCCTGTCCCGGAACGACCGCAGTTCGGCGTAGCCATCGGGAAGGCGGGCATCGGCATCCACGGGCCAGACCACCTGCCCCGGCCGCGCGCGGGTCCCCTGCCCTTCCGGGAATCCCCGGCGCATCTCGTCGTCGCACGCGATGGGAAGCAGGGTCTCTCCCCGGATGAAGGTGCCGAGGTGCAGGCAAGGCGCTTCCGGGTCGAAGTCCTCCACGGCGGCATTGACCGCCCCGGTGATGGCGCACGGATCGCTTCCCCCTGTCCTGTCGAGGAGGAACACGGGAAGGCCGGTCGCCACGGCGGCATGGAGACGGGCGACGCTCTCGTGCCAGTCCTCGAAATCCTGGGCGGCATCCTCATGGACGCCGGGGAACAGGGCCCGGTGCCTGGCGACGGCCTCGCGATGCCTCCGCCTTTCCCATTCGGCGCCTTCCATCCTCTCGATGGGAACGCCGAGATGGTCGGCGATCGGGCGCCAGAGGATCTGCAGTCGTGCCATGTCGTTCTCCCGTCCTGGCATTCCATGGCCCGAGGCGGGCCGGCTCTCCCATTGGGGGCCGGTCCGCCATGGCTATCATGCCTCCCCTTCCCCATCAGACGAAGGCGATGGGCCATCTCCCGTCGGCGGCGCGCCGCATGAAGTCGCCCATCCTGCGGATGAGGTCGGCATCGGCCGGGCGGGGTTCGATGACCGGCTCCCGGAGGAAGTCGAACAGGGCGGCGACGTCGATGGCCTCGCCGATGGTGAGCGAGCCGTCGCAGTCCGAATGATCCACGAGCTTGCGCAGCCCATGGGCGGCGTTCCATGCAGGGGAGCCGAACGCGAAGCCGCAGCCTGCGGCGAGGTCTTCGGGAATGGCGTCGTAGTGGATGCCGAGATCGGCGGACCACAGGGCCTTGGCCAGATCGTCCTCGGTCAATTCCACCGCGTCGGGATCCGGCTGGAGGCCCTTCACCCACTCCAGCAGGGATTGGATGCCGTCGTGGTCCGCTTCGGGGACCTGCCATGCCTGGGCGACGAACATCAGGACGAGCATGGCGCGGAACTTGTGGACGTAGGTGTAGCCGCCGGCTTCCATCCGGTCGATGCATTCTCCGTCGCGCATCATGGCGAGGGCGAGGCCCATGGGGGTTCTCCTGCAAGGGTGTCGTGCCGGGATGTCCGGCTGGGCGGGAAGGCGGGGCGGTCCCCTGCCCTCCCCTATGCGGCGGCTTCCATCTCCCGTCCGCCCTTCCTCGCGCGCTTGCGCTGGGAGCGGAGGATGAAGTCGGCGAGGCTGCCGGAAGCGATGGCGGCCCCCTTCCCCTTCTTGGCGGCGTAGGAGGCGGCGGCCCGATCCATCTGCGCCGGGGTGAGCGCATCCAGGCCGTCGGCGTCCCGCCAGTCGGGAATCTCGCTGGCCATCGGCTCGGCGGCGTCGGGGATGCGGTTCTCCTGCTCGTTGGAGGCCAGCAGAGCGAGGCGTGCGGAGAAGAAGGCGTTCCCTTCCAGGGCGGCCACGAGGACGGATACGACCTTCTCGCTGTCTTCGAGCACCGAGCGGAGCAGCTTGCCCGCCTCCTGCCCGCCCGCGAGGAGCGGCTTGGCCCAGCCGCCGACATAGGCGCACTTCTTCGCCAGGAAGCCGGGGGATTCCTCCAGCCCGAGGATCTGCATCATCCGGGCGGCGGTGATCTCGGCGACCAGCTCCTCCCGTGCGTAGTCGATGGAGCCGTGGCCGCCGGTCATGACGCGCTTGGTCCCTTCCGTTGCGGGGCAGGAGCCGAAGCCGGTGGCGTGGGCGCATTCATGGATGGCGCTGCTGAGGCGGTTCGCCAGCATCTCGGCCTCGTCGCCGATCTGCTGCGCCGGATCCGGCAGGCGGATGAGGGGATGGCCATCCCGCAGGGTGACGTGCGGGGACTTCACCAGGGCGACTTCCAGCGTCGCGCCGACGCCCCGGGCGAGGTCGGGGATGATGGAGAGGACGCCCGCCTCGTGCTGGGCGGTCCATTCGGCCGGGGGCAGCTCGATGATGGAGGGCAGGGCCTCCCATGGCTTCGTCCCGTCCTCGGCTTCCCAGGCGCGCAGGAGGCCGATGGAGAACACCCCGGCGGGGCGGAACACCACGCGCTCGCGTTCGTCCTCCCCCTGCTCCTCCTCGTCCTTGGGAGAGAGCTTGATGGGCGTGAGGATCATGGCATGGGCCTTGATGCCGTGCGCGGCTGGGTCGGGGAATCCCATGCGGCCGAGCTGGCAGGCGGTGGCCACCCGCCGGTCGAGGGTCGAGCCGATCGCGCAGTGGAGCATTCCGCGATTGAACGGCCCCCTGTAGCGGCGGCCCGTGGAGGCGTTCATCCAGTCGGTGCCGGTGATGGCCAGGAGCCCATTGCTCCATGCGCCGGGGCTTCCTCCTTCCGCGACGGTGCGCAGGGTGGCGAGGAAGCGATCCTGGATGGCGGACCATCCGGCTTCGAGCAGGCTTCTCGTGTCGGCCATGTCCTCTCCTTCCGCCCGGAGGGCGATGCGCTTCCTGCCGGGAAACGCCGGTTGCTTGTCTTTGAATCAGTCGGCCCCGAGACGGAGCCGGTGGCGTATCCACCATCCGGCGCTCGTGCTCATGGGCGGCTTATGACCGGGGAAGCGCCGCAGGTAGTTCCTGCGCAGGGCCTCGGCCCAGCGGATCTGCTGCTCGCCCCCTTCCAGAGGCGGGAGCAGCCAGCCGCCTTCCACGGGGTCCCAGGCGAGTGCGGCCGCTTCATCGGACGGAACGACGGCGCTGCCCGTCCAGGACAGCCAGGCGGTCCCCTGCCCTGCTCCCGGAGCGATGGAGATGAAGACCAGCCGCGGGAGCATCACCCTCCACAGCACGCGCTCGGCGTCCAGCCGCTCGGGGAAGCGGTAGTCCATGCCGTCCTCGTGCCAGGCACGCACGGCCGATGCGGCCGGCCCATGGGGGATGGAGGAGGGATCGGCGACGAGCACCCGCAAGGAATCCCCTTCGGGGCCCTGCACGGACCATGCGCCGTCCTCGGCGGCCAGCAGCACCGGCAGGGGAGGGGAGGAGGGCCGTCGTGGGATGACGCCCTTCCAGCCCGGAGGCTCGTCGAGGCCGGCGTTCGCCTGAGCGGAGGGTTCGGATGGACGCGGCATGGGGGAGGGGAGGGACGGCTTCGCCTTTCCCTTCCTCTTCTCCGGCTCCGGCATTCCGAACAGGTCGAGCGCGGGGCTCATGCTGCGAACACTAGAGCGGCATCCTCGTCCTCGATGGCGGGACGGGGCGGCGCGGGGAGCAGCGCGATCCTCGGCATGCGCTCGAGCAGGGAGCGGGTCAGCTCCTGGCGGAGCCGCAGGGCGAGGCCTTCCGTCTCGCCGACGACCTCGGGGGATTCGAACAGGCGGCCGATGGCGCGGTCCCAGTCGAGGATGACGGAGCCGCTGGCCCCGGCGCGGAGCCAGGACATGGCGCTGGAGCGCAGGGTGATTGGGAAGTGCCAGTAGGCGGCCAGGGCCAGCTCGTCCTCCCCGAGCCAGATGGCGTCGAGGCGGCGGCGCCAGCAAGGGTAATCGGGTCCAGCGGGCTGGAAGGCGACGAGATCGTAGAGGACCCTCGGGCCTTCTCCGTCCGGCGTCCATGCGGGAAGCACGATGACGGGATCCCCGCCTTCCTCGGCGGGTTCCCATGAGCCGTCCGGCGAGAGGATGGCGCGGGCGACGCCGTAGCCGCCGGCGATGGCCAGCGCGGCGGGGCCGATGCCCTTCCTCTCCATCCATTCGTCATGGCTTGGACGGACCCGCTCCCGGGCGCGTTCGAATTCTGCGGCGAGCCATTCCAGCATGCCGGTCTCCTGGGATGGGGTTCAGCCCGGCGCGGCCGCTTCCTGCCGGGATGACCGGCGGCGCAGCAGCTCGAAGGCCCGCCGCAGCGCATAGGAGCGCACGACGGACAGGGCGGTGAAGGCGATGGTGATGGCCAGCGTCTGGGAGGGCGAGGCCTCCACGCCGAACAATGGATAGACGAAGGCGGCAAGCGCCCAGGACAGGCAGAAGCCGATCCCGGTGTTGGCTCCCGCCTCCATGGCCGACATGGCGCGTGTCTGCATTCTCATTCCCTCGGTTCCGCGCTCCTCGGACAGAGCGCGGACGGGGGAATGGTTCCTGTTTTGTTCCTTTGGGGGAAGGGGTGCGCCCCCCTTCCTATTCCGCCGCCTGCTCGCTCCCGTCCTCGTCGATGCCAGCGGCCTCGGCCGCCGCGCGGATGAGGGCGACGATCGGTCCCTTCACTTCCTGGGGGAGGCGCAGCAGCATTCCGATGGACCGGAGATCGCGGATGTCGGGTTCCGCGCCCAGCGTGCTTGAGGGGCGGGAAGGGGCATCGGCGGAGGTCCCTTCGTCCATCTGGTCGAAGAAGTAGCTCACGGGGACCTCGAGGGCCTTGGCGATGCGCCACAGGGTGGAGGCCGAGATGCGGTTGCGCCCCTTCTCCTGCTTCTGGACCTGCTGGAAGGTGATGCGCAGATGCCCGCCCATCGTCGCCTGGCTGATGCCGAGCATGACGCGGCGCTCCTTCATGCGGTTGCCCATATGGATGTCGATCGGGTCCGGCCCGTCGTATTGGACGATGCGGCTGCGGCGGTTCCGTACAGGCTTCGTCGTCGCCCCGGCTTCCTCGACGGGAAGGACGGGCGGCGTATCCGCCGCTTCCTGCATGGACTCCTTCGGCTTGCGTCCGCGCTTGGCCGGGACCTTCGCCTCGTCGGAAGGAGAAGCCGCCTTCGGCTTGCGGCCGCGCTTGGCCGGGGCGCCCAGGGGAGGGGCCGATGGAGGCGCGGCCGGCACCACGATGGCGTATCCCTCCGGCTCCTTCTCCGATGGTTCCTCGGGGGCGATGTAGGTGGGGGCGGGGCGATACCAAGGACGACGCGCCATGACGGACCTTCGTAGGGGTTGCGGCGGCGCAATCCTGCATCCCCAGGTGGCGTTTGGGAAGCTCCATTCGCCATCCGTCGTCCTCCACGACGTGCGAAGGCGCCCGGGATGGCTTCCCGAGCGCCCTGACTGTTCCATGCCGCTCCGATCAGGCGGCGAGGACCGCCCGGATCTGGGCGAGGGCTTCCTCGGCGAGCTGGTCGTCCGAGGCCAGGCCGCGGCCGATCGGGTCGTCGATGATGCGGAGCTGGTTGGCAGGCTTCGCGTTGGCGTGGAAGGCCAGTCGCTGGATGTCCTCGGCCTCGAGCATGGGCTGGCGCGTCCTCGCGTCGCAGCCGAGGCGGATGGAGATGTCGATGGCTTCCTCTTCGGTGATGGCGTTCCGTTCGCCGATCATGATCTGGGCTTCCCCGATGGCGGCGATCACATGGTCGTGGCTGTCCGGCCCATCGGCGAGGGCGTCCAGGAGAGGGAGCAGGGCCGCGATCGGCGTGGCGGGGATGGTTGGGTGCTCGTCGTGCATGGATTCCTCCGGTGTTGCGACTTCGTGAACTTGGGGCCGGAGGTCCGCCCGCTTGAATCCTCGCGCGGGATCGGAGACCATGGCGCCAGGAGGGATGCATGGACCTGTCGAAGGATCAGCGGCTCTGGCTGATCGGCGCCGAGCCCGGAACGGATGAGCTGGACGAGGCCCCGGACTGGCTGGTGTTCGAGTGCTACAAGCTCGGCGTCATCCGTCCCGGCGGCGCGCCCGGCCGCTGGCGGCTGTCCGCCATCGGGAGGAAGGCGGTGGACGCCCTCCTCGCCGAGACCTGAGCCGTCAGACGGCCCAGGCGAGATCCGCCATGGCGCGGACCACGGCGTAGCCGACGAGGTCGGCCCTGGACGCCTCGTCGAGCCCGGCCCTTTCGGCCGACTTCTTCGCATGGCCTTCCGCCCAGGCGCGGATCTCGTCCGCCGACTTCCTGCCCGTCCATCCCGCGTCGATGCGGATGTCGAGCTGGTTCTTGGCGACGGCGAACGGGGAGCGGGCCGGTGGCTTCGGCGCGCCGAGGATGTTCGCGAGGATGGATGGGATCATGATGCGCCTCCTGCTTCGGAACCTTCGGGATCAGGCCGCCACGCATTCCATGGCTTCGGTCCAGCGGGAGACATCCCCGCCGACCATCCGCAGGGCGCTGCGCTGGTCGATCTCGAGGCGAAGCGCTTCTCCGGCCTCTTCGATCATTTCCCGCAGCGCGCCGTAGCCCGCGCAACGCTTGGCCGAGGACAGCTCCGCCGTCGCCGCGGCGAGATCTCCCATCCGGCACTGCGAGAGGGCCGTGGAGAGGGGAAGGGCGGAACCGAGGGCGTCATGCGCCTTGGAGACCGCCAGCGCATGGGCGACGAGGCCGTCGACGTGTTTGGAGGCGCTGGGCGAGGAATAGATGTCTGCGAGTTCGTCGAGGGTCATGGTGCTCTCCTGTCTGGAATCGCCGGCGGGATGGCCGGGATGCGGTGCGCGCCTTGGTCTCAACCGGCGACCTGCCCGTCTGGGGCCCGGGCGGCGCGGCGCGCTAGCCGGCCCGCTGGGGAGGGCCGGATCGGTGTTCCTGTCTCTACGGCCTCGAATCCCACACGGTGTCGAGCCAGCGCCATCCGTCGGTGGTGACGAAGGAGGCTTCGCGGTCGCCGTCCATCTCGATCTGGACAAAGCCCTTCTTGTCGAGGCTGGAGAGGGTTCCCTTCGCCTGCGGCCAGGTCCAGAGGCCGGTCTCGCAGAGGGTGCGGACGCTGATCCAGGTGAATTCGTCGCGCTCGAGGTCGCTGGGCCGCTTGCCGCCCATCTCTTCAAGGCACGCCTCGACGAGGGCGAACGCGGCGGACAGCTCGTTGGGCGTGAGGTCGAAGGTCTTCATGGCGGACTCCTGATCAGGCGAGGGTGAGGTCGCAATCGCGGACGAGCCATCCGTAGCGATCGGAGATCCATCCGAGGATGCGCATCGTGGCGTCCTTGCGGCCTTCCAGGGTGGAGAGGTCGCATTCGCCGAGGGCGATGTCGTCGAAGCCGACCCGGACGCGCTTCGGAAGCCGCACGGCCTCGCCGTCGGTCTCCCATTCGATGTCGCGGGCGATGAAGGCGCGGGTGGTGGCCATGATGCTCTCCGATGCTTGCTCCGGATGATCCGGGCGGTGGCGGTGGGGGCTCGACGCCCGCCTTGGCCGGCCCGAAGGCCGCCCCGCCAAGAAATCAGGCTTCGGCGTCGGCCTGCATGAGATCCTCGGCAAGTCGCACCCGTTCCCCGAAATGATCCTCTGCGCCATCATCCGGCCTGTTGTCCCCGAACCAATCCCACTCGGGCTCTTCCCCGTATTCCTCGCAATCGGTGCGCCGCGTCAGGGCGTACCCGTCGCGGAAGTAGACCGCAACGAATCCCTCGTGCCGCTCGATCCTCTGGATGATGACGCGTTCCATGATGCCCTCCCTGTTCCTCGGTTGCTTCCGGCTTGTTTGCCGGGCGGTGGCGGGTGCGGTCTCGAAACGCCGAGGCCCGCCATGTGCGATTACTGCTTCTTGAAGCAGACGGCGGCGATGTGGGCGATGGAGATCCGCGTGATCCCGTTGCTGTCCTCGACATCGAGGTATGAGGCCCCGACTGGCTGAGCGAGCGGACCATCGTTCCATCCGAAGGAAGCGATCTTCCCTGTGGCGACGCCGCCAGTGAAGATGACGGTGATGTCGTCGCCGACTTTGAATTGACGAAGCATGTTGGCCTCCATGAAGAAAGCCCGGCCCCCTTCGCGGGAGCCGGGCGGTTGGTGTCTGGGGTGGAAGACGGCTGCGGCAGGTGCTCTGTCGCTTCCGTTCGGCTCACGACGCGGCCGAAGCCAGTGAACCCGGTGGGCATGGCCCGTTGGTGGAAGGCGCCGTCTCCGGCGCGTCCTCCCGAAGGATCAGAGGACGCGGCGGGGGCGGGGCGGTTGGGTTAGGATGCGACCTTCTCGCGGAGTTCCGCCAATGCGGCTTCGCCTGCCCTCACGGCTTCATCCGCCAGTTCTTCCGCCCATCCGGTAAGATGGTCGTTCGGGTTCGTCCCGTCCTTCCGTGGGAAGTTGCAGTCGCAGCCCCAGATGGATGCCGCGTGCTTGTCGAGCAGGATGCCGTTGTACGACACCGACAGAACGACCCCGACGAAGAGCCATTCGTCGTTGAGCCACGATTCGATGTACTTCTCGTCGGCCTCATCCCAATCCGTCCGTGGGTCGGCGTCTTCATCGAAGACAAGGCGCGCGGTGAGATTGAACCCATCCCGATAGCCTTCGATCTTGTCCCCTTCACTGGCGAAGGAATCGAACTCCTGTCCAGAGAATGCGGCTGCGCGATCCATGATGTTCTCTCCATGAAAAAAGCCCGGCCCCCTTGCGGGAGCCGGGCGGTTGGTGTCTGGGATGGGATGACGGCTGCGGTGGTTTTTCCGCTTCCGTTCGGCTCACGACGCGGCCGAAGCCAGTGAACCCGGTGGGCATTGCCCGTTGGAGGATGGGGCACCGTCTCCGGCGCGTCCTCCCGAAGGATCAGAGGACGCGGCGGGGGCGGGGCGGTCAGTGGTTGGGTTTGCCCCGCTCAGGCCTGCCGGAGGATCGGATCCTCGGCGTTTTCGGGATGGCGGAGCCGGGCAGCATTCGGGCCGCTCGGCCATGCCGGTCAATGGAGCAGGTCTTCGAGTCCCACGCGGATCAGGGCGGCCTTCAGCTCGGCGTTGAAGCCGGGGTCCAGGCGCAGCGGGCCGTATCCGTGGGTGTCGTGCCACTCGGCGGACTCGCGGACGAGCCGGGCGAATTCCTCGTCGGTGTCGGCCACCTGCGTCGTGCAGTCGCCCTCGACATACGAGAAGAGGACGCGGCGGGTCGGGTTGCACCAGTTGCCGTAGTAGGACGCGTCCTGCTTCGTGTCCATCTGGGCGAAGCCGTTGCCGGAGCTGCAGAGGCCGAAGTCGTAGAGGTAGCGATCGGCGGGGCAGAATTCGCGGTGGGTCTGGATGGCCATGGTCGGTCTCCTGTGCATTCGTCCGAGCAGGCGCCGTTCCGCCGCTCTCCCATCCAGGAGGCGCGGCGGGCATGGCGCTGTCGCCGATCAGGCGGCGAAGAGGGGGAGCTGGCCGCCCTTGGGCGGCTCGGGAAGCAGGTATTCGATCTCGTCGCGCTTCCGCCAGCCGAGGGATCGGGATGTTTCTTCGGTCACCACGATCTCGGCGGCCGCGACGAGATCCTTGGCGATCGTGCCGGCGGGCAGGGGAAGGGCGGCCGTAATGGCCTCCCTATAAGCCTTGATGCGCTTCCGGTAGGTTCCGGGCATGGCCAGTTCCGTCTCCCAGGCGCGCTCGATGAAGCCGCCCACGACGGAGTAGTCCCATCCGGCGCAGCGCCAGATGCCCTTTTCGTCGCGCAGCAGGACGTTGTCGCCGTCCGGCAGGCGGTAGGCCTGGGGCTGATCGAGGGGGCAGGCCTTCGAGGGCGCGGGCGCATGGCCGAGCTCGGGATGGCGCATCGCCCAGTCGCCGGGCACGCTTCCGCCGTCGATCAGCCGCCAGGCGGTGACTCCGGAGGCGACGATGGCTGCGAGGCGTTCGGCGTCCGCGACGCAATCCATGCGGACGTACTCCCCGGCTTCGAACGCTGCGGCTTCTTCGGCGGAGAGCAGCGGACGAAGGCCGGCGAGCTTCTGGGGGTCGATGCCGCGCCAGTCGTATTCGCCGGTGCTGCGGCGCAGGCTGGTGGAGCCGGCCATGAGGAAGGGTTCGGCCAGCTCCTTGAGCCAGGACTGGATGTAGCCTTCCGGGGTGATGGTGCCGGAGCGGGTCCGGAGCATGCCGCCTTCGCAGGAGCTTCCATAGGCGAAGATCCGCTTCAGCGAGGAAGCCGCGTCGCCGATGTGGGCGCAGCCCCAGTGCGGCCGGTGCGGCAGCACATTGGATTCGTAGGTTTCCTCGAAGAGGAAGTACACCGGGCCGTTCGAGGAAGGAACGGCAGCCGCGCGGCGGCGGCAGGTGATGGTCGAGCCCATGGGAATCTCCTGGCTGGGCCGGTCGAAGCCGGCTGGCGTTCGGGATAGGCAGGCGCCGCCACCGGCGTGTCCTCCCGCATGGCAGGAGGATGCGGCGGGGCGGGGTGGCGCTCAGTGGAGCGTCCGTATCCGGTAGGCCGGATCGGCCTCGAAGAGGGGCGGGATGCGCCCGGCGGCGCGGTGCAGGCTGGCGATGCGCCGTTCCGCCTCGGCGCGGGCCAGGGCGGGGGTGGCGGCTTCGACGCGTGCGATTTCGGCCCCGCGATCGGTCTCGATGACGCAGATCATGGTAGCCTCCTCAGATCAGGTGAAGGGCAAGGAGCCAGGACGGCGAACCACCGGGGCCGTAGCCGTCATGCTCGACATCCGCGCCGCATGTCGCTTCGCACATGCTGTCTTCCAACCAGCGTTGGAGCGTGGCGCGGGAGGGCAGGGTGCGGATTTCGCGGGCCCACCATGGCTGCTGTTCGGCGGAGCGGCGCTTGGCGGCTTTCCAGTCCTCGATCGTCCAATCCGCCTTCTTGCGGGCGAACAGCTTCCATCCGTTGGAGAAGGGCGTGCGGTAGAGCGTGACGCCGTCCTCGTGGCAGGACATCAGGACGCCCCGCTTCGCATGGAAGTATGTGAGGAAGGCCTCTCCGTGGGCTGATTTCTTGGCCATGATCGTTGCTCCGCGCTTTGGTTGGGTGGGCGGCTCGCGCCGGCGGCGCGTCCTCCCGGAGGATCAGAGGACGCGGGGCCGGTGCGGCATGGCGGGTGCGCCCGCTCAGGCAGCGGAAAGCACGGCGTCGAGCGCCATGGCGGCGTCGAGCTGCTCGTGGGAAGAGGATCCCGGCAGCAGGGCCGCCAGCGCGAGCGTCAGGCGGTTGCGGACGGCCTTCGGATCCTTGCGGAGAGGAACGGCGCGGGCGAGGATTTCCGCTGCCGCTTCGTCGCGCCCCGTTGATGCGTTCCTTCCCGAGCAGAACCAGTATTCGAGCTCGGACCATCCGGCATAGGCCCGGGCGCCGAGCGGCTTGACGATCTCGCGGATGGAGCCTCCGACGCGCCTGTCCGCATCGAGGAAGGCCTTGCGGATGCGTTCGGCCTGCGGGCGGAAGGTGCCCTTTCCCGTGCGGGCGGCGGTCATCCCGGAGATGAGACGCTCGAACGCGTCGTCGAGCCCGGGGATCGCTTCGACAGAAGGATTGGCGCGCACCGAGCCGAGCGCGGCGATCCATCCGTCGAAGGAGGGTGTCCATTGGGCTTCCTGCAGCCAGGCGAAGTTGTTCTCGCCGTATCTGTCGATGTCCCGGAGGACGCTGCGGATCGCCATGAGGTCGGCTGCGAGGCGGGCGAGGGCGATGGATTCGTTGGCGGACATGCGGGCCTCCTGTTCGGGAATGGGGTGGCCCGCGCCGGCGGCGCGTCCTCCCGAAGGATCAAGAGGACGCGGGGCCGGTGGGGGAGGCGATTGGCTTCGCCTCCCGCCGGGCCGATCAGTCCTCGAGGACGACGCCGATGGCCTTCGCGTAGATCCCGCAGGCCTTGCCGAGGTCCAGCGTATTCAGCGCCACGGCCTTGGGATACCTGATGCGGAGCTGGGCGAGCCGGATGTCCAGGGGAAGGGGAGCCGCTCCTTCCTTCGTCGAGACCACCATGATCTTCTTCGACCGGGGCGTTTCGAGGAACAGGATCTTGCCTTCGGCGTAGGCCTTCTCGAGCTTGGCGGCGATGTCGGCGCGCGCGACGGTCCTCTTCGGGGCCGCGATCTCGATGCGGATGTCCCTCTCGGTGAATTTCAGGCAGAAGGTCGCTTCCGGGCAGTCCTCGAGACCGGCGAACATCGCCAGCGGCAGGGTCTCGGCGAAGTCGTCGCCGCCGACGAGATCCCGGGCGTTGTCCCACCATTCCGCATCCTTGTCGGGGTCGCAGCCTTCGGCGTAGGCGACCTTGGAGCGACCCTCGACGCCTTCGCCGCCGATCGAGCCGTCGGCCATCTGCCGCGGATTGCCGTTGCTCATGAGGTAGATGCCCTGGTCGTGGACAAGGAACAGGCCGGGGGTCGGCGTGTCGTCGCCCCAGCCCTTGCTGTGGGAGGGGGAGGCCTTGGAATGGGCGATGAGGGGGAGGACGTCGGCGACCTTGAAGATGAGCTTGGCCATGGTCTTGCTCCTGGATGGATGGTGGCTGGGCTGCTGCGCCGGCGGCGCGCTCCCGCAGGAGATGAGCGCGTCGCCGTCGCAGCGGCGTTCGTGGGATCGCCCGGCCCCATCTTCCACCCCATCCGGAAGAGGAAAGGGGAACGGGCCATGAGGTCGATCGACGACATCCGCATCCGCACGAAGCTCATGCTGCAGGCGGTCTTCGCCGCCTTCATCCCGATCGTCGGCGGACTGGTCGGCCTTGCGCTCGTTTGGCACACGGCGACGACGGATCGCCAGGAGGATCTGCGCAGGCTCGCCCAAGCGGGGGCGTCGATCATCGAGGCTTCGGCGGGTGATGGGGCGGACGGGGAGAAGGCGCTTTCCGCCGTCGCTTCGGTCGGCCGGATGCGCTTCGACGATGGCGGGCATGAGGAATACGTCTTCGTGCTCGACCGCTCGGGCGTCATGCGGGCGCATCCGATCGCCTCCCTCGTCGGGAAGGACCTCTCGGACCTGAAGGATCCGGACGGGGTGCGCATCGTCGCTGGTCTCGCGGAGGCGGCCGGCTCGCCGGAAGGCGGCTTCGTGCGGTATCGCTGGGCGAGGGGAGCCGATGGCGACAGGCCGAAGCTGTCCTATGCGCTGGCTGTGCCCGGAACCCCCTTCATCGTGGCCACCGGCTCCTTCGTCGATGACATCGACCGGAGGGCGCTGTGGATCGGCCTGCTCATCGCGGCGCTCACCTTCCCGGCGGTCGCCCTGGCGCTGGGCATGGCCTGGCTGAACGTGCGCGGCATCGTCCGTCCGCTGGATCGGGTGGTCGGCGCTCTTGGCCGCATGGCCGAAGGGAACATCGACGGGATCGAGATCACGGATGCGGGCCGAGGCGACGAGATCGGGGCCATCGCCCGTTCGGTCGAGGCGTGGCGGCGCGGACGCATCGAACGGCGCGCCTCCGATGCGAAGGCGCAGGAGGAGAGCCGTGCCCGCGTGGAGCGGGCCCGCAAGGTCGAGGCCCTGACCGTTGAGTTCGATGGCCAGTCCTCGGCGTCCATGGCCGATGTGCAGGCGTCCATCGTCCAGCTCGAAGGCGCGGCGCAGGGCCTGTCCTCGGCCTCCGAGCGCTCGGCGGCGCAGGCGTCGGTTGCTTCCGAAGCGGCGGCGACGGCCTTGGGGTCGGCCCAGACGGTCGCGGCGGCCGCCGAGGAGCTGACGGCCTCCATCGAGGAGATCGCCCGCCAGGTGGCCCTTTCGGCCTCCGTGGCGGAGACGGCTTCGTCGGAGACGGCGCGCACCGATGGGCTGGTGCGGTCGCTGGCCGCCAGCGCGTCCGAGATCGGCTCCGTCGTGGATCTCATCCGCACCATTTCATCGCAGACCCGCATGCTGGCGCTCAACGCCACGATCGAGGCGGCGCGGGCCGGCGAAGCGGGAAGGGGCTTCGCGGTGGTCGCCGGCGAGGTGAAGCAGCTCGCCGCGGAAACGCAGAGGGCGACTGGAGAGATCGAGCAGCGGGTCGAGAGCATCCGGGGCTTCACGGAGGATGCCGTCGCGGCGCTGGGGGCCATCGGTTCCGTGGTGGGCGAGCTGCACGGCATCTCGGGGACGATCTCCTCGGCCGTGGAGCAGCAGTCGGCGGCCGCCGGCGAGATCGCCCGGGGCGCCGCCTCGGTGGCGGCTGCGGCGTCGGAGGTGTCCTCGTCGTCCGAGGATGTGCTGGATGCGGCGAAGCGCACCGATGCTGAATCCCGGCAGGTGCATTCGGCGGCGGTGTCCCTGCGCTCCCGTTCGGAGATCCTGAAGGCCGGCATCGATCGGCACCTCTCGGACATCGGGGCGCTGGCCATCTCCGATGCCGCATCCTCTGGGGATTTCCTTCCCTGGTCGGATGCGCTGAAGGTCGGCAACGCCATGATCGATCATGACCACGAGCGCCTGGTGGCCATGGTCAATGACCTCTATCGCGCCATGCAGGACGGATCCGGCCCGGCGCGGGCCCGCGAGGTGGTCGACGGCCTGGTGGCCTACACCGTCGAGCATTTCGGGCGCGAGGAGGAGCTGATGCGCACCCTTCCGGGCTACGCCTTCTCCGCCGAGCATCGGGCGGCGCACGCCGAGTTCGTGGCGAAGGTGGGGGATTTCCGCACGCGGCTGGTCTCCGGCTCGGCGACGCTGTCGATGTCGGTCCTCGTCTTCCTCAAGGATTGGTTGGCCGAGCATATTCTCGGAACCGATCGCGAGCTGGCGCGCGTCGCCGCTGGCCGCTGATCCTCTCGGTCATGGCGGCCGGGCGTCGGAGCGATCCGGCGCCCGTGGCGCTTCAGCCCCCTTGCCTGCCTGCCAGGCGCGCGACGATGCAGGAGGTCTCGAGCGTGGCCACGGCCCGGCGGGCGAGATCCAGGGCCTGTTCGGGGCTGTTCCGGACGGCGGCCGAGGCCTCGGCGAGCAGCCGCGCGGCGACGGCGGCCGTTTCGGCCTCCATCTCCTTCGGGGTCATCCGCTACATCCGGATGACGGGCGAGAGATCGTCCCTCAGCGCGAGGAGGATCGGCTGGACTTTGCCGGTTCCCGGCTCGATGCCGTGATGGACGCACAGCTCGTCGAATTCGTTGTCCTCGGCCAGGGCGACGATCCAGAGGACGCCGCCCTCGTCCCGGACTGAGCGCAGGACGGAGCCCGGCATCGAGCCGTGCATGGCGGCGGCGAGATCGGCGTTCTCGAGGGCGATGATGGTGATCGCCCGGTGGTGTCCGTCCTCGCTCTGGAAGAGGGGATAGGCGAGCACGCCCGGTCCGGCCGGTTCTCCCGGCGTCGTGATCGCGCAGCGGCCCTCCTCATCGACGGATAGGGTGATGAGGGTGGAGAGCCGCGAGTGGAACGGCTTGTCGGTGATGTGCATCGTCAATCCTTCCGCCCATCGGGGGCGTTCGGTCCTCGCCCCCGCTTGGGCGGATTCCCTTCTTCCTTGCCGGAGGATGCTGCCTCGCGGGCCGGTTGTCCAGGACGGGACGCATCAGGCGCGTGCGGTCGCGACCTCGACGAGGCGTCCGATGAGGCTGGCTCCCTTCGGCTGCTCCCGCATGGCGAGGTGGTCGGCCAGCGGCTCGATGGCCAGCAGCAGGTCCGCGTAGTGATCTGGAACCTCCCTTTCGCCTGCGGCCCAGTAGCGGACGGTCCGCTCGGCGATGCGGAGGCCCCGGGCGAGATCCCGCTGCCATCTGTCCCCGTAGATGGCGCGGGCGACGCGGGAGAGGTCGTCGGGGCGCATGGCGGCCTCCATCACGCGGCGACGCGGCGGCGGTCGGCCCAGGGCGCCGGAGGTCCGTTGTAGGCCCTGACGCAGGAATCGAGGCGAATGGCGTGGTGGCCGACCCCCATCTCGTTCGTTCCCGCCCGGACGATGACGGTGCCGGCGGCGCGGCTGTAGGTGGTCTCGTAGGTCCTCCATCCCGGAAGGAGCGGAAGGACATGCTCCGTCATGAAGCCATCCTCGGACATCTCCTCGCGGAGGGCCTCGATGTTGATCTCGATGGTCTCGTAGCGGGCCGAGGCGAGCTCGTAGCGGCGGCGGACCTTGTTGTGGTCGTCCTCGTCGAGGACCAGCGGCCCGGTCATGACCATGAGCCTGGGTTCGCGGTAGGCCTCGAGATGCAGGACGAGGATCTCGTAGGACGTCTTCGAGCTGTGGCGAAGCACCGTGGGGATTCCTTCGAGGAGGTGAAGCAGATCCTTCATGTCGCGTCTCCGGCCGGGGCGGGATGCCCATGATCCTGATGTAGGCACATTGTGCCTATTGTCCACCCCCATCGCAGCGATTTTCCGGGCTTTCCGCCGTTTTCCTCCTCTTCCGATTCCGGTGTCGCCCGGCCCCATCTCCTTCCTCGGCGGAATGGTCCGCAGAGGAGGCGGGTGATGGCGGGTGAAACGGAGATCAGGGTGCTTCGGGCGGGGAGCCAGTTCCTTTCCGCCTTGCTTGGCGGGTTCCATCCCGCGCCCCTTCTGCGCTCCTGGGCGCCGGAGGCCATCGACGCCGACGATCGCGCGGCGCAGGTGTCCGTCTCGAATGCGCATCTCGGTGGCCTGCATGCGGATGCCCATCCGCTGATCGTCGAGGATGACGAGCTGGGCAGGCTGCTCCTCTCGCCGGGATCCGAGGAGGAGTTCCTCGATGTCCTGCTGCGGCGGACGGCCTGCGCCCTCGTCGAGGATCTGGGCATCGAGGCGGACATGCCCTGCGGCCCCGTCTGGACGGTGCTGCTGACGGGCCTCGCCATCCTCGCGGGGCATCGCGCCGAGACGGAGCAGGCACCCGAGCATGCCTTCGCCTGCGGCTACGATGCGGCCTGCGCGATGTTCCGGCTCCTCGGCACGGATGCGATGGTATGGACCGGCGTCATGGACCAGGCCAAGGACGAACTGCTCACGGTCCTTCCCGCCCGTCCCATGCCCCTCGAAGCCTTCCTGGGGAAGGCGCTTCCCATCGCCTTCGCGGCGAGGGCGCGGCTCGTCCTGGACGGAGAGGAAGCCGATTCCGAGGAAGGGCTTGGCGGAGAGCCGGAAGCTCCCATGTGATTTCCATGCGCCGGGGGGCGCGGCAGCGGAGGGGGATGGGATGAAGGTCATCGTCGAGGACATGTCGATCGGGGGCGGGGGATTCCTGCCGGATGGCATCGAGCCGGTGCTCGGCGCCGAGCCGGGGATGTACGCGTTCCGGCTGGAGGCCGCGGCGAAGGTGGCGGCTTCGGGCGACGCGGCGGCGGCGGCCGAGGCGGGTAGGGCGGCAGCGCGGGCGATCGCGCTCCGCGAGCGGGTCGAGGCGGTCATGCTTCCCGCCGTCCTCCGGTTCGAGGGGCCGACGGAGGCGGAGGTCGCCGCCATGGTCGCGTTCTGCTGGGAGGCGGAATGCCGGGGGCTGCTCGTGCTCTACCCGTTCGACGACGACAGGGGGCTCGGCGTCATGTCGCTCCCCGAGAATGTCCTGACCTGGAAGGCGATGCGGGAGCCGCATCCGGTGAGGCGGGCCGAGCTGTGGCTGGAGCGCTGGGATGCCGTCCTGCATCGCGAGAAGGAGGCGGGCGGGCGCAGTTCCGAGCGCGGCCTCGTCGCCGGCCTCGTCGCGGACGATTCCGAGGCCCGCTGGATCCTGCGCTACACGCGTCCGGAATGGCTCATGGAGCTCGATGCCGAGCGGCAGGGGGCGCAGCCGATCCGCTGGCGCAAGGAGATGGAGGCGATGGAGAGGCTTCCCGCCGCCTGAGTCCCGGAAACGGCATCCGGCCACACCTTCTCCTCGTCGCCCGACAGGAGGAGGTTTCCATGGCTGCGCCAACCGATTACCACGAAGCGGTCCGCCAGATCATCGATTGCGTCGGAACGCCGCGCGAGCGCGCCGAGATCGCGGACGGAAAGCCGCTGAAGAGCCTGGGGGATTTCCCCGAGCAGGATGTCATCCGGGCCCTGCGGCGCTTCCACGACTTCTGCCGGGACGAGGGCTACCGCTCGGGCGGCCTGGACGACTTCCGCCCATCCTGGCTGGACTTCAAGGACGGATCCGTGAAGGTGTCCGGCGACGTTCCTCTCCTGAAGCGGCGGCTGGATATCGCCCGCATGCTCGACTGCCATGTCGCCCATGAGGCCGAGCTGAAGCTGGAGACGCCCGGACTTTCGCCCAAGGAATACGAGAGGCTGGCGTCCCTTCCCGGCGATGCCGGCAGGAACGTCCGCTTCCGCCTCTGCACGGACCCCCGGGTGCCGCCCGACCTCCTCAGCTCCATCGCCTTGGATCATTCGTCGCTCCGCCGCCTGGCGCTGTCGAACCCGGCGATGGGTCCGAAGGGACTGGCCAGGATCGCGGCGCGCCCGCGCATGATGGCGGATCTGGATGTCGCGGCGCTCGTCAAGCGGAGGGTGGCGGCCCTCGATCCGGAAGGACGGAAGGCCTACGAGGCCGAGCATTTCGCCGTGAGCGGCAGGAAGCCGATGGAAGGCATCCAGGTTCCCGGCCTGCGGGAGTCCGGCGCCACGCTGGTCAACGGCGTGCTCTCCATCCGCCGGGAAGCGGCGATGTTCTACGGCCAGCCTGTCCGTCCGAGAACCACGCCGGACAAGGGCATGGGGCGCTGAGCCCAGCGGAGCAGCCCGGTCCATGATTTCGGAGCGCCGTCGGTCATCGCATCGACGGCGCCGAGCTTTTCCTCGGGAATGGAGAGGAGGGAGGGGTCCCGGCGCAGGCCTCCCCGGCGCAGATCGCAGCGATCGGCGTCCCAGCAGGTCCCGATGATCGGGTCTTCCGACGTCCTTCCCATGGTATGCCCGCGGCAGGCGCGGCGGAGAGCATCGAGGCGATCTCCATCCAGGACGATCAGCCCGGCGGCGTTGAGCCGCCCTGCCGCCAGCGCGGCCCGGGGCCCGTGCCCGATGTCGCCGCTCTCCGCCAGGCGTGAGGCGTCGTGCAGGAGCCCGAACAGCACCAGCACCACCCCGTCCGCTTCCGGACGCAGCAGATCCCGGATGGCCAGTCCGGCGGCCGCCACCCGCATCCAGTGGTCCTCGCCATGCCACGGCGAGCGGCGGAGCGGCGCTCCCGCCCGTACGGCGGCGAGCAGGGCCCTGAGGGATGGAACCGAGGGGAAGGCCGCGTCGGCCTCTTCAGGCGGTTCCCAGGCCTCCGCAGGGGCGAGGGAATGGTTCCAGCCTGCTTCGGCGGCTTCGTCGAGGGCGAATGCCCGATGCTTCATGGCCTCCTCCTGTCTCCGTGCGATGCTCGCCTGCACGCATCGCGATCGGAGCCTATCTGGGGCGGAAACGGAAACGGCGCCGGATCCTGCGGTGCCGTGCGGCATGGACAGCCATGCCGCTCGGCGGCAATATGCGCGAGGAAATCGGCGGGAGGGTGCGGCGTGAATCCAGCGGGAAAATCCGGAACAGGGAAACGGGTCTCCGCTCTTGCGGACATCGAGGCGCTGGATGGCGATGAACTCGCGGCCGTCGCGTCAGGCAGTGCGCGCAAGCGCATCCTCGTCGCTCGGCGCAGCCGACCGCTTCCGGATCGGATCATCGACGCCTTGGCCCTCGACACGGACGTGACCGTTCGCCTGGCCATCGCCGCGCGCGAGCAGCCTTTGACTGAGCGCGCCATCCGCGCGATGGCTGCCGATGCGAAGCAATCGGTTCGCAGTGCCGTCGCCATTCGCAGGCAGGATCTGCCTGATGATGTCCTGTCTTCGCTTGCTGCCGATGACGCAGGTGCGGTTCGCCGTTCGGTCGCATGGCGCCCGATGCCGATGCCGGAATCGATCATGAGCGCCCTGGCGAGCGATGCGGACATCGACGTGCGAACCGGCATCGCCGGCAGGAAGCTGGAGGTGCCGGACCGAATCCTTCTTGCCCTGTCCTCCGATAGGAGCAGCTATGTCCGCTGTACCGTTGCAGGCAGGGGCTCCGAGGGGTTTCCATTGGCTGAACCCGTCCTTGCCTCGCTCGCCGCGAATGCCGATGCGGATGTTTGCAAGCGCCTGCTGGAATACGAAAGCCTGCCGGAGTCGGCGCTTGCCATCCTTTCAGCCCACGAGCGGGTGGATGTTCGGAAGATGGTCGCCGCCCATGTCATGCTGCCCAAGCACATCATCCGATTGTTGGCGGCGGACACGGAAGATGAGGTGCGCTGGGTCGTCGCCCAGCGAAAGGAGGACCTGGAAATCGACGTCCTCTCGTCTCTGATCTTCAATCAGAGATATATGGAAATCGACGACCACTCGCCTCCGTTCTTCTATTCGACCTATGGCGCGCATTGGGCAATCGATCGAGAACAGATGCTGCCGGAGCCTCTCATCGAAGCGATTGCGGAGCATCCGCGTCTCCATGAGTCGCTCGCGGCCAGCAAGCAGCCGCTGTCCGAGAGGATCCTGGAGATATTGGCCGCCAGCATCGACGAATGCGCCAGGGCAGCGATCTCACGGAGAGGACGCCTATTGCCGGAGCGCATGATCATCGCTCTGGCCGGCGATGAAGCCCTCGGCGTGAGAGCTGCCCTTGCTCAACAGGAAGATTTGCCGGAACAGGTGTTCCTCGCTTTGGCGACGGACGTGGAGGATTACGTTCGGTATTTCATCGCCACGAACCGCCATGCCCCGTTCAAGGCCATCGCCAGGCTGTTCGCCGCGGAATCGCTCAGGGAACCGCCTTGCGGCGATAGGCAGGAGGAGCGGGCGGAGACCATCCGCGAATGGCTGGATGCGCGGATCTCGCGGTACAACGCCCAGGAGAGGCTCGATTTCGACCTGCTGGTCGAGGAGACGAAGGCCGAGCTGCAGGCCGCAGCAAAGGCCGGCGCTCGCTCCTCCCAGCGGTCGTAGCGACTGGCAAGGGCGGCCCCCGGAAGGCGGCTTCAGCCCGGGGACCGGGCTTCGAGCTCGGCGATGCGGGCTTCCAGGTCGCGGATGCGCGCTCCCTTGTCGCGGATGACATCCGCCATGCGCCAGACGATCCGGGTTCCACGGGGCTGGTCGGCCAGCGCGAGATCGTCGGCGACCGTCGCGGCCGCGAGGATGACGTCGGAGACGATGGCGGGCGCGGAGTTCTGCCCGCCCTTCCATTTGCGCATCTTGCGGCCTTCGACCCCGAGGCCGTCGGCCAGGCTGGCGGTGGTCATCTCCTGTCCCCGCGCGGTGGCTGCGCCAGGGTAGAGGATGCGGGCTGCGGTGTTGAATTCGTCGTGTTCCATGGCGGTCCTCCTCAGGGTGCGATGCTCCATCCGAGCTTCCTCAACGCGGTGCTGAGGCGGACGGATGGGATGGATGTGAGGTCGCTGCGATCCCTCATCCTCTCGGCGACGAAGAGGAAGGCGGGGATGCCGGCTTCGCCGATGAGCATCTTGGCCGCATGGAGGGCGCGCTTCATCCCGACGACTTCCCGGGCCGTGGCGGAGCTGGCGGAAATGGTCTCCACCACCCATCCAAGCTCCTCCTGCTTCTCCTCGCAGCGCCAGTACCCTCTTTCCAGCCAAGGCTCGGAGACGAGATCCTTCGCCAGGTCCAGCGCCTCGTCGATGTCGCCGCGCCGCAGGGCGCGACCGGTCGCGGCTGGAAGGGGGACGCGGAATGCGGTGGCGCGCCGACGGTCCAGCGCGCTCAGGCTGATCTCGCGGCTCGCGATCGGCGCGAGCGCATGCGGTTCGAGGGTGCGGAGCCGTGTGGTCGCCATGTCGTCCTCCTGCGGCGTGATTGCCTATTAAGAAGGTAGGGCGATTCGCCCTAGCATCAACCCCTCGCAGGCGCATTCTTCGCTTTTTCCTGAAGCATTTCCGAAGGAATCCCGCCCCCTCGACTTCAGGCCCCTTCTGCTCCAGATCGATCATGACGGGACAGGAGGCGGCCATGGCGATCATCCGGTTGGGCGAATGCGACGGACTCGATGATTGGCGGTGGCGGTTCGATGCGGCGGCCTTCTCCCGCAGGCCGGGTTCGGTCCTCGCCGTGGGGGCCGAGCTGCTTTCGGAAGCGTCCAGCGGGTCCGTGGATCCGGGCTCCCTGCTGCTGCTCGCGGAGGGCGGAGCGAAAGGAAAGCCCCGCACCCTGGTGCTGCGCTGGGGAGGCGGAGCGGACCCCGATCGTCTTGCCGCGATCCGGGAGGCGGTGAAGTCCCTCGGCGGCCGATACAACGGCTACGCCAAGACCTGGACCATCGACGACGGCGCGGCGGCGGATGCTGTTCTGGCCGCTCTGTCCCCGTGGTTCTCCCATGCCTTCGATCTCCGCTCGGGCGTCCTCCATGCGCTCGGCGGCGCGCCTGCGCTTCCCGTGGCCGGACATGGGCTGCTGCCGGAGATGCGGCTCTTCGAGTTCCGGGCCGTGGCCGAGGCCCTGGAGGATGCCGGCGTCGAGCTGCGTTCCGATCGGTTCGAGGTCTACGATCGCATGGAGGACCGGTGCGGCTTCCTCTCCATCGCGCCATGGGCGGACGGATCCGAGCGGTGCGGCTTCCCGACGCGCCACGGGCTGGTTCTTCTCCGTGCGCACCAGTCCGGCAGCTCGCATCGCGTCCTGGTCTGGAACGTCGCGGAGCGGCGCATCGAGGAGCTGGCTTGGGCGAAGGGAGCGGTCCATCTGCTTGGACGCTTCGGGGAATCGCTGCGGGCCATCCGCGAGCCCGTGATCCTGCCGGGATACGGCCCGGATTGCGGCATCGACTCCCTCCTCCGCCTGGCGGAGGACGCCTTCGAATGGCATACCGGCTTCCGCCTGCGCTTCGAGGATGCGCGCATCTTCCCCGACGAGGGCCCGGCCTTCGTGGAGACGCTGAAGCCTGTCCGCCTGGACGGGGAGGAGATCGAGCGCCTTTGGGCGTCGATGGACGAGGACCGGGCGCACTGCATCATGGAGCTGGTGTTCGGGGCGGTCGCCCGCGAGCTGGACCGATCGGAGGCCGCATCGGCCGGCATGTCCGAGGAGGAATGGCGGCTGGAGGGCCTGCTGCATGGGCTGGCCACCACCGGGGCCGATGCCCTGCTGTCTCCGGCGCTGCGGCGGTGCCTGTTCCCCCAGGAAGGCTCCCTCGCCTGATCGCCGGCATTGATGCCGTGCAGGCGGGCTACCGGATGCCGTCCAGAACGGCACGCAGGGCCATCTCGAACTCCAGCCTCTCGTGGGCGCTGGCTTCCTTCGGCTCCCAGAGGATGCGCAGGATCAAAGGGTCGGGAAGCTCGATCAGGATATCGGAAGGCACTCGGGCCAGATTCTCGACGGGAATGTGATCTCCCAGCGGACGCACGGCGCCTGCATTCAGATCCCTTCCGATCGCTTCGCGCCAGCGGGCGTGGATCCTGCTGGTGCCCTCGCCGAATTCCTCGACCGTAGCGGCGACCATTTTGCCGGCGATCCTGTCCGGCGCGATCGCCATGAAGGGCGGGCTGGAGTCTCCGGGGGCTTCCTCGGACATCAGGTCGGCCGCGAAGGAGCTCCATGCGCCGTCGAAGCGATGGGTGTGGTAGCGCAGCACGGCTGCGGCGCCGGGAATGTCCGGAAGGCCGAAGGCCACCGCGTCGTCATC
This sequence comes from Magnetospirillum sp. ME-1, assembly GCF_002105535.1. Taxonomy (GTDB): domain Bacteria; phylum Pseudomonadota; class Alphaproteobacteria; order Rhodospirillales; family Magnetospirillaceae; genus Phaeospirillum. The sequence continues at coordinate 2,344,662 of NZ_CP015848.1, read as the reverse complement.
GCCCATGGGCACCAGGGTGGCCAGGCGGCGGGCCGCGGCGAGGAAGCGGATGGATGGCAGGGATGGCATGGAGGCTCCTTTGCGCTCCATGCGACATGGTGCGGATCAGGCGCTCCGTCCTGATTTCGGCGCGGGAATCCCGGCAAGGTCGAAGTCGGATAGTACCTCCAGCTCTTCCCCAGCGGTGAGGTCGGCCCGGGCGAGCCATTCCCTGGCGATGGCGGAGAGGGCTGCGGCCAGTCCAACCCGGATCGGCTGCTCTCCGGTTTCGGCCTTGCGGCTGCCGGCTGCCCGCAGGATGGCGCGGGACGTCTCCATGAGCCGATGCAGATGGCTTTTCTGCCGTTTGGCCTGCTCCTCCTCCAGCCCCTTCGTCGAGGCGGCGTTCGTCCACAGGAAAAGCGCTTCCTTGAGGTCGGCATCGAGGCGCGCGGAGATCGCGTCGCGGAAGGCGGCGCTTCCGGCGCAGGCGATGACGGGCCAGCGTTCCGGCGGAATCATCAGAAGGATCGCGTCGGTTCCCATGGCGCCGTCGTACTGGGGATGGCGCTGCGCGAGGGCGCGGATGGCGAGGTTCGCGGCGGATGGGAGGAGGTCGTCGGGAAGGGCTTCTGAGCGCAGGATGGCGGCCATCGGCCAGGGAAGCGGCGCTTCGCCTTCCAGGGCGGCTTCCCATTCCGCCAGGTGGGCGGCGATGCTCTCCCGAGAAGCGTTGGCGTCGGATCGGAGGAGCAATGCCCTCTCTTCGAGCGGGCTGTGCCGATATGACGCGATGGGGCTTTTCCTGGTCCGCAGCAGATCCCGGATCTTCGGCGCTGCCGCGCCCAGCCTCTCCCAGGCGGTCGTGCCGTCCGGGCCCTCGGCCGCGTCGGGATCGGCGCCGGCCTCCACGAGGAGGCGGAAGCAATGATAGGCCGGATGGATGGCGATCAGATCCGTTCCGACGGCTTCGAGCTGCTCGGCCGCCCGCGCCAGCGGGGATTCGGCCCGGGGCTCCACGAGGCCCATGCCTTGCGCCTGGCGGCGGCGCGTTGGCAGCCGCTGGATCTCCATTCCTTCCGCGGGATGGACTCCCTGGGCGAGCAGGGTCGCCACGATCTTCGGATCGTCGTAGGCGGCGTACCAGAGAAGGGAGCCGGAAGCGCCATGGATGCGGGGGTCCAGTCCTTCCTGGAGCATGGCCAGCACCGCCGTTCCATGCCCCTCGGTGAGGGCATGCTCCGGCGCATTGAGGGGATGGCAGGCGCATCCCTTCTCCACGAGACCGGCCTGGGCGCCCCGGCGGACCAGGAGCCGGGCCGAGGCCCAGTCGTCCTTCCGGTTCCTCTGGACGGCGATGTGGAGGGGAGTGAGGGCTTCCTCGTTGAGCGCGTCGATGTCGGCTCCGGCGTCGATCAGCGCTTCGAGGATGCGGATGCCGGTATCGCCGCCGATGGAGGCCGCGACGTGGATGGGTAGATTGTCGCCGCTTCGGATGTCCCAAGCATCCGGCGGCACTCCATCCTTCAGGAGCCGCGCGACGGCTTCCGGATCCTTCGCCCGAATCGCGGTATGCAGCGCGGCGGCATGCTTCCTATCCATGCTCATCCCGCTCGTTCTCCAGGACTTCGTCGCCGTAAACGCGACGCTGGACGCCCTCGTTCGTGCCTGCGTCGTAGAGCGCGAAGGGCGGATCGTCGGCGCTTCCGTTGAACCAGCCGGTCCCTTCGAACGTATCGCCCTCGTCGTAGCAGTCGATCTCGAACGCGATCTTCGGCCAGCGGTCCGCCAGCTTTTCGAAGATAGGTATGGGGAAGTACCAAGCCGTGTTGAACCGGAACTCGAATCGCGGGCCAGCCTCAGCAGGATCGGTTTCGCTGTAGTCGTAGGAACTCCACTTGGTTCCCCAGGACTCATTGGTCCATTCCATCCAATTGGCATGTCCTGTCTCAGCGAGAGCCTGCTTCGAGACGATGCCTTTCGCGAAATCCTCCGGCCGGTTCCGTTCGACCCAATCGAAGAGCTGCTCGGGGGTGCCGATCCCCTCCTTCATGACCCAGGGATATTCGAGATATCGCGCGGCCGCTTCTGCGTCCCTCATGGCCGCGACGAATCCGAGCTGGGCCTCGGGGGTCGCTTCGGTCGCCCTGATTGCGTCCGGCATGGGGATCACCGTGTCGAAGTCGAGGAACCGCTTTCCTTCCTGGTCCTCCCGGATGTGCGCTTGGAGGAAGGCGGCGATCTGTTCGGGCTCTCCATGGAGGACGACGCGGGTGGTGACGTGGTTCGGCAAGCGGCTTCCTCCATTGCGTGCCGCGTCGATGCTCCCTGCGGCTTTCGGATCGGCAGCCTACCCCGATCCATCCGGCGGCGCAAATCGCGAGGATCAGGCCGGCCCGCGGATGCCGACGGCTTCCAGCCGCGACAGGAGATCCAGACGCTCGGAGGAGCTTGGCGCGTTCGGTCCTTCCCCGGCGGCCATGATTTCCACGCCGATGAACAGCGCGTCGGCGATGCCGAATGGCTCGTTCTCGGCGCTGGCGAGGATGACGGGTGCGTCGCGTCGCTCGGCCTCGGCCAGGATGGCCATCAGCAGAGGGGCCACGCCTCCAGGGCCGGAGAGGATGCGGAGCGCGATGGCGTGCTGGACCGCGGAAGAGCCGTCGATCGCCAGGATGGCCAGCCGATCGAGGGGGAGATCCTTCGTCGTCAGGTGGGGTCCGTAGCGGCCTTCGTCGTCATGCCAGCGCACGGCCAGATCGGCGGCTTCCGCGAGACGGACCAGCGGGAGGTTGGGGTGGGACACCAGGGAGAGCAGCGCGAACGGGTCGGGCGTCTCGGCCGCCCGGCGCAGCAGATCGGCTGGCGCGTCTTCGGGCTGCGGCCAGGCGTCGAGCAGGCGCTCCAGCTCCTCGGCCGGCGTCGCCGGATCCGAACAGGCCCTTGCGATGTCCTCCATATCCGCCCCCGTGCTGCGCATCCTGGGGATTACATGGTGCTGATCCGGCTAGCGGTCGTACCAGACGACGATCCGGACAGCCGATGGGTCGGCTCGCCAGTCGATGAGTTTCTTGGAGGCCTTGATGCGTTCGAGCTTCTCATGGTTTGTCTCAGTGGCTCCATCGCCGAGATCCGACCAATCATCGGGGTAGCAGAGCCGATGCCTGTCATTGCGGTGCGGAGGCAGGATCTCATCCGCATGCCCTTCATGGAGGAAGTGGAGGACGCTGCCGCACCATTGCTCAAGGGCATGCTGGCGCGCTTGTTCCTCGGACCCCTCCTTCATGTCCAGGGATGGAAATCCCGCGACAGAGTCAAGTCCATGCCCATCGACCCATCCGGCGGAATGGGTCTCGGGGGCTTCTGCGAGGGCGATGGTGGTTTTCGCGGCATCCTTCGGCACGTCGGGGATCGCAAGCGGAGATTCAACGGCTCCCATGACGCCGGAGAGAGCGGGGAAGAGATCGTAGTCCCTGAAGTCGATTTCCCTTTCGGTTGCGCGGCTCGGGTCATCGTGCGGTACATTCCGCGCTGATCCCAAGGCCCAGCTCCGGTCCTCGCACGCGACGAGCCACCAGCGTCCTTCCGTATCGCGCCGCTCGATCGCCCAGTGGATGTCCGTGCCCATTCCGTCGCTCTTCGTACTCTCAGGGGGAGGCGATCCTACCAGAGGCGGCGGTTGCGGCAAAGCCAGGGCGTTTCGGCCGGCAATTACAATTGGCGACGGCTATTTTTTGGTTCATCGCCGAATTCCGGGGAAAGCGGCCCTGACCTTGAGGAAGAAGTAGTCGTCATCGCGGAAGCCATAGGCCATCCGCTTGATGACCTTGATCTTGTTGTTGATGCCCTCCAGCAGGCTGGTGTGGAGCGGCCATTGGCAGTGGGCGAGGATGCCTTCGAGATAGGGTTCGAGGCGTTTGGCGAAGAGGATGAGCGGCTTGACAGCACTGGCGAGGGCTCTCTCCTTCCAGGCTTGCCAAGCCTCCATGGCCGCCTTTGGATCGGTAAAACGCCAGAGTTCCTTGAGGTCGTCCTTCAGCACATAGGTGGTCATCAGCGCGGCATTGGCGGCCAGCAGTTCGTCGAGCCTGACCTTGTCCTCATCCCTGGGGATGTTGTCGCGATTGCGCAATAGCAGCCAGCGGGCAGTCTTGACCACCTTGCGGGCCTTCTTGTCGTGATGCAGGCGGTTGGCCTCGTCGACGCGGACGCGATCGATGACCTCGCGGCCATACTTGGCGACGACGTGGAAAAGATCGTAGACGATGGCGGCCTGGGGACAGTGGTGGCGGACTTCCTGTTCGAAGGCGGCATGCATGTCCATGGCGACCGCCGTGAGCGCCGCGCAGCCCTCCTTGCCGAGCAATTCGAAGAACGGGCGGACGCTGTCGCGCGAGCGCCCGCGCCCGACCCACAACACCCGCTTGGTGTGTGGCTCGACCACCACGGTGGCGTAGCGATGTCCCTTCTGGATGGCGAATTCGTCCATGGCGATCTCGCGGATACCGGCCAGGTCGACCGGCCCCAGCGTCTGGGCCAGATACTTCTTGTCGATAGCCTTGACCGTCGACCACGCCAGGCCGAAGAAGCCGGCCACCTGCTTGACCGGCAGGACGTGGCACAGCTTCGCCACGCTCTCGGCCAGTCGCGCCGTCACCCGCGCGTAGCGTCCCAGCCAGGCCAGCCGTTCCAGCCGGGGACCGCAGCGAGGGCAGGCCAGCCGGCAACGCGGCACCAGCAGCCAGGTCTCGGCATCAAGGATCGGCAGATCGCGCACCGCCCGGACGGTGCTCTCATGGACACCCTCAACTGTCTGCCCGCATCCCTCGCAGATCATCGCCCGACCGGGCTGGCCGGCCAGCGTGATCCAAATCGCCGGCTTGTGCCCCGAAACCCGCTCGACCTTTGCCACCCGGTAGCCTTCCCAGCCACCGAGCCATGCCGTAGCATCCTCCTTGGACAACGGTAGCTCCCTGATAGTCGGTGTGTTTGGCGACTACCAGTCTGTCAGAGGGCGCCGTTGTCCGCCTCTCCCTAACCCCTCATCCCGGAATTCGGCGATGAACCTATTTTTTCTGACGAAAGACGCAGAAAACCGCCGTTTTCCAGCCACCGGCCCTTGACGAATGGATACGATGTATCCATATCAACCTTAGGCGAACGAAACGCGAACGCCAGCGGAGAAGAGGAGGCGGAAATGTCCGACATGAAAGACAAGGCGACGATGGAAAACGTGCTGGCGGCGATCGAGCTGCTGGAGAAGGGTCGCATGAACGCCAAAAAGGCGGCCACGGCGTTCCGCGCCCAGATGGCCCTTGTCGCGAGCGGGAAGGAGCCCAAGCGCGAGGGAATGGCTGCGATCGCCGATGTTGGACTTGTCCGAATTTCCGGGCAAAACCCGGTCTCCCAATACGTTCGCCTGTGCAGGACGAGCAGAGGATTCAAGCGGAACGAAATCGACGCCTGCATTCTCGTGGCGGAGACATTGCAGGCAGCCCCCTTCATCGAGCTCGACGACACACTTTGATGACGTTTGGCGGGGCCTCGGCGGTTCGAGACCGCGCCCGCCACCGCTCCGAAAGTTCGGGAGCCAACAGGAGGGCCAAGCCATGTTCTACCGCTACACCGCATGGAACCGGGAAACGCACTACGGATGGACCACCAGTGAGGCCGTGGCGGAGGCCGCTCTTGAAGAGCTGAATCGTGATGGCGCCGAATACAGGATGGAAGCCATCGGGAAGGACGCGACGGACGATACGGGGTGCCCGCTGTCGAATTGGACCGGTCTCCTCACGACCGACGACACCACGCTCGACGATTTCGAGAGCGCCTGAAACCCTGGCGGGGCCGCAAGGGCCCGGGGCGTCGTGGCCCCATCGCCACCGCCCGGAATAGTCCGGGGCTTGAAATCCCTTCGGGGCGCCTCGCAGAAGGATGACGCACGATGCCCACGAACCGCGAACGCCTCATCGCCATCATGGAACGGGACGGCCTTTCCGAAAGGGACGTCGCCGCGATGGTCCAGGCACCTCCTGCGACCGTCCATGCCTGGGTGCGCCCGGAGAGCAACGCCGCGCACCGGAAAGTCAGCGATCGCGTCCTGCAGCTCCTTGACCTGGCGCTCGGCGCCCGCATCGAGTTCGACGTGGCCAAGGCGGCTGATGCGCTCGGAACAACGATCTCCATGGTCAAGCGCCTGGCGGAGCAGGCCACCATCATCCTCGATGGCGCCCTCTGGGCGGACCGGGCGGCCGGCGGCGAGCTGATGCGGCGTATACAGGCCGGCGAGGTGGTGGAGCTGCGCTTCGGAACCGCCCGCGCCCTGGCCTCTTCCGACTGGGCCTTCATTCCCGTGGCGAACGGACCGAAGACGATCCTCCTGGCAGCTCCGGCGCGGATCCTCGACGGCGAGGCTGGCCCAGTCCTCGACGCGCGGACCGGCGACTGGACGGATGCGCGCGCCAGGGCGAAGGCCGCGTCGGCCGCCACGCGGCTCAACGGGCTCAATGCCGAGGAAGCCCGGCTGGAAGCCCGCATCGTCGGGACCAGCGGGCGAGAGCGCGAGGGAATCGAGGCGGCGCTGCGCGCGAACCAGGCGGCCCGTAGCAGCCTGGATCTGGGAGGCGCTTGATCGTTGCTGCGTACCTGCCGGCCCCACGGGGACGCCGGCGTGGTCGAACCAAGGCACGCACCGCCCTCCGGGATGGCCGGGGGATTTCAGGAGGATCAGCATGTCCGGACGCATCGCCGCCTACACCGCCCTCCTCCCGATCGGCAACAAGCCGGCAGCCGAGATCACCGGCGCCGACGCGCAGCAGGTCCTCGCCGTCCTCGCCGAGGATCCCCGCGTGCGGTCCGCGCGCTGGCTCGAAGCCGAGCGCAGGATCGAGATCGATGCCACCGATTTCCAGGAGGGGCCGTTCGCCGGCGCGTTCTCCGTCGGCCGGGTCATCGGCCAGGCGTGCTGGACCAGCGACGGCTGGAGGGCCTTCCTCGCGGACAAGGCCGATCGCGAATCAAAGGCGAAGGCGGAGAGCGAGCTTGCCGGTGCGGCTGCCGAGGAAGAGCGGCGGGGCAATGTCGAAGCCCTGGCTCGTGCCGGATTCGCCGTCGGCGAGGTCATCGAGGTCGTCAATTGCATCTTCGCGGGGCGCTATTACGGAGACGAAGGAAGCCGCGCGGACCAGGCGTGGCGGGCGCATCTCCGCCTGGTCGCGTCCTGGAACTCGAGGCGAAAGGCTGCTCATTCCGGACGAGGCGGGTGCGAGCACATCGGGCACCTCGATCTCGGTCGCATTTACGGGTGTGCCCGTCGGTTCCAAGTTGAGGGAGGTGCAGCGGCGGCGGAGTAGGCCGCCTAAGGATCCTGCACCGCCTGCCGGCCCCTGCGGGGGATGCCGTCCTGGTCGGACCAAGGCGCGCACCGTTCTCCGGAGCGGCCGGAGGAGTCAAGAGGATCAACGTTGTGGTTGGGCTACCGCCGATCGTATCTTGGGACCATGGAGGAACGCCCGAGCCCGATTGCACCGCCCATTCCATTCCCGCTTCTTGCCGTCCGTATGGCGGAACGGCTTCCGGGTATTCCATGGACCATCGTGTTGCGGAGGGATTTCGCCGACCTCGGGAGCTATGCCCGGGTCGGGCGAGGCATCCAGAGGCTGGTTCACGACGGCCTGCTGATCCGCCTGGGCCAGGGCATATACACCAAGACCTGCATCGGCCCCGTGACGAAGAGGATCATACCGCCCGATGATCTCGTCTCCCTGACGAGGGAGGCCATGGAGAGGCTGGGCATCGGGGTGGGAATGAACTACTGGGAGAAGAAGTATTTCGCGCGCGAGACGGATCAGGTGCCGCTCGGCTTCGTCGTGGCGACGATGAGGCCGGTGCGCCGCAAGCTGTCCTGGGGCGGCCATACGATCACGTTCGTCCTCGACGGGGAATGAGTCTGCGATCGTCTGCCCCGTCAATGCGCTTTGGCGGTTCCGACCCAGCGATGTCCGCCTGCATGGGCGCGGATGGGCGGCAAACCATTGAATGGCCTGCCGCCCCGTTCCGGTGATCAGTGGCCCATGCTCTCCAGGATGGCGAGCGCCCTCTCGGCTTCTTGGCCAATGGCTGCGAGCTCCTTCATGATCCCATCGGCGTAGTGCTTGCCGATATCCTGGGCCTCTCCGGCGATGAATTCCTTCATGTCCTCGTGCCGCATGCTGCCGTCCTCAAGGCTCTCGATGATGTATTCGGCGGTCGTGCGCGGGTGGTGATCGTTCAGGGCGTATTCGGCCCGCTTCGCCATGTCCGCCGCAGCCTCGAAGTCCTTACTGTCCATCCCGGCCTTGCTGGCGATGTCTGATCCGAGGGCAATCATCCGGAAGCGGTCGCGAGAGCTCTCGGTGCTTCCGAGGATTCCGGCGAAGGCGAGGAGGATGGCGCGGGTCTCTTCGGTGCAGGTCATATCGGCTCTCCATCTTGGGGGATGGCGAGCCTATGGGGCCGCCCAGGATTGTGGACAAGCCCCGGCCGAAGATTCTTCGCTCGCTGAACGTGCCGCCGTCGGCCAGCCTCGGAAAAAGATCGGATCCTCTTCCGATTTCTGGCTCGAAGGGCTGTCAAGATAGGCGGAAAGCACCTATCTAGATCTTGAGGGCATGAGCCGCCCCATTGCGTGAGAGCTGAATCCGAGGCCTAGCGACCTCGGCGCGCACCACCCTCCGGAACGGCCGGAGGAAACAGGGAGACGGTTTCATGCGACGGTTCGCGGTGATGGCCTTGACCATCCTCACGGTGGCTTCTGCTCTGGCTCATTCGGCAGGGGCTGCCACCATCGACGTTGGCGTCCGCCGTGATGGGACAATCGTTGGCGAGGCGCCGCCCATCAGCACAGCAAGGGAGTCAGCGGAAGGGCTTGGCGCTTTCCGCGGCCATGAAGATGCCCGAAGGGCAGAAATCGCCAAACTGGAGCGTCAGATCGAAATGCTCCAGGATCGGCTGGACGGGATGGAATGGCGAAAGCAGCAGCTGGAAGCCATGGCCCCGAGGATGTCCAAGGAACAGCTTTGGCGCGCTTGCATGGCGTCCCAAGACAGCTTCGCCGATCCGAGGAACTGCGGCGCCTTGTGGTGAGGTGTTGAGCAAGCGCGCCGGCCGTCCAGTCGGCCCACCCGGGATACAAGCCCGGGGCGCGCTCCACCCTCCGGAAAGGCCGGAGGATCTAGGAAGGTTCATGACATGCCCCGCAATCTCGCCTCTTCCATCTTCCGGTGGGCATCTCTTGTTGCCATGGCCCCTCTTTGGGTGCCAGTGGCCATCCTCCACGACCGCCTCACCCTCGAAAAGCGGCGATCGCAGGCGGAGTCGCCGGACACTCCAGTGGAACGCCTCGAACGACTCGCAGAGGACAGCGATCGGCTGGTGCGCACGTTCGTCGCTCAGAATCCGACTGCTCCTCTGGACCTGATCTGCCGCATGGCCGATTGTCCGCCAAAGGCCCAGAGGATGCCCAAGGAATTGCTGCATGGGCCATACGACTTGGTGTGGCAGGCGGTGCTTTCCCGTTCGGATGCGGCTCATCTTCCGCTGGGTGTCCTCGCCCGATTCCATGAGGAAGGACTGCCGGACACGAGGGCCGAGGTCGTACGTCGCTTGAATGGCGCGAGCGCCCATGAGCGCTTGGAATGGGAGACGGCCCTTGCGTCCTTCCGGGAGCGTGTAGCATGACCCCCGTTGATATAGAGAGGATCGGGCAAGCCTTGTATCCGGGTGTCAGCTACCGCGGCCGCCCCGCTTGGCGCGCCTGGCTGGCCGATGGCCTGGAAGATGGCGGCCGCCCGCTGAACCGGCGCCGCGTCCGCGAATGGACCTCCGGCGCTGCAGCGATCCCCGCCGGCTTCGCCCAGCTCCTAGAGCTGGCTGAGCCGTTGGCCGACCGGCTCGCCCTGGCTACGCTCCCGCGCGGAACGCGGATCCGGGAGAGGATGGCGGAGGTGATTGCCCAGGGAGGCGGTCATGGACGGTGAGGCCCATCACAGCAGGCAGGCCACAAGGGAATTCGCGGATCACCTCAGGGCCGAAGTGCAGGCCGCCGAGGAAGAGCGACGCCGACATGTCTCCTCGGTGATGTTCCTTCTGGAACGCTTCCGCGCCGGCGAGCTCCTGTCGACGGACGACAAAGGCGCCTTCTTCGACCTCAACGAGGACGAACTGCCACTCTGGGCGATCCTCGCCCTCCTCGACGATGAGAACGAAATGCTCCGCGAGGGTGCCAAGGACCGGCTGGACGATCTGCACCCGTCCGCCCAAGAGCTCCTCGAAGCTCGCATCACGGCGGCGAGCATCCCGCCGGCCGAAGGCCGCCAGCAATAACGGTTGGCGGCCCTGATCCGGTGCCATGAGCCGGCCCGGAAAGAATCTCGCTCCCCCGATTTTGGTTTTCCGACCGACGACAGCACGTCCTCGCCCTCGGAGCCGGTGGGCTCCCCGGATGCGGGGGATTTTCAATGTCGAAGAAGCGTGTCGCCGCCCAGCGGGGCGGTGCGGATTGTCGTCCGTCAACGGATGCCAAGGCGCTGGGTGCTGTCTACACGCCGCGCTGGCTGGCCGAGCGGATGCTGGAGTGGGGCGGGGTGCCGGAGGATCCGTGGGGGCAGAGCTTCGCCGACATCGCTTGCGGTGATGGCGCCCTGCTGGAGCCCGTCGTGGAGCGCCTGTGCGACGCCGGCCGTGCTCGGGGGCTTGATGCCCTGGCCGTCGCCCAGGGCCTGAGGAAGGCCATCCTCGGCATGGATGTATCCGGACAGGCCATCGCGGCCTGCCGCGTCCGGCTGGATGCTGCAGCGGCGTCCCGAGGCGTCATCGGGGTGGATTGGGATCTGCGCGTCGGGGATGCGCTGGCCGAGGCCTTTCAGGAGGAGGTCCGGGGCACGCGGGATTTCGTGGTGGGCAATCCGCCCTACGTGCGCATCCAGAACCTCGCCCCAGAGCAGCGCCAGCGGGTCCAGTCCCTGCCTGTGTGCGCCAAGGGCGCCACCGACCTCTACGTGGCCTTCTTCGAGCTGGCGCACCGCATGCTGCGCACCGGCGGTCGTGCCGTCCTGCTCGCTCCCTCGTCCTGGCTCGCCTCGCGGACCGGGAAGGCCCTGCGCGAGGACATGGCCGATGGCCGGCTGCAGGTCGTCGTGCGCTTCGGCGAGCATCAGGTCTTCGAAGGCGCCACCGCCTATGTCGCGGTCGCCGTCGTCGAGAAGGGCCGGGCCGGGAAAGCCTTCCGGCTGATGGACTGGAACGGCGCCGATGCCGAGGACCGGGGTGAGGTGCCTTGCTCGGCGCTTCTGGCCGATGTGCCCGTGCTGGACGATGCCGAGGGTCGGCGGCGCCTGGCGGTGCTCGCTGGTCGTGGCGTGCCGCTGGGGAAGATGGCGCGGATCAGCGTCGGGCTGCTCACCCTGGCCGATGAGGTCTATGTCATGACTCGCCTGCACGATGACCCGGACACGGGCCTCACGCGCCTGCGGTGCCGGGACGGGCAGGAGGTCGAGATCGAGACCGGCCTGCTGCGGCGCGTCGTGAAGGCGTCGACGTGGAAGGGCGAGGACCAGCGGCTGGCCATCCTCTTCCCGTATTCGCGGGAGACCGGGCGTTCGGTCATCCTGGACGAGGAGCGCCTCGCCCGGGAATTCCCGAAGGGCTATGCCTACCTCGTAGTCAACCGCCGCCGGCTGGACGCCCGCGATCGCGGCAAGGCCAATCCGGTGGCGTGGTACACCTACGGGCGTTCGCAGGGGCTCGACACCGCCTTCGGCGTCCAGCTCCTCACTCCGCCCATGGCGAAGGCGCCGAGCTTCCGGCTTCAGCCCGATCCCGAGGCGGCCTTCTTCTCGGGCTACTCGGTCGTCCCGCATTCGGCGGACCCCGCCGCCCTCCAGTCCGTCCTCAACGGCGAGGATCTGGCCTTCTGGATCGAGCGCACGAGCAAGACGTTCCGCGGCGGGTTCCGGGCCTACACGAAGGCTTTCCTGAGCGGCTTCGGGGTTGTCCTTCCGATGGGCGGGGCCATGCAGCTGGCCTTGCCGCTGGCTGCCTGAAAAGAATCTTCCTCCCTCCGGATCGGGTTCTTTGACGTGAACACAACTCCGTGTCCTCGGAGCCGATGGGCTCCCCGGATACGGGGGAATTCCAATGTCGAAGGAATGCGCAGCGCCTTGCCACGGCAAGGTCGAGAAGGGACAATTCTTCACCAGGGCGAACCCATTCGGGCATGCCCGTTTCAAGGCCTGGGCGAAGGGAGCCGGGCTTCCCGACGTCGCCGTCCTTCTGGAGCCGTTTGCAGGCGCCGGGCATCTTCTTCGGCATCTCGCCGACGAGGGCCTGCTCGGGATGCACACCGCCTTCGACATCGAGCCGCAGGCCGACGGCATCGTCCAGCGGGACACGATCGCTGATTTCCCGGAGAACTTCGACGTGGTGGTGACCAATCCGCCCTACCTCGCGCGCAACTCGGCGGCACGTCGCGGCCTGTCCTTTCCCGAGGGCGCGCGGCACGACGACCTGTACAAGGAGGCCATCGCGCGTTGCCTCGACAACGCGGGCCATGTGGCCGCCATCATCCCCGCGTCCTTCCTCACCAGCGGACTGTTCCGCGAGCGTCTGGAGGCGGTCGTGTGCCTCGGCGCCGGGCTGTTCGACGACACGGAGCATCCGGTGTGCCTGGCGATGTGGGGACCGGGCCGGGGACGCGGCGACGTGTTCCTCGGCGAGGAACTGCTGGGGACCCTCGCCGATCTCGAGGCCATGCGGCCGCGGCCGCAACGGCGCCACAGCATGGCGTTCAACGCCCCCGACGGGGCCATCGGCCTCCGCGGCATCGACGGCACCCTCGGGGCCAGTATCCGCTTCGTCCGCGGCGGGGAGATCGACGGTGTGAGCTCCGCCTCGCGCTCGAACACGCGCATCGCGCTGGATGCGACCTTCTCCGCGGAGCAGGTCGATCTTATCATGGCGGCCGCGAACCGGATCCTGGGCACCCTGCGGGCCGGAACCGGCGATGTCCTACTCACGGCCTTCAAGGGAATCCGCAAGGATGGCCTGCTGCGTCGCCGCCTCGATTACGCCCTGGCCCGCGACATCCTCGACGTGGCGATCTCCGAGGTTTCCGCCACGGATGCGGCGGGCTCGGAGGAACTGCGGATGGCGGCCTAATCGGAGCCGTCAAAGACTATGGGCGGGCGGAAGGTCTGTGATCCCCTGGCGCTGGCGCATGGCAATATCATTTGACGGGCGCCAGACGCGGATCCTCGCGGAAATCAGCGTTTTAGGGGGTTGCCGGAATCGGGAATTGCTCCATATAGAACGTATAGGGAACGCGGCAGGGGCCGCACACCCGCAGACGGCATGGAGGCCGCGATGACCAAGACCGAATCCACCATTCCCGCCCTTCCTCTTCGCCCGACCGCACCGGCGGCCGCGGGCTTCGCTTGCTTCGTCAATGACTACCTGTGGGGCATTGGCGCCACCGAGGAGGAGGCCCGCGCCGATGCCGAGAGGCATACAGAGGATGGCTTCACGAAGCTCGACAGCGTGTCGGTCGCACCCTCCAGTGCGGCGCTCCTTGCGGAACCGGATTCCCACAGGGTCGAGATCCTCGCTGGATTGGCGGTCACCAAGGCCGAGGCGGCCGCCTACGAGGCTGCTCTATTCGACTGGGAAGAGGATGTGGAGGCGTGGATCGAGGCCGCCCGCCCCGGCTGGTCCCTCGCCCCGAATTTCGACGACGGCGACCTGTCCGAGGACGAGTACCGCGACCTGCTGGAGGCCATGGCCCGGTCCTTCTCCGAAGGGAACGCCCGGGTTCGGCTCACCAAGCGCACGGGAACGCCGGTCTGGGCCGATTCCGATGCACCGAGCCCCAACCTGTCCTGCTACTCGGATCGTGCCATCAAGGAGATCGGCAGGTGGATCGGCCACGAGGCCGCCGAGGATGCCCGGTTCCGCCTGATCAAGCCGCGGCAGGATGAGCTGGCGACGATCGCTTCGGCTATCTGGGAAGGCGGATGGAAGGATTCCCTCGCGCAGGAGCTCGGCATCGACCCGCGCCGTGTTCAGCGGTGGGCGGCTGGGGATGCCCGGGTGCCGATCCGAATCTTGGCCGAGATCAAGACAGGCCCCATCATGGCGAGGGCGAGGGCTGCGGCCAGCGCAGAGGTCAGCCGCCTCCGCACCCTGCTGGCCCGCGCCGAGAAGAAGGAGATCGAGCTCCAACTCGATGCCAACGCTCAGGCACTCGATGCCAACGCTCAGGCGAAAGCAGTACGTTTCGGGCTCGTCTGGCCGTTTCGGTAGGAAGGCCGCTTGTGGATCCTGTGCGCCGTCGGATGACGGATCCCCATGGGGAGGCAGGGGCGATACCTGCCGGCGCGCACCGCCCTCCGGGCAGTCCGGAGGATACACGAAGGAACCCTACCATGAGCTGGCGCATGGAATACCGTGGAGAGGCCCTCTACCCGCTGGAGTTCTCGCTCTCGGACATCCTCCGCGGGTGCGCGATGACCGTCGGGTTCGCGGCCCTGCTGATCTATTGTGCTTTCGAGGGTTGGCTCAACGGAGAATGGCTTGGAGCGGCCCTCTTCTCCGTCGTCGCCATCGGCATCGCGACCCTGCTGAGCGGTGTGCGTTTCCGTCGTTGGAGCCGATGAAGGGAGACGCAACGGCGGCGGAGTAGGCCGCCTGAGGAATCTGTGCGTCGTCGAATGACGGATCCCTACGGGGAGGCAGGAGCGATACCTGCCGGCGCGCACCGCCCTCCGGGTTGGCCGGGGGAAGACGAGGAGGCCGACGCCATGCGTGGCTATACGATGATCGGCGAAGGAGGATCGCGCATGTGGTGTGCCCCGTCTCGCAGCGGAATGGGACATTTCATGCCTGGCCAGCCCTCCGCGGAAGACATGGAGCGGGAAGCCGTAGCCATTCACGATCGCTTCTTGCGCGGCGAGCCGCTTCTGGCACAGGACAAGTTGAGGATCTTCCTCCTCGACAACCTCTCCCTCGGCACGCTCCTGGATCTGCGCGAGGACGGGGATGCCTCCGTCCGCTGCAATGCCGAAGAACGCATCGAAGAGGGCGAGTGGTCGGCTCACGAACAGCTCGAAATCCAGATGCGGACTGCGGCCATGGGCCGGGCCGCCAATGACCATTGACGGCCCGGACCCCGCGACTTCCGCGGTTCGCCAGGACCCATTTTAAGAACTGAGCGCAGAGCGGATCTCGGGCTTCGCGACCCCGGCGCTCACCGCCTCCTGGGCAGGCCAGGAGAAGAAAGGGAGGGCACCATGGGCCAGAAGCTCGAGCTGAGCTGCATCTCAGGCGACGGAAGCGCAGGGAAACTCGGCGGGGTCTTCTTCCTCGACGAATACGAAGCCCCGATCCAGTCCGTCGAAGCGGCCTCTCCCAACAGGGAGATGCGGCGCCGGGCCAACAGGGAGATGCGGCGCCGGGCAGCCCGCGTTCGCGGCAAGTAGTAGAGATCTGCGCGCCGCCGGCTGGCGGATCCCTTCGGGGAGGCAGGAGCGACACCTGCCGGCGCGCACCGCCCTCCGGGATGGCCGGGGAACCAGGAGCATCACGATGAAGCGCGCACTTGCCTTCCTGCTGGGCTTGGTTAATGGACATCCATCCCTGAAGCAAAGGCCGGCCGTCCTTGGCCCCCCTTCCGAGCAAGATAGCGAACGTCGTTTTGTTGCTGGGCTTCTGCAGGTTGAGGGGGCCTCTCCGAGTGAAGCTGAAGAAGGTTCTCGAATCGCAGTGGATGTTCTTCGGAGCGGTAGCGCAGACCCTCTCCGTCCGCCCCTGCATCCATATCAATTCCCCAAGCAACTGCTCGATACACTTCGCGGGGGTTGGTCTCTGGATCGTTACCGCGAAGCGTTGGCGCGCCATCCTGCCCCGGAGGCACGCGTGCATGCTCTGTTTCGGGAATTCGACTGGAGGAACCCGGCAAGGATCCCGGCGATCTACCATGTTCAGCCTCCGCATAGCGTGCTGGCCATTCTGTTGGCCGATGAGGACGGGAATGTCCGCGCCGAGGCCGAGACCTATCTTTCGACCCTCTCATCGCATGAACGATTGGAAGTGTTGATGGCCGCATCGTCCGCTAAGGCTGAGTAGCTGCCACCAAGAATGCTTGGCGGACACTATTCGGCGACCCGTCATCTGATGTCGGGTCTGGCCTGCGTCTTCATCGCCGGGTAGGATGCAGCCGGACGCACCTGCGCCGCCCGATGGGTTGGGTATTGGATCAGGAGCCATGCGCGGAGCGACGGAAGGGCGGGCTATGGGTTTGGACTGGCGGTTGGTGGAGAAGGTGGTTGATGGGAAGAAGGTCTTCCCGGTCGAAACCCTCGGCGGGAGGCTTCTCAGCCGGACAAATCCCGAAGACGTGGCCTTGGCCGAAGCGCAGCTCCGCGCCGATAAGGAACACGGCGCGGCCATCTGCGTGCCGAAATTCGTCAGGAGCCTTCGCCAGATTGAGATTCCGGGTCGCGGCCGGGAAGTGCCGATCAAGGATGGTTGGCTGAGCATCGCCGACGAGACGCCTCCTTACAAATTCGTCGCGTGCCCTCGCATGCCGAGCGATTTTGAGAGCATGAAGGTCAAGGCGAGTTCGATCACCGATCTGGAAGCCAAACGCTTTCTTCCATTCGCTTTCATCGACGGTGATCGCATCCCCTATGTTTCCGAGGCGGATGTCGCCAAGGTTTCGGCCATAGTGACCACGGTCGCGGCCGCGTTCGATGAATTCGAGAGGGCCTTCGGTGGCCAGTGCCCGCATACGATTCCCCCTGGAACGCGCTTCGCCAACGGTTTCGCCTCCCACACCTGCCAACCTTGGGATTTCCGAGGAGAGATGGTATTGCCCAGAGAGAACCCGGTCCTCGAAGGAAGAAAGGATCTCGAACGAAAGTTCCTTCGGCGCCAATCACCTTCCGGAATGCTGTCCCTCGCCGTGGATCTCGGGGCTGCACTCAGCGCCTTCATCCGGAGCGGAAAGCGGGATCCGGTAGGCGAGACCTCGGTTGTGCTCGCCTGCCTCTGGCTGCGGGATTGGGCTGCGCTCGGACATGGCTTCGAGCCCAGCGCCTAGACCGCTTGGCGGTTCTGATGGCGCGGAATGGCGGGTTCGAGCGTTGGATCCTGCCGTCGGCTCTACGGAGCGATCCGGGAGAATGACCCGCGGATGCCGGGACGGCAGGGCAGCAGGATCCGCAGGGTGCGCTTGCCATCGGTGACGACGAGGAAGCCCTTCCCGTCCGGCTTGGCCGTTTCCACCAGCTCCTGAACGGACATGAGGAAATCCTGCTTCTCGTGCCAGGTGCAGGAGTGGGCGGCCCATGCATCGAGCCATGCCGACAGATGCTTCGGCACTTCGTCGCCGAGCCAGGCGCAGAGGACGTAGGCCAGCCGGCCCAGCGTCGCGGGATCCTCGGGCCAGAGGCGGGCGATGGGGGTGTCCAGGGCGAGATGCGCGAGCAGCGCCTCGTGACCGTTGCGGTGGTGGATGCAGAGTTCGTGGCGGACATTCTCATTCGGATCGTCGGTGAGGGCGGCGATGTCTTCGATGGATCGCACCCATCCGGCGGCGGCCCAGCGGAACCCGGGTTCCCGATCCGGGATCAGCATCTGCAGGAGTTCGCCCCGCACGCTGGCGTCCATCCAGCGCATCAGGTGGCCGAGCGCGATGGCTTTGCCGTCGGCATGGACGGCCATCCCCTTGACCCGCGAGAGGGTCTCCTGGGCGTTCAATGGCGGGAATCTCGCGGAGAGCGCCTGGATCGTGGCGTTGACCGCCCGGTCCGATTTGCCCTCCGAGGAGAGCGTCGTCCACAGGACGGCTTCCGTGGAATGGGGGTTGGCCGAGACGGCCATGCGCACGGAGAAGTCGGAGTCCTGCGCGAGCGTGTGGAGCAGGCCCTCGGAGCTTGCTTTCGCGGCCAGGGCCTTCCGCACGGGCCGGAACCGGCATTCCCTGGCGATCCGCAGCAGGATGTCTTCCGGAACGCCGGGATGGGCGACCGCGGCCAGCAGGGCCTTTTTCGCCGCCTCGCACCTCGCCTTTTCCCAGTCCGGGAGGTTGAACCAGCTCACGCCTTGCGTGGGCCCCGTCCATTCGTTCAGGGCGCGCAGTGCGGCGTCGGCGATATCGGACGGGCTGGGCTTCGGCATGGGCTGCTTCCTGGTGGCCGGGCACAGTAGCAGGCATCCCCGCGGGGATGAAGGGGCTGTTCCGGCCTCTGTGGCCCTCGGGGGTCATTCGCCGCGGCTTGTCGGGTCCGGCCGCGACCGTCCTGCGGGTCCGGGCTGCCGGGTATCTCCGGCGGCCTCGCTGTCGTTCTCTCGTGCCTTCGCCTGCGGATGCACCGCGATCCATTCCTTGGCCGCCGTCAGGAGGTCCAGCCTCTGGTGCTGGGAGAGGGCGGAGGGGTCGATGCTTTCCCAGTCCGCCATGAAGGGTGGCGCCCAGTTGATGGGCTCATAGTCCCCGCGCGCGATGCGGACGATGCCGCCGAGCAGGAGGCGGGAGCGTTCATCCTGGCCGACGCGCAGCGGCGGGAAGTCCCTGCCGGCGCCCAGGATGTCCGGCAGGCGGGCCTGGAAGGCCTGTTCGCTCTCGTCCTCCTTCTGGAAGGTCTGCCGGAATTCCGCATCCGGCGCCGGCGTCCAGCCGTCGGCCGCGACTTCAAAGACCGAGCAGATCGCCCGGCCATCCTCGGCCTCGTAGCGGTAGTGGTCGTCCTGGAAATGCGTGTAGCGATCTGCCTGCGCCCAGCAAGGGTAGCGGGTGCCGTCGCCGTCGACCAGCGCCTCGTCCTTCTTCGGCGCGAGGACGGAGCTGCGCACCGCCATGCGGAATTGCTCGCCCTGCATCCCGGGCGGTGGGACCAGGGTGCGAGGCACGTCCTCCTGCGTCGCCTCGTAGAGGGGCCGGAGATGGACGGCGGCGATGTCGGTGAGGATCGGCGCCTCCGGCGCGGCGAGCGCATCGAGGATCCTCTGGGCCGCGGCCCGGTCGTTCTCGACGGTTTCCTCGAGGGATAGGCCGCGCGCGGCATGGAAGAGGGCGAGGAAGGATTGCGGCGTGAGCAGTCCTCCCGGACGGATGTCCTCGCGGCGGAGGACGACGCCGTTGCCGCTGGCCAGGCAGTCTTCGAAGAGCTCCCGCTTGGTGATGAAAGCGGGCGGCTGGATCTCCGGCCAGATTCCCCAGGTCGTCGCGCCGCCCGGCGCCGGCGGGGCGTAGCGCCCGTTCTCCAGATCGTCTTCCCCGCAGACCTTGATGTCGTCGAGCGGGGCCGCGATCAGTTCGCGCTCCTCGTCGGTGAGGGGCAGGAGGACGCCGGGATTGGCCGCCTCGCGTGCGGCGCGGGCGATCCAGACAGGGTGCCGCTTCCGCTCTTCCGCAGCCTCGGCCAGCCTACGTCCCATCTCGTCCAAGGCCGCATCGAGGGCGGCATCCTCGGCCGCCTGCTCCTCGGGCGTGAGCGGCGTGAATTTCGGGATCAGGCGGGCCATGGTCACCTCCGGCGGGTCGGGCGCTGCAATCGATATGGGGCGCGCAGCGGAACGGGTCGCTGATTCACATGGCAACGAGCCTCTTGGTTGCCTGCTCCTGCTCGAGCTCCGCCATCCCCGTCGCGATCCGATCATACCGGGCCGGACCCAATTTCTCCGTGCGGCGGCATTCGTCGCCTGGCCGGGGGATGCAGTCATGGAATCGGAATCCGCCGCGGGAGCTGGCGATGCCGGTCTTCGGTATCTTTCCGTGTGCTCCGGGATCGAGGCAGCATCGGTTGCATGGCGCGGGCTTGGATGGTCGCCCGTTGCGTTCGCGGAGGTGGCCCCTTTCCCATCCGCCGTTCTCGCCCATCGCTTCCCCTCCATTCCGAATCTCGGTGATCTGACGAAGATCGACGGCGCGAGGTTGAGGGGGGTGGATCTGATCGTTGGCGGGACACCTTGCCAGGCCTTCTCGATAAGCGGGCTTCGCCAGTCTCTAGCAGATGCCCGCGGCAACCTCTCCCTCAAATTCGTGGAGCTCGTCGATGCAGCTGACCCTGCCCTTGTTCTCTGGGAGAACGTCCCCGGAGTGCTCAACACCAGCGACAATGCCTTCGGCTGCCTCCTCGCAGGCCTCGCTGGGTGGGATGAGCCGCTCCTGCCGCCAAAAGGACGATGGCCGACGGCTGGTGCTGTGTACGGCCCCGCTCGTTCGCTCGCGTGGCGCGTCCTCGATGCTCAACATTTCGGAGTGCCCCAGCGACGGCGGCGCGTCTTCCTCCTTGCGGGACGTGCTGGAATCGGGATCGATCCCGCCGAGATTCTATTTGAGCCCCAAGGCGGCTGCGGGGATCCTCTCGCGGGCATCGCGCCGTGGGAAGGCGTTGCCGCCTGTTCTGGAAATGGCTCTCCGGACGCAGGCGGAGAAGCAGTCGTCTGCGTCACCGGAGAGCGGACGCACGCATTGACCGCTGAAGGGGCCGACGCCTCCGAGGACGGAACCGGACGCGGCACACCGATCGTCTGCATCACTTCCGAGCCGCCTGCGCTTGCTCGGTCGATCGTGCGCAGGCTCCTTCCGAAGGAGTGCGAACGTCTGCAGGGGTTCCCCGATGATTGGACGCGTATCCCGTGGAAGAGGAAGTCCGCAGAGGAGTGCCCGGACGGGCCGCGCTACAAGGCCGTGGGGAACTCGATGGCTGTGCCGGTGATGCGGTGGATTGGGCACCGCATCGCCAAGGCGCTGGCCTTGAATCCCGCCGGGAAGGGCCGGCCCGCTTGATATGCATGGCAACCGCCAAGGACATTTGCCGGCTGCACCCCTCTATCTGGCGGACTTCCGCGTCGCCGCCTTGATGCCAGCGAGCGTCGTGCGGATGAATTCGCGTTGCTCGGGCGTGGGTGGCACGATGGCTGCCGGATCGAACTTCCGCATGACAGGGCGGCCGACATCGATGGACGCCATGATGTCATGGTGCTTATCCAGGATCTCGTCGCACCCGATAGCAACGACGTTCCTAACTACGTCCCTATCCAGCACGATGCCAGCTGTGTTGATGATCTTCATTCTGTCCTCCTGCTGGTGGGTGCCGTTGATATGGATGCCGATGGAATGCATGAGGAGCTTGGCGCGGTCGTTGATCTCTTCCGCACTGGGTTTGCCGGTCTTCATGGCCTAGCCTTCAGGGCGCGATCCGTCATGGCCTTTGAGATCTCGGGCCAGCCGAGGATCTCCGCCCCGATACGAATCATGAGCGGATTGGGCTGGGCGATGTCTCGCACCCGGTGGATCTCTTCCAGTGCCTCGGCGGCGCGTTCCGGTCCTACCGCCTGAGCGAGGATGAGGTATCCGGCGGCGGGCGAGCGGCTGATGCCCGCTTCGCAATGGATGAGCAACGTGGAGCCGGGCTCCACGAGTCGGCCGAAGTCCAGGATGGCCTCGATGTGCTCCCGGCGTGGCGCCAATGGCAAGGTAGGGTCAATGGTGTCTTCGAATGCCAGTGTGAGATGGCGCTCCTCTTCGAGCTGGTGCTCGTGCCAGATGAGCTTGCCGGGATTCGCGAGGGAGAGGATGCGCGAGGCTCCGTACCGCCAGAAGGCCGCTTCCAGAAGCACCCGGCTGGTGATGGCGATGCGGAAGGGGAAGCCGAGGGATTCGTTCATCGAGGCTCCTCCGCCGTCCATACGAGGATCGCGTCCTTGGTGGATAGGGCCTCCTCGTTGATCACTGGGAACAGGTCGACGAGCCGGCCGGTATGCCCTTCGAAAAGGCGGCGCAGCTCCGTCCAGGTGTCGTAGTCCGTGGCTCCTTCCCGCGTTCGGTAGAGGAGATCGATGTCGGAGGCGCTGGCAGCCGTCCCGGCGGCGACGCTGCCGTAGGCCCAGATCCGATCCACGTTCATCCTGCGGATCGCGTCGGCGTTCTGGTCGGCGGCCAGTCGGATGTCGTCGAGGACAGGTGGGGAGCGATCGGCATGGAGCCCGCGCACGAAGGCGCGGAATTCCGCCTCCCTCTCTGCGGGGACGGCGGCTGTCATGATGGTGGTCGGCCCGCGGCTTTCGGCCGAGAGGATGCCGTCGGTGTCGTGGGGCATAGGATCCTCCAGGCTGGCCAGGTGGTCGATCAGGGGCTGGGCGAACCGATCGATGAAGCCGCCCAGCAGGGCGTCCTGCATCTCTTCGATCCATTGGAGCACCATGAGTCCGGGATCTGTCATGAGTGGCTCCAGCTTCCAGGCGCGGCTGCCGTCGCCGTCGTCGAAGCAGCGCACATAGGCGACGAGGTCGGCCACGAGTGGATGGCGCCGAACCTCCGGCGGGATCCTCTTGCTGCGCAGGAGCCGGGCGACGCGGAAGATGTTTGATTGGACGAAGTGCGGACGGAATGGGAACTCGGCTTCCTGCCGATGCATCTCGCGCATGCGGAAGAGCAGGCGCATCTCCTTGATGGCCGGGGCGTAGAACTTGCTTCTGGACTCCGTGGCTTTCGGCATCCTTCTTCTCCTGGCCGGATCGTGCGCGGAACGCGGCTGAAGTCAACGATTGAAGCGGTTGCGCGGCGGCTCCCCCGGGGGCCCGCCGTGCTGCCGCCTTTCCTTCCGAGCCATCAGGTGGCCGGCGATCGGCCCTGGAGCACCGCCAGGCGGGCGGCGCCGCCGCGGCGGACGTCGAGCCGTTCGCAGTATCGGCTGGCCATGGCCGGGGACTTCCAGCCGCCAGCCTGCATGATGGCCACGAGGTCGATGCCGGCGGCCGCCATGTCCTGGGCGAGGCCGACGCGGGTGCTGTGCCCGGAGAGGCGGGACCACACATTGCGGGGGAACCCGGCGGCCCGGCCGAGCTTCTTGTAGAGATTGCTTACCGCCCGCCCCTGGATCGCCTCCGGTCCGACTTTCCCGTTGTTCCTCAGCGCTCGGAAGATCGGGCCATCCTCGACGCCGGCGGCGTCCAGCCAGGCATCGACCGCCTTCACGGCTGCGGCCGAGAGGTAGCAGATCTGGCCTTGGCCTTCCTGGTCGGTCTTGCTGCGCCGGAGGACGATGGTGGCGGTGCCGTCTTCGGCGCGATCGATGTCCTCGACCAGCAGGGAGACCACCTCGGAGCGGCGGCGTCCGATGTCGTAGGCCACGGAGAGGAGAGCGCGGTCCCGGAGGCCGGTGATGTCCGTCCCGGCGGCCGCGAGCATCTTGTCGCGCATCTGCCAATTGAGCCCGAGGGCCTGCGTTTGCCGGGTGCCATGCTGGCGGGCCAGCCGCTTCATGGCGACCTTCACGACCCGGAGCTTGGTCGGATCCGGCAGGTCCGCGATGCGGTGCGCGGCGGCGATGGCGGCGATGTGCCGCGATAGGGTGGCGGGCTTGCGCTTGCCGCTGGAGGCGTCGATGTAGGCGGAGATCGCCTCGCCGGAGGCGGGCAGGGGCTGGTGTCCGGCTTCGGCGCACCAGGCGGTCCACATGCCCCAGTCGGAGGCGTAGCCCCGCTTCGTCCGCTCGGCGAAGGCATCGTCAAGCTCGAGCTTCGCCTTGGCGCCGTTCTCCGCACCGCCATGCGTGGGCGGCGCCGTTTCGCCTACCCCGGCCCTTTCGGCCTCTCCCATCCTCCATTCGAGGAGCTCATGGCTTGAGAGGAGCCGTGCTGATTTCGCCGGACCTCCTTCCCTGAAGCAGTCATGGCACGGGCCGTCGGCCTCACGGATTGGATGGGAAGCCAGATCGAAGCACGCGGCGCCATCCACATGGATGAGGGTGCCACGCCGTTCGCAGAGATGCCTTCCGATGTCCTGATCCATTCCGCTTCTCCCCGCCTGCGCCGCGACGGCGGCCTGGGAGGGATCTGGGGTGGGTCTCGGGGCCGGCAACCTCCCTTGTCGGGCCAGTCTTCGAACTATTGGCTTTGCGCTTCGTCCAGATCGTCGGATTGCGCTGCCCACAAATGCGCAGCTATCAGGGCCATTACCATGGAAGTGTCCGCCGACAGGCTGGTGAAGTCAGGAATCCGGATATCGAGAAGCGCGTCGCGCTCGGAATCCGTCGGAAAATCTCGGCGGCCCTCCTTCATTGCTTGGGCCAAGTCATTCTTGAACTTGGCATTTTGCGCGACGAATCCAGCGATCAAGGCGGTTTCCGCTGGTGGGAGTTTCCGCGACAGCGCTTCTTCAACTTCATCTGGAGAACGGCCGCGCAGTACGTGGACTCCGTCCATCAGACTTTCGTATAGATGGTATTGTTCCACGTCAAAGCTGACTCGGCAGGCTTCATCAGGGAACCCCATCGCCGAAAGCCACGCGGATGCTCCATGCTCCGGTTCGTCGTCCTCGACGAGGATTATGCTTCGAGCGTTGAGAATCGCCTCGGGCAGATTTTGGACGATCTCGTCCGTGCTTCTATTTCTCATCGCTACCCCCTGTTTCCTTTGAAATCTTGGCTGCACCCTTCCTATGAGGGCGCATTAGCGTCGTCAATATCCTTATGGCTGTTGTCGAGTGGTTCGAGAGCCGAAGGAGACAATGTCTTTCGAAGGCCCGGTGGATCGGGCTTGCGATTTAGCCGGCAGAGTGCCGCCTGATGGTGCAGGTTCGTCCTCTTCCCATTCGTCAAGGGCCTTCTGCATCCCGGAGACGAGCTTGTCGAAGTCATCCTGAGGCATGTCGGCGACTTCCTGGACCACTACAACCTCATTCATATCGACCCGTGGGGCAGGCTTCTCTCCGAAGGTCATGATGATGGTCTTGGCCATTCGCGTCCTCCTGTCGATGCGATCTGGGCTCGATTTGGTGCTCTGGTTAATGCGGATATCGCCGCCAACTTGTGTTGTGGGTTCGATGCGTTTCCTGTCGGACAGAGAACACATATGCTGCGCAGTGCAATGGAATGGAATGGGATGAGATGAAGAAGCACGCTGAAATCGTGGCTCTGGCCGCCTTGCTCGAGGACAAGGGCATAGACGATCCGAAAGACGCCATCCGGACGGCCATCGAGCATTTCCTTGGGCGAGACGCGCAGGGAAACTTCGACCTGCTTGCGGAGTGGGGTGTTCTAAGGGCAGATGGCATGTGGTTCCGTCCCATCCTCGATGAGATGGCGGAGGTCTCCTGCATCTGGACCCATGGCCCCGGGGATGCGCTGCTGGCTTGCGTCGTGGATGCTGCTCTGATGGCGATATTCCCGTCCGACGACTAGGCATCGGACTTGATGCGCCGGATGACTTCTTGCTCGCTCAACCGTCCGTGCGCGAAATCCTCGAGCCATCCCTTGGTGCGCTCGTCGATCTGCACGCCTTCGAGCGATGCGGAATCGGTGGCGTGCTTCATCAGGCCAAGACGGCGGGCGATTTCTTGAGCGGTGCCTGGCTTGTCTGTGGAAGCGCTCTTGCGCATGATCCTCTCTCTTCCGTTCGCGAATGTGCATATGGGGGCGTCCCGCTTCCCTTCCAGGCCGGACAGGAAGGCCGCCACTTGAACCGCCGTCTTCTTCGATCCTCCCGGCCCCACCTTCTCCGCGTGGCGACCCCGGATGCCGTGTCCGGCAAGGCCCCGCAGGGAGGATGGAGCATGGAAGCGATTTCGAATGGACCGGTCGTGGCGCTCGAGGCCGAGCAGCCGAAGCGTGGCGTCCTTGGGCGCGTGTGGAGCCTCGTCTGCGTGCTGGCCTCGCTCGGGTTCCTCGTGGGGGCTTGCCTGGTCGTGCGGGAATTCTCAGTGAGCCAGCAGGCTCTCGAAGCCGCAGGCAATCCGTTCGCCAAGCTGGCGCTTCAGCCGCCAGTCTCCTTCTACTTCGGCTGGATGGTCGGCATCGTGAACGGCCTCGTCTTCGGCGCGTTCGTCGGCAAGGTCCTCCGGGATCTCCGTCGCCGCTGAAGCCGATCGCAAGGCGAGGATCCGGGGGCTTCGGCTCCCGGTTCCCGCTTCAGCACTCGCTCCGGCGCGACCCCTGCATCGGGGCTCGTCGGCCCCACCTTCTGGCAGTCGTCCCCTGAAGGAGGAACCCATGAAGAAGCACGCCCTCGCCGCAGTTCTGCTCGGCGCCGTTTCCATCGCCGCGGTCGCCGTGGCCTATGCCGGGCGTCCGGTGTCCGAGCCCGCCCAGGGTTTGGTCGCAGGCGGGGCCGGTGCATCGGCGGGTCTTCCCTTCGATGTTCCCGAGCAGCCGGCGGGCATCCCGATGGTCTTGATCCCGCCTTGCGTCGCGGACTCGTTCATCGAGGACGGGGATGCGGTGGTCCGCTGGGTCTTCACGGCTCCTGCTGCGGGGTACTATGCCCTGTCGGCCCAGCCCGTCGGCGCATCCGACGAGATCTCCATGGAGGTGGATGGCGTCGAGGCGGACGGCATCCTGCCGGGGCTGCCTACGGGCTCGGTCCATCACGCGCTGTTCATGCGCCGGGGCGAGTCGGTCCCCGTCGAGATCTGGACGCGCCATGCACCGGGCCTGTCGCTGGTCATCTCCTCCGACGTCCAGACGGACGCCTACCAGGCTTCGGACGGATCCGTCCGCTCCTCGTTCAGGATCTGCACGGCCCAGCCGTTCGCAGGCGGCGGGATCTTCGCGCCTCCTCCGATCCGCCTCGGAAGCATCTGATCGGGAATCCGGGAGGATTGGACATGCGGCTCATGCGGCGCCCGCCGCGTGGGCCGCATCGCTGTCCGGCGCACTTTCAGCCCGCGGCCTCGGCGGCGACATGGAGGTCCAGCTTCTCCTGGGCCGTCATTTCCTCGTAGGCGAGGCTCCAGCGGTTCCTTGGCAGTGGCCGGGCGCCGTGCTTGCGGGCGAGGCTGCAGGCGAGGAAGGAAGGGGTGCGCGGGGGCGTGGTGGCCAGCGTCAGCAGGCGGCGCAGCGTCGATCCGCCGGAAGGTAGGGCGATAAGGCCGAGCATCCGGGCTCTCGCTCCCAGGGACTGGCGCACGACGCCGGGGCCCAGGCCGGATTCGATGTCCATCTCCGCGTTCCGTCTCGCTTCGTCCCGATCGCTGCGGTAGCGCTCGTAGGGCTGATCCACGGGGGAGGGCTTCCCGCCCTTCCTCAGGCGGCCCGATGCGGTCATCGGCTTCGTCCTGCCGTCCGTCGGCTGGATTTCCATGTAGGGAGCGAGCAGCTCGTGCGGGCGGGAGCAGGGGGGGACGCTTCGGGGCAGGAAGCCGGCGTGCAGCAGCCGGAGCCACGGCCTGCCGCAGCCGTGCGATGCGCGATGGAGGATGAAGCCGAGGAGGATGGGGCTCATTCTGGGTCTCCCGTGCGTTTGGGCGTCGCCAGCGGGCGGACGCCTATAAGCCTCCTCCGGTGCAGCGTCGCCGCCAGTCCCGCAACCGCCCGCATAAGCCCATGCTCGCCTCCTGACGTGGGTGAACTGGAGCGGGACGAGCATCCGTCAACCTGTCGATGCGGCGTCATCCCCGATTGGCGATGCGCGCCTGGCGCTGGATCAGGGCCAGTTCGTGCGCCAGCTCGCATTCGCGGCAGGCGGCGGCGTATTCGGCGTCGGTCGCATCGGGCATCCGGATCGGCGGGGAATAGGCGAGGCACTCCTCGTCGATGAGGATCGTCAGAGGGCGGCCTTCCAGGTCGTCGAGCGGGATGCCCCTGGCGATGCAGAGTGCATCGATCTGCTCGTCGTCCATGGCCTCAAGTTCGGCCCGGGTGAAGACGCGGCTCCTGATCTCCTCGGGGGAGAAGGCGGCGAGGGGATTGGTTCCGGTCATGGGGGTCTCCTTGCTGCGCCATGGGACGAAGCCGCCATGGAGGCCTCGCTCCGCCCCCATCTCCTGGAATGTATCCGAGGAGGTGGGCATGGGTAGGCGGAAGGCGATCTTCGTGGCGATGCCCCTGGTCATCCTGGACGCCGCTCTGGCGATGCTGGTGCCGACACCGCTCGCCTTCCTGTCCATCGCGTTGGCCCTCTTCATCCTCGTGGGGCTGTGCCGGCTTGCCGATCGGTATGCCGCCGAGGATGAGGGCCAGCCATGGCCCCCAGCGACGGAGCCATCGCCGACGCCGGCTTCCCGGGAAGCGGAGGGTTGCTACGAACCGCTTGGGGGCTTCGCCCTTTCCATCGGCATCGCGGCCGTCGTCGGGTTCGGCGCCGGCGTCGCCGAATTGCCTCTCACCGGCACGGCTGGGGCTGTTCTGGCGGCCTTCGGAGCGGTTCGCGGCATCGAGATGCTCCTGGATCGCTGAGCCATCGCAGGCGGGGAACGTCCCGATCTTCCAGCATCGGCGCATTCTTCCGGTTGCGCTGTTTCCGGCAACCGAGGAATGCGCCGATTCCCCTGATCCTTCGCCAAGGCTTGGCGCTTCGCGGATCTGCTCCAGCTGAAGAAGGTGGCAACGCGGAGGCTCGGCATGCATCGCTCCATCACCCCGGCCCTTCTGGCCGCCCTTCTCCTTTCCGCAGGCGCCGCCAGCGCCACGGAAGCCTATGACGTTCCTTCCACGGATCTGCTGGGGCTCGAGGCGCAGCGCCGCGCCGATGTGTGCGCGTGCGAATCCGGCTTCTACGGCGCTTCGCTGACCGCCGAGGCGGCCGGGCGGATCAAGGCGAAGTGCCGGAAGGTGGGGGCCGATGCCGATGCGGCCCTGCGATCGTCGTCGGATCCCCGCCAGCCCGTCGCCTCCGCCTTCGATCCCTGCCTGCGCGTGCGGCGCCTGGCTGCGGTTCCCGGGGCGACGGCGCTTTCGCCTCCTGCTCCGGTGTCTTCCCTCGACGCCATCCTTGAGGGAATGCGGCCCGGGGGGTCGAGGAACAAGGTCGCGCCTCCGGTCCCTGCGCTTCCTCGCTGACCTCCTGGCGGGCCGGAACCGAATCCGCCGGGCGGCCACATCTCCTCCTCGTCGTTGATGATGGGAGGATGCCGGGATGGCCGATGGAGCTTGGACGCCGTACAGCGGTGAGACGAGGCGGAGGTGCAAGGCGGGAACGCTGGATGCCGAGGGCGCCTCCAACCGGGCACGGGCCGCAGTCCTGGCGGCGGAATGGAAGGCGCACCGCCGCGGCGAGGATTTCGGGGAGCTGGTGAGGCTTTCGGACAAGCTCCTGCGCGGGGTGGCGAAGCGCTTCGGGCGTCGGCTTGATCCTGCCGATGGATACCAGGAGGGCATTCTCGGTCTGGCGCGTGCTGCGGATCTGTTCGATCCGGAGGCCGGAGCCGGGTTCTTCACCTTCGCGGCCTTCCATGTCTATGAGGCGGTGAAGCGGGCCGTCGTCGGCCAGGGCCTTTCCGGCTCGATGTCGATGGCAGGAACCCTGATGTCGCTGGAGAAGGCGATGGCCTCGACCGGCTGCGATCTGGAAGAGGCCATCGTCGAGCTTCGCCGGACGGGGAAGACCCATCGTACGGTGGAGGCGCTGAGGGCGGCCTATTTCGGCTGCCATGGCCGGGTCGCAACGCTGTACGTCGGAAAGGATGGCGACCATCACGATCTGCTGGATGGGTTCTCCGACGGCACGACCGAGGAGGATTTCATCGGGGCTCCGGACATGGAGGATCGGCGGCGTCTGCTCGCCGTTGCGATGGAGCGCTTGAATCCCGTCCAGCGCGAGATCTTCCAGCGTGCGTTCCTGTCCGAGAAGAAGCAGTCGTTCGTGTCGCTGGGAAAGGAGAAGGGGCGTTCCGCGGAGAGGGTTCGCCAGCGTGCCATGGCGGCGATGAAGGAGGTGATCGCCGGCATCGACGAGCTGCGGACCAGCGGGGACAGGCTGGATCTCCCGCTCGCCGGCTGGAAGGAAGCCTTCGAGGAAGCCCGTGCCGTATCGGCGAAGCCTCGCGTGAAGGAAAAGGCCGGGAGATCGCCGGAGCGGGCGCCTTCTTCGGTTCAGAGCGCGTTGCTGGGCATGGTTCCGGTTCCTGGCGAGAAGAAGCTGTCGGCCTGAGCCGGCCGGAAGGGAGGCGGAGATGATCTGGGGGAAATCGTGGGTGCGGACGTTCGAGGCGGCGCTTTCCGGCTCTCGCGATGCCAGGCTGGAGATCGCCGAATCCTCCGTGTCGGGCCGGGCCATCCCGGACGCCCATGAGGTTCTGGCGACGAACGAGACCGATCCGGAGGTTCTGCTGGCCTTGGCGGCGAACGACCGGCTGCCGGGCGAAGCCCAGCGCACGCTGGCGGCCCGCATCATCGCCGGGGACAGGATGACGGGGAAGACGGCCCGCCGCCTCGCCCGCGAGTTCTCGATGTCCCAGGTCGCGCTGGCGGCCGACGTCGTCCATGCCATCTCGACCGATCCCCTGTTCGCCGAGGATACGGCGATGATCATGGAAGAGCTTGCGGCCCTCGGGGAGGAGGACCGGGGCACGGAGGGCGTCGCGCCGATCATAGCCCGGTTCGCCCTGGACCCGTCCGAGCCGCAGGCGCGGGCCACGGCGCTCAGCCTGCTCCGGAGGGAGACGGGCGATCGCGAGCTGCTGGCCGAGATCATCGTCCGCGCGAGGACGCATGGGGCGACGATGCCGGCGGATGCTTCCGCCGCCGTTTCGGGACGTCTGGCTGGCATGTCCGAGGAGGATCGCGTCCTGCTGGAGGCCAGGGTTGGGCTGCTGGCGCCGCTCAGGCAGCCGGGCTTCGAGGCGGACTGGTTCGGCACGGGGCTGCCGGTTCCTTCCCCCATTCCCGGCCTGACGCCATTCGAGCGCCGGTTCATGGACGCCATCGACTCCGATCGGTTCCGGATGCCGGATCCTTCGGACTTCTGCGCGCTCGCCTCGTCCCGCAATGTCTTCGTGCGGAGGGCTTCCGCCGTCTGCTGCGGGGCGTACGCGCATGATGATCCGGCCGCCGAGGCCGCGGAGGATCTGCTCCTGCGCGATCGGGACATGGCGACATGGTCTGTGGCGCTCCGCCTGACCGGCGCCGTGGCGGAGGGCCCATGGCGCGGCGATCCCTTCCGCGTGGGAAGCAGAGGCAATGCGTTCGATGCGGACAGGTCCCCCTCCATGGAGGAATTCTCCCGGTCGATCGGCGATCCGTCCTCCGTCGTGCGCCTGGCTGCGGCCGCGCATCCTTCCTGCCCGCCATCCGTGCTGGCGGCGTTCCAGCTCGACGGCGACGACGTCCTCGTCACCGCGTCCCATCTCTACGGCAGCGCGGAAAGCCAGCGCTCGGCCCAGGAGAGGATGGACATCGCCATGACACGCTCGGATCTCCTCGCGAAGGCGAGCGCGACGCTGCCTCCCGTCGAGCCCGAGACGCCTTCGGCGGCCATGGCCCGGCGGGCCTCCAAGGAGGATTGTCCCGCCGAGGATCTCCGCCGCTTCGCTTCGGAATGGCATCCCGAGGTCCGACTGGCGGCGGTGTGCAATCTCCGGTTCCCCCGCAACGAGCTGGGCGAGGCGGTTGGCGAGATCCTGCGGGGCGGGCGTTCCCAGGAGGCCGCTCTGGTCGAGAGGCTGCCGGCCTTCGCCCTGGCGGAGCTGTCCTGCAAGGAGGTTCCGTCGCTCGCCCGCGTGGCGACGGCCCGGATCGAGGCGGCGGTGGCGGGCAAGGCCGATGCGGCGCGCGCCAAGGAAATCGTGGCGGGCTTCGAGGCGGTCCGGCTGGAAGGCTCCCTCCGGCTGCCGCCATCTGCGGTCGTCGCCGTTGGCGCCTTCATGGAAGCGGCTTCGGCCGAGGAACGGCTCGAGGTGCTGATCGAGGCGGAGGGAATGGTCGCGTGCCGTGATCTGGCCATGTCGGGAATGCCGACGGACCGGAATCCTCCCATTCCGGTGGCTGAGCCGGAGGTCCGGCTGGCCATCGCCCCGACGAAGGCATCCGGCATCCATGCTGCCGAGCAGCTTGGCTTCGGCTTCCTCGGGCCGGCGGCCGCCCTGCCTCCGAAGCCGAAGGACCGCGGCGCCGGTCGCTGATCGGGTCCGCTGGGACACATGTTCGGCAGGTCAATCGGAGGAGGTCCCCATGCGCGTCGTCGTCGAACGCTTTCCCTGCCGCATCCCGCTGCTGCCGCCGGAAATCGAGCCGGTGCTTGCTGGTGTTCCAGCGGCATACGCATCCGCTCTTTCCGCCATGGCGGCGGCCATCTCCTCCGGATCCCCCGATGAGGCCCAGCTTTCGGGAATCCGGGCGGCGAAGGCCGCGCTTGTGGGGATCAACCGCGTGGATGCCGTGCTGGCGCCGGATGCGCTCATCTCGGCGGATCTGGAGTCGCCACCCGTCCTTTCCGCCGTTTCCGGCTTCGCCTTCGAGCTGCTCCGCCATGGCGTGATGCTCTTCGCCGAATACGCCGGGGATCGCGGCTCCGCCATCGGCCCCTCGACATGGAACATGTCCGTTGCCGGAGCCATGCGGGAGCCGAATCCCGGCAAGCGCGCCGCCGCGTGGCGCAGCCTGTGGGATTCCGTCCTGAACGGGGAGGCCTCGGGCGCGAGCGATGCCGAGCTGTCCTTCATCGGCGGGTGCGTCGCCGACGACGATCCTGTCCTGGCATGGCTTGGCGGGCATGAGCCGGGCTGGAAGGCCGAATTCCAGAAGGCGAGGGAGGGATGGCCGGCCTTCGCCTGGCGGAAGGCTGCGCTGGACATGCTGGCGCGTCCCGTTCCCTGAATCCTCCCGGCCCGCGGCGATCTCACCTTCTGGACATCCAGGAGGGAGGATCGCCATGCCGGCCAAAGTCTATCTCTGCGAGAAGTACAACCAGGCCTCGGACATCGCCGGGGTGCTGGGCGTCGTGCGCCGCCATGACGGCTGGTTCGAAGTGAAGGGCGGGGACGCGGTCACCTTCGCGTCCGGCCATCTGCTGGCGCTGCTGTATCCCGAGGACTACGACCCGGCCTATTCGTCCTGGCAGGACAGCGTCCTCCCGATCGTCCCGGCCCCTTTCCGCCATCGTCCGCGGGATTCCCGGGCGGCGGGCCAGCTCAAGGTCATCCGGGGGCTGCTGGCCGGCGCCTCCCGCGTCGTCCTGTGCACGGACCCGGATCGCGAGGGCGAGCTGATCGGCCGCGAGATCCTGCGGGAGCTGCGGTGGAGCGGTCCCGTCGAGCGGGCGTGGCTTCCAGCCCTCACCAAGCCGATCATCACGAAGGCGCTGGCGGCGCTCCTGCCGGGGGCGAAGACGGCGCCGCTGGCGGATGCGGCCCTGGCCCGCTCGCAGGCGGACTGGCTGATCGGGATGAACCTCACCCGTGGCCTGTCGCGGCGGCTGGCCGGGCGGAAGACCTGCCTGAACGTCGGCCGGGTGCAGACGCCGACCCTCGCCCTGCTGGTGCGCCGCGAGCGGGAGATCGCCTCCTTCGTCCAGCAGTCCTACTTCGAGATCCGGGCGGTGGTCGAGGCGTCGGGCATCGGCCCCGTCGAGATGCGCTACGCGCCGCCCGCCGAGGAGCGGCTGGTGGTCCGGGCCGATGCCCAGGCGATCGCCGCTTCCGTGGCCGGGGCCGTCGCCTCCATCCGGTCGAAGGAGGAGGCGAAGTCGGCGCCTCCGCCGGCCTTCTACGCGCTGTCCTCCCTGCAGATCGATGCGGACCGGCTGCTCGGCTTCGATGCCGATCGCACGCTGAAGGTCGCCCAGGCGCTCTACGACGAGAAGAAGGTGCTGACATATCCGAGGACGGACTGCGCCCATCTGCCGGACGAGTTCGCCGCCGATGCTCCGGCGCTGCTGGGCCTGCTGGCCGGAATGCCCGAGCTGGCGGCGGTCGCGGCCCGCGCCGCGGCGGCGCCGGTCCTGCGGACCGGTTCGCACTACGACTCCTCCAAGCTGAAGAGCCACCACGCGATCACCCTGACCGGCACCGATCCGAGCGGACTGACGGGGGACGAGCGGGAGCTGTTCCTGCTGGTGGCCCGGCGCTTCCTCGCCGCGCACCTGCCGGATCACGAGTACATCAGCACCACGCTCACCTGGATGCCCGGGGCGCACGCCTTCGTCGCCCGGGGCCGGGTGCCGACGCGGGCGGGCTGGAAGGAGGCCTTCGACGCCGGCGGGCCGGAGGAGGACGGGGACGACGAAGCCGCCCGCCCGCTGCCGAAGATTCCGGATGGGACGCAGGGCACCGGGAAGAGCGCCGCCGTCGAGGAGAAGACGACGCGGCCGCCCTCCCGCTTCACCGAGGGGCAGCTCATCGACGCGATGAAGAACATCGCCCGCTTCGTGACCGACCCGGCGGCGAAGTCCAGATTGCGGGCCACCTCAGGACTGGGCACCGACGCGACGCGGAGCCCGATGATCGCCGAGCTGAAGAAGCGCGGGCACATCGTGAGGGAGAAGGGTCGCCTGCGCCCGTCCGGCGTGGCCACGGCGCTGATCGGCGCCGTCGAGAAGCACATCCCCGCCTGGGCGGATCCCGTCACCACGGCCCTCTGGGAGGACGAGCTGGAAGCCATCGCGGAGGGGAAGGGGCAGATCAAGCCGTTCCTCGACGGCATCGTGGCCAAGCTGCGGTCCGACATCGCCGTGCTCGACGCCCTGTCGGTGCCGTGGTCCGAGAGGATCAGCGCCGAGGCCAATCCCACGCCGGTTGCCGCCAAGGCCCCGCGCGGGCGCGGGAAGGCCGGGGGAAGGCCTGCGCCAGCCAAGACGCCTCAACCGGCCTCCACGGCCTCCGGAACGCCTTCCGCGGCTCCTGCCGCCGGGCGGACCGATCTGCGGGTGGCGTTCGCCGACAAGGACAAGGCGAAGGCCTTGGGGGCCCGGTGGGATGCGGATCGGCGGACGTGGTATGTCCCGGCCGGGGCAGCCCTTGATCCGTTCAGGAACGCGGGCTTCCTGGCGGCCTAGTCCGTGGGCGGATCGAACGTGACCGGTCCATCCCAGCACAGGACGATGGAGGCGGCGATGGTGGAGAACGCGAACCGCCGATCCTCTTCCCTGAGGTGCGGCTCGACGGACTCGATGTGTTCCCGGATCCTGGCGAGCAGCTCGGGGCAGGCGATGCGGCGGTTCGGCGCCCGGCCTTCGAGGAGGCGCCGGTAGTGGCGGAGGTAGGCGGCGGAATCCATCGGCTTCTTCCTGGCGGCAGCCGCCTTCGCGCCGATCATGCCCTGCGCGGTGTCCATGGCCCTCTCCCGAGCTTCGTCTCTACCCAGTAGACATAGGGCGGAAGCGGCCTTCGGGACAGGCCTAGGCGGCAGCCATGTAGCGGCCTTCGAGCCGTTCGGCCCCGCATCCTCCGTCGATGGCCTGGTGGAGATCGGCGAGCATCATCCCCATCGCATCGAGATCCGCTTGGCTGGGGATGGAGGAATCCTCGGCCACGCCGCGGAGACGGGTGGCGATGCGGAAGGCGAGGGGGCTGCCGTAGAGCGCTGCCGAAGCGGCGATGTCGCGGATGCACCCGACCAGCGGGCCGTGCATGACGGATCGGGCTTCATGGCGGGCGTCGCGGTAGGCCGCCAGGCGGCCTTCGAGCTCGGCCACGGCCTCCGAGGCGTATTCGCGGAAGCGTCCGGACTGGGCGGTAAGCAGGGCGTCGATGCGGACGCCGGGATCGGGCTGGGGCTTGGTGTTCATGGCGGTCCTCGCTGGCGGCTCCACCAGAAGATGGTCCCGGAAGAGGATTCCAGCATCGGAGCGATCGGAGACGCCTGCATCGCCGGAGCCGCTTCCGCCGCCCCCATCTTCGGAGGGAATCGGAACGGAGGCGGGCATGCGCAAGGTGGTGGTGATCTCGGGGGCCGGGCTGTCCGTCGAGTCGGGAGTGCAGGCGTTCCGCGGCAAGGAAGGCCTCTGGTGCGGGCACGACATCGCGAAGGTGGCCACCGGCTCGACCTGGCTGGCGAACGCGGACGAGATCCGGGACTTCTACAACGCCCGCCGGTACGAGATCGGCCGGGCCGAACCGAACGCCGCCCATCGGCTGCTTGCCGGGATGGAAGGCTCGGAGGAGTTCGAGCTGCTGCACTTCACCCAGAACGTCGATGACCTGCTGGAGCGGGCCGGAGCTGCGGAGGTCGTGCATCTGCACGGCTCCATCCGGCGCCTCCGCTGCGAGATGTGCGGCCATGCCCGTGATGTGGGCCACCAGCGTATCCGCAGCGCCCTGTGCCCGGTTTGCCGGACCAAGGGCCTCGTGCGCCCCGACATCGTCTTGATGGGCGAGCACGCGCCGGAATACGCCCGGCTTCGCAGCGCCTTGCGGTCCCTGGGCGAGGAGGATGCCCTGGTGGTGATCGGCACCTCGGGGAATGTCCTGTCCGTCGGCGAGATCGCGAAGCAGGTGCCGGGCTTCAAGATCCTCTGCGATCCGACCCCGTCGGCGGCGATCGATCCGCGGGCCTTCCACGAGGTCGTCCGCCTTCCTGCTTCCGAGGGCATTCCCCGGGTGCTGGAGCTGATCCACGCGTCGGCGGGAAGCCGGTTTCCCGTGGGGCGCTGGGCGACCGTAGAGGAAGAGGCGGAGTCCGGCCCGGTCGGTCCGGTGAAGCCGGGGCGGATGGCCTCGCTGCTCTCCTGGCTGTTCCGGTCTCCACGGCCGGCGGACTGCTGATCCGACCGGCGATAGGGTGAGTTGGCGGTTCCGACGCCAATCGGACCGCCAAGCGAAATTATCGGCGGTCGCCGGGACAGGATCGTGCGGTCCCATCTTCTTCCCGACCTCGGGTGGGCCGAGGAAGCAGGGAGGGTTCCATGTGCACCTCACGAGCCAAGTTCGTCAGAGTCGATCGTGTCGAGCGTTTGAATGCCGTCAGCGGGGAGGTCTTCATCGATGTCGGGCGCATCGTCTCTTTTGACGAATGCGACCTTTACGACGAAGAAGGAAATCCATCGGGCAAGGGTTGCCGCATTCACCTCGCATCCGGCGGCTCAATCATCACGTCCGGCACCGCCGAGGCATTCTTGGCGAGGATCGGCGAGGAGATCTAGGGCTGCTGCTGGCCGATGGCAGAGCTTGCGGACGGGCCCTTCGGGGCCCGTTCGGCGTTTGGACCGCCAACAGGACTTGGCGGCGCGGCGGGCGGGCCTCCTGACGAATCCGGAAACGACGATCCGCCACACCTTCTTCCGCAAGCCGCCCCGAGGGCGGATGCGGCTGAGGAGGTGGCGATGATCGACGATCCCGATGTCGAAGGGGAGATGATGCTGGATGCGCATGCCGCGCAGGTCCGGAAGGAAATCGCGACCGGCTCCGCGAGCGACCTCGACCGCCGGGTGCTTCAAGGGATCGATTGGATCAATGGGCAGAGATCGCTGCAGCGGGATGGCCGCTATGCCCTCGAGAAGTATTTCCTGGAGATGGATGCCTGTCTTCGCGACGATCAGGTCGATCCTCTGGTGGTCGCCATCCTGACCAGCGAGCTGGACTCCTTCGACAAGGATGGAAGGACGCCATGGCTGGATACGAAGGACGAGGGCTGGAAGCAGGCCTACGCCCAGCACCGCTCGGCGCTGCGGCGGATCATGACGGAGCAGTCGGGAAGTCTTGATGCGGATACCTTGAAGTGGGCGTTCTCCCTGCCCGGCGGATGCCGGGTGATCGAACGGTCGATCGAACGCGGCGCGTCCCTGCTCACGGATGATCCGTCGGTCCGCGCCGCGGCCTTTGAGAGCCCGAATCCGTATGTCCGGCTTTCTCTGGCGAGGGATCAGTCGGGATACATGCTCGTCGAGCTGGACGCCGACGAATGCCGCCGGCTCTTCGAGGATCCATGCATCGAAGTTCGCCGCGCGGCGGCCAAGCCGATGTTGTATGCCAGCGGAGCGGATGGGCTGGGTCCTTTCACGTCGACCCTGGTCCGGTGCGCGGCGGATCCGGATACGGAGGTCTCGAAGGTTGCGCACGACATGGTCGTCTATGGCCAAGGGATTCCCGATGCGGTGGCTGTTCTGGCCCAGGAAGAGTTCCGGCGTCAGGGGATCGTGCTCCATCCAAACATCCGCGCGGTTTTCGACGATCGGCTGGCTCGCGTGGCCATGAGCGGCCATGAGCAGCTCGATCTCATTGCTGAAACCTACGCGGCCGCCGAGCCGTTGGTGGGCGGAGGACCCGAGGAACCGGCCGAATTCGGAATTGGCGAGCCGCCCCATCTTCGCGGCAGCGCTGCGGGTTCGGAGCGCCTTGGAACGAAGGAGGCAGGCATGTCCGTCGAACAGGAAGGCCGTGGATACGAGAGCGCGAGGGAAGTCGAGGACGAGGATCTGCCTCACAATTGGACGGGGACCATCGACGACATCGAGGCGATGGAGGAGGCCGGCCTCATCGAAGAGGGTACGGCGGAGAAGATCATCAAGGAGCGCATGGACTCCAACATGGAGCTCTGGGACGCTTCAGAGGATGTCGCGCATTTCCTCGACCAGGATCTTCCTTCCTGGGCCAAGATCGAGAACGAGAATGCCGTCCGGTACGACGTGGGCTGGTCGCAGGGCGATGGTGCCGTCTGGAGCGGAAAGATCGACCTGGCAGAACTCGCCGAGCAACGCCCGGAGCTGCGGGACCAGTTCCCGCTGGTCTTCGGCAATCTCGATAGGTTCGAGTTCGAAGCCGGCCCCGAAGGGAGAGGCTACGGGCTTCCGCCTCAGGGGGTGAGCATCACCTTCGATGGCGATCTGGAACCGGGCGACGAGTCGTCCGCCCATGAGCGCATGGAGGCTGCCGCCATTCGGGGCGAGATGGATCGTCTCGAACCGGTGCTTCGTGAGACCGCGGAAGGGCTTGCCACCGAGATCTACGAGTATCTTTCCGACCAGGGACTCCATGTCGGCGGAGAGGAGAACGCCCGCGAGTCCCTTCAAGATCAGAGGTTTGACCAGTGGGGTGAGTACGCCGTGCAGGCGCCCGAGGTTCCGAACCCTGCGGACGCTCCGCGCCTGGCTGCGATACCGCCCTCCGCCAATCCCAACGGGATCCACGGCGCTGAGCAGGCATGCCTCGGCACGCTCGGGCCGGTAGCCGCCCTGCCGGCGAAGTCGGCAGATCGCGGGGCTGAACGCTGAACCATCCAGGATGGCCGCATCCCGCTGGGCCGGATCCTGAATCGGGGTCCGGCCCCAAATCCTTCCTGCATCTGCGTGGGAGGCGGGAATGGCGGGACGTTCGACGGGGCTGGGGGATGCCGGGGTGAAGATCGGCGGCGCGAGGAAGGATTTCTGGGCGTCGCGCGGCATGGCGCTTTCCGATCTCGACGGTATGACCGGCGCCGAGGCGGCCCAGTACGTCACCAAGGATGCGGTCTGGCCGAAGCCGGACTGGGCGGCCCTGATCGCCGCGGGCATGGAACCGGCGGCGGCCGCGCGGGTGAAGATCCTGCGCGACGGCCTGGCGGCGAAGCCGCTCGATCGGCCCGAGGAACGCCCGCGCTATGTGGCGATGGTCGGCGAGATCCGCGCGGCTCTGGAATCCGTCCGCACGGTCCAGGACTTCGCTGCGATCTCCAATTCGTATGTCGAGCGCGTCCGTGGGATGAGCCAGGCCGGGGACAAGGAGGGCGTGCGGCGCTTCTATTCGGCCATGAAGGTCGCCGGCAGGATGCAGGTTTCCGCCTTCCCCTTGAATGGGCGCGAGCTGCGCAAGGCCGAGGCGCTGGTGCGCACCGGCTGGCCCTCGGCGGAAGCCGAGCTCCCGTGGATGAAGGGGATCGAGATCGAGGTTTGGCCGGGCCGCGCGGGCGAGGACCCGACCTTCGCCGTACGGCGCCTCGGACGCCTCGCGGGTATGGAGTTCGATTCCAGGGAAGAGGCGATGGAGCGTCTGAAGGCCGATTGGGAGGCCAAAAGGGCGAAGCGCACCAGCCACGAGGAACCGATCCGCCCGCATCTGGACGATCTCAAGCGGATCGGGCCGGACCATCGCCGGGGGCGCGATGTCCATTCCGAGGATTTCGTCCGGGTGTTCGGCTTCCGCGGCGTCGAGTTCGGGAATTGGGTGGCCGACGACGAGCGCCGGAAGTCGATGAACGCGGCCTTCGACGGGATGATGGACCTCGCCGAGATCATGGGCGTCGAGCCGAAGGGCCTTTCCTTGGATGGGCGGCTCGGCCTCGCCTTCGGTTCCCGCGGCAAGGGGAGCTTCGCGGCGCATTACGAACCGGGTAAGGAAGTCATCAACCTCACCAAGCTCAGTGGGGCCGGCTCGCTCGCGCACGAATGGTTCCATGCGGCCGATCACTACTTCGGCGAAGTCGGCCGCCCCGATGCCTGGAAGGGCGGGGCGCGGGGCCTGAGCGGCTGGATGGAGATGGCGAACTATCCCGGCGAGCCCCGGGAGAAGATCGTCCGCGTCGACGTGCTGCCGGACGGGAAGCAGAAGGCGGTGACTGGAATGGTCCATCGGCTCGATCATCTGCCGAGGGAGACCTACGCGGCTTCGGATGCGGTGATGCGGGCAGCGATCGGGCGGCGGCACGATGCCGATTTCTTCCGCCAGGCCTGCCGCCTGAGCGGAAACGCGGGAAGCAACGGCTACTGGGCCCGTCCGACCGAGCTGGGCGCCCGGGCTTTCGAATCCTGGGCGTTCGACAGGCTGGCGGAGAAGGGGCGGAGCAGCGACTACCTCGTCCATGGCGTCGAGCCGGAGAGGTACGCCGATTCCAGCCGCTACAAGGGCAATCCGTATCCCACGGGCGAGGAAAGGGTCGCCATCAACCGTGCCTTCGATGGCCTGGCCCACGAGCTGGCTGGGCATCTCGGGCGGGTGCAGGAGAAGGGGGCGGATTTCGATGTGCTGGCCGGCCGCCCTGTGCCGAAGCCGATCGTGCTGGCGGAGGTTCCGCGCCTGGCGGCGATCCCCGCCTCCGCCAATCCCAGGGGCATCCACGGCGCCGAGCAGCTCAGCTTCGGCTTCCTCGGCCCGGCGGCGGCGCTGCCCGCGAAGTCGGCGGATCGCGGCGCTGGTCGTTGAGCCGTCCAGGGCGTCGATCTTGGGGTCGGAGATCGGCACCATCTTCTCGATGCTGGCACCTAGAGCGGATAGGAGTGGGAGATGGTTTGCGTCGATGTTAGGTCCGAGCTGACAGGCTGGCCGATCAGCCTGTCGAGCAGGTGCGGTGGAGTAAAGGCCATGTCGCATTGGAACGGCAAGGCGGTCTTCGGAGATGGAAGCGCCATTCAAGTCGCCTGCGCAAAGCGGGAGGACATCGGGAATGTCCTTTTTCAGCAGGCGAAGATTGGGAGGCCATGCGTACTGGTCCTTGATCGCAAGGAATGGGCCCCATCTGGTTCGGACAGTTGGAAGACGGTCCGAACAGATGCGTTTGGGATAGGGCCGAGAGGCGGGGTAAAGCTCTTGGCATCGAAGAATGGAGGAGCGTCTGGACACGAGGCGTTGGACTTCGATGTCGCCGTTGGAGATTCCTTGGATGCCTTGGTGGCCCCACGCCTGGCCGCGATTCCCGCCTCTGCCGCCACGGGCGGCATCCATAACGCCGAGCAGCTCAGCTTCGGCTTCCTCGGCCCGGCGGCGGCGCTGCCCGCGAAGTCGGCGGATCGCGGCGCCGGGAGGTAGGGCCGCCAGTGTCGATTGTCGGCTTTGGGGGTTGCCGGTCTCCGGGCAGCCCCCATGTCGCTTCCGGGTGGGAGGGCTGGAGGCCGCGTCGGGGATGCGGAAGGGAATCGGCTGGGGGCTGGGAGCCGCGACGCTGGCGATGACGCCGGCGCTGGCCATGGCGTCGCTGCTGCCGGGCGGCAAATGCACCGGGGGAATCCTCGAACGGGGCAACTGCCTCGTCACGAAGGTGTCCGGGGGCATGATCACCATCGCCTGGGGCGTGATCATCATCGCCCTGGTGGTCGTCGGCGTCATGACGCTCTTCGGGAAGAAGGATCTCTGGAAGGTCTGGCTGGCCTTCGGGGGCGGCGCGCTGGTGCTGATCCTCCTCCCGTTCCTCATGGGGACGTTCAAGGAGCTGGGCGAGCCGGAGATCGTGCCGTGCGGCGTCCGGGAGAAGTGCATCCTCGCGAACGAATCCCCGCCCGAGAAGTGGCTGCTGCCTTCCGGCGTGCCGACGACGACGGCCTTCGCCTGCTTCCGCGTGGCGGCGGGAAGCGTGGAGCAATACACGGGCTGCCTGCGGGCTTCCGGGGTGCCCTACGCCTTCCCCTGCTCTACGGGCGGGCGGTGCGTCCAGCCGCCGGGCGAGCCCGCGCGCGCCTGGGCCATGCCGCCGGGAACGACGGATGCCGAGGCCTTCGCCTGCGCGTCGCGGCCGGGCATGGACGGGCCTTCCTTCCGCGCGTGCCTGGGCAGATAGGAGGGCAACCATGAGATCGATCGTCCTCGCGGCCGTGGCCGCGCTTCTCCTCATCCTCTCCGGGGCCTCCGGGCCGGCGTCCGCCCTGGATCTCGGGGGCTACGTCCAGATGCCCAGCAAGCCCTCATCCGGGACGCTGGTCATGCCGGACAGCACGCCGGAGCCCGTCGCCTTCTCCTCCTGCGCCGACAGCGGCTTCCTGTCGTCGGCGGTGTGCAGGGCGGGGACCACGGCCCGGTTCATGGTCACCCTGGGGAAATACCTGTTCTTCCTCGGCCTGATCTCGGTCGCCGTGATCTGGCCGCTGCTGGCGCTGCTGGCCAACAACCAGACGATCACGGTCATGGGCAAGAGCTACCAGCTGCGCGAATTCGTCTGGCCGTTCTTCCTGTCGTGCTGCGGCGGGGCCTTCCTGATCTCGGGCTCCGGGATGCTGTTCGCCTTCCTCACCACGGGCGCAGGCTGAGGCGCCCCATCTTCTGCCGGACGCGCCCGCATCCAGCGGGAACGCGGTTCCGATGGAGGATCCCATGGGGGGAGTGCTGAGAACCATCATGGCTTCGGTGATGCTGTATCGCATCAGCCGCTGGCTGGCGCCGATCGTGGCCCCGCTCATCCTGCTCTGGCTGGCTGCGGGGCTGATCTACATGAACAGCTACTGGGTGGCGCCCGTCTCGCTGGCCATCCTCGTCTGGACCTACCACCGCCAGCGCCAGTCCGAGACCACCGGGATCCCGATCCGGGAGAGTTCGTTCCGGATGCTGAAGACGATCCGGACGGCTTCGGCGGTCATCGCGATCGTCGCCTGCATGATGTCCTGGAACCGGTACGCGCATCCTAGGGCGGAAGGGCCTACCCAGACGGCCGTCAGTTCCGGGCCTGCGGTAGCCGCCCCGTCATCGCAGCCACCGGCGCAGCCCGCCACCATCCAGCCGTCCGGTCCAGCGGCGGCCACAGTACCGCCATCGGGCCCGATCGTCGTGAAGCCCCGCTCCTCGGGTTCCAGCGCGGCGATCCTGGACGACGGCTCCCGC
The DNA here is from genome assembly GCF_002105535.1 of Magnetospirillum sp. ME-1. GTDB lineage: Bacteria > Pseudomonadota > Alphaproteobacteria > Rhodospirillales > Magnetospirillaceae > Phaeospirillum. The sequence continues at coordinate 2,301,503 of NZ_CP015848.1, read as the reverse complement.
TGATCGTCGCCGGATGCGGAAAGGGCGCCGAGGAGGAATCCCCGGCGCCCTTCCTGCGTCGATCCCGCCGCATCAGGATCGGGCGATGCGCTCGGCCAGACGGGTGCGGCAGAGGATGGCGTCGCCTGGCGGCAGGGCGTTCCGGATCTCGTCCGCCCGCCCCTTCAGCTCGGCGAAGGCGCCTTGCCGGGATCCGTCGATCTCCAGCTCAACCAGGGCGTCGATGCGGGCGGAGGCGTTGTCCATGCCGATGTCGGCCAGCAGGGCTCTCATGAGGGTGTCGCAGCGGCGCGGCGTGAGCAGGTGGGCGATGTCGCCGGCCTTGGCCGTTCCGCGGCTCCATGCGACGAAGGCATCCTCGCTCGCGTCGAAGGCGTGGAATTCCGCCTCGGTGGGCAGCAGGCGCTTCGTGCGGCCGGCTTCGCGCGCGGCGGCGTCCAGCAGGGCCTTCCGCTCCTCGGGCGTGCCGATCCAGTAGTCCCGCAGCAGGGATTCCCGGACGTAGTCGGCGCGGCGGACGGTGAGGCGGGGGATGACGTCGATGGCGCGGATGCGGCCGGCCTCCCAGTCGGCGAAGGCCTTCTCGCTGTCCTTCCACTCGGCGTATTCGGCGTTCTTCATCTCGGTGAGCAGGAAGCCGAGGCTCTTGGGGGCGCCGCCCTGGATGGCGAACAGGAAGGCGGCGTGCATTCCCTCCTTCGTGCCGGCGTCGACCTCCCGGTCGGCGAGGAAGCGGCGGGCGATGGCGCGCTGGATGGCGGGATCGTTGCGGATGGCCGGATCCTCGTGCTCGTCGAAGCCGATCCAGTCGAGCTGGGTGCTGGCCGGGTCCTCGATGATGGCGAGGGCCTTCAGCAGCCTCGGATCGGTCGGCCTCGGCTCGGCGGGCGCCTGCGTTCCGGGCTTCGGAGGCATGGACAGGCCGGGCATGGAAGGCGAGGGCTTGAGGACGAGGGCGGGCGCTGCCGCCGGAGCAACGCCCTTCTTCGGCAGGGACACGGGAAGGCGGGCCATGCGGGTTCTCCATCGGCGGCTGTCGATGGGGAGAAGATGTGGCCGGACGATCCGGGAAGGACGGAGGCTATTCCTGCTCCATGCGACGCTGGGCGGCCGGATCGAGGAGGTAGGGCGTCGGGTCGTCCAGGGTGTCCAGCGCGGTGATGCGGTAGGAGCAGCCGATGCGGCGGGGCGCGGTCGCCCGGCGACGAAGCCTCGAGCGCACGAATTCCTGGGCGGCGGACAGATCCGGAACCTGGATGGAGCGGGCCGCCAGGCGGGAGCCGCGGCGTCCGTGGGCTATGATCACGATCACATCGCCCAGCAGATCCCGCTCGACCTCCATCCGGTAGATCCGGTGGTGGTCGAGGGCGTCGCTGTCGGCTTCGAGCTGCACGGCGAAGAGCATGGGGTCCTCGGCTGGTTCCCGGGGATTCTGGCATGGTGGCCGCCTCAAGTCCACGACGGCCTGCGGCGGCGAAGCGGAGCCGATTCCTCCGCTGGATCAAGCGGTTGCATGGGGTCGCGGCGGCGAGATGGCGGCGAGGGCCCGGGATGGAGGGCAGGGCTTGGATCATCGCCCTCGCCGCCGCATGGATGGTCAAGTCCTTGGCGGACAACGCGATCTTGTCGCCGCGCCGCCGATCTCTTACTTCGCGGGGGGAGTCGTCCGGAATCGAGCTTTCCTGCGGGGTCCAGCGATTCGAACTCTTACCATTTGGGGGGCTTGGGCTTCGGCAGGGAGGCGAGGGCTTCCTGCAGGGAGCGGGTGGATTCCTCGGCGCGGCCTTCGATCCGGGCCTTCCGTCCGACCTTGGGCTGCTGGATCTCCCGGAAGGCGTCGCGCAGCTCGTCCTCGTTCTTGTTCCACCAGGAGAGCTCGGCGCCGGTGATCTTGCGGCCGGTCTTGATGGGGCGGATGCCGACGCCGAAGGCCGCCAGGCCGTTGATCTCGCGGATGGCTGGCTTGATGGCCTTCTCGAACAGGTTCCCCCAGACATCGAGCTTGCCTTCCGGCACGCCCAGCAGATCCCGCAGGCCTTCGATGGTGAATTTCTCGGACGTCTTGTGCTGGAGGCGGTGCCGCCGGGCGACGGCTTCGTAGAGGGACAGGGCGTAGGACGAGGTGAAGGCCATCATCACCTGGATCTCGAGCTTCCCGAAGACGGTGGAATTCTTCAATAGGCCGATCAGTTTCGGATCAAAGCTGTATGTGAAAATACCTTCCTGTCTTTCATCGTCGTGAAGGTCATTCGCGCCCAGAAGCTGGACGCGGCGGGTCTGTCCGTCGGACAGGCGCACCCGGACGATGGTCTTCATCAGGCGCTCGACGCTGTCCTTGAGGCGCTCGTTGCCTTTGTGGCTGCCGCGGAGCAGGGTGGTGCTGATCTGGAATTCGCGGCCGCGTTCGCCCATGGCCGGTCCGAAGGCGTTGGCCACCAGGGCGTTGTAGATCCGCTTGTCCGAGAGGGTGAGATGGCCATGCCCGGAGACATCGATCAGTTCGGCGGGCTTGATCATCTCGCCGTGGCCGGGGCGGAGATCCAGCGTCCGGTGCCGTCCGGGCGGAAGCGGCGGCGCCTCGTCGTGCTCGCTCAGGATCTCGACGGAAACGACCGAGCCGTCGTCGATCCCGTCGTCTTCGCCTCCGCCCATCTCTTACCTCCATCGCTTACCCCGGTAAGAGAATGAGGTAATCGTTCGTCCGGCGCAAGCCTGATCGTGGTGGCCGCGCAGGCGCCGGTCGGCATCCCCCAAGAGGTAATTCTCGCGGAGCCATCCGGCGCCCCCAATCGGTAAGAGAATCAGGACTCTTGCGGAAGGTCTTGAGTCGGATCAATGGGTTGGGGCATCATGGCCCCATTGGTTGGGGGCCGTTCGCCGTATGCGTACGAGGTCTTGTCCGTAGGGCACGGTCGTCCGGACAGCTCCTTCTGGGGAGCAATCGGGCCTCTCATCACGCTCCCAAGCCAGCCGATCCCACTCCTGAAGTTATCCACAGCGCAATCTTCTAGGATTCTAGACTTCTACTTCGTGGCCGTTCCGGCCTGTGGATAAGCATCTCATCCCATTGAATCCGCGCGGCTTTTGGATTACCTCGCGGGGGGTGTCGATAACCTGCTGGGGGAAGTCGCTCTACTTCCTGGGGGCCATCCCTTTCTTCCTGGGGGCTGAAATATTACCAGCTGGGGGAGCGATGGATTCCTGCTGTTCATTTCGAGCTTCGGAGTCTTCTGGCATCCCATTGATCCGCCGTGATTCCGATAGGCCGGAATCCCCCAGGAGGTAGTTATACATCCCCCGATCGGTAAGAGATGGAGGGGTCGGATGCCGTTCCCGATCCCCCAGGAGGTAATTCTTGGCCGTTCTGGAGTCCCCAGGGATTCCGGGGCTTTCCGGGTAGCGTTCGCGGTTCGTCGGTGGTATGCTCCCGAAAGGTTCCGTTTCCCGCTGGAGGACAGCCATGCCGAGCACGCAGCGCGCATCCGACGCCCCCTCTCCGATGGTGTCCCTGTCGGCGCGGGTGGCGGCCGCCTACCTCTCGTCGCGCCGGGATGTGCCGGTCGAGCAGGTGCCGTCCCTGATCGAGGGCATCCATCGCGCCCTGCGGCGCGTCGCCGCGGCGGAGGAGTGCGGCGCCGAGGCGCTGGTGCGCTTCCTCGATACCCCGGCCGGAAAGGCCGCCATGGATCGGCCCGCGCTGCGCCTGGTGGCGTCCCGGGAGGGCTGATCCCTATTCCTCGAGGGGCAGCCCGGTAGCCCTGAAGGTCCGCTTGTTGTCGTCCTGCCGCGGGCCTTCCTCGACATGGCCGCTCGACAGGAGCACCTCCAGCGTCCGCTCTACGGACGAGCGCTTCCATCCAGACTCGGTCTTCGCCCGATCGGCGAAGCGGGCGACGATGGCCGGAAGGGAGGCGTGCCAGTCCTCGCCCTCCCGCAGACCCTCTTCCGTCAGGTGCTCGAGGATCAGCCGGGCCCTGTCCCGTGTGCGCTGCACCCGCGAATCGATCTTCTGGGCCGGCGGCTGCATTTCGTCGTCCTCGTCGGCCAGCGCAGCCGTCTCGTCGGCCTGGGCCTTGTGTTCCATGGCGGCGTGCTTCGCTTCCTGCACCTGCAATGCGTGGGCATCGATCATCGGAACCCGCGAGAGATAGACGATGAAGCCCTTTTCCGTGCGGATGGGTTCGTTGTCCGGACCGAGCTCGGGCACGCGATGGAGATTGATCGGGATCGGCGCGTGCTTCTCGGCTTCGCGCTGCTTGTCGGTCTTGATCTGCAGCACCCGGGTCTTGGGATCCCGGAAAAGGTTGAACAGGGCGTCGACGCCGCCGCGGAGCGCCGAGGAGCCGCGTTCCGAGGAATAGGCGCTCTTGCCGCCGTGGTGGACGACGAGGACGGAGCAGCCGAAGCGATCGACGCAGCGGCGCATGGCATTGACGATGAGCTGCATGTCCTGCGTCGCGTTCTCGTCGCCGCTCATGAAGCTGGCCAGCGGGTCGAGGATCAGCAGGTCGAGGTCCTTGCACTCGCGCTCGATGCCGCGCATCAGCGTCTCGAAGTCGGCCGGGTGATCGAAGCGGCATTCGCCCGGCGGCATGAAGAGGCGATCGTGCAGGATCTCCTCGCCCTCTTGGGTCGGAATGCCGTTGTGCTGGAGCCAGCCGCTGATGCGGCGGTTCAGGCCGAAGACGCCCTCGGCCGGGAACAGGACCACCTTGCCGGGGGCTTTCGCGCGTCCGACGTCGATCCGAGTGCGCTTGTGCCCGGCCAGCGCCGGTCGCCCGGTGGCGATCGCCAGCGCCCAGTCGATCGCGACGAACGACTTGCCGAGGTTCGGCGCGCCATACATGCAGGCCGTGGCGCGTTCGGGCAGCAGATCCTCGACCAGCCAGGTCGGGGGTTCTACGCGGGAGGGGTCGTAGCGCCCCCAGGCTTCGGTCTTCGTCATGTCGGTTTCCGGAATCGATTCGCTTCCGGTATCGCATTCGGGAAACGGGAAGCCAAGCGGAATCGGTTTCCCGGATGACCTTCCCAAAACCGGTTTCCCGGAGCCCTCCTACATAGAGATGCTTAATCAAAAAGGGAAATGGAATGGGAAGCCGGCATCGCCGAGCTAGGACCGACTCCGGAAAAGGAAAAAGCGAGGAGGCGGTCCGTTCCCAGCAATCCATGCAGGACGGAACGTCCGGAGATCGTCGGAGCTGCTGCCGCGCCGTGCCGGGCGCGCGTCGCCGCCGCCGACGGCCGGGATCCGCTGGATGGGACGAAGGGAAGGGAGGAGGGAGGCCGAAGGGCCCGCGCTCGGGGGCCGAGAGCGCGAGCCGCTCGGCACGGAATGGAGGACGACGCGATGGGCAGCCGGAGCATGATTGGGCGCCAGAACGAGGACGGCAGCATCGAGGCCATCTACTGCCATTTTGACGGCGGCCTCTGGCATGTCGGCGCCTTGCTGCACGAGCATTGGAATGACCCGGAGAAGGTCGGCCGGCTGCTCGGCCTGGGGGACCTATCCAAGCTCGGGTCCGAAATCGGCGAGAAGCATTGCTTCGCGGACCGGAACACGACTGCGGCGGAGCTCGAGCGCGTTCGGAATTGGTGCCGGGCCTACGGCCGCGACAGGGGCGATGAAGGGTGCGAGGCGCAGCGCTACGAGAGCGCGGAGGCGTTCCACGTCGCGGAGTACGGCTACCTGCTGGTGGACGGTCGCTGGGTGTTCTACGACGCGGACGAGCCTCCGGTTCCCCTCGCCGAAGCCGTCGTGCAGTACCGGCTCGAAGAGGCGCAGCGCTTGCGCTGAGCAGGCCGCCTCGGCATTCGATGACGGACGATCCGGCCGGGCGCCGGAGAAGTATCCGGAAGTGAGGGGCCGAAGGGCCCGCGCTCCGGGGTCGAGAGCGCGAGCCGCTCGGCACGGAAGGAGAAGCAGGATGGGCACCAGGGGAATCGTGGGCGTCGTCTCGAACGGTACGCTCAAGGCGTCGTTCAGCATGCTTGATTCGCATCCGTGCAGGCTTGGCGTGCGGCTCGCCGGATTCCTGGCTGACGCCGTGGCGTCCGGTGGGGTCTCGCGCTTGCGCGGCTTGGCGGATGCCATGGCGCCGGTGCCGTGGAATGACGACGCCTATCAGCCGATGCCAGAAGCCATGGTGAGGAGCCTGGCGTTGGCCGGACTGGTGCAGGACGGACGCATCGAGGTCGAGGGCTATTCGCCGTTCCTGTGCATGGCCGGCTTCGTCGCGGCGCACGGCTTGCCGGGCATGCTGCGGGCGGGATGGTACATCGATGCCGGCGGGTATGCGGCGAATCCGGAATGCGAATGGGGCTGGATTGCGGACCTCGACGAGGGAGTGCTCGAGGTGCATCGCGGTCGCGCGGTCGATTTCCATGGCGAGGGGCGGTTCGCCGAAGCCTTCCGGGCCGGACCGATGGTCTGGTACGGCGAGGAGATGGTGGACCCGCCCATCCGGCTCATCGCGAGGATTCCGTTCGGGCGTCTGCGCGAGGCCATCGACGGCTTCACTGCGCTCGACATCTTCGCCGATGTCGCGGCGGGCCGCTGGTCCATGCCGATGGCGAAGGAGCTGGCCGAGGACTTGGAAGAGGACTGGGACGCCCAGCTGGAGAAGCTCGACGCCATCGGCTGGATGTGGACGGCGGAATCCCGAGCACGCATCGGGGAAGCGCGCGGCATCGCCGCCTGAATCGGATAGGGAGGGAGAGCATGGGACAGAGCACGGGCATCGCCTGGGCGAAGGGCACGGTCTCGCCTGTGAAGGGATGCGAGAAATACGGCCCCGAGTGCCGGATATGCTACGCGGTCGGCTGGGCGGCGCGGCATCAGGGCAAAGGCTCCCGAGGCTACGAGGGCGTCGTGGCCGATGGCGATTGGACCGGCCGTATCGGCCTGGTTCCCGAGGCCATCGACGAGCTGCGCAGGAGCCGCGTGCGGGGGCTGTTCGTCAACTCGATGAGCGACACCTTCCATCGCGGGGTTCCGGACGAATTCGTCGAGCGGATGTTCGCGGCGATGGCGGCCAATCCGCACCCGGAAGCCCGGTTCCTCGTGCTGACGAAGCGCTCGGATCGCATGGCCGAGGTGTCGCGGCGCATCGCCTTCGATGCTCGCATCTGGGCCGGGGTGACCGTCGGGTGCCGGGCCTCGCTGAAGCGGCTGGACGACCTTCGCCGGGTCGAGGCGCCGGGCCGGCGCTGGGTCTCGATGGAGCCGCTTCTGGAACGCGTCGATATCCGCCCCTGGCTGGCCGACGGCACTCTGGACTGGGTCGTCGTGGCCGGCGAGTCGGGCCCTGGCTGGCGACCTCTGGACTGGGCCTGGGTCGAGGACATCGTCGATGCCTGCGACGAGCGCGGCGTGCCGGTCTTCGTGAAGCAGGGCGCCGGACGTTTCCCGAAGACCGACTGCGAGTATCCGCCCAGGATTCGCGGCGTCGTGCGGCACGGCATGCCGGCGGATCTCGCCTGACGAGGAAGAGGAAGCAGGCCGAAGGGTCCGCGCTCCGTGGAACGAGAGCGCGGACCGCTCGGCATTGGATGGAAGGACGAAGCATCATGGGACAAGCGAAGAGCAGGAAGGATGGCATCGCGGAATTGGTGGCCGAAACGGACTGCCTCGAAGCCGTGGCCCGCAGCATGGTTGAATCCTGCGAACCGGCGGATAGGATTCAGGACTTCGCGCTCGTTTTCCATGCGATTGGCCGCTCGGATGGCCAGGACCTCTACTTGATTCATGAGCTGGCCTCGTATTCGAGCCATAGGGTTGCGTCGCTGCAGGCTCTCAGATGGGAATACGAGGCGAAGCAGGTCCGGCAGTATTCCATCCTCGGCACGCTCGAGGCGGCGTACTACCTCGATGGCAGGAACATCCTCAAGAATGGCGAGATGCTCGTCATCGGCACCAGGAATCGGACGGATTCCTACTGGCGGGGCTTCATCATCGAGCGGGACGCCTCCGGGCTCGTGATGGGATTGACGCCGTGCTTGGAAGGGCGCGGAGCCTTCCCGGGACCTTCCGACTTGAGCGAGCTCCTGCGCAGCGATCGCTGAAGTGAAATGGAGCGGTCCGAGGATCCGGACCGCTGAGCGCCGAGGACCGGCGCGCGTCTTGGCGAGCGCGCAGGTCCCGTCGTAGGGACGGCTGGGTCCTGGGCCTGGCTTGGAGGCGCGCGTGGAGCGTCTCAATGAAATCCTATCTGAAATGGCCGGGCGGCAAGGCCCGGTTGGCGAAGCGCGTCGAATCGCTGCTGGGCGGCGGAACGCGTCTGGTCGAACCCTTCGTGGGCTCGGGGGCGGTCTTCCTGAACCTGCCCTTCGCATCCGCTCTCCTGGGCGATGCCGACCCCGATGTCATCGGACTGCACCGGGCGGTCCAGCAGGACGCGGAAGCCGTTCTCGCCGAGGCGCGGGCATTGTTCACGCCGGCGTGCAACGACAAGGAAGCCTATCGGCGGCTGCGCGCGGAATTCAATGCCGGTGGCCAGTCTCCGGCTGAGCGGGCCGCGCTGATGCTCTACCTGAACCGCCACTGCTTCAACGGGCTCTGGCGGCGGAGCGGGAGCGGGGCCTTCAATGTGGCGTTCGGGCGGCCAGCCTCGCCGGAGATTCCCGAGGAATCCCTCCGGGCCTTCGCCGCGAAGGCGGCAGGAGCCGATATCCGGCACCAGGGCTTCGAGGCGACCTTCGCCGCTCTCCGTCAGGGCGATGCCGTCTATTGCGACCCGCCCTATTCCCCGCTGAGCGCGACGTCCCGCTTCACCGGGTATTCGAGCCCGTTCGGTCCGGCCGAGCATGACCGCCTGGTGGCGCTGTGCGCGGATGCGGCCGCCCGGGGCATCCGGGTGGTCTTGAGCGAGCATGACCTGCCTGCGGTCCGCGAGCGGTGCCTGGCGGCCTGGCCGGCTGTCCGCTTCGAGACGGAGCAGGTGCGCCGCTCGATTTCCTGCAATGGCGGCAATCGTTTCCTGGCGCCCGAGCTCTTCGCGGTGTTCGAGCCGATTTCGCTCGCAGCGGCGGCATGATGGAGGGGTCCATGAACGAATCCTGCCTCATCGGCGTCGAGCGCGCAGACGGAACGGTGCTGGCCGCAGGATGCCGCAGCGATGGGGGTGTGGCTTCCGTCGGAAGGCGGCTGGCCCTGCATTGGCGCCGTGCGCCCCAGGCGCTGCTCCTTGTGTCCGGCGGAGCCATGGAGCGCCTCGGCATCCGGGAGGAGGGGCCGGAGGTCCTGAGGACGATTCGGGTCTCGCCTCCGGTTCCGCCAATCGTCCTCGATGGCGCCGAGGCCTTCTGGGCGCGTCGTCCGGGGCTCCATGCCTATCTGCTGGCCAATGGGGTCTGGACGGTCCGCCTCCCGGAAGGAGGCCTGCGCCGCGTCGTTGATTTGCTCCAGCGCATCGACATCCAGCGGACCTCCCGGAGGATGCCGTGATGGGCTCCGCCGCGCATCCCGCGAAGCCTGGCGCGCCCGACTTCCGCATCGACGGGCTGGAGGTCTTCATCCGGCATGCCGGACGCGCCGGGAAGGAGGGCTGCTGCGTCGGCTTCGCCGTCGAGGGTCCGGATGGTCTTTGCCGTGCCCGGGCTGCCGCGTCGGAACCCGGTCCGCTCTTCCATGCCCTTCTCGGCTCGTTCGCGGAGGTCCGGGGCGGCCGGACCGCCAAGCCTTTCGTGCCGGCCTCGGAATCCGCCCTGCACGAGGCGTTCCGCAGCCATGGCCTCGTTCCTCTCGAGATGTCTCCGCCAGCGGGGGCAGGCGGCGGCGCGGCGCCGTGCTGGGTTTCCGCCGAGGAGCTGCTGGCCGCCGAATTCTCGCCGGAGAAGGCGAAGCGTCGGCGGATGAAGCGGTGGTTCTCCTTGCTGCCTTGCCCGCACGGCCATGTCGGCTGGCGCTACGTCAAGGGCAACGGCTGCTGCGAGTGCCGTGCGCCGAGCCATTCCGAGCCGGGAGACGAGCATCATCTGCGCAGCCTCGTGGCGAACGCCAGGGCCAGGGCCCAGGCGAAGGGCATCCCCTTCTCCCTGACGGTCGAGGACGTCGCCCGCATCTGGCCGGCGGATGGACGCTGTCCGGTGCTGGGAATGCGCTTCCGGCGTTCGCTGGGTTCGCAGGGGCATGGCCATGACTCGGCGACGCTGGACCGGCTGGACCCGTCGAAGGGCTACGTGCCGGGGAACCTGCTCATCGTCTCGGCGCGGGCGAATTGCCTTCGGTCCGATGCGAGCGCCGCCGAGCTGCTGCGCGTTGGGGAGTTCTACGCCGAGCTGCTCGGCTGAAGCCGGAGATCAGGAAGGGAAGGCGCCGACCGAGCGCGGTTGGCGGGCCGCGCTGGTGCGGCATGGATGGATGGAGACGACGATGAGGATTTCGAACGGCTTGGTGGGTTCAAAGGCGCAGGAGAGGCGTGCCCGCATGCGTGCCGCGTTCGCCGATGGAGCCGTAAGGGAAGGTGCCGTCAGGGCGCGGTGGGCGGGCCGCTCCGATGCGGCATGGATGGAAGGGAATGCCATGCTCGATGGCTCCATTGCCGCCAGTCCGGTTCGGATTGCGGAATTCGTCTCCGTCGCCTCGAGGCTGATGGCCGGCGTGCTGCTGCTGAAGGCCGCCGTGGAGAACCAGGAGGACTCCGACCTGTTCGAGGCCGCTGAAGGCATGGCCGAGACGGCCAAGCAGTGCCGCATCGTCCTTGACGCCTGCGAGCATCCGGTTCTGGTGGCGAGCGGCGCGGCGGCGGCGGTCCGGGCGTTCGGCGAATTCGTCCGGGACGGTGGATGGGCCGATGACGAAGCCATTCTCCCTGCGTTCGACGCGGCGTGGAGCGTGGTCGAGCGCGTCATGGTCGCCGCCGTCACCGACGGATATTCCAGCCTCGTCGATGTGACGAAGATGCCGAGCGCCGCCGACGAGCTGATGATGCTGTCCATCGTGGAGAGCAGCGCCATCTCGGTCGAGTGCGTCTTCTGGAATGTGCCGTCCATCCGGGAACAGCCCGGGCAGGCGGCCGAGCGACTGGTCCTTGCGCTGACGCATGCGATGCACGGCTGCGCTCCGGCTGCGGAGGCGCTCGACGGCATGCGGAGGAAGGTCCTGCCGCTCCTGGCTTGAGACAGGGAAAGGGAGGAGGCGCCGACCAGGCGCGGGCGGTGGACCGCGCTGGTGCGGCGCAGATGGACAGGAGAAGGCGATGGGGATTTCGAGCGGATGGATGGGTTCCAGGACGAGGGCGCTGGTTGAGGCGACGAAGGCGACCGTTCGGCGGGTGCTGGGGCCTGAGGGGGTGAAGGCGGAAGCGGAGAAGGAGGTCCGGCGCCGTGGCCCCTACGCGAAGTCGCAGGAGAGGCATGCCCGCATGCGGGCGGCTTTCGCCAAGGGCGCTGCCGTGGCCGAGATTGCGGTCGAGTTCCAGGTATCGCAGGGGACGGTCCACCGCGTGCTCGGCGATGTCTTGAGGCAGCGGCGCAGCGCGCGCGATGAGGCCATCCACGGCCTGAAAGGCCTTGGCTTCTCGCAAGCCTCGATTGCCCAGGTGGTCGGCATGACGGATGCCGGCGTCAGCCTGGCGCTCAAGCGCATGCGTGCGCGGTCAGGCGAGGCGGTCGGGGCCTAGGGCCGGCCAAGCGCCATTCCGGAATCGATGCGGCGAGCCGGCTCCTTCGGGGGCCGGCTTTCGTCGTGCCATGCCCCAAGCCCGAGGGAATCCTCGCGCGCACGCGCGTACCGCCTGCGCAAAGAAGAAGCGGGACCCCGAGGGATCCCGCTCTCCGGACTCGACGGCAAGTCCGTCAAAAGTTCCATGTCGAGCCGTTGTCGGCGGTGCAGGCCGTTCCCTGGCTCTGGGTGCCGCCGCCCTTGGCCTCGAAGGTCTGGAGCTGGTAGGTGCGGCAGACGGAGTTCTGCGGCGCGTTCTGCGGCGTCTGCACCTGCGGGCCGGCGACGAAGGTCATCCTGCTGCCGGTGCTGGACTGCCAGCTGTTCGACTGCCCGGGCTGGAGCTGGGACAGCGAGCGATCGGCGTAGGCCTTGTCGGCGCGATCGAGCGAGGCGCCGATCTGGTTGCCGAGGTAGCCGCCGATGGCGACGCCGGCGGCCGTGCCGATGAGCTTGCCGTTGCCGCCGCCGAACATCGAGCCTCCCAGCCCTCCGAGGGCGGCGCCGATGCCGGTGCCGATGGTCTGCTTGTCGAGCTGGAATCCGCCCTGGCCGTTGGCGCCCGGCATTCCGGCGCAGGCGGAGAGGGAAGCGGACAGCGCGAGCGCGGCCGCGATGGCGGTGAACTTCTTCATGCGGGGTCCTCCGTGTGCGGGCATTGGCCCGAGCCGGCACGATTGCCCGGCACGGAGAATCTGGGTCCGGAAGGAGCCGTCGGGTTCGGATGCGGCAGCCGCTTGCATCCGGGCGCATGATCGCAGCAGTGGAGCTGCTTTCCGGGAATTTCGATCAGAGCGGCTTATAGGAGCTTGCCGGATTCCCGGGATCGCTCCATATCCTGATCGAGGCATGGCGGAGCAACCCCAGCCTCCACGATGAAGAGGGCGAACGCCCCGCACCTGGCAAGGCTTCTGGAGGCCATCATGGCAATCGTTCCGACGCTCGACGTGCGCGCGCTCCGCGCCGCCCTGCCCTTGAAGGAGGACCATCACCTCCTCGGGTGGCTCGACCTGCATGCCCGTCTGGTCCTCTCCCCGGATGGGGCCGTCGTCGTGTCCCAGCGGGAACTGGCCGACGACTGGCGCCGTCCCGAGACGACGGTCCGCCGCTTCCTCGCCCGGCTGTCCGAAGCGGGCTGGATCTCCCTGGTGTCGTCCGGCCGCCGGGCCGTCATCCGTCTGGCTTCTCCTCCCTGCTTCGTCATCGGGCAGGATGCGGGGAAGGCGGCGGTTGATCCGTTCTTCGCCCCGATCGCCGAGGCCCCCCGGCCCCCAGCCCCCGCGGTTCCCGTGGCTGCGGCGGCGCCGCTGGATCCGGACGAGGCGTTCGCCCAGGCGGCCATCAACGGCGTCGGCGAAATCCCCCGCGTCGATCCGCCGGCGCCTCCCGTTGTCGCGCCGCGCCGCTCCGTCGTGAAGCAGGTTGCCCCGCAGCAGCAGAGCCTGTTCGGCCTTGACGAGCTTTCCGGCATGGCCGCGAAGCCGATGCCGGAGGTGTCCATTCCCGCTGCGGCCGATGAAGCGGCCCCGAAGAGGAAGCGGAAGGCCCCGGCCAAGCCGCCGGTCGATCCGGAGAAGAGGATCTTCGTCGAGGACACGGCCGCCCTGCTCCATGAAGAGCACCGCACCGACAAGGGGGTGGCGCTCCGGCGCCTCTACCACCTGCTGTCGCCGGCCTGCGGCTTCGGCATGAAGGATGTCGAGGCGGCGATCGAGGTCATGCGCCTGCGGGACGCGGAGGAGATCCCGCTCGAGAATCCGCTGTCCTTCATCGAATGGGCGCTGAAGAAGCCCGAGGAAGCCGCGGCCTACGCGGACAAGCTCATGGGGGTCGGAGCGCCGGCCGCTTCGCCGCAGGCCTCGGTCCGCAGGCTCCGCTCGTCGCCCGCGACCACCGCCAGGATGGTGACGACGGCCGAGGAGATGGGCGTCACGGCGGGCATGGCGGCGGCCATCCAGCGCAATGCCGATCTCGCCAACAGCCATTACAAGTTCGCGGTCTGAGGAGGGCATCATGACCATGCGCACCGCTGCTTCCGTCCGTTCCCTGCCGGGCCGCGCGCCTTCGTCGGCGCTGCTGAATGTCCCGATGCCGTCCGACACCGATCTCGAGGCGTTCGTCCTCGGCGGCCTGCTGTCCTCCTCCGCCAGCGAGGCGAAGAAGCATGTGCTCGCGCTCGACGAGACCTGCTTCTCGGATGGCGTCCTGCGCCGGCTCTATTCGGCCGCCCTCTCGGTGGTGATGAAGGGCCGGGATCCGTCGCCGCAGGTGGTCGGCTTCGAGATTGGCCGCGATGCCCTCGAGGCCTTCGGCGGATCGGCCTTCCTCGGCGATCTGGCCTCGCGCGGCGAAGGCTCGGCCTCCTGCATGGCCGATGCGATTGTTTCCCTCCGCTTGGCGGCGAACAGGCGCGAGGCCATTTCGGCGGCCCTGGAACTGATCGCGGCCGCCTCGAACGAGGAATGCGCTCCCGAGGAGGCCATGTCGACCTGCTTCCGCAGGCTGCGCGCCGGCATGGCCCAGGGCGGCACCGGCCTGATGCGGACCAAGCGGGAGGTGGCCGCGACGGCGATCGACGAGCGGCTGGCCTGCGGACCGGCGATCACCACGGGAATCGTCGAGCTCGACAAGCTCATCCTCGGCGGCATCCGCCCCAGGACCTTCGTGGTCATCGAATCGTCCTACGGCTCCGGCAAGTCGGCGCTGCTGGCCACCGTATCGGACAACATCAACCTTCAGGGCGTGAAGACCCTCTACATCACGCTGGAAAGCACGGCGGAAGAGCTCGAGATGCGCATGGTCGCGCGGCGCATGAACCTCCGCATGGCCTGGACCTTCGACGAGTCCCACGAAGGCTTCGCCATGATGCGGGCCAACCGCGACGCCTATGTCGAGCAGGTGCCCGACAACGTGGTGTATCTCGAGCTGCGCAATCCGACGGTCGATACGCTGCACCGGGAGATCCTGCGGGCGAAGCACCGCTACGGCATCCAGGTGGTGATCCTCGATTACGTCCAGTGCATCGGCGGCATGGAGAAGGGCATCCGCGAGGAGACCTTCTGGTTCGGCGTGGGCCGGGCCCTGCGCGACATCGCCAAGGAGGAGGATCTGGCCATCCTCGCGGCGGCGCAGGACGACAAGCGTACGGCGGTCGCCCTGCGGCAGAGCTCGTCGCTGCTGCTGGTCATGGAGCGCGACATCAACGACGACGCCGTGCATTTCCATGTCGAGAAGACGAACGATTCGCCCTATGGGCGGACGGACCGCGGAACCCATGCGCCGATCATCCTCGATCCGGCCGGGCCGCATGTGCGCGACGCGCGGGGCGAGGACATCACCACGAGGATCCAGCGGGATCTCGAGCGTGGCGTGGAGCCGCAGGAATGAGCGGACGAAGGATGGAGGCGGCGATGGGCGACGCGATGAAGGGCATCGGCTTGGGCACCGGAGAGGGGAAGGAGGATTATGGCTTCCTGCATGCGCTCCGGACGGCCTTGAAGGCCTCGAAGGGGTCGGTCAAGCGGAAGAACCCTCCGAGGACCTATTCCGACATCCTTGGAGAGATGGCCCGTCGTCCGGGCTTCTTCCCCCATGTCGATGCGCCCGCGGCGCCGATCCATGTCTTCGGGATGACGGCGGACGAGCTCGAGAAGGAGCTGGACGCGTGGTATGCGACGCCGATCGAGATCGAGGGCCAGGGCTTCGCGAAGGGCAAGCGCCATCTCCGCCGCCCTGATTCGACGATGACTCGCCTCTTCTCCGCCGTCGTCTCCTATCCGGTGCCGATCGCCGCGATGACGGCGGCGGATTCCGAGCTGGCCGGCATCTACTTCGGCCTGGCGGATGGGTTCATGGGCCGTCTGCTCGGCGAGGATCTCCGGTCGGTCTATGAGCACCGGGACGAGGAATACCTGCACCGGCACTACCAGGGCTTCTCCAAGGACCCTTCGGTGGAGCTGCATCCGTGCTACCGGGCGAAGAGGGCGGCCAGCGGTCGCGGCATTCCGGGCCGCATCGGCAATCAGGCGTTCGTCCGGGCCGGAAAGGAGCTGCAGTACGCGTTCTGGCTGGAGGTGTCGGCCCCTTGCGGCTTCGCGCATCGCGACAACACGAAGGTTTCGCGCCGTCTTCCGCTGGCCGCCGTCCGCCAGATCAAGCGGTATCGCCAGATGGCGGCCGACGCTCTCGCGGTCGGTGTTCCGGCGACCGTGGAGAACGCCTCCCTGCGCGAACGCGTCGAGGCTCTGATGCAGCAGGCGGCGCGTCAGTCCGCCGCGCGTTCGGCGGTGGAGACGGAGCTGGCGGCGAGCCGCGATTCCGTCCAGGCCCTTTCGGCCCGGGTCGAGGAGATCGAGCGGACCGGTGCGGAGGCGGTCAGCCGCTGGGAGAACGAGAAGCGGCTCCGCGAGGACGCCGAGGCCAAATGGGACGGCGAACGCGCCAACCGCAGGGACGTCGCGAGGCGGGCCTTGGAGGAGAAGGCATCCAGGGAGGCCGCGGAGGATCAGCTGGAGACAGCGAGGGCCGCGCGCGAGTCGGACAGGGCCGCGGCGGCCATGCTGCAGGATCGGATCGAGGCGCTGGAGGCCATGCTGGCGGATCGGGACGGGACGATCGCCTGGCTCCGCCGCTTCGCGCCCTCCGGCGGTTCCGATGGAGCGGATGGCGGCCCGGCGCCGGCGGCTTCGGACGCCCTGCTCGATGTCCAGCGCCCGGAAAGCGGCCGCTACATCCGGCCTGCGGCGAGGAACATCCTGGAAGCCGGATCGTCCTACCCCCCTCTCCCCCCTCGCAACCGGCGGCGCGGCGACGAAGGGGGAGGAGAGGCGGTATCCAGGTAGGGCATCAGGGGAGCCGCAGGCGTCCGAGCTTGCGGATCCAGGGCCTTTCGTTGGTGATGCACGGGCGCCCGATGGTCGCCAGCTCGGCGTGCAGGGCCGGCTCGTGGTGCCGGAGGATGGCATCGACGGCCCGATCGTTCAGGATGTCGGCCGCGAGATCCGCGAGATCCTCATCGGCTTCCGGCCTGCCCTTCGCCGGGGTGGGAAGGCCGCGCTTCGCCCGGGCGTCCGCCGCATCCAGCTTCGCGTCGGTCCAGCGCATCCGCCAGAGGGCGCATCGGGCCTTGGGATCGGTTTCCGCGAGGATGATCAGGAATCCACGGGCAGCGGCGTCCTCTTCGAGCGCGATGCCGTTCGGCGTCATGATGGGCTGGAGGGGCATGATGCCGTGGCCTTCCAGCGCGCGCGACAGGATCGGGATCGCCTTGTCTCGGATGCCGGGAGCCATCCCCTCGCCGAAGCTCATGGCGGCGGCATCGGCTCCATCCTCGTCGAGCGCCTTGGCGAGGTCGAAGCAGGCATCGACGATGGCGCCGATTTCCGAATCCTCGGGAAGATCCCTGACGGCCCGCGCGAGCGTGCGGATGCGGTCCCTGTTCCTCGGCGAGGGCGGAACGGCTCCGGGCAGCGGGAACTCTTCCCAGTCCAGATCGACGGCGTGGAGATATGTCATGCGCGGTTTCCTTCTCTTCGGTGCCGGGCCTTCGTCCGGCGGGTCGGTCTCTCCAAAGGGGAGATGGGGCCGGGAAGGGGTCGATCGGGACACATGTTCTCCGGGAACCGAAGTGGAGGTCGGCATGGAACCGGGAGACGCGTTGGCCATGGCGGGCGTTCTGGCCGCGGCGTTCGCCATCGTGCGGATCGGCGGCCTCGCGCTGCTCGGCTTCGCAGGCTGGGCGGCGGCGTCCTGGGCGCTTCTGCAGGCGGGATGGATGCAGGTGCTGGCCTGCTGGATCGCCGTGCCGGCGGCCTGCGCCCTGATCGACGGTGCGCTTTGGGCTTTCCGCCGTCCGAGGATCAGCCGAATCTGACCAGAGCGGCGTCCAGGGCCTCGGGCTTGTGGAAGCGGTAGCCCTGGGCGATGGGGATGCCATGCTCGCGGCACCAGGCGAGGTGGGTCTCGGTCTCGATGCCTTCGGCCACGATGTGCTCGATTCCGTATTGGCGGGCGATGTGCCTGGCATGCCTGAAGGCCCGTCCGGCCTTCTTCTTCGAGGAGGAGTGATCGTCGCCGAAGAGGACGCCGCGATCGAGCTTGATGCTCTGGACCGGAAGGGCATGGATGCGGCGGAGATCCTCCCCGCCTCCTTCGTAGCTTTCCCCGAAGCCTGCATCGTCCAGCGCCATGCGGATGCCCTTCTCGGCGAAGGGAGCGAGGATGGCCGCGATGCGATGGGGATCGCCGATGCGGTCGCGCTCCGTGATTTCCAGTTCGATCGCCCTCTCGTCCGGCGCCCTCTCCTCGATGAGCCGGAGCATGGCTTCGGGGAGGTCCTCGATGATCAGGTCGGTCTCATCGATGTTGATGGCGACTGGTACCGGCTGCCTCCTCATGCGGAGCTCCCTGGAGATGACCAGGGCACGGCATGTCATGACCTCGGCGAAATCGAGCCGTGTCCCGGCCTCCCGCTCCTTCACCCTGTCGATGATGCTCATCGGTCCGACAAGGCCGGAGGAATCGTGGCCGCGCAGAAGCAGCTCGAAGGAGTCGAGGCGGGCGTCTCCGATGCGGACCTTGGCCTGCAGGTGGAGGTCGAGCATCTCGAGCCCGAGCGACCGCGCGAGGGCCTGGCGGTTCCTTTCGTCGAGGGCGGCGAGTCGATCGGGCATGCTTGCGGCCCTCCCCTGTCGTTGCGTCGACGGGGAGTTGGGTCGCGTGTCTTTGACGATCGTTAGATCGGCCGTCCGATCCGATCTCCGCCGCCCCATTTCCTCCACCACGGGCGACATGGCCCGGCACGGGATGGGGAGGGGTGCATGTTCGGCGAGATCTGGGGAAGGCTGGCGGGAAGCCCGGGAACGTTCGGGAAGTCCATCTTCGCCACGGCCATCATGTGGATGCTGGATCTGGCGGGTGCGGCCTATGTGTCGCTGGCGTTCAAGCGGTTCGGCGAAGCGGGCTACGCTTCGGGGATCCTGGTGCTTACCGGCTTCCTGCTCGCCTTCGGCCTGTTCCGCTTCCTGCTCTCGGATCTGCGTCAGGCGCTGCTGGCCCTGGCCTTCGCTTCCGGGCCGGAAGGCGACATCGCCCTGCTGCGGGCCTGCGCGGCTGGCTCTCCTGCCCAGCGGTCGGCCCGCATGAATGTGGCCCGCATGGTGTCGGGCGCGTTCTCGGCGGGATCCGTGGCGGCGCTGCTGGATCTGCCCTTCGCCGTCCTGTTCCTGGCCCCGATCTTCGTCGTCGCCGGTACCGCCACCGGCACGGCCTGCTCCGCCGTAGTTGCGCTGGCGGTCGTGGTGCTGCTGCTCGCTTCGGCCCGCTCGCGCCGCCTCAATCGCGATCTCGTGGCGGCCGAGGGGCGCCTCGCCAAGGCCCAGGATGAAGCGGAAGCCGCGGCGCTGGCCGTCGATGCCCATGCGCGGCGGATGCATGCGGAGCGGGCCGCCGGCACGGATCGGGGCATCGGGCTGCTGTTCTCGACGCTGATGCTGGGCGCGGCCATCGCCTCCGGCCCGCTGCTCGGCGATGCGCTGGCCATCCCGCAGAACCTCATCGTCGCCAACATCCTGGCGGCCCGCTCGGTCGGCGCGGTCATCCAGGCGATCGGGGCGATGTCCCGCATGGCGGCCGCCATGCCGGCGAAGCAGGCCCTCGATGCCGAGCTTTCGGCTTGAACAACGGATCGGACAGGGAGACGGATATGACCGCCATCGCACGCATCGGCACGGAGCTCATCGCCATCGAGGAGAAGCGCGTCCGCGCCGGCTGGATCCTCTCGGTCGCTTCGGCCGCCATCCTCGCGGGAGGAATCGTCGCAGCCGACCATACGCCATGGGATGCTTCGGCCACGGCCCAGGGGGTCGTCGTCGCTCCGTCCCGCGTCCAGGCTGTAGGCTCCGCCGAAGGCGGTCTGGTCTCGCGGGTGCTGGTGCGCCCCTCGGACCGCGTCGAGGCCGGGCAGCCCATCCTCGAGCTGGATTCCTCGCTGCCGGCCGCCGATGTCGAGAGGCTGTCCTATGCGTCGGATGCGGCGCGTGCCGATGTGCTGCGCCTCGAAGCCGAGATGGCGGGCAAGGAACCGCTGCTCGATGGCCTGCCCGACGGCATCGCTCGCTCGGCCCGTGCGGCCTGGGAGCTTCGGGCTTCCCGCCGCCGGGATGAGCTGGCCGCGAAGGAGGCCGAAACGGCCGCCCAAACGGCTCCGCTGGCGGCCTACCGCCAGTCGCTCGATGCGGGGCTGTCCGTTCTCCGCCGTCTCGAGGAAGGCGCGTCCATGGGCGTGATCCCGAGGAACCGCGCCGACGATCAGCGCCGCCAGGTCGAGGATTTGCGCGGACGGCTCGCCAAGGGCGAATCGGATGCCAAGGCGGCCGCTCTTCAGCTCTCCGTCCTGCGCAGCGCGCAGATGGAGGCTGCGTCGAAGGATCTGGCGGAGGCCCGGGGCCGCTTCCATGAAGCCGAGCAGCAGCTCCGCAAGGCCCGCGAACAGGATCGGCGCACGGTGCTGCGTTCTCCGGTGTCCGGCCGCATCAAGACCCTCGCCGCGGCGGGGCCCGGGCTTGCGGTCAAGCCGGGCGAGCAGCTCGCCGAGATCGTCGAGGAAGGAGGCGAGCTGCGGGTCGAGGCCCGAGTGGCCGCTTCCGAGCGCGGGCATCTGAAGGTCGGCGGACCGGTCCGCATCGTGCTGGCGGGGGACGATGGCAGCCATGAGGGCATCGAAGGACGCCTGCTGTCGATCGCCCCGGATTCCCAGGCGGACCAGACGGGGCGCCGCACCTTCGCCGTGGAAGCCTCCATCGGCCCCACTTCCTTCCCCGGAAGGGCGGGAGGTCCGTCCTATCCGCTGAGCAGCGGGGTCGAGGTGCTGGTGTTCCAGACCTACGGCGAACGCTCGCTTCTGGGCTTCCTGGCAGGTCCCCTGCTTGGCCAGAAGGCGCTGTGGAACGAAGGCCGCTGAGCCGCAACGAGGAGACTTGGCATGAGCATCGGTCGTGACTGGATGAAGGCTCGCACCCAGGTGAAGGTGCTCGTCGTCGATGATGAGGCGGTGATGCGCCGCCACATCATCCGCATGCTGCGGAACATCCCGGTGCTCGATGTCGAGATCGCCGAGGCGAGGGATGGCTCGGCCGCCCTCCTGCATCTGCGGGGCGGGCTGGAGAACAAGCCGGACCTGATCATCACCGATCTTCGGATGGAGCCGATGGGAGGTTTGGACTTCATCCGGGCGGTGCGATCCGGCGATGATGGCATCGATCGCTTTTTGCCGATGGTCGCGATGACCTCGGACACCGAAACCGATACGGTGACTCGGGTCCTGCGGGCCGGAGCGGACGGCCTCGTGACGAAGCCGGTTTCCCAGGAGATGCTCCGTCGCCAGGTGCTGCCGGTGCTGACCCGGGAATCTCCCTTCATCGAGATTGTGCTGCCGGAAGGGAAATATTTCGGCCCGTTCTCGCCCTTCGTGAAGCAGCATGTCCTCGTTCCGGGCTGCCCGCACCGCATCGTGCACAAGCGTCAGGGCCGCATCGCGGCATAGAGGCGGACCGCTGTCCGGCCCCATCTTCTGATGGGATGGCGCTCTGGGCGCCGCATGGCCTCGCCGTCACGGCAGGCCTCAGCCGGGAGACGGGACGATGTCCGAGCAGGAGATGGATCGCGATCGCCGCGAAGGCATTCCGGCCGATGCGTTCATGGGCATGGATCAGGCCGTCGCGGCCTATGTCGCTTCGGCCGCGCCGGAATCCGTCGTGGAAGCGAAGGCGCCGGTCGAGCCGATCGAGCATGCGAAGGCCTCCATGGCTTCGTCGGCGGCTTCGGCGCCGATCCTCGTCGCGGATGCCGGCTTCCTGCCGGAAGGGACGATGCCTTCGTCCAATGCGATGGCCGGTCATGCACCGGCTCAGCGTGCGGAACCCGAGAACAAGGCTCCGGCCTTGGCCGGGACTTCGTCCGAGCCCGTCTTCTCCGCTCCGGACGCCCATCCGGCCTTCCAGGGCGGTTCTCCCGGCTCCCGTCCGGCAACGCAGCCGGAGCCGCATGCCGGACCGATGGCCCCTGCCGCTCCCCGCGCGGGCGAGGCGACGGATTCCGCCCCGGTCGGCATTCCGTCCGCTCCTTCGTCCGAGATCGTCGTACCGGCTCCAGCGCCCGCCTATCATCCGACGCTCCCCCCAGCCCCCGTCCAGCCAGCTCCGGCTCCTTCGCCGGAACCGGATCCGCTTCCCGTCGATCCGCAGAGCCTCGGCAGCCTGTCCGTGCAGGCGCTGGCCCTGAGCGGGAACGAGGGGCAGTCCGCGTCGGGTTCGCTGTCCGCGGTCGACTCCTACGGGGATGCGCTGTCCTACGCCGTCGTCGCCGGGCATGGGCCTTCCCATGGCTCCGTTTCCATCGATGCGGCGGGCGTCGTTTCCTACGCGGCGTCCTCGGCCTCGTGGAACGGCACGGACGATTTCCAGGTGCGGGTGTCGGACCAGCACGGCCTCAGCGCCGTCGCCCAGGTGCATGCGGTCATCGCGCCGATCGCCGAGGCCCCGTCCATCTCCTCGGCTGGAGCGCATGGAACCGAGGATGGAGGCGCGGTGTCCCTGCCGCTGACCATCTCCTCGGCCGATTCCATCTCCTCGGTCGTGATCTCCGGGCTTCCCGTCGGCGCTACCCTCTCGGCCGGGACGCTTTCGGGCGGCGCCTGGCATCTTGTCCCGGCCGATCTGGCCGGGCTATCCATCCTCCTGCCGGTCCATTGGGCCGGATCCGCGACGCTCGATGTCGTGGCCACGGCGCAGGATGACTCGGCGACGGCGACTTCGACGGCGCAGGTCTCCCTCGTCGTCGATCACGAGGCGCCCACGGCGACTTCCGATCCGGTGTCGGTGATCGCCGGCCATTCCGCCTCAGGCGCCGTCGTGGGCTCCGAGGCCGACGGAGCGGCCCTGTCCTATTCGCTGGTGTCCGGGCATGGCCCATCGCATGGCTCGGTGGTCTTGGCCGCCGATGGGACGTTCGTCTTCGCGGCCGATGCCGGATACGCGGGATCCGACTCGTTCCAGGTTCTCGTCTCCAACGGCTTCGGCCAGTCGGTCGCGCGCACGGTGTCGGTGACGGCGGCGGCCGATTCGATCAGCCTCTCCTCGTCCGGCGGTACCGGCCATGGGACGGTCTCCGGCTCCGTGTCCGGGACCAATGCGTCCGGGGATGCGATGGCCTACGCCGTCGTCTCGCAGGCGTCCAGCGGCACGGTGTCGGTGGATGCCTCCACGGGCGCCTGGACCTACGCGCCGACCGGCTCCTGGGCCGGTGGGGACGCGGACAGCGCGGTGATCTCGGTGTCCGATGGCCATGGACTGACCGTCCAGCGCACGATCTCCATCCTCGAAACGAACGACGCGCCGGTCCTTTCGTCCGCCGGAACCTCGACGGTGCGCGGCGGCACGGCGAACGGAACGATCTCCGCAACGGATGGCGATGGGGATTCCCTGTCGATCACGGCTTCCGCATCGCATGGCACCGTCGTCGTCAATGGCGATGGGACCTGGACCTACACGGAGACGGACACCGCCTTCACCGGCACGGACACGGTCTCCTTCGCAGCCTCGGACCACCACGGCGGCACGGCTTCCTCTACGGCTTCCGTCGTGGTCGGCGATGGGGCCTCCTTCTCGGTCTCGCTCACCGGCGGCAGCGGCCATGGCGACATCACGGGCACGGTTCAGGCCTCGGATCAGTTCTCCGATGCGATGGCCTATTCCATCGTCTCGCAGGGCTCGTCCGGAACCGTCTCCATAGACGCCGCGACGGGCGCCTATGCCTATTCGCCTTCCGGCGCATGGGTCGGGGGGCAAACCGATTCCTTCGTCGTGCGGGCTTCGGACGGGCATGGCGGCACCCATGACACGACGATCACCGTGGATGAGACCGACGCCGCTCCTGCGGTCTCCGGGGCGGCTTCCCTCTCCGGCACGACGCATGCGGTTCCCGTCGCCATCACGCAGGCCCAGCTGCTTGGACCGGCATCCGATGCGGACGGCGATGCGCTGTCGATCTCCGGGCTGTCCGCCGATCACGGATCGCTGTCCTCGACGGGGCCCGGCGCCTGGTCTCTTGATCCGCAGGGCTTCGACGGCACGATCACCTTGTCCTATTCGGTTCTGGATGGGCATGGGGGCTCGACGGCGGCCACCGCGACGCTCGTCTCGTCGGACACGGCTCCGACGGCATCCACGACCGGAGGAAGCGGACTGGAGGGGCATGTCATCACCGGCGCCGTGGTCGGGTCCGACACCGATGGCGATTCCCTGTCCTATGCGCTGGTGGCTGGGCATGGCCCGGCCCATGGCAGCGTCTCGCTTGCGGCGGACGGCTCCTATTCGTATTCCTCGACGGGCTACGCCGGAACCGACTCCTTCCGCGTGCTGGTGTCCGACGGCCATGGCGGCAGCGTCGCCGAGGACGTATCGGTGAGCGTGGGGGCGGTGACCATCTCGACATCGGCTTCCGGGGGTTCCGGGCCGGCCGAGGCGGCGATCGGCGGCAGCCTGTCCGCGTCGGTGTCCAGCGGCGACGCCGTATCATGGAGCCTGTCGGCTGCGCATTCGACTTCGGGGGGTGTGGAGACGGCCGCGCTGGCCCATGGCTCGATCTCCCTGGATGAAGCGACGGGCGCTTACACCTTCACCCCGGATGCCGGCTTCGTCGGGACCGATTCCTTCACGGCCATCGCCTCGGACGCCTACGGGAATTCGGCGTCGCGCACGGTGACGGTGACCGCGCAGGACAATGCCCCGACCGTGAGCGGGTCGGTCGATCTCGGCTCCGTGGGGCACAATGCCACGCTCTCCATCTCCTCCGCGTCGCTGCTTGGCAACGCATCCGACATCGACGGGCAGACCCTTTCCATCCTCGGGACGCCGACGGCGGACCACGGGACGATCTCCGCTTCCGGCGGCGGCTGGACGTATTCGTCCGGCGGCTACGTGGGGCCTGTCGCGCTGAGCTATACGGTTTCGGACGGGGCGGGCGGCACGGTGGCCGACACGGCGACGATCACGACGACGGATGCCGCGCCGACAGCCTCCGGCTTCTCCATCTCGGCGACGAGCGGCACCCCCCATACGGGCAACCTCACGACCGATTCGGGCGCCGCCGACGCCGATGGCGATTCCCTGGCATGGTCGCTGGCCAGCGGCCCTTCCCATGGCAGCGTCTCGGTCGCGGCGGATGGCTCCTATTCGTATTCCGGCACGAACGGCTACGCCGGAGCCGATTCCTTCACGGCGACGGCTTCGGATGGCCATGGGGGTTCCGTGTCGGTCATGGTCGGCGTCACGGACGTTCTTCCGCCGCCGGCACCTGTCTTCGGGGCGACGACGCCGCATGCCGTCCAGACCTTCGCGGCCATGCCGCTTCCCGTGCAGGCCGCCAACGATCTCGGCGGCGTGGTGTTCAACGGCTGGGAGGACAGCGCCGCCATGTCGGCGGCCGGCTTCACCGGGCAGATCTACTTCCGGACCGAGCTGTCCTTCCACAACTACACGAACCCCGACAACGGGCAGAACTGGATCAGCAGCAGCATCTACTCCGAGCTCTTCCAGCTCGACGGCAGCGGAGGATGGATCCAATACGATGCTCGGATAGACCTGTCCGTCGGCTACTTTTCCGGACTGAACCACGTCTGGTGGGCGGGAATGCAGGAGCTTGCCCTGGATCAGGCGCAGACCATGACGCTGTCCTACAGCGGCGTCGGCGGCGGCGCCGTGGCTCCGGCCTCTCCGGGAGATCTCCTGTCCCTGTCGGTGACGCTGCCGGCGGGCCTGACCGTCTATACCTCGGACGCCGGGAACGGGGATGGAGCGACGTCCTACTCGAATCACTCGACCTGGGTCGGCGGCCAGTGGATCATCGGCAACACCGATCCGCTGTCGCTGCCGGGCGGCATGGCCTCCTCGGTATCCGTCATGCAGAATGCGGCGACCGGAACGCTGGTCGCGCAGGCGAGCGCGACGGATCCCGATCTCGGAGCCGTGTCGTATTCGCTGGACGATAGCGCAGGCGGGCTCTTCGCCATCGATTCCTCGTCGGGCAGGATCACGGTGGCGAACGGGAACGGCACCCATGCCGTCGATCTGTCCGGCTACGATGTGGTCGTGCGGGCGACGACGGGACTGGGGGGAACGGCGACGGAGAGCATCCACATCGCCACGATCGATCCGATCCTCATCCAGGATTCGTGGCGCACGCACGATCCGCATTCCGGCGTCTCGTTCTCCGATGGCGTCTGGACCGCGGACGCGTCCCGCTTCGATACGCTGGACAGGCTGTGCGTGGAGGGCGGCTCCTGCACCGGACGGATCGAAGCCACCTCCTCGTCTCCGGTGACCTTCACCGGCTTCGACCCCCTTCACGGGCAGGGCGAGACCGTGGATAGCGCACATGGCGGCCGAGCCGTCGTCTTCTCCGATGGCTCTTGGTTCTACGAGGGCGCGGCGGGCTTCACCGGCACGGACAGCTTCTCGTTCATCGCGAGGGACGAGCAGGGCTCCTCGGTGCTCCAATCCGTCGCCGTCGAGGTGATCCCGTCCTCGTCGAACGCGCTGGAGCTCGCGCAGGCGGTCGCGGCGGGCGTCGATGCCGGACATGCTTCCGCGGCGGCGGGAACCGCTTCCGGGCCAGCGGATCTCTTCGTTCTGGAACAGGGGCATCAGCTGACCATCCACGATTTCTCGGCGGCCGCCGGCGATGCGCTCCTGATCCATGGCTACATCAGCCAGCAGGTCTCGTTCTCCGATCAGGCGGACGGGCTGCACGCCGTCGCGGGCGGCGCCGATCTGGCGGTGCTGGCGGGAATCCACGCCCACGACATCGGCCTGTCATCGACCGCCGCGGACGCCCATTCATGGCTCGATGCCCATGGGCTCATGCACTATGCCTGATGGCTTCAAAGGAACGCCTAACACGGCCTCCCCATCTTCGGGGGGTTCCCGGGGCGGAGCGGCCGTCGCGTGCGGCGGGGAGGTCTCTCCACCCACTCCTGCCCCGCCGCAGCCCCGGGAATACCCATATCGGTCGAGCAAGCCAGGGAGGCAACCATGAACCGACGTCATCTCCGCAGCATCGTTTCCGGCCTTGCCCTGGCGGCGGGCCTTCTCGCGGCTCCAGCCTCGTCCGAGGCCCAGTCCCTCGATCTTCAATCCGTGCTCGGCGCGCTGTCGGGCCAGGGCGGCATGTCCTCCATGCCGATGATGCCCATGATGCCGAACCAGATGGGATCCGGCGGCAACGGCAATTCCCAGGCGCTCATCGGCGCGGCCATCCAGATCCTGCCGAAGATCATCGGCAACGGGACGAACGGAGGCAATGGGATGGGCATGAACGGCAGCGCGCCCTTCCTCGGCCCCCAGGGCGGTGGGCTGCAGAACAACGGTTCCTTGCCCTTCCTGGGGCCGTCCGGGTCGAATCCGGCCCTGTCGGGGACCGGACTGAACGGAGGCATGAACGGCACGGTCGGAGGGATGCCTTCCATCGTCTCCCTCGGAGGCGGCTCATGGGCGGTGAACGAGGCGGGCACGGGCCGCAGGCTGGGCGTGCTGAACCTGCCCGGCGGTTCCGCCGCGCCCCGCCTGGTGCCAGCCGGCGGGCGTTCGTGGAGCGTAGTGGATTCCTCGACGGGCAACCAGCTCGGGGTCCTTACGCTGAATTGAGCCGCGCCGTACGGAAGAAGGCCCGCCGCTCCCGGAGGAGACAGCGGGCCTTTTCCATGTCCGGTCCTACTCGTGCATCATCTCGGCCGTCTTGCGGACCGAATGGAGGATGCCCGTCGCCGCCCGCGCCACCGCCAGGCCGTTCATCGCGGCGTGGACATGCCGGTACCCGGCGCCGTGGTAGTGGTAGGGCGATCTGATCATCCCTATGCTGCCGGGCGAGATGATGGGCCGTTCCGCCCTAGGCGCGGCTTCGGGACGGATCGGCTCGGCCCTGCGGGGCTGCTGGGGGTCCGGGCGGGCCGCTTCCTCGCGGGAGCGGTTCCAGCGCATATCCTGGGCCTTCGCCTCCCTCCTGAGGTGCTCGTCGTGCGTGGGCCTATGCATCGAGCAGCGCAGGCCGGTCTTCAGCTCGGGGTATTGGAGCCGCAGGGTTTCGGTTGCGGACCCGCCGAACGGGATCTCGTGTCCACCCCGCAGGATGTAGCTGAGCGCGCGGCTGGTGGCCATGCCGGTGCCCGATCCGGCGTCGAACAGGTGCATCTCGCCCTTGCGGGCGGGCTTCCAGCGGAACCATCCGAGATTCGGCTGCGTGCCATCCCCGACGCTCTGGATTGCGTCGATGGAGGCGAAGCCAGGCGTCTCGTAGACGAAGGCGAGGAGGCCGGCGCGGGGTTCTTCGCCGGGCTCGTAGGCGGGCAGCGAGGGGAACGCGGCGGGCCTCGCTCCATGCATGACCGCGCACTGCTTGCCGTCGCCGGCGGTGGCTCCTGCCGCCGTGCCCTTCACCGGGCCGACGCTGACGCCGCCGGTGTTCGCCCCACCGTTTCCGACGGAGACGCCGGAACCTCCGGAACCGGATCGGGACATGCCGCCCATCAGCCAGCTTGCGCCCTGGATGATGATCACGACGACGATCAGGGTGAGGATGATCTTCTTCATCGCGTGCTCCTCAATGGGTGGAGGGGCCGATGTCGCCTTCGACGATGGCGCCGCTTCTGGGAGCCGGGGCGGTGCGGGGGGCGGGGCCCTCCATGATGACGGGCGGCGTCGAGGCCTTCTTCGGCGCGGCGGGGCCGGTGGAGGCGGTCGTGGGCGCTGCGGGCTGTCCGCCTCCTGCGGGCAGGGCGGTCGGGGCAGGGCCGGCGTGCTGTCCCGATGGGGCGGCCGCCTGCGGTCCCGGCGCATTGACGGCGCCCTGGGACGCCTGCCCTCCTGCCGGTCCGGTGGCGGTTCCTCCGCCGATCGGTCCGGACATGAGATGGACAGCGAGCATGCCGATCGCCGCGCCGCAGGTCATGCGCCAGCGGTGGTTCGTGTTGAAGACCGCGAGGAAGCGGACGGGGATCTGCGCGGACATCGGTTCCTCCTCGGGTTCAGACGGCTTGGACGATGACGCGACCGCTCATGGCGTCGAAGCCCAAGGAGATGGGCATGTTCTCGGTGTCCAACCCTTGCTGGCAGGCCTCGACCTCGAACTGTATGAGAGCGGGACTCACGAGGTTGGTCATCGTCGAGGCCACAAGGCTGGCGTTGAAGACGGAGCCGGTCGAGAGGAGCTGACGCACGGCCTCGAAGGCAATGTCGTGATCGAAGTGCTCCGCCAGATCCAGCTTGAACTTCCGTTCCTCGACGATCTGGACGGCCAGCGAAATCGAGAGATGAAAGGCGTCATGCCTGTCCAGCTCGCGGAACACGACGAAGTTCGAGCCAAACCGGCGGATGAGCGCCTCCGGAAGGCCCTTGCCCGAATCATTCAGGATGACCTTCATGTCGGAGACGAGCTTGCCCAGCTTCTGCCCGTCGAATATCGGGACGCCGGTTCCGCTGTTCGGGTCATATCCGTCTGCGTAGAGCGGGCCGATGGTCTTCTTGGCCTGGGTGACTTCCGGGGCTTTGAGGTTCGAAGTGAAGATGAAGATGACCTTGGAGCAGTCGACAGTCTCATTGCTGAATGCGGACTGCACCTTGCCGTCGTTGAGCGCGCCGTAGAACGCCGTGGCGAACGGTGAGTTTTCGGGCGGACCACCTCGATAGCCGAGGATCGGCTTCTCGAATTCGTCGATGAGGACGATGAGCCCGTTGGGATTCTGCTTGATGGCGAGGATGAGACGCCCTTCGTTTGCCCCGGCATACTGCGGGTTCCCTCCGAACAGCATGTTCGGCCCGGTATCCGGGTTCTCCTTGGCGAAATCGAAGGTGACGATCGGAAGATCGAGTGCCTTCTCCAGGATTTTGGCCAGCTGCGATTTGCCGAGGCCGGGCTTCCCGACGAACAGGAAGGCTGCTGGCTCGTTGCTCTTGCGATTGCGGATTCCGTAGATGACCTGATCGACGGCTTCGTCCTGGCCGAACAGCTTGGCTGGACGGTCCAGGTCGCCGGGGACACCGACGATCTTTACGCGGATGTCAGCCCAGTTCCACTTGGACATGGCCGCCTTCTTGTCGATCAGGTCGATCTTCGCCAGAGCGGCTTCGTAGTTCGCGCGATACTTGGCCGAGCGCGGAGTGAGCGGCTGGTTCATGGATGTCTCCTTTCCTGCGGTTCCGTGGTGAATGTGGGGCCGTTGGGATCGGTCCCGGCTCAGTAGGGCTTCAGCTGGTCCATGACGGATCCGTTCGATGCGGGCTTCGCCGTGGCTTGCGGTGCAGGCTCGGCGTGGTGCGGGGCCGGCGCGTGGGACGGAGTGGCTTGCGGTTCTTCCCATCCATGATCCTGGCCGTCCGCATCCTCCTCGGGCGCGGGGATAGGCTCCGGGTTGTTGCTGTCGTCGTGCATGACGACGAGGACGTGGAGGTCGTCGCCCTGCATGCTGCCGAGCACATCGACCTGCGGCGGCGTCTGGAACGGCTTTCCGCTGCGGACATGCGGGGCGAGGAAGTCGGAGATGGCCTTCGGCAGGTGCTTCGCGGCCCAGTTGCCGGCGAACCGCGGCGTCGGGTCGTTGGCGGCGACGGCTTCCTGGTAGACGGGGACGAGCACGCTGGGGTGCGGCACGGCCAGTTCGCAGTCGTGGGCGGCGAGCTGGTCGGAGATCTTGAGCGTCAGCGCGTCGAGGAAGGCGATGTCGGTGAAGTAGGCGACGCCATCGACGATGTCGAGGATGTTGGTGGTGCTTCCGAGGATGGGGGAGACGAGGGCCTTGATCTCCTTCACTCGGCTCTTCGCGTGCTCGGGGGCCGCCTTCTCCTTGGCGATGCGCCCGATCTCGGCGCCGTTCGCGCTTTCGGACAGGGAGGCGATGACGATGAGGTCGGTGGTGGGATGGCGGACGCCTCCCGTCTCGTAGGTATCGCGCTCGACCAGCCCCTTGAGCAGGTCGATGCCGGCGGCGCCCATCTTGTCGATCTCGTCGAAGAACACGACGCGGCGGAGCGCGCCGCCCGCTCCCATGGCGGAGATCAGCGCGGAGACATCGTTCGCGAAGTCCTGGGCGCGGATGCTGATCCGGGCATTGGCGTCGCCGAAGACGGCGTAGGCGAGGCATTCGGCGATCAGCGTCTTGCCGTGTCCGCCCGGGCCTCCGAGCGCCATGGACAGGATTGGGCGGCTGCGGACTCCGCTCGCTCCCGCGAGATCGAGATCCTTGACGATGAGGTCGATGAGGTGCTGCTGACCGAACACGCAATGCTCGAGCACGGCCTTGACGTGGTTCGGGTCGATGGCCAGCGGCGGGGCGGGCGGGGTAGCGCTCGCCTGGTTCTGGAGATCGTCGTGCCTGGCCTTCGCGGCGTCGATGACCCGCAGCACGGAGGCCGGCAGGCTCTGCATGAGGTAGAGGAGCCAGCCGCCGGCGGCGACCGCGCCTCCCCAGGCGGCATAGGGAACCGCCTGGGGGATGATGCTCTGGGCGTAGTGGATCCCGATCGCCCCCGCTGCGGCGGCGATGAAGAAGGACGGGTAGACCCGGGTCGGAAGGGGCTGGCTCATGGCGATCTCCGTGCTCGTGGGCCTTGGAATCAGGGGATGGTGAAGTCGATGGACTGGTTCTGCTTGAAGATCGGCATCGGCAGCTCGCCGCGTTCGGTCGAGAGGCCGACGGTCTCGCCGCCGTAGCCATCGTGGGAGCCATAGACCGTGATGGTGGTCGGCTGGCCCTTGGCCTTCGGGATGATCAGGGTCTGCCAGTCCCGTTCGAGACGGAGCGTGGTGGGAAGGAGCCCGGGGGCCGTGACGGTGATGGTGTCGCCGTCGATCTCGCAGTCGTCGTTGAAGCGGACGACCTCGAATTCCTTGGTCCTCTGGGCGGCGGGCTTCGCCGCTTCGGCGCGGAGCTCCTTGGCGAGGGCCGCCTTGGCCTTCTCGTCCTTCATCGGCATGGCGGCGATCTGGACGGCGGCCTGCTCCACGGCCTTCGGGCTATCGAGATCCACCTTCGGCATGGTGATCAGGCCGGAGGCGGCCGCCTGCTGGAAGTGCTCGACGCGGGCCTGCACCTGCTGCGGGGTGAGGTTGTCGGTGGGGGCGGCCGGCCACAGCAGCCAGGCGCCCACCAGGGCCGCCAGCACGCCCGCGAGGATGCCGCCGGTCTTCAGGCTCTTCGCCTCCGGCGCGGCTTCGGGTTCCGGCTTGGCCTTCGGCGCGGTGGCCAGCGAGGGCATGGCGGCAGGCGCGCGGACCGGCGCAGGCGACGGAGCGGCCGCGCGGGCAGGGCTGGTTGATGGCATGGCGTTGGCGCGTGCCGGCGCTGCGGAGGGCGTGGCGTTCGCGCGGGCCGGAGCCGCGGCCGGGGTGGCGGGCTTGGCGGCGCCCGAGGGTTCCTTCTGCATTCTGGCGTTCTCCCGAGGGGTGATTCCCGGGACGAAGATGGGAGCGGATGGAGCGGACCCGGGAATGCGGGGCGGGCGCCGGTGATGCCGACGCCCGCTGCCCTGGTTCCCGATCCTCACGGGGCCGGTGGACGGACCGGAAGGCCCTTGGGAAGCCTGCCGGGATTCGGCGGGGGCGCTTCTTCGGGCGCGGCGCCGGGCCGGTTTGCCGGTTCGATTCCCTTGGAGCGCTGGCGGTCCATCCACTTGCGCTGCTCGGCGATGTCGAACGGGTTGGGCGTCGGGAAGACCGGACGGCCGTTCTCCCTGAAGTAGGAATCCAGGTAGTAGAACTGCTTCTCGTAGAGCAGAGTTCTGGTCTCCCGGCTGAACACGCACCAGCCATGGTTCCTCGACGTGCCCAGCACCTTCTGCAGCGAGACGAGATCGACCGAGGCCGTCTGCGTCGAGCTGGACACGTTGGCGGAGATCTGGCCGGTGCCGCCGCTCATGTTGGTCGATTCCGCCTGGGCGGTGGTCTTGCCCGCCGTCTTGGTGATCAGCTCGGCGGTGTCGAGATCTGCGGCGCCGAGGAAGATCTTGGCGTAGGACGAGGCCATGATGGTGGTGAAGCCATCGGGGCCGTAGCCGCTCTTCTCGTTCTTGATCTGGCCGATGGCCTGCCAGATCATGACCAGATGGATGCCGATGCCCGGGGCGTATCCGGCCATGCGGAGCACCTCGTTCATCGAGCCAACGGTGGCCAGCTCGTCCAGCAGGAAGACGGTGTAGCGCCCTTCCATCCGATGGACGTTCTCCTTGAGGACATTGGCCAGCCCGCAGACCATCATGCGGAGCCAGGGACCGAGGATGTCCATGCGGGTGTCGGGCACGATCAGGTAGACGTCGCTCTTGCCGTCCCAGAGAGACTTGAAGTTGAAGGGCTCGAACCGGGCGGCGTCCTCCTTGAACTCCGAGGTGTCGTGGGAGCCGACGGTCGTACCATGGGCGCAACCCGAGCGGGTCATGCACTCGCGCATGGACTGGTCGCACCAGCGCATCTGGACCTGGATGGTCGAGGCGAGGCCGGACCATTGCTTCTCGGACTTCATGGTGCGCTCGAGCTCGTTGGCCATCCTCTTCGGAATGCCCATGCCGACCTCGGGGAAGTCGCGGATGGAGGCGATGCGGATTTCGGTGCCGTTCTCGTCGTAGACGATTCCGGACGCCATGACCTTCCGCAGCTTCTCGAGGTCGTCGAAGCTCATGGCGAGGAAGTCCGAGGCGGTTGCTGGGTTGCGGCGGATGTCGTCCCGTTCTATCGGACTGCCGTCGAACCAATGGCTGGTGTCGGCGAGCCAGGCCCAGAAGCCGGTGAGGGTCTTCTTGCCGTCGTTGTTCCAGAAATCGTCGCCGCCGCCTTTCGCCATCGGAAAGAGGGGTTCGATCAGCCCTTCGATCGATGCCTGGAACTTCAGGGGCCGATCGGAGATGAAGTCGAAGGGATTGCAGCGCCAGCGGTGGTTTCGGACGTACTCGCCGGTCTCGCGGGAGACATCGTCGTCGTCGGCGTAGAAGCCGTTGCCGAGGACGTTGAGCGGGTCCAGCGGGATGGCCCGGCGTCCGCGGCGGGCGCGGGCGATGCCCGTCATGGCGAACAGCTCGCCCTTCGGGTCCAGCACATTGAAGGGGGCGATGATGTTGACGTTCCCCTTCGAGCCGCCGGACTGCCAGTTGAGCAGATTGTTCACACCGAAGGTGGTCGCCTTGCCGGTCCGCGGCGGGCCGACGAGGTTGGTCATGCCGAAGTTCAGCTCGTAGCGGATGACGTTCCAGGCCTTCTTCGGGCCTCCGCCGGTCGCCACGAGGCCGCCGGTGAGGAAGGTCTTCGCTGCGGCGGCCGCTTCCGAGGCGAGCTGGGCGGCGATGGCCAAGCGGTTGTGCTGGTAGGGCTCTCCGAGGATGAGTCCGAATTTCGCCGGGTACTTCTTCTTCGCCTCGCCCTTGTCCATGAGCCACTGGAGGCCGTGCAGGCCTTCGGCGTTCATGTCGATGTGCATGTCCATGATCCGCTGGTACCACTCGGTGCGGACGATCCGGAGCATGACGGCGTTGCGCAGCTTGACGGTGCCCTTGAAGACCCAGAGGGCCGTCGCCACGGAGAAGGTGATGGCGCAGCCGATGAGGATCAGCAGGTGGAAGCCGTCGGCTTGTCCGGCGATGCGGATGTCTCCGATGAGGTCGGTCCATCCCAGCCATCCGGAATAGACCATCGCGGACAGGTAGGTGAATCCCGCCATCCGGAAGGTGCCGGGCGAGAAGTTCGTCTGGATATAGACCTTGGCGAGGCAGACGAGAAGGGGGGCCAAGGCGATGGTGGCCTGCCAGGCGAAGCCGTAGCCCGAGCCCCCGCTCGACGGATCGAAGTGCGCGATGGAAAGAGGGAAGCAGGCGGCCACGAGCAGCGGCCCCCAGACCCAGTGGAGGAATGCGAGGAAGGACTTCATGCCGGCGCTCCTTCGGTTGCTGGCGTCCGGCGAAGATGGGGGCGGAGAGGGGCGGAACGTCGAAGGGGGCGGCCATGGCCACCCCCTTCCGTCCCGATCATCCCCCGGCGAAGCCGAGGTCGCGGCGCTTAAGCCGCTTCGACGCCAGCGCCGCCCTGCGGATCTCCGGAAGCGGACTGCGTCTCATCGCCTCCGCTCCGATCGCCCGCTCCAGCGAGGTCGGTCCCTTCGGCTTCGGCGCCGCCCTGGGAGCGCCGGGCGGCGCGCTCGGCTCGCGCGCTCTCGATCTTCTCGTCCTCCTTGCGTGCGCGGGCTTCGCAGGCCGCGATGAAGCGCTTGTCGCCGCCGTCGAGAGCGTCGCAGGCCAGGAGGAACATGCCGCGGATGAAGCTGGTGCTCGGGATGTCTCGGGAGTAGAAGCCCGCGTTGTCGCCGATGGTGCCGACGGACAGCCGGACCGCTTCGATGGTGGCCTTGCGCTGGGCCTCGACCCTTTCACGCTCGGCGCGTTCGGCATCGCGGGCCCGGCGCTCGCGCTCTTCCGCCCGGCGCTTGGCCTCGGCGATCTCGCGCTCCTTCTTCTCGCGGAGCAGCCGCTCCTTCTCGGCCTTCTTCTCGTCGCGCTCCTTGGAGCTCTTGTTCAGTCCGGCCAGGATGGCGGCCGGGTCGGTGACGTTCTTGCGTGCCATGACGGAATCCCTCCCTTCTGCTGCGGCCGCCTCTCGGGACGCGCCAGCGTGTACGGCGGCTCGGTGCCGCGCACGGGAGAAGTTGGGGCCGGAACAGGCCGGTCGGATCGGATGGAGTGCGATTGGGGAACGAGGGGGCGGGCGAGACCCTTTCCCATAGGTGCGCGAAATGGAACGGACGTGAAGGAAGGCTTGGATCCTTCCTGATCCAGCCTCCCCGCCGCCTATGCGATGGACGCCATCTTCTCCACCCAGCGGGCCAATGGCGGCAGGGTGTCGAATCCTTCCGTGGGCTCCCCGCCGAGCGGGCCGGCAAGGTAGCGCCAGCGTCTGCCGTCCGGGCGCACCGGACCCTCGCGGCCCTGCCTCTCCTTCACGAGCCAGCCATGGTCCTGAGCCGTCCGGGACAGCTCGTCCATGAGCGCCGCGTGGCGATCGTCCTTCGTCCGGAAAGGGGTTCCGGATGCTGCGTTCTTCCCGCTGTCCATTCCATCCTCCCCTGTCCGGCCCCGGTGTCTTCCGGAGCCGGATATGGTGCCGTTCCTAGTAGCCCTTCCCCGACAGGATCGCCCGGCGGGAGAGCTCGAGGATGGCGAGCTGCCGCAGGGAATCGCTGGCGCTGGCCGAAAGCTGGATTTCGCGGAGCTTGAGCCGGGAAAGTCCCTTGATGTAGTCGTGCAGCATGTCGGTCCTCCGATCGGGTTTCAGGACGCCAGGCGTCCTCGATGCCGTGGGTCGGCAAGCGGAGCGCGCACCGGAATCGCTTCCGGAACCGATGGCTCGGTGGCCTCGTGGCCGCGCGCTGCATTCCTCCTGTCTCGCTGGGATCGTCCTCGACGATCCGCCCGATCGCCGGATGACCGCCCGGCGGCGGAGACGGGATCACCTCCTTTCGGCGGGGGTCGTTCGTTCGGTCGTCGCTGGCTGGCGCATGGTCGGCCTCCTTACGCGGCGACGGCTTCGGCGAGGCCGAGGATCCGGCGGGCGCCCTGGAGGATCAGCATCTGCTCGTCCCTCTCGAAGACGCCGGAGATCATCTCGCGGCCTTCGAGGAGGCGCGCCTCGCGGAGGGCGTTCAGGGCGATGGCGTTGCCGGGCTTGGCGAGGTCCTTGCGGGCGCACTTCTCGACGGCGTTGGCGAGGGCGATGGTCCAGGTGGCATGCAGTGGCTTGGCGTTCATGGTGATCTCCCGGTGTCTGTTGCCGCACGCCGCGGCTGTCGAAGGCGTGGTGCGCATCGCGGGCATCGCTCCCGCCGGCTTGTGGCCGGTCCGTCATCCGGACGATTGGCGAGCCGCTGCGTTCCGGACGCAGGGCGAAGCAAGACGAAAGGCGCGGCCCCGTCGTGGGACCGCGCCTGCCTGTGGATTGGAAAGGAGGATGGAGGACCTCGCCGCTCGGCGTGCCCTCCGAAGGATCAAGGGCGCGCCGTGCGGTGGGGGCCCGTGGGCGCTCAGCCGCCGGTGTCGGCGGCGATGGGCAGTCCGACGGACAGGGCGTAGCGCCGTGCCTTGGAGATGGCTTCGGTGGCGGTGAGCGCTCCGCCCGAATAGGCCATCCATACGCCCAGTGCGTAGTCGCGCATCTCCTCTGGGCTGGCGGTGGCGTAGGAGCCGCCCGCGTGGGCCAGGATGAGCTCGAGGTTGAGATTCACCCGGATGTCGTCCGGGTCGGTGAGAAGTCCGGGGATCCGCATTCCGTCCATGGCCGCCTCCTGTCCTGCGGGCCCGCCCGCGCCGATGTCCGAAGGCGGCTTCGTCGCGCGGCCCTCGCACCTTGGGCGGGGCGCGCGCCGCAGTCGCCGCGCTACAGCCAGTTGCCGAACCTCGCCCGGCCGAAGGGGTCCCGCTTCGGCGTGGGAGGGGGCTTGGGCCTGGGCGTGAAGACGGTCTTCAGCCGGAGGCCCTTCGGTCCGGGCTCCTCGGAGACCACGACATCGAAGATCTCGCCCGCATCCATCCTCGCGGAGATTCCGGAGGCTTCGTCCATGGCGGCGTATCCGAGCCGGACGCTGGCGTTCGCGTCGAGCGGGAAGCGGATGGCGATGGCTCCGGGATCATGGGGATTGTCCGGCTCGCGCACGGCCTTGAGGATCGTGCCTTTGGAGATCCGTTCCTTCACGCTGGCGTAGCCGTGGTGCTTGAGTCCGATCACGCTGACATCGATGGGTTCTCGCATCCATCCCTCCCTTTCCGATACCGGGGAGATGGGTATCCGGCTGGGCGTCCAGGCGCGGCATGCCGGACGGCTCTCGACTCGGCTTCCGGCGGTTCCGCTGCAGGAAGGATCGGGCGCTGACGCAGGGCGTTCCGCCCTAGGCATCGGGAATGATCCGACGCCGCCCTTGTCCACCGGGGAATCGTACCACGTTCTCTCCGAGCACTATGATGGAGGGCCATATGCGGTTCGACTTGAAGCGGCCGGACGAGGTCCGGCTGTTCGGCACGGAAGACATCTGGAACCCAGCCGAGCCCGGGCGGCGCTGCGAGGCCCCGGATCCTCTCGACGACAGGGGGGCCGTGCATGATCATGGCTGGGCGTGCTGCGACCGGAGCGCGGCGGGGCTCTCCATCCATTGGGCGGATGCAGAGCGTTCCTCGGCCCTGCGCGTTCGCCTCGAGTGGTACGACAAGTCTTCCCGTTGGGCAGGCATGGAGATGCGGATCGTCCATGCCATGCAGGCTCTCCGGCTGGAGGAGGATGGTCTTGTCATGGTCGGGCGCAAGCCGATGCGAGCGGCGATGTGGCGCGTCCCGGGGCACGATACGCTGATGACCACGCTGGAACGCGACTACCGTCTTGATGTGCCGGTTTCCGCGTCGTTCGACGAGCTGGCTGCGATTCCCGATGCGGAGGTCCTTCGC
Source organism: Magnetospirillum sp. ME-1 (assembly GCF_002105535.1). Lineage (GTDB taxonomy): Bacteria > Pseudomonadota > Alphaproteobacteria > Rhodospirillales > Magnetospirillaceae > Phaeospirillum. Next base: position 2,263,337 of record NZ_CP015848.1, on the reverse strand, counting down.
GACGCCTTCGGTTCTGTCGTCGTCGATGCCCTGGCCCGGCTGCGCGATGGAGTGCCGGCGAGCGCGGCCTGCGGCTCTCCAGAGAAGGCGTTGCGGACGATTGGCGCCCTGGCGGGCTTGGCCGGATGCACCGGCGGGGAAATGGAGGTGCCTCTCCCGAGGCCGCGGCGCAGCCTTCCCTACCAGGGCCGTGGTTCCCTTGCGGGAATCGCCAAGGACCGGACGGAAGCAGCAAGGAAGATGATCGCGAAGGCCGTCGATATCCTTGGCTATCGCCCGGGGGCTATTCTGTCGGTGCCTGGCGATTGGGAATCCTTCCGCATCGTGGCGCCGACGCTCCGGTTCAGGGAGGGCAGCGCCCATGAGGTGCTCGAAGAGCAGCTGCGGATCGAGGAAGTGAAGCCCTTCGTCGCCGAGCTGGCATCCGACCCGGAGATGCGGGCCCTGCTCGAGGCGGCGCTGACCAAGCGGCTCGTGGATCGCATCCTGAAGCAGCACGCCTGATCGCGGCATTCCTGATCGGGTTCCGAACGAGGGGCCGGAATGGGAAACGGCCCGGGGGACTTCCGTCCGCGCCGGGCCGTGGCCGTTTCCTGATGGATGCGTCAGGCGGCCACCATTCCAGCCGCCGCGATTCCTTCGGCGACATGGCGGCGGACGGCTGCGGCGAGCAGCGGGGGGAGGTTGGGGGCTCCGAAGCAGGCCATGGCCAGTCCGGCGCTCCATCCGGTTTCCCCGGCGATCTCGGTGAGGATGCCCCGGGCGATGGGGCGGGCGGCGGCTTCGATCTCGTGGTTGGCGTCCATGTCTTCCTCCTTGCGGCGGGCGTCATGCGGCATCGGTGTGCCACGGGCCTGGATTGATGGGGTTGGCGTTCCAGTCGACGGGCTCCTCGTGCGCCGGCATGGCGAGGACGGAGCCGTCGGGGAAGCGGAACCGATGGACGAGGACGCCGAAGCGATCCCGGACCGAAAGGGTGTCGGTGGCGGCGGCGCGGGCCCTGTCCTCGACGGCGGAGCCGCGGGAGAGGAAGGCCATCGCCCTGAACCGGTCGGCGATGGTCTCCGCCCCTCCGGCCGCGTCGAGCTGGTTCAGCTCGGCGAGCAGCCTGTCGTAGTCGATGCGGTCCTCTTCGTGCTGGTGCGGCATGGTGTTCTCCTCGTTGCCATGCCGTGAAGTTGGGGCCGGAGGCCGTTTCCGGGGCCGGGGGATCAGGCGGCTCCGGCGACGAGGACGTAGCGGCCCTCTCCTTCCAGATCGGATACGGGCAGCGCCAGGCGGTCGCCTTCTCCCACTCGGTGCTGGACCCAGCGGCCTCCGACCCGCAGCGCGGGCGCGAGAAGGGCCGTGTCGGCGCTGCGGATGAGGACGAGGAAGTGCGGCATCCCCAGTTCCGGGCGCCCCCTCTCGTCCAATCCACTCAGCTTGCTGGCTCCGGCCTTGGCATCGGCCCAGACCTGCCCAGCGGATACGTTTCCGCTCCTGCCATTCCTTTCCATCGCGGCTTCCTTCCGTCGCTGCCTCCGGGCGCTTCCCGGATGGAGCGAAGGTGTGGCCGGACGGGCGGAAGATGGACGGCCCCATGTCCTCTCCGAACAAGCGGGGAGGCGTGGCGATGATGGGAAGGACTCATGCGGCGGTCGGGATGGCGTCCTGCCTGCTCGCTCTGGACGCTGGCGCCGTGGCGCATGGCGGCATCCTGGCGGACGCCTCCCTCGTGCTGGCAGGCGTGATCGGCGCGTTGCTGCCGGATCTGGACCATCCGAAGTCTACGGCGGGATCCATGCTTCCGTTCGTGAGCGTTCCCCTGTCGGCGATGTTCGGGCACCGGGGCGCGACGCATTCCCTGCTGGCCGCCGGCCTCTGCTTCGCTCTCGGGACGGCGGCGGCTCAGGCGGTCCCTTCGATCCATTCGCTGCCTGCCTTCGCGCTGGGCCTCGCCATCGGCTGGCTCTCCCACCTTGCGGCGGACATGCTCAATCCGGCGGGCGCACCCCTCCTCTGGCCGCACCCCAGGCGCTTCCGGTTCCCCCTTCCGTCATCGCCCAACGGCTTGCTGGATAGCCTTCTCTTCTGGGCATCGGCCATCTGCTCGGTCGTCCTGATCGTCCGGCACTCCGCTCCATCCATCTGACCGGGGAGGCAGCCATGGAACTCGTCATCGTCCTTCTGCTCGTCGCGCTGTGGTTCTGGGCGTGGGGCTTCGTCCGGCGCCTGGAATCGTCCTTCGACGGCTTCATCGCCAAGCTGCTGATCATCCTCGCCCTGGTGGCGCTCATCTTCGTGTAGGCATCATGCGAAGCGGAAGAGGCGCCCGTTCCATCGAACGCGGCGCCTCCTCGCATCTCCGTCCTGCGTCGCCGGTCAATCCCGGGTCGGGTGCAGCTCGCAGGGTCCGATGCATCGGGGCTGGCCAACGGGGCGGATGGGGCGGCGCAGGGCCATGGTGAGGGCGTAGCGGGCGAGGTCCATCGCGCGTTCCGGGCCATCGGCCATGATGATGCGGATTTCGCCCTGGTCGTCCTCCACCTCGTAGGCGCAGAGGCCCTCGTCGGCCCGGACCCCGTGGATCACTCCGTCGAGGGGATAGGTCTGCACCCATACCCTGCGCCCTGCCGCATCGACGGCCTGGAAGGCGTTCAGGGATTCCACGGGCGGCTTGCGGTAGGCGTTCATGCTCTTGCTCCCTTCATGGAAGGATATGTGTCGTCCCCGCCTCAGCGCCCCATCTCCCGGGCGCGGCGGCGGGCGTCGAGATCAACGACGGTTCGATCCTGCCGGACGGGATCGCTGTTCCCGATCGAGCGGCTGCGCTTGGAGGCGCGGGCGCGGACGCTCTCGCGGATCTCCTCGATCCGGCCTTCCCGGACCAGCTCGTCCATTCCCTTGCGGTAGGAATCGATGAAGCCGAGCAGGGATTCCTGACGGGCCATGCGGATCTCGAGCTGCTGGATGCGCATGTTGTCGACGCGCGTCTTCTTCGCCTCCGTCCAATCCGAGCCCAGGGCGTCGGCGATCCGCCGGCACATGGCCATGCGGCGGGCGGATGCCTGGCGGGAGACGAGGCGTTCCCAGGATGATGGCCACCCGGCCAGCTTCTCGGGACGGATGAACACTCCGCGATCCCGCTTGGATGGATCCCTGAACTCCTCCTCGGCGGCCCGGGCCACGAAGTCGCGGACGGCATAGGCCCGGTTCGCCTCGCTTGGATGGAGGAAGCGGAGGGTGCGCTTCATCATCTCGTCGAGGCCGATGGTTCCCGGGTCCTGCGGCGCGTCCTCGAAGACGGTCCTCGGGCGCTGCTCGATGGGACGGAGATCGCGGGCGCGCAGGGCGGCCAGCTCCTTCTGCGTCTCGAACCAGTCCTGCTGGTAGGGCGCGATGCAGCGGGCGGCGTGCTTCGCGGCGACCGTGGCGTCCGTCTTCGAGCAAGCGGGATCGTTCAGCGCGCGGATGGCCTCGCAGATGGCCTCGATCATCGAGAGGAACCCGTCGTCCTTGCCGTAGAGCTCGAAGAGGTGCGGGGCGTTGGCGATCAGGTCGGCGATCACGGGATCGGGTGCGGATGCTGGCCTGCTTCTGCGGCGGAAGGGGGTCATCGCGAGCTCCTCGGTCATGGGGCGGAAGCATTCCATCCCCCTAGCTGATCTGGAGCAGAGAGCCCTTGATTTCCAGTGTTTCCGCCGGTTCCGGGCGTTTTCTTTTCCTGCCGCGCGGGTCTCGCCGAAGGGAGCCGCGAGGAAGGATTCCCTCCTCATGCGGAGCGAAGCGATGCCTCGGCTGCCGACGACAAGGCCAGCGCATCCAGCCGTTCCGTGCAGGAGAGGGCGCCGATGTCGATGTCCCGCTCCCCTCCGTCCATGCCGCCGCGGGAACCGGCGAGACGGCGCAGGCGCTCCATGGCCCGGGAGATGTCGTCCGGCCCCTTCCCATCGGCGGTGAGGATCATCCGCATGGTCCCGCCGGAACCGCGCCGGATGGAGAGGACGGCATCCTCCACCCCGCAGCCGAGCACGTCGAGCGCGATGCCTGCCATCGCCGCATCGAGGCGTCCCGGCTGGATGATCGGCGGGGATGGCGGGAAGAGCACGGCGAGGCGCGAGGAGGCGAAGCGCGCCAGGGAACGCGACGGGATGGGCTCGGCTTCCCGGACGGGCAGCCGCATCGGCGGGTGCTCCTCATGGACCAGGGGGCGGGAGAGGTTCCGGCGTACTCCGGTTGGCGAGACGAAGGCTCCGCCGATGAACGGCCCCCTCCATCTGGCGTCGTCCCTGAGCGGTCCGATGGCGAGGAAGGTCCGGTCTCCGGCGGATGCGAACCGGACTTCCAGCAGCGGAGCCTCCTTCCTGTCCGGCGAAGGGGCGATGGCATGGATCGCTCCGGGGCCGATGCGGGAGAAGCGCCAGCCTGGGGATGGCGGGATGGCGGGCTCGTCCCCGACGGGAACCGCGGGAACGGACGAGAGGAGATCCAGGGCATCCTCGGCCAGGCGGCGCGTACATCTTCGCTCGGCGCACAGCGCCGCGGCCCGTTCCGAGAGTTCCGGGGCGTCGATGTCCACCCGGGTGAGGGCATGGGCCCAATCCGAGGCGGACAGATCCGGCACGGCGGCGTCCGAGGCTCCGGCGATGCCCAGAGGAGCCCGATCGTCGGAGCCCCCGGTGGCATGCGCCATCCCATCCTTCCATGCATAGGAAGCCGGGGCGGGACCGAAGGCGAGCGACAGCCTGCTTCCGTTCGGGACGACGATGCAGGACTGGGGGCCGATCGGCGTCGCGATGCGCAGCCTCAGGGAGAGCCCGAGCGGGCAGATGGATGCGCCCGTTCCGCCGGAGCATCCCTCTCCATGGCATCCTTCCGGTGCGGCTCGGCATCCGCCCATCGTCCCTCGTTCCTTCTCCGGTGCCGGAGGGATCTGGGGTGCTTTCCATCCCCGCCCAGTCCACGGCGCATCTTCCTTCGGACGTGGGGCTGCGGCCGGCGGATCCGGATCCGCGTCCGGTCCCCATGTTCCTACCATCGCGGACGCCTGCGGACTCCTTCCGGTGGCGGGCCGCAAGGAGGATGCGAGGATGGCTTCCATCGAGATCATCGAGGCTCCCTGGGATGCGCGGGTGTGGATGGCCCGGACGGATGCTTCGGCCTGCCGGCTCCTGGCTTCCTCACCGATGGAGCCGGAACCGCTCGAAGCGCAGGCCTGGGCCATGGCGGCCGACCTGCTGGAGGATTCCGGTCCGGGCGAGCTGGTGATCCGCACCTTCCCCGACACGGCGAGGCGGCTGGCCGAGAGCTACGCCGAGGCGGACCCATCGCTCGGAAGGCCCGTGCGCTTCGAGGTCGAGCGGGGAACGGGCTGGGAGCCGTCCCCGGAGATCGACGCCATCGTGCGCGAGGCCGACGCCAGGCGCGAAGCGCTCGGTGAAATCCGCGATGGCGATCCCATGCTAGGGCGCATCGGCCGGGCTTCCTTCGCCATCCGCGCTTCCGGGCAGGGATGGAGGGATGCGGCTTCCGGTCTCATCGACGCGGCTTCCTCCACCGGGGGGCTGGCCATCGTCGATGCCGTTCCGTTCAAGGACGGGCGCAGCGAAAGCATGAAGCTGCTGGCCGGGACCGGCGGCGACGCGGCGGCTTCGCTGGTCGAGCGCCTCTCCTCCATCACGCGGGGAGGAACGCGCGGCGTGCGGTTCGTGCTGGAGACGGGCGATGCGCGGATGCCGCTGGTCGCGGTGACGGCCTCTCCCGACGGCAAGGCCTTCATCGAGGACCCTGTGCGGGAACCGCTGGCGCGCATGGCGCAGGGCTTCGCCGAGGCGACGCGCGGGGAGGATCCGCGCTTCCTTCTCGTCGAGGACGGAACGGAGCGCGAGCTGTCCTTCTCGGACGTCGCCGAGGCCCGCGAGGCCTGGGGTGAGAGGGTGGCGTCGGGCGCAGGCACGCTCGTCCAGGCGTTCTCGGAGCGCGCCTCGCTGTTCGGTCGGACGGTCGGCATCATCCCGCTCGACGCGGATGGGATCCGTCTCGGGGCCCGCATCGATTTCCATCCCGACGGGACGCGCGGCGTGTCCGCCGATCCTCTTCTCGGCGAGGCGTTCGGGACCGCTCCGGCGGCGTCGGTCGAGGATGCGCGGTCCTCCTCCCGTCTTCCGGCTCCCGCCGTCGAAGGCATCGCCTGCTGCGCGGAGGCGGAGATGGTCGGCATCGGCGCCGCGCGCTCCGCCCTGCCCTCCGTCGTGGTCGGAAGGGACCACCCCCTGCTTCCCGAACGGGCCGGGGCTCTCCGCGCAGGGACGGGCTCCGCCCCTCTCGCCGCGTCCCAGTCCATGCAGGCGGTCCTGCTCCATGAGCGGCTGAGGGCCATCCGTCCGGGAATGGACGGGTATTCCGATCTCCTGCGCCTGTCCGAGGCCTGCGTTCCGGGCGTGGCGCTCGCCTCTCCCACGGCGATGGAATCCCGGCTCCTCGCGGCCGCCGCGCGCGCAGCCGCCGAAGCCGAGCGGGGAGGGCGCCCGTACGCCGAGGGATTTGAGGACAAGGTGTCCCTGCTGAGGGCGGAAGGGCTTCTGCCGCCCCGTTCCTCCCGCCTCTCCGTCGGCTCGCGCGTCCGGGAATCGGCTCTCGCTTCGCCGGGCATCGGCGCCATGGATGCGGCCACCCATGCCTCCCTCGCGGAGGCCATGGAAAGGCCGGCCCTCGTGGTCCTTCCTTCCGCCTCGATCATGCCGCAGCGCCGGATCGTCTCCATCCCCAGGGCCGGAGGAGGATTCGGACCTCCCGGCGAGCAGATCCTGGTGTCGGCTCTGGCCGCCCATTTCCTGTCGAAGGAGCTTCCGTCCTCCATCCAGGCCGAATTGGCCGATGCCGGGCGGCGGGCCGCGTCCGAGGGCGCGATCGTCGTGGCGCCGACCCGGGGCGAGGCGGCGGTGCTCCGGGCGGCCATGTCGTCGGCGGCATCCGTCGCCGCTTCGGGGAGGCCGGCGGCCTTCGCTTCCGAACTGCGCGGAGAGCTTCGCCGTCTCGCGTCCAAGGGAGAGCTTCCCTGCGGCGTGGCCATCACGGGAGCCCGCGCCGAGGATTCCGGCCCCCGCGTTCCCCTGCGCGATGGATGGAAGGTCGGTGGGGAGGTTCCCGGCATGGCGACGGCCTCGGCGGCGAGGCTCGCCCGTGCGGCCGCCGGCGAGGTCCTTCTTGCGCACAGGTCCGGGCAGGCCCCGGCTTCGGCCAGGCTGCGCCTCTCGCTGGACGAGGAAGGGCGGCTCATGACCGCTTCCGGCTCCGTGGTGGGCCGGGTGTCCGAGCTGGGCGCGCTGGATGGCCCGGTCGGGAAGGCGCTCGACGAAGGCCGCACGCTCAGCCTCCGCGCTTCCGACGTCCTCGATGCGGCGGCTCCGGGATGGACGCTGGCCGCCGGACCGTCCAAGGACATCGAAGCCGTGCTGCCCAAGCCTTCCGCCCGCACCCTGCGCTTCTCCATCGAGGATCTGGCGTCCCGCGCCGACCATCGCCTGGAAGGCGGCGCCCGTTTCCTGTCGGCGTCCTCCCTGGTCCGCATCGCGGCCTTCCAGGAGCAGGCGGGCATCGTGGCCGAGGCGCACCTGAAGGCGTCGGGCCTGGCGATCGATCTCGGCGCCTTCGGAGAGGCCGCCGGCGTGCTTCCCCCACGGGCGGCCGAGGATCTGCGGATGGAGGCCGGAACCTGGGCGGTGCTTTCCGCCTCCCTCGCGCTGTCCGGGGAGGCTTCGCCCGCCGTGCGGGATCGCCTGTCCCGCGACGAGGAATCCGTCCGCCGCTCCTTCGCCGGCAGGTGGGGCGTTTCCCCCGGGGAAATCCTGGCTCCCGTCCTGCTCCCGTCGATGGCGGACGGGGATTTCCAGACGAGGCTCCGCGATGGAGCGCGCCTGTCTTCCCTGGACGCTCTGGTCGCGGCGGAGCGCCTGCTTCGCTCGGACGAGCCGATCGGCCCGGCGGCCTGCGCGATGCTGGGCAAGGGGGATGCGGGCGAAGCCGGCTTGCTGGCGGACGCGGCACGCACCCGGATCATGGCCCTTCTTCCCGAAGGGGCGGATGCTCCGTCCCGGCTCGCCGTCGAAGCCAGCGCCCGTCGCATGGCGGCGTTGGCCGCCCTGTCCTCGGCCGACCCGGGAAGGTTCGTCGAGCCGGCGTTCCATGCGGAAGCCATCGAGCGGGCTTCCCTGTCCATCGCATGCGGAATCGAGGCCCCGCGCCATCGGGAGGATCGCGAGGCTTCCCTGACGGCCGCCGCCGCGCGGGCCCTGCTGGCGGACCGCCAGGCGTCCGGGCGCATCGGGCGCGACGAGCTGTCGTCGGCCTTGTCCTCGGTGCTGGCCGAATCCGCCTCTTCCGGTCAGAGGCCGGCGGTGATCGCGGCTTCCGCATCGGGCCTCGGATCCATCGAACGGGGGCGGCTCTCGAACGCGGCCATTGCGGATGCGGACAGGCTGCGCGCCGCCCTGGCCGCTTCGGATGTTCCGGACGCCCAGGCCCGCGCCGTCGATCGCCACATTTCCGAGCGCGAGGTCCTCAAGGGGTTCGCCCTGCCCGGAGATCGGGAGGAGAGGCTGCTGCGCGGGTGGGCCTTGGATCTCCATGCGAGGACGAAGGCGCCTTCTCCCTTCCCCGAGACGCTGGATGCCCTGATCGAGGCGTCCCGAACCCGTCCGCTCGATGCGGCGGACGTCGAGGCGCTGGCCGGGACGGCGGAGATGGCGGGGCGCGCGGAGGGCAAGCCGGCCCGCACGATGGTGTTCGAGGCGGCCAGACGCTCGGCGGATCGCATCGAGGCCGATGCCGTGATCTCCGGCGCTCAGGTGAAGAAGGGCGCGCTCCATGCCGCGCTCGGCGATGCCGCGCGGGAAGCCGGCGAAGAGGAATGGAAGGCGCTCCGTGCCGCCGGTTCCTCTCCTCCGGAAGGCATCCGCGACGCCGTGGGCCGCCGTTCGCTCCTGTCGGCCCTCGTCAAGGCGACGGAGGCGCTGCGGCCGGATGGCACCCGGGCGATTTCGGCGGATGCCGAGCTGGCGGTGCGCCGCAGCCTGTCCGAATCGGTGAAGGCGCGGACCGGCGTCGGGATCGAAGCCCTGGGCAGGACGATGGCCGAGGAGGGCAGGGTGGCGAAGGATGCCGGCATGGGCCGGTGATGCGGGGAATGGAAAAGGGCGCCTTCCGATCGAAGGCGCCCTTCGGCCTTGCGGAGGGATCAGCGGCAGCCGGAGTAGTTGTTGGTGCAGTCCCCATCCGGGTTCGTGCGGGTGTGGGGCTGCACGTAGGTGCCGTTGTCCCGGTAGTATCCGCGGACGGCGACGTCGGCGGATGCGGGTGACGGGGCGAGGGTCGCGGCGACGGAGGCGATTGCGATCGCCAGTACGAGAAGGTTCTTCATGGGCGTTGGCTCCTGTCGAGGTTGCTTGAGCCTGGGTAAGGGCCGTGGGGATCGTAGATGGTCGGTGGATCGAGCGGTTCCACAGCAACGAAGAAGCCGACAAGAACGATCATCAGGACGCGCATGGCCTTCCTCCGCGGACTCGTGCGGGATCTGGAGCGATGGGGCGGTTCCGGCAAGGGCCATTCCGCAAAGGGATGGTTGCGTCAGGTGCGGCAAGGCGATGCTTGTCCGTGCGCATTGCCGGGCACGTTCCTTCTCGTCCGGGAATCCGGCTTCAGGACACATCTTCCGGAAATCTGGGGTTCAGCGGGGGAAGCGGCATGGCGAGCATCATCCTGACGGGTTCGGCGGCGCGCCGCTTCTGGGCGGTGGCCCGCTCGAACTCCAACTGCATCGAGGGCGATGTCGTCGATGTGATGAGGGGCTGCCTCGCGGATCCCGAGCTGAAGGCGGCGGGCAACGCCTGGAAGTCCGGCAGCGACATCTGGCCGGTCTCGGTGGGTTCGCGCATCGAGGCGGTGCTTCTGGTGAGGAGCCCGGAGGAGGCGGACATCGCCGTGCGAGCGGCCCGTTTCCATCTTTCCAGGACATTCCCGGCAATCGTATCGGCGGAACCCTTCTGCTCCGGCCGCTCATTCGCCTTCTGATGCCCCCATCTTCGCGGGGAACCGCAGGGAGGGAGCGATGCCGCAACGCATCCGTGTCATGGAGATCGGCGAGTCCTTCGTGATCGAAGGGCCGTCATGGGGCGGCGCCACGCACAAGGCGCACCGGGCCAAGGCGATCTTCGCGGATCTGATCCGGTTCGCCCTAGGCGGAGGGGATCGGGCCGAGGTGCAGGTTGATCCTTCGGCGGTGGATATCGTGGAGGGAGGACTCCGCCTGGCCGCCCTCGATGGCGGGCTCGTCGCCGCTGGAACGGACAAGGCGGTGTTCCTGTGTCCGGACGCCGATGCCGTGGCGCGGCTTTCGGGCGTCTTCCTGTCCTGCGTCCAGATCGGAGGCTGATCATGTCCCTTCCTCCCAGGATGCCCGGCCGTCCCTCCCCTTCCATGCAGCAGGCTTCCGCTTCTCCTGCCATGCCTTCCCGAGCCATGCCGGTGATGCCGCGGCCCGCCTTGGCTCCCGCGATCGCTCCAGCGATGCCGCGCATGCCCGGAATTCCGGTCCGTCCGCAGGCGCCGCTTCCTCCGTCGCCATCGGCGTCCCATCCGGCTTCTCCTCCTCCCTCGCGCCCCGTGAGCATCGCCGCCGAGCGGGAGCAGGCGGTCGATCGTCCGTTGCAGGAGATCGAAGGGGACATCTGCATCGCCGTGTCCCGGCTCGCACGCCGCACGGGGGTCGTCATCGGGGCCATCCATCCGCGGTCGGTCGCCTTCGAGTGCGGCCTTCGGCTGTACGATCGGATCGTGGAGGTGGATGGGATCCAGCTTGGAAGCGACATGAAGGCGAACTGCTTCATGGTGTTCCCGGGGAACTGGTGGGTCGAGACGGCCGGCTTGTTCGGCGGGGGAAGCAAGGGACCGGGCCGGCGCCTGCCCGTCGGGACGCCGATGTCCTTCCTCGTGGAGCGCGATGGCGCTTTCCTGAGCTTCGTGGTTCCGGTCATGCCGGTCGGCGAGGTCGGCCATGGGAACTGGCTGGACTTCCCGGACTGCATGAGGGGCTGAGCCTTTCCCGCTGCGGCCTGTCCGTCCCGATCCGAAATCGGCTTCATGCCCCACATTCTTCCTCGGAACCCGATGGGAGATGGCCATGGCCGAAGCGCACGACAGCGGAATGCCGCAGGGAATCGATGATCCGGCGATCCTGGACGTCGAGGATTCTCCTTGGCTGGGCGACGAGGATGAGGAAGGGCCGGGCTTCCGTCGCGCCGAATTCGATCTGGTCGCAGCCGATGGAAGCACCGCCCATGTCGAGCTTCGCAGCGGAAGCGGCATGTCCGTATCTCCCGCCCGGGAGGCCGCCGGACTGCCGTCCATCGGCTTCGGCGGCGCGAACCGCGATCTGCGCGAGGCTGCCGCCGATTTCGCCGACTCCCTCGGCAGGGATGGGTGGGATGCGGCTTCGGCCGGTCGCGCGGCCCGTGCCTTCGTCGTGCGTGCTGGCGATGCCCTGAGCGCCGGCGCGCCGGATGCGGAGGCCGAGGCCGTGCTGCTGGCCGCCGGTTCCATCGCGGGCCTGCGGGCCGGGGACGAGCGTTCCGCCGCCGAGGCCGCGGCCCTCATCCGTTCGGCTTCCGCCGCCTCGTCATCGCCGGCGGCCGTTTCCCTTTCCTCGTCGATGTCCTCCTGGCTCGATGGGTGGACGTCGGCCCGCGTTTCCTTCGAGGAGGGTCCGCATTCCCGGAGCCTGTCCAGCGCGCGGGATGCGCTCGCGGCTTCGGCCGAGCAGGCCCTGCAGGGGTTGAGGTCCGGCGATCCGTCGCGGCTCGCGAAGCTGCGGGAGACGGCGGGACGGGTGGCTGATGCGGTCGCCGAGGCCGGCCGCTCCTCATGGCTGGCCGAAGAGGTCTCCGTCCTCGGGCGCGCCGCCCGGCTGGCGGCGGACATGCGGTTCTCCGGCAGGGATTCCATCGCCGAGGCCATGCGTGGCCTGGGCGGCCTCGCGAGGACCGATGAAGCCGGTCGGGGAGCGGATGCGGCGCGCGGCCTCCTGTCCGTCGCCTCGCTCGCCTTCGACGCCTATCCCCGCGAGCCGGAAGCCATCGTCGCCGAGAGGATCCGCGTGGGCGAGGCCAGCATCGATGCGCTGAGGCGCGCCGATGAGGCGGCCTGGGGCGGCGATTCGTCCCGCAACGACACGGGACAGGATGGCGGCATGTGGGAGGCCCGCTCCGGCGCCGAATGGTCCGTACGGTTCGATGCGAGGCGGCATGGCAAGGCCCCGTTCGTCTCCATGGACGCGTCCTCGCAGGAGCGCGCCCGCCAGGCCGCCGGAGTCCTTCCATCGCTCGTCGCTTCCGAAGCGTCCCGAGCGGGTCTGGCCCGGCTGGCGGCGGACATGCTGCGCGCCGAGGAAGAGGCTGCGGGATACGCGGTTCCGGCATCCTCCGCCATCGACATCGAGGAGCTGATGGCGCGCCGTCCGGGCCTTCCGTTCGCCGATGCGCTGGAAGAGGCCGACAGGCTCCGTTCGGCAGCCGATCATGCGGCCCGCATGGCCGCCCCTCCTTCCCGCCCCGTCGGCCGGGAGGTGCGCCTCGGAGGCGGGGTCGAGACGAGGATGGCCGAGGAATCGGTCCTCGTCCTCATCGGAGCCGCCGAGGTCGTGGCGCGGGAGATGGCGGCGGGATGCCGCACCCGCGGCGAGCTCGTCTCGGCGCTGGAGGCGGCCGCATCGTCCGGGTCGGTTCCGCTCTCCGATGCGCTGAAGGTCCATGCGGCGATCTCTGCCCAGCAGGCGGCGGATCGCGCAGGCGTGCTTCCCGAGCGTCCCGAGCCGTCGCGCATCGCCATCCTCGCGCCGGACGACGCCTCTCCTTCCCTGATCCGGTCCCTGGTCGAGAGGAACGTGCCGGCCCGGTCCGATGGCGGCGCCATCGAGGCGGCGGCGTGCAGCCGATCCGTCCTTTCCGCCTTGGAGAAGATGGAGGCCGAATGGGCCGCCCTTCGGGCCGCCGGAGAGAAGCTTCCCCGTCTGCTTCCCGTCAAGGCGAAGAGCATCCGGGAAGCGGGGACCGGGGTGCAGATGGCGCTGGGCGTCTGGAAAGGCGCCGGGAACGAATACGACAAGGCGATCGCGCTGGCGATGTCCCGCGACATGGCCGTGGTCGCGATCGATCACCGGAACGGGAGGCCTGTCCTTGAGTCCGATGTCCGCCGGACGCTGCGCGGCCTCGAAGGGAAGGCGTCCCGCGACGCAGAGGAGGCGAGGAAGGCCCGGTTCTCCGAGCTGGAGTCCGCCGGGCTCTCGACGACGAAGGAAGGGGTCCATGTCTTCGGCGACGCCTCCGTCCTTTCCGGCCGGCTTCTCTCCTGCATCGGGAGGATGGACGCCTCCGAGGTCGAGGCGGCGAGGGCCATGGCCCGGGAAGGCGGGTTCGACGGCATCGCCTGGTTCGCGTCTCCCATGGACCCGTCAGCCCTGCCGCCGGCCGGGCTCGATCCTCTGGTGGTCGGAATGGAGTCCATGGGCTCCATCGGCCGCTTCCCGTCGGAATGGACGGCCCGCGCCGCCATCGATGGCGCCAGGGCGTGGGATTCCCCCGCCGGTTCGGTGGAGGCCCTTCCGGCCTGCCTGCTTCCCGACGCTCCGGGCGTGGCCGAGCACGCCGCCTTCCTGCCCGGGCGTCCCGCCCGCGAGACGGCGCTTCCCGGTTCCGATGGGATTTCCGCTTCGGTGCGCATTCCGGCGACGCCGGATCGCGTCGCATGGCATTCCGGTGGCCAGGCGCGGGTGCATGACGTGGCGGTCGAGGTTCCCGCCGGGACGCGCGAGGCCGGGCTTGCCGCCATCGTGCATTCCACGGGCGCGCGGCTACCGGCGGATCAGGCCCAGCGTGCCGGCCTGGCGCCCTCGTCGTTCTTCCTGGTGCGCGGGCTCGATGCCTCGGCCACCGGGATGGCCGTCGTGAAGAGGATGGATGGCCGCTTCTGCGTGGTGCGGGCGGCGGGAGGGCTTGTCGATTTCGGCCGTCCGGAAGCGTCTCCCCGCGCCGCCGTCGGCATCGCATCGGACCCGTCCGGTCGTCCCGTGCGCATCGCGAGGGTTCCGGCCGGCGCGGATGCCGTCGCGGCCATCGAGGAGGCGGGAAGGCTGTGCCGGGGCGCGATCGACCGCGAGGCGGTCAGGCCCGGATTGGCCGATGCCCTCGCCGGGCGCACGCTCGTCGCGCGGCGTCTTCCGCCGGATCTTGCTCTGGCCGACGGCCTGCCCCGCTCGCTGTCCTCCGGCGAGGTCGGGCGCGGCTCCCTCAGGGCGTATTGCGATTTCGCTTCGGGCTTCGGTCCTGCCGAGGGCGTTTCCCTGGTCGGCGCGAAGGAATCCGAGCTGCGGTCCGCCGCCATGGAGCGGGGATGGAGGATGCTCACCCCCGAGCAGCACCGGCTGCTCCCGATCTGGGAGAAGGCCGGCGAGGTCGCGCGCGCGGCGGCCGAGAGGGCGGGGGGCTTCAACGGACGATTCCCCTACGCGCTGGCCACGGAGGCGATCAAGGCGCGGGGCCTCGAAGGAAGCAGGGCGGAGGCGCTGCGTTCGTCCATCGTGAATCACCCGCTGTCCCGGGTTGCCGGGCGGGAGATGTCCCTTTCGGTGATGGCCGTCCTCGAAGGGGATGAGCGCAAGGCCATCCAGTCCGCCTTCCCCCTGGCCCGGATGGCGGTGCCGCAGGCCGGACGCATGGATCCCGGGCTGTCGATGCCCGCCGATCTGGCGGACTGCTCCTCGCGCATCGCCGATCTCGCCGGGTCGTTCGGCCGGTCGTCCGGAAGGGAGATGGCTTCCATCCTCGAAGCGCGGGGCACGGACGTGGGGAAGGAGACGGCGCGCTGGGCGAGGGCATCCGCAGGGACCGGTCCCGATGCGAAGGAGAAGGTGGCCGCCCGGGTGCTCGTCGAGGAATCGATCGGACGGGGCGACGTGGATGATGCCTTCAGGCTGGCCCGGGCGGCGGTGCTCCGCAGGGTCGGTTCCGGACGGGCGATCGAGGCGGCGCGGGAGTCCTCCTCCCTCGGGAGGTAGGATCGCCGGATCGGCGTCCATCCGATCCCATCTTCGGTGCGAGGAGGGGTGGAGATGGACGTCCTGTTCGCGATCGGCCGCTTGGCTTCCAAGACGCATTCGACGCTGCGTGGCCGTTCGGCTGCGCGGAAGTCCGACGTCTCCGTCGTGCTGCAGGCCGCCATGGATGAGCCGGACATGCTTCCCATGGCGGAAGCCTGGAAGGATGGGGCGCGGGTCGTCCCCGTAGTCCTCGTCGCCCCGGGCGGCGACAAGCTCGCCGGCGTCCTGGTCTTCTCCGGCCCCTTCGTGTCGAAGGACGAGCCGGTCGGCGGCAACATCTTCGCCGCCGCCCGCGCCGTCGCCGGCATGGCATTGCGCGGCGGACGGAACGACATCGTCATCGAATGCGTGGCGCAGCCGCGGGAGATGGTCCTCCTGCGGCGGCGCGGGTGAGGGAGGGCGCCATGGATCTCGCTTCGAGGCTCCGCAGCCGCTGCGAGCAGGACTTGAAGGTCAGGTCGCGTCCGGGCCGTTCGGTCCGGGACTATGTCCGCGCCAACCTCGATCAGATCCTCGAAGCCCACAAGACCCTGCCCTGGGAGGCCATCTGCGAGGAGATCACGGCGGATGGCGTCGTTTGGTCCGGCACCGGCCAGCCCTTGAAGGCGAAGGATCTCCGCACGCTGGTGTGCCGGCTCCGCCGGGCCGAGGGGATGGAGCCGCTGCAGCGGCCGAAGACTGCTTCCGAGCCTGCGGCGAAGCCCGTTCCCAGGCCCGCCGCGAGGCCTGCCATCGCAGCCGCCCCGGCGATCGAGGCATCCGCCGTCTCCCAGGAAGAAGAGAGGGACGACTGGCCGCTGATGCCCCGCGAGCTGATGGATCCCACTCCGGTACCGGCTCCGGCCGTCGGCACCCGTCCGGATGTCCGCCTCGGCAGCGAGAAGCGGGCGAAGCTCCTTGCCGAGATGAGCCGTTCGACCAAGGAACGCGCTCCCAAGGACGGGCTTCGCGGCCCGGCCTCGTTCGGCTCTCTCTAAAGCAACGTTCATGGCGGCATTTGGCAGCGTCCCAAGCGGCGCTGCGGGGCGTTCATGGCAACGTCTCAAGCGGCGCTCAAGCAACGTCCGCTATTGGCAGGGCTTCACGCCATCCGAGGCCGGCCTGCGCCTTCCCTCATGGTGTCTACATGGGTCCGGAGAGGGCGTTCCGCACCGGCTTATAGTCGGTTTACATATAAACCGCTCTACAGCCCCTCTCTGGCGCTCCGCCGACCGATTGGCCCTCTCCGGCCCCACGTCCTTCCCGTCGAAACACGGACAGGGAGGGTGGCATGCGCGCGTATGTGCTGGCGTCGATCGTTTCCGCGGGGCTTCTGGCTGGCTGCGCGGGTTCCGGACCCGGGGAAGGGACCTATCCCTCGGTTTCCATGGATTCCATGAGCGGCTCGCTCGTTCCGGTCCTGCCGTCGGAGAACGCCGCGACGGCGGAACAGGCTGCGCGTGCGGCCGTCGTCGAGGCTCCCGCCGTTCCCGCCGCCCTTCCGTCGCGCCGCACGGCGAAGGCGCAGGCCGTTCCCGCGTCTCCTTCCGCGGAAGAGCCTTCCCCGTCTCCGGTCGTTTCCGCCGAGGAGAAGCCCGCCGTTGCCGCTGAGCCGTCGGCCGAAGCGGCGAAGGCCCCGGTCGAGGAAGGCCCGCCGCCGGTTTTCATCGGCAAGGATGGAGAGCCGTCCCTCTGGGATCTCTTCGATGTCATCAACCCCCTTCAGCACATTCCTCTGCTGGGAAGCGTCTATCGCGAGCTGTCGGGAGATCGGATCGGCGTGGTGGCCAAGATGGGCGGCGATACCCTTTATTGGGGGATTCCCGGCCTGATCTTCTCCGCGGTCGATATCGCCTTCGGCCAGATCGCGGGCAAGGAACCGGGCCGGATGGTGTTCGATGCCCTGTTCGGGGACGATGCGGCTCCGGCCCCATCCGACTCTCCGCAGCAGGAGGCCAAGCTGCCCTGATCCCCATCCTCCGGGTGGACGGCGAGAAGGCGATCCGCACCAGCGGATCGCCTTCTTCCATTTCCGGTCCTTCTTCCGTGTTCAGGCCGCGCAGGCGCTCCTCTGCTCCTTGGTGAGCAGGCTTGCGGGCAGTTCCGGGTTTTTGGGGTCGATCCGCACGGCCTTCCGGTCCAGCATCATGTGGGCGATGCTCCGGCCCGTCTCGATGTCGTACATGTGCGCGTGGTCCATCCTCTGTTCCCGCCAGGCGGGAAGGACGAGGATGCGGCGGCCCTTCAGGGATTCGAGGATGCGGAAGGCTTCATCGCCGAACCGATCGCCTTCCGGCTTGATCACGCCGGCGAGCCGGATGTGGGCGCCGTTGGTGAAGATCGGGGTGATGCCGTCCATGGCGATGCCCATCCGGTAGATCCCGGGCGGAGCCTCGGGCTCCATGCGGGCCATGGTCTTCAGCCATTGCTCGTGCTTCTCCCGCTCGATCCGCCTGTTGCGGCGCCGGCGGAGGATATTCATGTGGCGCAGGCCCGCCAGGGCGAGGATGACGGCGGCGCCGATGAGGATGTTCTCGAGGATCGGGGACACGTTCCATCTCCAGTTCTTCTGTTGCATGCCGAGCCCTGCTCGACACGCCCAGAGAGCAGTGGCTTGTCATGCATCCCGTGACGCTCGTTCCTTCCTTCTCCTTCAGGCCGCTGCGCGCCCGCGCCCACGGCGCGCGCTGCGGCTGACCGCCACTGCCCGGCTTCGTTCCCGAACCGGGCTTCCCTTTCCCCTACGCGGCATCCCGCCTGCCATCGGACGGCAGCAGGAAGGGCGATCCTTCGGCCTTGGCGCCCGACAACCCGTTTCCGCACGGATCCGTCATGGCCAGCCGCTTGAGGATGGTCCAGCAGATCGCCGCGGCGGGGTTGATTGAGCAGCGCTCTTCGGCCTCCTTCCCGGTGCGGAGCCTCGCCACGGCCCGGCCATCCGGTCCGATGGAGATGTCGAGGCTGGACCCGTCCGGCCGCAGGGTGGATGCCTTGCCGAGATCCCCCCAGTAGTCGGGGCTGCCGATGACGCCGCGCGCGGTCCGGACACGGATGCGATCCTCGTGGCGGAGCAGCCGGGCGAGGGCGGGGGCTCGGGGGTCCGTATCCATGGCGCTGGCTTCCGCCACGGCGGCGCACCAGACGCAATCCTGCGCCAGGTGGCTGATCCTGTCGTTGATCTCCCAGACGGCGTTCCAGTCCTTCGGAGCGTTCCCGCTGGCGAGGAAGGCGAGCAGGGCGGGTGCGGTCATGCGGCCGCGTCGCAGGATGTCCTCGAGGTCCGGGGTCATGGCCGGCCTCCCTGTGCGGTTGGAGCCCCGGCGGCGGCTTCGAGGAGCCTGGCCGCCGTCGGCAGTTCGCGGTGGATGCGATCGACGCCTTCGAGCAGTTCGCCCAGGGCGGCGTCGACGTCCTCGACGGGGACGGGCATTCCCTGCTGCCGGGCGATGGCGAGGCGCCAGAGGCGCTCCGCCGGGCCCAGCGCGAGGAAGAGCGGGGGCGTTCCCTTGGCCATGCCGTCCTCCTGCTACACGAGGTGCGTCCAGCGGGCGATGGCCAGGATGTTGATGGCCAGGAAGGCCCCGTTGAGCAGCCAGATGGAGGCGTCGCGGGCGCGGAGGCCGGCGAAGGTCCAGGAGGCCGAGGATGCGAGGTGGAAGAGGAATCCCCAGTCCGAGCAGGGGATGTGGGCGGCGAGCATCACGGCGCCGGCGATGCCGGTGGCGGTGCCGATCCATTTCGCCCGATCGATGGCGGCGGTCGCCGCCGGATTCGCGGTGTCCATGTCGTTCTCCGGGTCGGTCGCGCGGGTTCCCTCGGAGCCCCGCGCGGCGCCCCGGCTACTTCTTTTCCGCTGAGGCGGCTCCGGCTTCGTAGGCGGCCCGCAGGGCGGCCTTGAGGGTCCAGGCGGCCACCTCGTGGAAATCCAGCCGGTCGCTCCTTCGCGTCTCCAGCGTGGAGATGCCGAAGTGCTCCTTGGCGATGGCGGTGATCTTCTCGTCGATGCTGTCCATGGCGCGCTCCCGTCTACCACCACGAAGTGTAGACCACGATGTCGCCGCTGGCGATCACGGCGCGCGCCCGGGCGATGAAGACGAGGTCGTCGGCCTTCTGCTCGGGATGGGAGGCTCCGAAGAAGAAGCCGTGGGTCTCGGGCAGCTCCTCGCCCTTCACGGCGGCTTCTAGGGCGTCCAGATCCTCCTCGGATACGAGGACGGTGGCGCAGTTGAATTCGTCGGTTCCGCCCTTGGAGCGGTAGAGCTGCTCCATCCAGCCGTGGAGGTTCGGGTGCTTCCGCCAGTAATGGAACTGCTTCGCCCTGGTGCCTTCCGGCAGATCGAAGTCGGTGGCCTTTTCGCCGGGAATGGAGGGATCCATGCGGTAGGCATACATGTCGAGGCCCATGGCGTTCTCCTTGGGGCGTGCGGAATCGATCGGCATCCGCTGGGCGGTCCGTCGTTCCGTTGGTGGCTGGGATTCCCTCGGTGCGAGGGCGGCGTGCGCCTGCCGGCGCCGCCGTCGCGCCTACATGGCGCGCTCGGCCTTCTCGGCGGCCTTCAATTCACGGCGCAGGCCGGTGGTGGCCTTCGAGAGGCCGCTGGCGAGCCAGGAGAGCCTCGGGTCGGATTGGTTCTCCCGCGTCCGCTGGACGAGGATGTCGATGGTCCGGCGCAGCCTGATGGCCTGGAGGGATACGATCTTCCGGTCGGGCGCGAATGCGCGGTGGGATGGCACTCCCTTCGCCATCATCGGTCCGAGGAAGGCCGCATTGAGCGCGGCCTCGACGGCGAGCCTCCGCGCGGAGGTATGGGGCCAGACGGCTTCCGAGGCGTAGCGGTCGGCCCTCAGTCCGATCTCGATCAGGAGGGCCCGGTCGAGGTGGCGTCGTCCGAGGACGATGTGGGGATGCTCGTCGAAGGGAAGCACCCGCGGGGCCGGCGTCCTTCTGGTGCCGAGAATCTCGTCCAGATGCGGCTGGATGGCTTCGGGGTCCCGGGCGTAGATGTCGCCCTTGAGGGCGGCCAGCAGCGCCATGGAGCGCAAGGAGACGAGCGGGATGGAGCCTTCGGCGTCGAGGTCTCCGCGGGCCCATCCCAGGTCCAGGTTCTCGCCTCCCTGGGCGATGGCGATGAATGTCTCCGTACGTTCGATGTGCATGGAATCCTCTCGCTCAGCCGCGGCGGCAGCGGCACGCTGCGCATGCCTCTGGATCGCGAGATGGGCGGGATCATGGATTTGTCGAGTGCACGTCCGTCAATCGAACGTCCCGCCGCGCCGTCCCTTCCGGGAATAGGCCTTGCGGTTGCGGACGATCTTGGGGCGGGCATCGACGCCGGCGGCGGCGCCGGGCATGGAGCGCAGCGCGCGGGCGGCGAGGTTGCGTGGCTTCGCGTTCTTCTTCATGTCGTCCTCCTCGGGGCGGGTTCCTTCGAACCTCCCGCCCCGAGGATGGGCGCTACCGGTTGGGCTTGGGCAGGGCCGCGAGGGCCTCGGCGATCCTGATGGCGGCCCAGCCCGGGATGCTTTCGAGCTGCATGGTGACGTTGCCGCCCTTGAAGGCGCTGATCCGCACGCTGCCGAACATGCCGGCGACGTTCGTCCGGAGACGGGCATCCCGGCCGTCGGCGAGGGGTCCGTCGTACAGCTCGGCCCCCAGGATCTCGGCGAGACGGCGGGCGACGTCCTCGGCATCGCCGCGCTCGGCGAGGCGTTCGTCCCGGCGGGCGCAGCAGCGGCGCCACAGGGGTTCCCATTTCTCGACGACGCGGCGGTGGGCCTCTGCGGCGACGCGGACGGGCTTGCCCTCCATGCGGCGCAGATCGAAGGTCGCCCGGGGCTCGTCCTCCTCCACGCCGAAGTCCTTCGGGTGGTGGTAGTGTCCGCTGATCGCCGGCATGGCCGGAGCGAGCTCGACGCGCCAGCCCTTCGAGAACAGGCGCAGCTCCATGCCGTCGTCCCGCAGGAGGATGGCTAGATGCTCGTAGCGGTGCTCGACCGTCCAGGAACCGGGAAGGTTGGCGGCGAGATCGTCGGCGGCGGACTGGAAGGACATGCCGTTCCCCTTTCCGGCTGGAGATGGGGCCGTTCCTACGTCCGGTCGAATTCGAGGACCACGGCGCAGGATCGATCGGCGAGGTGCGCCAGTTCCTCCATCCGCTGGGCGCGGGAGAGCAGCTCGGCGACGACGCGGTTGCCCGCCGCGCCGAGCCCTTCCGTGGGGCAGAGGGCGGCGGCCAGCCGGGTGTCCTCCTGCGCCGCGCGGCGCAGGGCGGAGGCGATGTGGCGGAGGTCCTGCTCGATGAGTCGCATGGCGGGCTCCTAGTCGTTGTCGGCGATGACGTCGGCCAGCGGCCGCCACTCGAACCGGCGGGCCTGGACGTGCCAGATCCCGTCGGCGCGCAGCAGGTAATGGACCTGCACGCCCTGGACCATGCCGTAGGCCTTGGCGGAATGGATGGTGCGGGCGGCGGCGTCGTTCTCCTCCCGATCCCGGCCGTAGGCCAGGCACCAGCCCTTGACCTTCTCGCGCTCTTCCTCGGGCAGCGCCCAGCGGTCGAAGGGATGCTTCTCGCCGATCGAGGCCCCGAGGGCCGACAGGTCGCCCAGTGCGATCAGCTCATCGACCTTGGCGGGATCCACCCAATGGGCGAGCAGCGTCGTGCCGACGCCGGACAGGTAGCCATCGTAATGGCAATAGATGTAGGAAACGGTCCCGTCCGCGTTCTCGCGGCCGATCAGGCTCCGGGTGGACATGGCGGGTCTCCGCTGGAAGGTTCGTCCCTTCCTTCGCGGAGGGGGCGTCGCCTCAGGGCGGCCCCTCCGCGCCTTTCCCTATCTGCGCTTGGAGGCAGGCGCGTAGGGTTCCGAGTGGCTGCGGTGCTCTTCCCAGTCGGCGGCGAAGGTGCGGGCGGTGTCCCGGCCTTCGAGGACGACGAGGTTCTCCCCGTTCCGCTCGGCGCCGTTGCGGGTCCAGTTCATGGAGCCGGTGATCGTGCGGTGCCGGTCGAGGATGATGACCTTGTCGTGGAGGATCGGGTGCTTCCGGTCGATCCGCACCTCGATGCCGGCCCTGGACAGCCGATCGGCGATGGCCGCGCCGTGGCGGCCGCAGGCCTTGCCGCCGTCCTCGTCGTCGTTTCCTTCGGCGCAGACGTTCGAGCGGTCCATCACGAGGCGTACGTCGGCGCCCCGCTTCCTTGCGCGGATGAGGGCGTCGGCGATGGGCTCGTCGGTGAAGGAGTAGGCCAGCATGCGGATGGCTTCTTCCGCGCCGTCGATTTCCCGGACGGCGAGGCTGCGGCAGTCTTCCCGCCCGTCCCTGGGCGGCGAGAAGCAGATGCCCGCCACCGTGTCGGCCGAAAGGGCCGGGGTAGCGGAAAGCAGGAGGAGGACCGCGGCGATTGCGGCGGCGAAGCGGCGCATGGCGGTCCTCCTGGGAAGGATGCTACTGGATGGCGTCCTTCAGGCCCTTGCCGGCCGAGAACTTCGGCTGCTTGGAGGCGGCGATCTTGATGGTCGCGCCGGTGCGGGGGTTGCGGCCTTCCTTGGCGGCGCGCTGGGCGACCGAGAAGGTGCCGAAGCCCACGAGGCGGACATCGCCGCCGGCCTTCAGTTCGGACGTGATGGCGTCCAGCACGGCATCGACGGATTTGGCGGCGTCGGTCTTGGTCTGGCCGGTCGCGGCGGCGACGGCTGCGACGAGATCGGTCTTGTTCATGGGCTTTCCTTCCCTGCTGTTGATGGTCAATGCTTACGGCTGCGGATTCCCGAGGTCAAGCTTCCGGGCATCCGGGAGCCATCGCCGCGGCCCCAGATTCTGCATGAACGAGAGGAGGTCGGCATGCAGGCTGTGGCGCTTTCCCGGAAATCGGCGATCCTCTTCGAGCGCGTCGTGGATGGGCGTTCCCGTCTGCGGGCGCCGGATGTCCATGCCGTCCTCATGTCTCTGGACATCCTCTCCGCCATCGAGCGGCGCCTCGCGGCGGAATGCTGGCTTTCCGGCCGGAGCCGGGACGTCATCGTGCGTGGCGGAGGCTCCTTCGAGGTGCCGGAATGGCGGCGCCGGTGCCTCCTCACCTCCGATTCCGTGGAGATGGAGGAGATCGCCCTGCGGGTCCTGGCCCGCCGGGTCGGCGGCGGCTCCATCGGGCAGTCGGCGTCGGACAGCCCCGTCGTCATCGGGCTTCCGTCCGACAGGTCGTTCGAGGCCCCGCAGGAGGCCGGCGGGCTGCGCCTGTCCATCGAAGGCGGCCCCAGCGGCACGGTCGTGCTGTCTCTTCCCCGGCGTTCGCTGATCATCGCCGGTTCCGTCTCCAAGTCGGAGGAGCTGATCCCGCTGGTGCTGAGCGGCCTCGTCGAGGAGCTGGCGGCTGCGCCGCTTCCCCGCCTCGTCGTCTCGGCCACGGGGCCGGGCGCGGCTGCGGCGTGCTCCATGGTGCGCGGCTGGTCTCCGGGGATGCCGAAGGTTCCTGCCGGGTTCGTCGTCGAGGTCCGGCGCAGCGACGAGGATGGACGGCTCGATGCCGACGCGTCCTCGGCGCTGGCGGATGCGATCGCCTCGGCCCGGCCGATGGGCAAGAGGCCCTACGCCATCGAGGCGGCCCGGAAGGCGGCTACTGCTGCATGATCCGCCATTGGCCGTCGGTGCCCTGGCAGGCGCGCCCGTAGGCGTCCTGGACCCGGCCGCCGATGGTGACCTGCGTCTGGTATTCCCGGCAAGTGGTCGGCGGCTGGCCGTAGGCGGTCTGGACGGGCATCGCGGGTCCGGCGACGGTGTAGCCGTAGGTGCCGGGCTGCTGCCCCTGCCAGCCCACGCGGGCGCCGGGAGGCGCGGCGACGATGGCCTGCTGCTGGGCCTGGGCGGCGTACATCTGGTCGGTGCGGTCGAGGCCCTTGCCGAGCTCGGAGCCGAGGAAGGCGCCGATGAGCGCTCCGGCGGCGGTGGCGGCGAGGTTGCCGGAGCCGCGGCCGATCTGCGAGCCGGCCCAGCCGCCGGCGGCTCCGCCGAGCAGGCCGCCGGCCATCTGCTTGTTGCCCATGTCGGCGCAGCCGGCGAGCAGGAGGACGGAGAGGAGGATGGGGAGGATGGTCTTGCGCATGTCGTGTCCCTTCAGCCCTGGAACAGGGCGTCCATGTCGAATTCGGCGGCGGGGTCCGGCGGACGGAAGGCGGTGGGGTCGGCGGACCAGCGGGCGACGATCTCCTTGGCGCTCCTGAAGTCCGGAACCCAGAGCTCGCCGCCCGCATCGTCGGAGAGGGCGGCGTGCTCCTCGAGGATCCAGACGGACCATCCGCCTCCCTGCTTGATGCCCTTCCGCTGGAAGGTCGGCTCCTTGGCCAGCGTGCCGACCTCGCGGCCGTTCCCGTCGAGGACGACGTAGCTGATCCTGGGATCGGCCATCGCCTTGTCGCCGGGCTGCTTGCGTCGGATGGTGTGCATGGGATTCCTCCTTGGAATCAGGCCGCGATGGCCGAGCGGGCGAGGTCGGGGGCGTTGGCGCGGACCAGGGCGGCGGCCACGTCGGGGCAGACCGAGTTGCCGCACATCCGCACCTGCGAGGCCTTCGACAGGCGCTTGCCCTCGAACAGCACGTCGATGAGGTAGTCCGGCGGAAAGCCCTGGGCGTTGTAGAGTTCGCGCGGCGTGAGCATCCTCATGCCGATGTCGGCCACGGCCCATTCCTGCCCGTCGATGGCCACGACGGCCTCGTGGTGCTGTCCGGGCTTCGCCGTGCGCTCCAGCAGGGCCTGGACGGCGGCGTGGTGGTTCCCCTGGGCGAGGATGGTCCCCAGCGGCTGGCGCGGGTCTCCGCCATTGCCGGCGTTGGTGCCGTGCATCTGCGACAGCCAGGCGGCGGCCAGCATCTGCGTGCAGCCCTTGCCGAGGATGGTGCTGACCGGCTCGTGCATGGAATGGCCGACGACACCGGTGTTGTGCTGCGCCATCCACGGCAGGACGACGCCATCGGTGAGGTGCGTCTCGATGGTCGGCGCCGGCCCGTCGAGGCTGCTGCCCACGCTGCGGCCGTGGAAGCGGGTGAGGTGCGGCATGGAGACGGCGATGCCAGGCGAGGCCGTGAGGGTGCCGACGGGGGACCGGGGGCCGAAGCCGCGGAACGGCGTGTAGTCCGGCGCCGTGTGGTTCGGATTGACGCAGTAGGGCGAGACCAGCGCCAGTTCGCCCCGCTTGGCGGTGGTGATGGTCCGCAGCGGTTCGAGGCTGTCGTGGCAGCGATCGTCGCCCCTGTGCGTCAGCGGGACGATGAAGGGGCGCGGGCTGTCCAGGACGTAGCGGCGCAGCCCCTGGGCGATGCGGCGCAGGGTGGCCTCCTGGAGCGGACGGCGCACGCCCAGCGCCTTCGCTTCCTCGGGCGAGAGGAAGATCGACGGGCAGGGGATGGAGAAGTCGATGATGTCGGCGGCGGTGCGCCAGGGCAGCAGCAGGCCGGCGAGGACGTCGGCGCTGTCCGGGGCGCCGTGGGTCGGGTCCGGCCAGACGATCGGCTCGCCGTCGTTCCGGGCGACGAGGAACAGTCGGTTCCGGATGGTGGGTGCTCCGTAGTCGCAGCCCCGCATCTCGCGCCATTCGACCTTGTAGCCCAGGCGGCGCAGTTCGCCGACCCATCGGCGGAATTCCGAGCCGAGCTTGTTCTTGTCCGGAAGCCCGGAGGAGTTGAGCGGTCCCCATGAGAGGTACTCGATGACGTTCTCGAGGAAGATGACCCTGGGGCGTACGCTGGGAGGAAGCCGCGCGTAGGCGACGACGATCCAGGCGAGATCGCGGATGCTGCGCTCCAAGGGTTTGCCGCCCTTGGCTCGGCTGAAATGCGTGCATGAAGGGCTGTGCCAGGCAAGCCCGATTGGCCCGAGCCTGGCGACGTCGGCCGGGTCGACCTGCCACACCGACTGGCAGAAATGCTTCGTCGTCGGATGGTTCGCCGCGTGCAGGGCGACGGCCTCGGCCGAATGGTTGATGGCCACGTCGGGGTGGCGTCCCAGCGCTTGGAAGATGCCCGTCGAGGCTCCCCCGCCGCCGGCGAAGGAATCGAGGATGATTTCCCGGCCGTCGCGGCGCCCGATGATGGGCAGCGCCTCGGGTGCGAAGAGGTGCGTCATGGTGATCTCCTGGGGGATCAGAGGTCGAAGAGCCGCTTCTGCTCTTCGACGCCCATCACGAAGTTCATGCACTCGGTGAGCCACCGGACGGCGTCCATGGGGGTGTGCTCCCGCGGGTCGGCGAGGTGGGACAGCCCGACGCCGCCGTAGTACCCCCAGTCGAACAGCGTATCCTTGGCCGACTCGCCGATGGGCGTTCCCCGCTCGCACAGGAATTCGATGCGCTGGCGCGGAGGCACGGGCAGCCGGTTGGCCCGGAGGAGCGGGACGAGCTCCTGCTCGTAGGCGCGGTTGTCGAACAGCAGGATGGCCGCGTCGGTCGAACGGAACAGCTGATCGAGGAGCAGGGCCTTGGATTCGTTCGGAACGACCGTGATCCGATCGTCGTCCGGCACGGCGAACCAGCAGTCGTTGTCGCCATCGGTCTCCGCCAGGAAGGCGGCGAAGGCGTGCCCCGGCTCCAGCGGATTGCCGGATTCGGCCTTCTGAAGCGAGGCGATGTCCCTCGGCGTGGCCACGATGATCCGGGTGGAGGCCGATTTGACCACGGCGCCGTAGGTCGTGAGCGCGAGCGGCGTGGCGATGGAGAGGATGCGCGCCTGGTTGGCGTCCTCCAGCGCCGCTTCCGCGTGCAGTCGGGTCCAGCGGGCGGCGGCCTTGGGATCCGCCTCAGGCGGGACGATGGGCTGCACGGAGACGGCGATGGCTTCGCCGTCATGATCCACCCGCAGTTCCGCGGAGCCGAGGGGCTTCTCGATGAGCAGGCGGGCGGCGGGGCGGCGGATGCGCCCGTCGATGAGGCGTTCCAGCGGCCGGGCCCCGGAATCGGCGCTGTACCCTTCCTTCGCGAGGCGGGCCTTGGCGGCGTCGGTGACGGACAGGCGGCTGCCGGTCATGCGGAGCTGGGCTTCGAGGCCGAGCAGGCCCTTGTCCACGAAGGCCGGCATGCGCGCCGGGTCCAGGCGGCCGAAGACCAGGATGCGGTCGATGCGGTTGCGCAGCTCCGGCGGGATGCCGCGCTCCACGGCGGCGCGGATCTCCTCGGTCTCGTCGTTGGCGCTGGCCGTCGCGCCGAAGCCCAGGGCGTTCTTCTTCGCCACGGTGCGGGCGCCGAGGTTGGTGGTCATCACGATGGTGGCCCCGGTGCAGTCCACCGTGTTGCCGCGCCCGTCGGTGAGCCGCCCGGCGTCGAGCATCTGGAGCAGGAGGTTCATCACCTCCGGCGCGCCCTTCTCGATCTCGTCGAAGAGGATCAGGTGGTTCGGGTTCTTGAGCAGGGCGTTGGTGAGCAGGCCGCCGCGATACGAGTCGCGGTAGCCCATGACGGAGCCGATCAGGCCCGAGATGGCGTGCCGGTCGTAGTATTCCGACATGTCGAGGCGGAGCATCGGCAGATCCATGGCCATGGCGAGCTGGCGGGCCAGCTCCGTCTTGCCGACGCCGGTGGGGCCGGCGAACAGGAAACCGCCTACGGGCCGCCCGGCCCGCTGGAGCCCGGCCCGGGCCATGATCATCTGCTCGGCGACGGCGGACACGGCTTCGTCCTGCCCGAACACCACGCGCCGCAGCTCGTCCTCGAGCCGCAGGAGGCGGCGGCGTTCCTCGTCGGTGCGGGCGGTTCCGATGCGCGAAGGCGCGGAATCCCGCATGATCTCGGCGATGTCGTCGGGCTCGTCGTCGGTGTTGCCCTTCTTCCGCTCGGCCATGCGCTTCTCGGCCCGGGCCTTCTCGGCCTCGGCGGTCTCGATGAGGGCATCGGCGCGGTAGAGGCGATCGAGGCGGTGCCACGGCTCGGGATCCTGATGGTCCCGATCCTGGTTGAGCCGCATCTCGGTCGAGAGGACGGCGTTGGCCCGATCGAAGAGCAGGCCCATGGCCCAGTTGGGATGGGCCCGCAGGAAGTCGCCTTCCTCGTCGTTGGGGAGGAAGTGGGTCGATAGGTGGCTGGCCTCTTCTTCCCAGCGGGCGATGAACTCCACGCGGGAATGGGCGATGGGCTCGTGCCCGGCGGCGCGGAGCCACCGGTTGAGCCCTTCGTCCAGGCTGGCCTCGTCGAGCATGAGCAGGCGGCGGCCGATCAGGACGCGGATGTCTTCCAGCGCGCGGCTGGCCACGATGTCGGCCAGCTTGGGGCGCACCAGGGCGCCCGCGCCCGGGATGATCCGCGTACGGCAGATGGCGTAGGCGCCATCCGCGTCGCCGAGGTCATGCGGGGTGAGCAGGACGGTGAGGTACCGTTCCTGCGGTTTCTCGTTCGCCATTCGGGGATTCTCCGATGCGTCGCCGCGGGGTCCGTTCGCAAGGCACGGACCCGCGGCGGCATTCCCCCGGGTCTCCGGGGCTCAAGCTGCGTCGAAGAGATCCGCCTGGGCGGTCCGCTTCGCGCGCTTCGGCTCGGCCGGAACCTGCTGGGCCGTCATGGCGCGGATCAGCGCGGCGTGCCCGGCATCGGAAAGGGACTTGTCCATGGGCAGCGCCGAGTACGGCAGCGCCGGGTCCAGGCCGCATTCTATGAGCCGGAGGTTCCTTTCGGCCACGGCCCCGATTTCGCCGAGACGGCCCTTCGGCACGCCTATGGCTCCGAACCGGAGATAGGCGTGGACAGCCGCCATGGGCCGGTAGCCGCGGTCGTGGTAGAGGTCGATCCAGGAATCGGCCTCGTAGTCGAGGATGAAGGCGGCCGCCTCCTCGAAGACCTCGATGGTCTCGGTTTCCTCCGGATCGACTGTGACCGTCCCGTCGGCGACCGCCGGGAGATCGACGCCGGGCCGGTCCATCAGGGACCACATCAGGTCGTCGAACAGCGGAGGCGTATGGTAGGGCGTCTCCGGAACCCCGATCCATCGCGCAGCAGGGAACGGCGGACGCGGCGTCTCGGGGATGGCGGGGATTTCCCAGCGGCGGCCGCGCAGCACCTCGCGGCGGATCCACAGCGCCCGGAACGGCTTGTGGATGCCGTAGCGGGCCCAGAGCCAATCGATCGCGATCAGCTGATCCTCGGCCACGAGCCGGAACTGCGGGCGGACCATCCGGGCAAGGTAGGCCGTATCGGCCTTCCTATCGGCCTCCAAAGCGGCGAGGTGGGCGTCCGGCCACGGGACCATCTCGCCCATCGCCCGTCTGTCGGCGGCATCCGCGAGCCGAGCGGCCCGTTCCGCCTCTTCGGCGTCGATGGTGAGCATGATGCCGAGCAGTTCCTCGACCATCGCGGCCGAATAGCCGTCCGGCTGGATGCGGACATGGTTGGTGATGGGATGGAAGGTGCGGCCCACCCACCGGCGGCGGGAGAGATCGAACCGGGTGCGCAGCAGGAATTCCCGCAGGCGGTGCAGAGGCCGCATGAAGGCGTTTTCCGGCTTCCCGAGCAGGACTTCCATGGAGCGGTCCCGGCCCACGGCCGTGCAGAGGCTGCAGCCGAACCGGGCGCCGCAGGCCGCGCTCTTCTGATCGCTGCCGGCGACGATGACGCATTCGCCGGTGGCGTCGCGGTAGAGGTCCCGGGTGGCGTCGAAGGAGCGGACGAAGGACGGCAGCGGCAGATCCTCGCCCGCCAGCGCCAGCACCTCCCACACGTCCTCGAGGGTGAAGTCGGCGATGAGCGGCAGCACCAGGGTGCCGTCCTCGTTCTCGCGGACTTCGGTGGTGTCGCCGCGGGCGGCCATGCGCCGATCCCGCTCGGCCGATTCCCCGTAGCGGGTGCCGACCACGACGACGGGGCGGCCTTCGGCCATGCGTTCCCGCAACTGGGCGAGTCGCATGAAGTCGGGCGGGGCCGCGTCGAGGCGGGCGTCGAGCTCGGCGAGGATCTCGGGCACAAGGCGACGCAGGGACCGCACGGCGGGGGTGCGCTTCAGGTCGATGCTGCATTTCCGGCTCTTGCTGTC
The DNA here is from genome assembly GCF_002105535.1 of Magnetospirillum sp. ME-1. GTDB lineage: Bacteria > Pseudomonadota > Alphaproteobacteria > Rhodospirillales > Magnetospirillaceae > Phaeospirillum. Next base: position 2,233,232 of record NZ_CP015848.1, on the reverse strand, counting down.
CGGGAAGGTCGGCAATCCGCAGCCGCTGAGCACCTTCACCGTCCAGGAGGAGACGAGGCTGGGCCGGGCGACGCGCACCCGGATGTCGAGGCCGCGTCTTCTGGCATGGGCTTCGAGCGCCTGCACCATCCCTTGCCAGTAGGCATGGACGACGGGATTCTCGATCCCGGTGTCGGCGGTGGTGACGGCCAGCGGCGGCCCGGCGCGGCCGGGCGTCTGCGCGTCCTCGTAGGCGATCAGGCTGAGGATCAGCGCCGCGGTGCTGTCCTTGCCGCCGGACCAGGCGACGGAGACGACATTGTCCTGCTCGACGAGGCGGCGGATCGTGGTCCAGGCCCGCTCGAGCTTGGCGATCAGCTCGTCGTCCATGCCGGCGTCGCGCAGGCGTGCGGGGTCGAAGAGCGCCATGACGGCCTCCGGCGATGTCGATGGTTTGTCGGTGCGCTGCTGGCGGCCCGCTGGATCCTCGGGGCTCAGTCCCGCCCGATCAGCATCGGCTTCCCGATGTGGGAGTTCAGGAAGGTGCGGACGTCTTCGGGGCGGGCCATGTCCTCGGGGTGCTCGGTCCGTGGGTCGGCGATCGCCGATGCGACGGCGCCGACGATGTTCCGGATGGCACGGCTGTCGATGAGGACGACTTCGCCGAGCGCCCAGAGCGGCGTTCCCTCGGGGAATTGGAGGCTCTCGCCGAGGCGGAGATCGGGAGCGAGCCAATGGAGGTGCATGTCGGGATCGACATCCGCGCTCTCGGGGCCGAACCGTTCGGTCATCGCGGCGGCGCAGGCGTCGTTGGCCTCCACCGCGGCGCGCGCCGCTTCGATGCGAAGGCGCATGGGCTCGTCGAGCGCCAGCAGCTCCTTGTGCCTGGCTCCATCCCGTTCGAAGGGCTCGTCGCCGCTGAGATGATCCCAGACGTTCTGGGTCTCGAAGAAGCCGGAATCCGGGGTGCCGCTCACCGCGAGGATCAGGTGGTCGATGGTGAGCGGGGCCTCGATGACGTAGAGGCGGATGGTCGTGGCCATGTCGGCGATCTCCCTTCGAATTCCCTGCGTCCCGCTTCGGAGCGCGCATGGCCGGCTCCGGAGCGGAGCGTTCTTCTCCTCGTGCCGGGATCAGCGGGGGTGCGGGCACTCGCGGGGCGTCGCGTCCTCGAAGCCCAGGGCGAGCAGCAGCTCGCAGAAGCGCTCGGGCGAGAGGCCGGGTTCCCCGGCGACGGCGTCGATGACGTCCCGGAAGCCGCTCAGCACGGCGAAGCCGTCGGAGAAGCATTCGAGCAGCGCGGCGACGGAGGTGCCGAGATCGACCCATCGCATGGCCATTTCGCCGTCGGTGCCGCCGTCGGGATGGTACATGCCGAAATTCACTTCCTCGACGGTGTCGGGCGAGCGGGGATTGGCGGAGGCGTACCACGCCTGGGAGAAGCGGACGAAGGCGCGGCGGGTGGCGCTTGCGTCGTCCTGGCGGAAGGGAACGGCCATGGGGCCTCCTAGGCTTCGGTGATCGGCGCGTCGGAAACGGCGACGGTGTTCCAGAACACGGGCTGGCCGTGCACGCGGATCACGGCGGCGCGTCCGGCCTCGGCGTCGTGCTCGTTCGCCCAGATGGCTTCGGCGAAGGCTTCCAGGGCGTCCTCGCGGGTCGCCGCCTGGAAGATGCGCAACTGGTCCTCGTCGTCGCCGGGGATGCGGCCGGTGACCGCCCACCAGCGCAAGGGCGGCTGGGCGGCATCGGCATGAGGATCGGCGGGCTCGTGGTCGGGCATGTCGGTCTCCTTGTCCGGAGAAGAGGGGCTCAGCGGCTAGTCCTTCCGCTGGAGGGCTGCCCGGACGGCTTCGGGCAGATGGGCGGGATCGTCGAAATCGCCGATGTATTCGGCCTTGTCCGAGAGGCTGCCGTTTTCGTGGCTCTCGGCTCCGGACAGCAGCGCCCCGTCAGCGGTCCGGACCTCGATGGTGAAGTCGTCGAGGCAGGCGATGCCCACCTTGCCATGGAAGGCATCGAGGGTGGCGTCCGCCTTCTGCGTGTCGTCCAGGCCGGGATCGACGCGGACGGCGTAGAAGCCGGGGACGAAATGGTCGTCGGCGTCGGAGGGCTCTCCGGAGACGATGATGTAGACGGTGTCCATGTCGGGGTGCTCCGGGAATGGGTGCGGGCTTCGGGGGCGGCGAATGACGCCCGGCGCGCCGGATTCCGCCCATCGGCGGAGCTTCTCGCCGATGCCGAGGCCGTCCCGCCGCTGTTCCGGCGTCAGGGCCTCCCAGTCGGCGCGGACCTTCTCGGCGTCTTCGAGCCGCTGCCAGTACGCCTGGGTGAGGAAGAGCCCGACGGGATCGTCGCCCCAGCCGCCCTGCGCCAGGATGGCGTGCATCCGGGCCAGCGGATCTTCCCCGTCCTCTTCCGGGTCGAAGCGGAGGTTGAAGGTGACGGGGATGGTCTTCATCGGCATCCAGCTCTCCTGGTTCGGTCGAGGGAGGATCGCCGAGGCGGACGCCGCCGGCAAGCTCGGCATCGAAGATGTGGCTACTTGAGCACCACGAAGCCGAGGCCCTGGGAGCGTGCGGCGTGCTTGGCGCGCCAGAGGGCGCCGTAGGACACGACGATGCCGGGACCGGCGTCCGGGCGTTCGACTTCCCACTCGCCGCCTCGGGTCCGGTGCAGCTCGCGCAGCGAGCCGTCCGGGAAGCGGATGGCGTAGCGCCGCTTCGGCTTCCTCGCGAGGCGCACGAAGGATGACATGTCCATGGAGACCTCCGTCTCAGGCAGCGGCTTCGAGGCCGAGCAGGCGCAGGCCTTCGGCGACCATCTCGGCGGTAGTGGCCTTCAGGCTCCAGCGGTCGAAGTCCGGCGTCTCGCCGATCGCCGCATGGAGGATGGCGAAAAGGCCGTTCTCGGCGTCGATCTGTCCGGCGCAGCCCCACTCGAGGGAGATGGCCAGCCCAGCGAGGTGCCGGGCCGCCGCATCGAGGATGGACCGCCAGTCGTCCCCGGCGATCACCGTCCCCGCGGTCGCGCCTTCGTCGTCGGTCCGGCAGAGCGCGAAGCGGGGCTGGCTGGGCGCGTCCCGCTGGGCGGGGTCGGCGAAGTCGATCCAGGCCACCAGGGCGCCCGGGAGGCGGAAGCTCGGGCAGGCGTCGTTGCGCCAGGACTGGTCGATCCAGCCGTGGGGGATGACGGGCAGCGTCCCGGGGTCGAAGTCGGGGAACTCGTCGGCGTAGGCCATGGCTATCCCCTCGTGATGAAGCAGACGGCCCCGGCGTGCTCGGCGACGAAGGCGCGGATGGCTTCCTCGGTCGGGATGCCGGCGGCTTCGGGGGAGGGCAGCAGCGGATCGTCGGTCGCGAGAATCCGTTCGCGGGCCGCGGCGGCGAAGCCCACGAGCAGTTCGGCGTCGTCGAAGTCCAGCACGCGCAGCCGATTGGCGATGTCCCAGATCCCGGCGCCGGGCTTCGCGGCGTAGGCCACGGCCTCGCCCATCCGCAGCGTCGGCGCCAGCGCGGCGATCTGCGTGTCGGCGCTGCCTTGCAGGACGCCCAGCGTCCGCCTGTCTCCCTTCGCTTCGCGCACGAGGGCGCGGTGGAGCGGGCCGGTGGCCGAAGCCTCGGCTACGGCCTGGCGGGCGCGGGCGGCGCGGGCTTCCCGGGGAAGATCCCGCTTCTCCCTCTCGGTGAAGGCCGAGGCCCCGCCGCCGTCGAAGAGCAGGCGGTTCTGTTCGACGAAGAAGCCGCTGCTCGGGGTGGTGTCGAGGGCGAGGATGCCGTGGTCGATGGTGAGCGGCGCCACGAGGACGCGCAGCACGAGATTGTAGCTCATTCTTTCCTCCTGGATGCCGGACGGCGGCGCCCCTGCGCCGGTCGGCATCCCCTGCCGCTACGCGGCGTCGAGGATGCGCTCCACGGCCTCGCGGGCGGCGTCGGGGCTGTCGAACCGGCCGAGGCAGCGTCCGCCGCCGGCGATCTCCGCGTCCCAGCCGAGCCCGCTGCTGTTGCTCAGCCGGGCCAGTTCGCGGCCGTCCTTGCGCAGGAGCAGGGCGAAGCCGGAAGGGGCCCATAGGCGGACGCCGGGCGGCGGCGGCAGATGCGCCAGGTGCCGGGCCTCGGAATGGCCGATGCTGCGGACGGTCCCGGCGGCGCCCCTGTCGGCGGTGATGCGGATGTGGTAGGCCAGAACGGCCTCCTGCAGCCAGAACGTCACGCCGACGGGGTCGTAGGCGGCCCGGAGCGGGAAGAGCTCGGTGCCATGGCGCCTGAGCAGCCAGACGTATTCGTCGCCGCTGGCGGTGCGTTCGAGGATTTCCTTGTCGCAGCGGTGCAGGTCCGTCCCGTAGGCTACGAGCCGGTCCGGATGCGCCTCGGCGATGGCGCAGAGCTGTCGATAGACGGTGTGCATCGGTTCATCCTTCTTCGGCGGGGGCGGGCTCCGCTCCTGCGGCCCGCCCCCGCCCTTCCTCGCTACTCGGGCTTGATGTCCTCGGGGGCGAACCCGCCCGGGACGATCCCCATTTCCGAGACGCTGGCCAGCAGCAGGCCGTCGGCGCCGCGGCGGATGGGGCGCAGGCGTTCCGGCGGCACGCCCTCGATGTCGAGGTCGAGGACGACGGCCCGCCCGGCCGGGCCGTGGATGGATTCGACGAGGCCCTTCTGCACGATGACCACGATCGGCTCGGGCACCGCGGGGAAGGCCAGGCCGAAATGCGTGGCCAGGTCGGCGATCGACATCTCGGCCGTGGCCATCGAGCTTTCCTCGTGCTTGGGAACCGCCTCGAACCAGAAATGCGTCGTCGAGACGCAGAGCGTGTCGGCTTCGGTGCGGATCTCGCCATCCTCGTCGGCGAAGGCGAAATCCTCGGGCGCCTTCCAGAAGCAGTGCCGATCGAAGGCCTCGGCCTTCCAGAGCTCCATGCCGGGAAGGAAGGAGGCGATGGCGACGATGCGCTGGGCCATCGCGCGGTCGATCTCGAAGTCGGCGCCGGACGGGCAGACGCCGTATTCCGACGCGTTCGAGCACGGGATGTCCGAGAAGGACAGCGTGCCGCCCCCGGCATCCGAAGCCGGAATGGCGGCGGCGAGCCGCCGGGCCGTCTGGCGCGCCCAGTCGGAGGTGTTCATCCATTCCTGGGCGGTGGCGGTGATGACCACGGCGCCGCCGCCGAACTCGCCGGAGCGCATGCGCGAGCAGGTGTCGGCGTATTCGAGGATGACCGGCTCGGCGATGCCGAAGGTGGCCATGGCGTCCTGGATGGCATCGGCGGTCGCGCCGACGCAGCCGTGGTCCTCGGCCCAGATGATGAGGCCATCGCCCTCGGCTTCGAGGCGGGCGTCGAGGCCTCGGTTGTACATGTCGGCGATCTCGCGGGCCTTCTCGGCCATCGGCTCGGACGTGCCTTCGGGCATCTCCTCCTCGTCGGCGGCGGCTTGGATGGCCTCGGCCAAGGCGATGAGGTGGTCGATGGCGGCCCTCGGCCAGCCGGTGATGCCGAGGGCGAACTGGGTGCGGTTGTCGGCCATGCGGGGCTCCTATCGATTGCGGATGGCGTAGGCGATGGCCTCGGCGGTGCGGGCCCGTCCGTTGTCGGTGCCGCGCCATTCCTCGGCGCGTTCGTCGGCGATCAGGGCGCAGGCCTCTTTCATGGCCGAGGCGGCGGCTTCGGGGCTGGCCAGCGCTTCGGGCAGGCCCAGCGCGGCGGCCGCTTCGAGAGCGGCGACGGCGGCCTTCTGGGCCGCGCAGTACGGGCAATGCTCGGGATGCACGTCGCCGTCGGCGTAGATGTGCGTCGCGCAGAGGTCGGTGCCGAGCCCGGCCCAAGAGCGCAGCGCGGAGCGGAGGCCTTCGACGGCCTCGACGAGTCCCATGGGCATGGCCTATTCCTCCAGGTTGGTGAGGCGGACGACGATGGCGGCTTCGAGGTGCCGGGGAAGCTCCTGCGAGCCGGGCGCGTATTCCGCGTAGGCGGCGTCGCAGATCGCCTTCCACACATCCTCGGGCATGTCGCTCTCCGGCCCTTCGTAGTCGGAATCGACGAGGACGAAGACGTCGGAGTATTCCCCGGGCTCCTCGCCCTTCCTGTGCCAGGTGGCCACCCGGTTATCCGGGTCGTTGAGCCAGGCGAGGAAATCCGGGCGCTCGAAGATCTCCGGGGCGTTGAGGACGAGGCCGGCGGTGCGGGCGGTCTTTCGCATGGGGAACTCCATCGCGGGGGTGTTGGCGACGCGGACGAAGATCTGGCGGGACTGGCCGCCCCGGCCGAGCATCCAAGGGTCGCCGTGGTGGTGGGTCTCGTAGGCGGTCCGGCACATGGCCAGCCACACATCGAGCGGTGCGGTCTGGGCGTCGGAGCCCATCACGCCCGGCTCGACGACGGAGACGAAGCCGGTGCGGTGGTCGGCGGGCTCTCCCGGCCGGTGCCATGCGGCGGGCCGTTGCGGGCCGTCGAGCCATCGGGCGACGTCGGGGCGGCGGAACCACTCCGGCTCCTCGATGTGCAGCGCCTGGCAGCGCGCGACGGCGCGCATCATGGCAGCCCGTCGATCGCGGCCTTGACGATCGCGATGTCGTTGATGGCCAGAGCGAGCATGGCGGAGGCCTCGCGGCGGTCCTCGCCGGCATCGCCCAGCTCGCGCCAGAGGAAGGCGAACAAGGTGTCGCCGGTCGCGTCCTCAGCCACGAGGGCATCGACACTTTCCGGATCTGCGGGATCGATCGGCAGCAGGTCGATGTTCGGATAGGCCTTGAGCAGGGCGAGCTGATTGGCGTTGGCCATCGGGTTTCCTCCATGCGGCGGCGGGGCGCCTTCCGTGAAGGGCGCCCGTCCGCCGGGCTCTTCCTTGTCAGGCGAGCATTCCTGCCAGCCGGTCCAGCTCGCCCGCGAGGATCCCGAGCTTCCTCTCCCAGGCCGCGGAATCGCCGTAGGCGGCCCAGCAGGCCGGTGTGTAGTTGTCCGGGCCCCAGGAGAAGGCCGGGGCGCCGGCATCGCTCTCGACGCGGACGATGAGGTTCCCGGCGACGCCGGGCGGGTCCTCGCTGTCGATGAGGCGGATCTGGATGCCCATGGTCGTTCCGTCGCCGCGGGCGAGCAGGACGGACCATCCGGCCTCGTCGCCCTCGTCCTCGACGACGCGGGCGCCAAGCGGGGCGGCGACGCGTTCGGCCAGGGCGCGCAGAGCGTCCCGGTGCTGCGCGTAGCGCAGATCGTAGGCGGTCGTCATGACGGCTTCCTCCGTTCGGGCTATTCCTCTTCGTCGTGCGCGTCGGCGCAGGCGGGCGAGCAGAATTCGCCGTTGATGGCCTTCTGCTGCCGGACCTCGATGCCGCAATGGCGGCAGCTGGTCGTCTCGTTCTCCCGCTTGTCGGCGCATTCGGCGCACAGGCCGTCCTCGCCGTCGCCGGCCTCGGGGAGGATCACACCGCACTCCGAGCAATGCTCGATGCCCGCGTCGTCATCGGAGACCCAGACCCACGCATGGACGTAGGCGCCTGCGTCGCCGCCATGGGAGACGACGGTCGTGTCGTCGATCTCCAGCTCGCCGCCCTTGGCCAGATTGCTCTGGGCGTAGGCGATGTAGGGGGAATCCTCTTCCGAGGCGTGGCGTTCGGCGATCAGCTGGTAGGCTTCGCCGAACGTACCAGTGAGCACCTTGAGGGCCTTCTCGACCAGCAGCCAGTCGATCTCCTCGGCGCCGGCCAGGAGCTGCTCGATGCCGGGGCCGTCGGCGCGCTGGAGGGCGGCCAGCCTGGCGACGGCGTCGATGGTGATCTGCTCGGACATGTCAGGGCTCCGTATGCTTGGTGACGCTGCGGATGCGGAACAGGGCCGCGCCGCCGGTCTTTTCGGGGACGGGGTAGAATTCCCCGTGGATGCAGTCCTTGGCGGCCGCAACGGCCTCTTCCGCCGTGACGGGCTTGTCGAAGGTCAGGTTCAGCACGACCTTCCGGGTCTTCATCCGGGGCATCAGGCGATCCTCCATCCGTGGAGCAGCTCGTCCACCAGGGAGGGATTCCCGAGCAGCTCCTCCTCGCCGAATCCATCGGGCCGGCGCGTCCGCACCTCCTGCCAGACGCGCTCGGCCACGGCATCGAGGCCCAGGTCGATGGAGTCCCACCGGACGCTGGCATCGATCCAGCGGGCGATCCGGCAATCGAGCAGGCTGGCGGCGTAGGGCGTCGCGCAGTAGTCGTTGGGGAGCGGCGACCGCAGGTTGAAGACGCCGCCGATCGCGGCGACGCGCGACAGCGTTTCCTCGTAGCCGGTGATCGGCGGGAGCGGCGCTCCGGCGGAAACCCGGGCGGGATCCTCGGCGGCGGCCAGCGCCTTCCGCGCCTTGTCGTCGATGGCGGAGATCCGCTCGTGCAGGGCAAGGTAGGCCTTGGACTTCCGGCTTTCCGGGTGCCGCAGGGCATGGCGACGCAGGATGGCGAAGCCTTCCGATTCGTCGATGCCGCACAGCAGGTCGGTCATCTCGGCCAGGGCCTCGCGCAGCAGGGGCGCGGCGGCGCCCATCAGGCTGTCCATCCCAGCCAGGGCATTCTCCAAGGCGGTTATGGCCGAAGCCGAGGTGACGGTGAGATCCTCGCTGCATCCGGTCGTGTCAGCGTCTTCGACCACGAGACGGGCTGCGGTCATCAGGGCGGAGTAGGCTTGGTCGGGCATGGTGGCCTCACGGGCTTGCGTTGAGTTCCTTGGCGCGCTCGCGCATGCGCCGCTTCGTGCCGAACAGGACGAAGCAGCGGCTGCGCGTGTCGAAGAGCGCCCATTCGCGCCTGTAGCGTTCGACGGTCCACATGGCGGTTCTCCTCAGCAGGGGCCGCTCTCGGGTGAGCCGTAGGCGCCGACGGGAAGCCGCCATTCTTCGCCGGGGGCGAGGAAGACGGACCGGTTCCATTCGGGGTCGCGGGCCTCGGCCAGCACGGCGGGGTCCAGGGGGAAGGGACGGGCCGCGTCGGCCCGCTGGATGATGGTCCGGCGATCGCGGGCGATGGTGGCGTCGAAGGAGGCCTCGTGGGCGGCGACCGCCGCGAACTGCTCGGGCAGGGCGGCCCGCAGGGAGGACCAATGGACATCGGCGCCGAAGATGCAGGCGGCGCAGGAGGCGCGGGACCAGCCCAGCCGGTAGCACGGATGGGGCACCATCCGCCACCGGGCGAGGATCGCCCAGACATCCTCTTCCGTCCAGGAATGCACCGGGCGCCAGTGGTCTATCAGCCGGCGGCGGCGGGTTCCTCGGCGGGTGTCGGCCTTGTGCGGCTCGAAGAGCCGGTACTTCGCTCTTCCGGCGCTCTCCTGCGCCCTTTCCCCGGTGATGAACAGGAGGCGGCGGCCGAGGAAGCGATCCTGATTGGTGAGCGCCGCAATCCCCAGCATACACTTCATGTAGCTGCTACACCATCTAGTTGTAAGATCGCCGGAGACCTGGGGGAAGCGCAGCCGGGTGCCGAGGCTTTTCGAATTCCCGCCGGCGGTGCGGATCCCGCCGTCCTCGCCCTCGAACAGCACCTTGGCGGTCGGCGCGTCCTTGCGCAGCATCTCGCGCTCGAAGCCTCCTTCTCGCCAGGAGAAGCGGACCGGGATGCCGAGGGCCCGGCCGACGGCGGCGCAGTAGCCGCGCGTGCAGGGCCAGTCCATCAGCGTGGAGCCTTCGCGGCCGTCCACGTCATGGTGCCAGAGCTCCATCTTCGTCCGGTCGGCCCCGCTTTCCAGCAGGTGCAGCAGGCAGGCGGCGGAATCCTTCCCGCCGCTCCATGCGATGATGATGTGGTCGTAGGACGCCAGATCGTCCGGCTCGTCGATCTCCCGGCCCGGCGGCGGGCCGAAGTCGAGGGCGAGCTGGCGGGGACGCGCATGGAGGCCATCGGCGATGAGCATGGGATCCTCCCGGGGATGCGGCAGGCCGCTCAGGCGGCGGCGCGCAGCAGGTGGTGATCGGCGATGCGCAGGCGCTTGCCGTCGGAGAGGCGCCGGACCTGGGCGAGATGCCCGCCTCCGGCGACGAAGGCGCTCCGCCAGCGGCCGTCGACGCGCCGCGAGGCGGTGATTTCTCGGGGAAGCCACGCCTCGACGATGACGCGTCCCTGGGCCAGCGCGACGATCGAGCCGATCGGGATCGTGCCGATCTCGACGGCGCGGCCGCGCAGGACGGCCCGGCGGAAGCGCTGGGGGCGGTACTGATGGATCACGGCTCTTCGCCTTCTTCCAGCAGCTCGACGCTCTCTTCGAGCCCGCCGCCGAGGTAGATGTCGCCGGGGCCTCGGTAGTTCCCGTCATCGACGGCCCATTCGGCCGTCTCATGCTGGGCCTTGGCCTTCTCGTAGGCTGCGGCCTTGGAGCGGGCGCTGACCACGACGGAGGCCGATTCGGTGACGTCGCGGGTCATCAGGACGCGGTAGCGCGGCATGCTCTTCTCCTGTTCAGGCGCGATTGCGCGCGTTCTGGGCGCGCATCGAGGACGTGACGATCCGGATGGCGTCGTCGTCGGACAGGCCGAGGTGCCGGTTGATGGCCCCAGCGGCGCGGTTCATTTCTTCCCAATCCCCCGTCGCCAGGTGCTCGGGGATCGGCCAGTAGCCGGGTTCGCCCTCAAGGGCGACGCCGAGGCCGAACCCGTCCTCGCCGACCACGGCGGTGAAAGCGATGCGCTTGCCCTGGAACAGCTCGCGCACGGCATCGAGGCTGCGCGGCGGCAGGATGGTGGTGTCGTCGGTCATGGTTCCTCCTTCGTGCAAGGCATGGATGGCAGGTCCTTCCAGCGGAGCGGCCGCCCGTCCCGGGTGGCGGTCGCTCGGCCCTTTCGCCCTGGCTTCTTTGCTTTCCTTCGGCCCCACCTTCTCGGCGTTCCAGAGGAGAGGAGGATGGGATGGCCAAGGACTTCATCGACACGATCGTGGATGCCATCGAGGAGGATCGGCGCAGGCCGGACGGGGCGAGTCCGGACAGGATCTTCGCCGCCGTCGCGGCCATCCATCCCGAGCCGTCGCACGCCATGGAAGGGATGCTGCGACGGGCGATTCCGGGCCTGCTGCGCGATTGGCGATAGGAATACGGAAGGGGCGGCTGGGTTTCCCCTGCCGCCCCTGTCCTTTAGTGCTCGGGCGCTGGGAGCCCTTCGTCTTTTCCGGGATTGCGCCACAGAACCACGGCCCTCGTGGGAGGTAGCCGCCCGAACGGCGATTGCGCCCATTCTCCGACCTGCTAGATGCTCTTTGCCCCGCGCCGGGGACAGGTCGGTGAGCGATCCTGGACTTCGTTCCCCATGACGATTGCGGGGACTAAGGAGTGTTCGGCCCAAGCCGTTGGTTAAGCGGCCTTGCGCGGGGCTTGAAAGGAATGTGGGGCCGGAGGACCGGTTCCGGTTCGCCTCAGCGCATCAGGAAGCGCAGGCGCAAGGGATCCTCGTCGTCGCCGGGGAGCGGGGGATTCATGCCGTGCCAGGTGATGCGGCGGGCGAGATCGGCTACGGGGGTGTTGGTGCCCTGGGTGTTGCCGTCCTCGTCGTAGCGCACCACCACGCCGCAGCCGGCGAACGGCTGGTGGCCGCCCTCGACGGAGAAGAAGCTCTGTTCCTCGACGAACAGGCCTTCGTCGTTGACGTAGATCTCGTCGCCGGATGCCTCGTCGATGTGGGCCCGGCAGATCAGGCCTTCGACGATCTTCTGCATCCCGGCGAGGGTGTTCGCGGGATCGATCTCGCCTTCGCGGACCTCTTCCTTGACGGGATCGATGATCAGGACGCGCATGGATGGTCTCCTACGAGCAGAGGCGCCAGACCGCCTGCTGGGCGCGATGCACCAGCAGGCCGTAGTCCAGGCAGGAAGGGATCAGGCGGGCGGGGATGCCGGAGGCTTCGCACCGGGTCCGGATCATCTCCCGGATGGCGTCGTCGGCCGTGCCGCAATGCTCCCGCCGGACGAGGAAGGCGATGTCGCGGCGGGGAAGCCTGGGCGACCAGGAGCGTCCGTATTCGCGGACGCGCGCCGGTCGCTTGGGAGTGCCCATGGCCGCCTACCAGGGGGAGTGCGGCTGCGGGACGAGGACGCCCGGGGCCGGGATGTAGTAGGGCTGCGGGCAGTTCCAGCCGGGCGTGCAGGGCACATAGATGACCGGAGGCGGGGGCACGACATAGATTGGCGACGGCGGGGTCGGATAGACGTAGATCACCGGTGGCGGCGGCGGGCCGAGGTAGATGGGCGGCAGCACCAGGGTGAAGCCGTCGCGGCGGTGCGCCTCGGCGGGACGGGCCGCGATGAGGGCGGCGACGATGGCGAGGCAGGCGGCGAGGAAGCGCATGGCGGTCTCCTAGACGAGTTCCTTGGCGACGAAGTCCTTCGCGGGCTTCGAGATGTCGGCGAAGGCCGCCCGCACGGTGTCCGTCGAGGGCAGCCCGTCTTGGCTGGGCGCGTCGGTGGTGAGGCAGATCCGGCAATTGCGCCAGGCGCCTGCCAGTTCGTTGGACGACAGGTCTCCACCGCCCCGCGCCGTCGGGTGGTAGAGCATCGAGATCAGCGCGGCGGCCGAGCCTTCGTCGCCCCGCATGATGCCGGCCAGCGTCGGCGCTTCGCCGAAGACGGTCGGATCGAGGTATTCCCAGCGATCGAGATTGGCGATGAGGCGGCTCGGCCCGTTCGCCACGGCCGCCGGATCGAAGACCGGCGCCGGAGCCCCTTCGACGTGCCGGGCCCAGGCTTCGCGGGGATGCCCCATGCGGAGCACCCATTCCTTGTCCTTCTGATCGCCGCCAAGCGACCAGCGGCCCCGCGCGTATCGGACCGGGATGAAGTCGAGCCAGCCGGTGCCGGCGAACCGGCCGTTCCGGACGAATTCGATGATCGGGGCGGCGTCGCCCGAGGCGTCGGTGAGGTAGCCGACGGCCGAAAGCTCGGTCCAGCGGCTGCGGGCCTCGACCAGCATCCTCGCGCGCTCCGAGGGGAGGTAGGACGAGAAGTCGTCGGCCTTCGGCTCCTCGGCGTCGTCGCAGAGTCCGTAGAGCTGCGACAGGGGCGGGCCGTCCCAGCCGGGGATGTCCCTGTCCTCGGCGTAGTCGCCGATGGCGAGGATCCGCTGTCCGGCCCAGGAGCCGCGTCCGGCGAAGCCGGGCAGATCGGCCGGAGCTTCGCCCGGATCCGCCGCGAGCATGGCCACGAGGCCCGAGGCCAGCAGCGGGTTGGCGAGCTGCTCCCAGGCCTTGAGCCCGGTGCCGAGCCTGTGCGGCTTGAGGAACCGCCGGAGGTTCGGCGCGACGATGACGTGATACTGCCCCATGGGGCGCCTCCATGCGGAAGGAGGCAGGTTCCCTTGTCGGGCCCGCCATTCCGGGATTCGGGATCGGTCAGGTGCGGCGGAGCATCAGCTCGCCGAGCCGCCATGCGCCGCAGGCGATGCCCGAGACGATCCGCCAGACGATGCGCAGCAGCCACGCGATGAACCGGTAGAGCAGCCCGCCGAGGTACTTGCTTCCGCAGTAGAACGAAACGCCCACCACAAGCATGAAGGGGATCAGGGGCATTGCAGGCTCCTCGGGCTAGGCTGCGGCCGTGGGGCGCGCCCGGGGAGGACGCGCCCTGGAAGGGTCAGGTATTCGGCCACCAGCCGCCCTGCCCGTTTCCCTGCTGGGCCTGCCGGCGCTGGCCGTTGTACTGGCCGCCGCCGTTGCGCTGGGAGCGCTGCTCCTGCTGCCCGCCCTGCTGGCGGCCGTTCTGGCCGGCGTTGTTCCGGGCACCGCCCTGCTGGGCCTGCTGCCTCTGCTGGGGCTGGGAACGCTGCCCCTGCGAGCGGGCGCCCTGCTGCTGGCTCGGCCAGCCGCCGCGGTTCTGGCCCTGGCCCTGGCTGCGCTGCTGGCGGCCCCGGCGCTGGGGACGTTCGCCCTCGACGCGCGGCTCGCCGGCCCACAGGATGCGGTAGCGGCGAGAGGTCTTGGTCAGCACCTCGCCGGTGCTTTCATCGACGGCCTCGTAGTCCCGCTTCTCGAAGAAGCCGAACAGGCGGACCAGCTGGATGTCCTTGTCGATGAGATCCATGACCTGATCGAAGCGGCCGTCGAAGGCCACGGCCTGGACGGGGTCGCGGCCGTCGCCGCGGTCCAGCGTCAGGACGACGTATTCGGCGCCGTCGCTGCGGGTATTTCGGACCTCGAATCGGCTAACCGGCTTCCCCCCAGCGCCAAGGCCGGGGAAGTCATCGAGGTCAAGACCATCTTCACCCACCCCATGGAAACGGGGTTGCGCAAGGCGGCCGACGGTAATGGTTATGGTTTACGGGACGGAAACGAGGTTTTTTTGACTCAACCCCCGGAAAGCCAATTTTTTGCTGTGGGGGGGCTGCATTTTGCAATTCGTTCTCCATCCGGCAGCTTTGGCTTGAGACCGGACAGTCGGGGCGAGGGTCCGCTACGGCCCCTGAGTGCCAATTACGGCCTTTCAGCTATTGATTTTACACTAGGGGAAGGGTCAATAGCCCTTCCTCTGGCGGATAAAATCCTCAGCTTATCGCGATGTTTCTGCCATGACCTTGGCGATGCCAATGTTCAACTGCTTAAGCGAGAACGGCTTGCCCATGAACAAATTCGCTCCTGCTGCGTAAGCAGCCTCTTTCGCCTCCTCACTGACCATCGCTGTGAGCAGAATGATAGGAAGCTTGGGATCGACCCCATCAATGCCCGCACGGATTTGGCGAGTGCACTCCATGCCGTCCATTACGTCCATTTGCCAATCCATGATGACAATGTTTGCGCCATGTGCCTTCAACGCTGAAATAGCCTCTGCCCCATTCTCAGCCTCAATACAGTGACTAATTCCAAGGGATTCTAATGCCAGTTTGATCAGTTGCCGCATCGGCTGCGAATCTTCCACCACTACGCCATATTTCTTGTTGCTGCTCATAATCCATCCCTTACGGATTTGGAGTTTCTGTCTGGCTGCCATCGACTGGAAGCCTAATTGTAAAAACGGAACCTTCTGTTGGGCCATCTTTCACTGAGATGGTGCCTCCCAGTTTGGTGATGGTGTCGTACACAATAGCCAAACCCAATCCCTGCCCGGATCCAACATCGCGGGTTGTGAAAAATGGATCAAAAATATGGTCTCGAATCTCTGGCGGTATACCTGCGCCGTTGTCCGTGACATGGATTTCTGCCCAGTCTCCATGGCGCTTGGTCAAGATACGAATATCGCCATTACGCTCCGGGAGAACAGCCTGAACGGCGTTCCGAATCAAACTAATAATAACTTCGCTCATCCTGCCAGGGTGGCAGGAAATTGGCGGCAGATCTGGATCAAGGCACACGTCTAGGTTATGATTATTTCCAATTAATCTTGCGCCAATCATCAGAACATTATTGATTAAATTATTTAAGTCTACGGCTTGCATCTCAGAGTCATTCTGTGAACAAAAAACTTTTGTTGCCAAAACAATGTCAGATATCTGGGAAACACCGCGTCTTAAATCAATGATTGCCTCTTGCAGCTCCGATTCCGCGCAGGCGGCTTGCAAGTCTATTGATTTGCTTTCCCTAATGGTATTAAACAAGCCACTTACCTCATTTTGAATGTACCCAATATTTGCCGTAATATATTGAAGGGGCGTATTGATTTCGTGTGCAATGCCTGCTGCCAACTGGCCCGCAGCTGCAAATCGGGCAGCCCGTATCGCATCAAACCGCGCTTGCTTGAGTTGGACATGGGTCTGTAGTCGACTTCGAACTATGGGGAGTGAATAGGGCTTTGTGATATAGTCAACAGCCCCAAGCTCCAGGCCCTTAATTTCATCAGTTAACTCGGCCATTGCGGACATAAAAATAATAGGAATATTCGTAGTAGCTTTATCTGCCTTTAGTCTCCGGCAAACCTCATAGCCGTCCATGTCAGGCATCATAATATCGAGCAATATTGCATCAGGCTGCGGTATCGCGTTTGCTCGGAAAAGTGATTCCGCTCCATTGGTGGCCGCAATGATGCGAAATTCATTTTTTAGGAATTCAGATAGAACCCTGATATTCTGAATTCCATCATCAACAATGAGTATAGTTGGCTTTTCCAAGGTCATATCGATCCATCCTTGGTGTGCAAAATTTTATCCAGAATGTTATCAATTATTTTTTCTGCTTTCTTGAAATCAAAGCATTTAATAGAACGGTCAAGCTCTTCGCACATGCCTAATAAATCAGATTCAGCCAATATGCTTGTCAGATCATCTATCGCTTCGAGGGAGCTGGTGTCAGCTTGACAAATCAGCTGCTTCAGCTTTGATGCCTTTTCTAAGGCGGAGTCGAGGTTTATGTCCGTATGCAATGCAGTGTTTTCACTGCAACAATCAATATCATTAGGCTCGTTATTTTTAGCTATGACATTTTTGCTTGTGTGCGCTAATATGGACCCAATTAGAGGTGCAAGTGCAGCATCTAACTTGTCCAGTAGCGCCAAGCCAGCCTCTACATCACTGTTGGAAAAAGCGGCTTCAACGTATTCGGCATGTTTCTGCACATCGTAAGCATCAATGATCCCGGCGAGCCCCTTCAGGGTATGGGCATCCCGTTCAGCCCTTTTGACGTCGCCTTCACTAAGGGCTACGCGGATTCGAGAGACTGAATCGCCTTGCTGTTCAGCGAAGCTCCGAAGGGTATTGAGGTAAAGCCCCTTCATCCCTGCAACCCGGCGTAAACCTGCACGGATGTCTAAGCCAGGAATCTGGCCCGGCAACTGAATGTCGCCGTCATCGAAGTTAAGCGCACCAAACATCTCGGCGTCGCTCTCCCCCGTTACCCACTTCCATATGGTCCGGAATAAATCGGCTGGGTTGAATGGCTTGCTGATGAAATCGTTCATCCCCGCGTCGATGCATTGAGACCGATGCTCCGCCATGGCGTTTGCGGTCATGGCGATAATCGGAAGATCGGCATACTTTTCGTGTTCGCGAATTTTCCTGGTGGCAGTCAGCCCATCCATGACTGGCATCTGCAAATCCATCAGGATGATTTCGTAATCGTTCACTTCAATTTTTGAAATGGCCTCAGCGCCATTGCCTGCGATGTCCACGGATATTCCGCCGGCACCTAGGATGCCCAACGCAACCTTTTGATTAACGTCGTTGTCCTCCACCAGTAGCAGGCGCGTCCCTCTCAGAATCTCGTAGTTCTGGGCACTTTTGGCGCCAGAACGCTTGGGGCGGTTTTCCTCATGTTTTCCACCTCCCGTGGCGGAACGCCTGAGATTCACAGTGAAATGGAATGTGCTGCCTTTGCCGAGTGTGCTCTCAACGCTGACATACCCTCCCATCAACTCAGCCAGTTCCTTGCAGATCGATAATCCTAGCCCCGTGCCGCCATATCGTCGGGATATAGAGGATTCCGCTTGGACGAACGGCGAAAACAGCATGGCCTTCTGTTCGTCACTCAACCCGATGCCGGTATCCGATACCGAGACGGTTAGAGCCAGATCGTCATCTTCGCCGGATGCCTGCGAAACCTTGACCACGACTGAGCCCGTATCGGTGAACTTGATGGCGTTGCCGAGATAGTTCATGACGATCTGGCCAACTCTGAAAGGGTCGCCGATCAGAATCGGCGGGATGTCATTGTCAATTTCGACGGCAAGATTGATCCCCTTGGCGTCGGCAGCGTGATTAACCAGTGCGAGTTGATCTTGGATCAGTGTGCGGATATCGAACGGTTCCGTCTCAATCGAAAGTCCTCCCGCCTGGATTTTGGAAAAATCAAGAATGTCGTTTACGACGCCCAGCAGGCGCTTGGTGGACTGCTCTATGGTCTCTATATGGTTATGCACATCCTTTGGCAGATCTTGGCTGAGTGCGAGATGTGCCATGCCCAATATGCCGTTCATTGGAGTGCGCAACTCGTGGCTCATATTGGCGAGAAAATGTGATTTGAACAGGTTTGCTTTTTCGGCATCAAGGCGCGCTAGTTGAAGGTCGGTGACGTCCACCCGAACGCCGACGATATAATTTTGCGGCGTGATCCGTTCTTCAATTCGAATGTATCTTCCGTTGCCAAGTTTCTGGATGATGCGCTTTCCACCACTTCGATGGGCATCAAGACGCTCTTGCACCCATTCATCGATGCGTCCTTCCGCTTCGGCATACTGGCCGCGTTCGGCCCCGGTCCGGACAATCTCCTCGAACGTCGTCCCTGCCTGAAACAGATCGGCCGATTCAGCATAAATCTCGCGATACTTCTCGTTGCACATCAGCAATCTGTCTTGATCATCATAGATTACGAAACCTTCACCGATCACATCGATTGCCGCGTTCAGGATCTCGGTCGAATTCTTGTGCATCTCGGCGACATATTCGTTAACTTGAAAAAGCTCAGCATTGAGAATCAGTGTTTCTCTGAACTTCTCGATGTTGCGCGTAATTTGTCCGATCTCATTTGGGTGATTGGAAACAGTGATATTCTGGTCAAGTTTCCCACTTGCTAAAGCCTGTATATCGCTGCTGATGGCGGCAAGAGACTTGGATAAAGAGAGGGATTGCCGTAACGCAATCAGGACGGCAGTGGTGATTAGAATGCCCATGACCGTGAGGTCAAGTATGATGGAATTAAAGTTGTCCTTGATCAACGTCCCGGCACGCGACCGCAGATCGGTCTCAAGGATAGTTTCGACGTCACGCAGAAGGGCTATCCGTTCGGAGGTCGCTTTGAACCATTCATCTGCTTTGACAGAGCCTGTGTCATTATTCAGACGATCGGTCATCTGATTTATGGTGGCGGACAGATTCTTAAATTCGCTACTTTTCATCTGAGATGCGAGCGGCGCGATGCCCTGATGTCTGGCGAATGCCTCCAGCATAAGAATGGCATCTTCCCCTTTGCGCGCCAATGTCAGCGCATCTCTTCTCCTATCTTCCGAACTACCCTTGCCCCAAAAGGCACTAACCCCCATACCCCTAGATCTTCCAAGTATCTCTTTTACATCGGCTGTCAGGAACAGAGCAGACAAATCCAATGCAGACGGCGCATCCGCCGCGTGGGTCCGGCCGATCGATGACAACGACATGAGTCCTGAAATTATATTGGTATAATAGGCAAATGCCGTGGTGTGGTCGATGCGGGTATCCTCCGACAAGTCTCGGAGGGTGCCCACGGCGGCGGACAAACCGTCGATGAAGGCATAATTTGAGCTCAGATCGTCTGTGAACAGAAGACTTTGCTTGCTGCGATCGACAGCCGATTGCAGCGCCTTGATTGTAGAGGAAGTCTTCTCCCGCTGATCCTCTAACCGCACCTTAGCATTCTGAAAATCTTGTGATCCCGTAGAGACAGTGAGGCCACGCTCTAGTTGAAGTTCGTGAATGGTGTCATTGACTAAATTGGAGATGTCGATAAATTTTTCAAATCTCAAAGTAGATCGTATTGAACTAATCCGATTCAATGAATCATGAATCGCATAGACAGCAATGCCAAAGATTGGAAGAATCAGAATCAGTGCAATTTGTTGTTTTATTTTGAGGCCGGACAGCACGTCATCATTCCCATAAATTAGTGTTGGTCCAAGCTTTGGCCTGTAGCCTGAAAATAAGGAGGATCGCTCGACACTTAACATGCAGGGCGTCTGCTCCTTATCCGACATTTCCCATATGGGCGGTCCATCCACCCCTGATTGACGCCAGAATAGCCAGATTCCGGCCCAACCGGAAGGCGGAATGGCGCGATGGAGGCCGCCATCGCAACATGAACGCCGCCCCGACCGGCTTTGAGGTCTCCTGCGTCGTGATTCCAGCCTGTTTTGTTGCGTGACGGACGCACTTCGCCTGCCATCCGCCTCTTGCCGACGCTCCCAGCTATCAACATGGCGCTGGCTCTCGTGGTCGAAGATCGTCGATCATGTCGAGGATACGGCGGAACAGGTCTCGCGGCACCGCTACCTCGGCCATCTGGAAGACGGCGTAGCGGGCGTGGCCGATGACCTTGGCTCCGATCTTCACCACCTTTTCGCGGATGGTGGTGAGCGACCAGCTTTCCAACTCTTCCGGCAGGGCCAGGGTGCGCAGGAAGTTGGAGAGGTTGTAGGCCAGGGCGTGAAGCTGAAGCCGCACCGCGTTGGCCTTCATCGTCCGGCAAGACAGCCGGGTCCACTTCACCGCGTTCTTGCCCTCCTTGATGTACTGCTCCGCCGTGCCACGCTGGTTGTAGAAGGCGGTCACGCGGGCTGCGGGTCGGGTCAGGTTGGTGACAATGAAGCCGACCCGTGGATACAGTTCGCCGGGATGCCATTCGACCTTGGCGACCACGCGGCGCTTCCGGCTCCATGACTTGGCCTGATAGCTGAAGCTGGCGTAGAACCGCTGGACGTATTTCGGAGGACGACCGACCGGGCGCTTGAGCAGGTGGGCGATGTGGCTCTGAAGGACCGTGTTGGCCTTGAGGCGGATGGTGTACTTGTAGCCCTCGGCCTCCAAATAGTCGTACAGGTCGGGCAGGGCGAAAGCCGCATCGCCCCGGAAGAACCGCCGCTTGGTTCTGTCCCGATACCGCCCCACCACCGGTTCCAGCACCGAGCGCCAGTCATCGGCGCTGTGGACGTTGCCGGATCGAAGGGCGCTGCGTTCAAGGTCGCCAAACTGGTTGAACACGAACAGCGGATGGTAGCAGGTGCAGCCGAAATGGCCGTTGTAGGCGGTGCCTTCCTGCTCACCATGGGTCGGGCTGACGCTGCTGTCCATGTCCAGCACCACGACGTTGGTGGGACGGCGGGCATGAACCGCGTCGATCCATTTCCCTGACAAGTCAGTCAGAGCAGCGAGGTTCGGCTTGCCGGTCAGCACCCCGGTCTCGAACCGCCCCATCTGGCTGGTGGACGCGGCCTCCTTGGTCACAGCCCTGCCGCCGACGATCCAGCGCATCGCCGGATCATGGCCGAGGCGGTCGGCATCGTTGACATCCTCGTACCCGGCGAGGCGGCCGAACACCGATTGCCGAAACTGCGCCGTCAGGGTGTGACGGTTGTTCTTGCCGGTCCTGTTGTCGGCCAGCACCTGCCCGGCCATCTCGGTCAGGCCGAGGGCGTCGTCCAGATCCCGGAAGGCGAGCAGCCCGGCGTCCGATGTCACCTTCGAGCCGTGGAACTCCAGCTTGAGGCGGCGGTCAAAAGCGACCCGCAGATCGCCAGATTCCGTTTCACCCGCCGCCATCTCCATAAACAGCCCCTCAGATCGTCCGTACAGCCTTGATTTCTATATCAGATTTGGCAGCCGCCGTCACGTAATCGCAGCGCCATCTGGGAAATCCGGGATGAATAAGACTCCGCATCTGAACAGAATCTTCGACAATAATCGCTCTTTTAAGCTGCTTTTTCATGAGCGCTTCTCCACATTCAATGGCGTCGAGTTCGGCTGGCGGCTATGGCTCTGCTGCCGCGCGAGGTGCTCGAAAAACGCCCTGTTTCCCTTCAGCATGTGCCGGGCGATCACGTCCTGGGCCAGGAACTGGAACAGTTCGCCGATGGTGAAGGTTCCTTGGTGCAGCCGCTCCGTCAGCTCCGTGGCGCGTTGCTCGAGCGCGCGATGGAGGGCGGCGTGTTCCGCCGCATCGGCAAAGCCCGTTTCCCGCTGGATCGCTTCTACCGTCTCGAAAAACGTGAAGAGATCCTGGACCACGATGTCGGCCTGGGCGGCGATCATGGTGGCGGGGGATGAGGACAGGGTCGCCTCAAGCAGTGTGTTGGCATGATCGAACAGCTTGCGCTGCTGGTGGTCGATCTCCGGGTAGCCGGATTCGTAGGCCGGATACCAGGTGAGATTGACCAGATTGTCGTGAGGAGGTGATTCGCCGTCGTCGTCGAGCGCGACCTTGATCGCACGAATCAGGGGAAGCAGGATCGGTTCAAGCTCGTCCAGCGCCTCGGCTCCGCCGCCGAGCTCGCCGGCGGCACAGGCGGCTTCGATCCGCGTGGCGGCATCGCGCACCTCCCTGGCCTCGATCATGCCGGCCAGCCCCTTCAGGGTATGGGCATCCCGTTCGGCCCGCTTGAGATCGCCTTCGGTCAGGGCGGCGCGGATCCGGGCGACGGCATCGCCCTGCTGCTCGATAAAACTGCGCAGGGTGTCGACGTAAAGCGACGTCATCCCCGCGACCCGCCGCAGCCCGGCCCGCATGTCGAGGCCTTCGATCGGGCTGGGAAGGCGGCAATCATCCTCGGGCAGTTCGATCCCCTCGAACAGTTCCGCATCGCCCGCCCCGGTCACCCATTTGTGGATGGTCGAATACAGCTGTGCCGGATTGAAGGGTTTGGCGACAAAGTCGTTCATGCCGGCGTGCAGGCAGGCGTCCTTGTGCATCTCCATGGCGTTGGCGGTCATGGCGATGATCGGCAGGTCGGCGAACCGGTCGTTGCCGCGGATCAGGCGGGTTGCCGTCAGGCCATCCATGTTGGGCATCTGCATGTCCATCAGGACGACCTCGTAATCCTTCGCGGCCACCATCGCCACCGCCACGGAGCCATCGGTGGCGATCTCCACCTGCATCCCCGCCGCATTGAGAAGGCCGACCGCCACCATCTGATTGGTGGAATCGTCCTCGGCCAGCAGCACCCGCGTTCCATGGAGAATCGCGAGGTCGGTATTCCCGACCGGTGTCTGGAGCCGGGAGGGGATGATGGCGTTGTCATCCTCGGAAATCCGCACCCGCACGGTGAACCAGAACGCGCTCCCTTCGCCGAGCTTGGACTCGACCCCGACTTCGCCGCCCATCAGATGGGCCAGATGTCTGGAGATGATCAGTCCCAGGCCGGTGCCGCCAAACTTGCGGGTGATCGACTGATCCGCCTGCTCGAACCGCTGGAACAGTTTCGCCTGCTGTTCCGGCGTCAGGCCGATGCCGGTGTCGGTGACCGTGACCTTCAACAGGGTATCGTGATCTCCAAGATAGGTATGGGTGACCGCGACCTTGACCTTGCCCCGTTCCGTGAACTTGACCGCATTGTTGAGGTAGTTGAGCAGAATCTGGCTGATGCGCAGGGAATCGCCGATCAGGCCGGGCGGCACCTTCTCGGCGATGGCGACGGCGATCTCCACCCCCTTGGCGCCGGCGGTGCATTTCATCGGCACCACGATGTCGGTGATCAGACGGTTGAGGTTGAACGGCGCTTCCTCGATGACCAGCTTGCCGGATTCGATCTTGGAGGCATCCAGGATGTCATTGACGATGCCCAGCAAGCGATCGGCGGACTCGCTGATGGCCTTTACATAGTCGCGTTCTTTTGTCGGCAGGGTGCCGTTCAGGGCCAGATGCGCCATGCCGATGATGCCGTTCATCGGGGTGCGGATCTCATGGCTCATATTGGCGAGGAAATCCGATTTCGCCTGGTTGGCGATTTCGGCCTCCCGCCTGCTCTTGATCAGCTCGAGTTCGGTTTCCTTGATGGCGGTCGAGTTGGTTCCGGTGCCACGGTAGCCCAGGAAGCATTCATCGTCGTCAAAAATTGGAATTCCACTGATTCGGAAAAACTTTCGCCCCGACTTGGTCGCGATCGGGTATTCGAAATCCCGGAAGGGGCGGTGATTGCGCAGATCGTCCAAATGCCGTTCAAGATACTCCGGCTCGATTTCCAGGATGATATCCTGTCGGTGTTTTCCCAGGATCGTTTCGGCAGGCACCCCGGTCACCACCTGAAACCGATCCGAGAACCAGGAGAACCGGAGGTCCTGATCCATTTCCCAGAACCAGTCCGACGAGACCTCGGCGAAGGCCTCGAACCGGTCTTTCTCCCGCTGAACTTCCTCCGCCAATTTTCGCCGGTCGGTGACGTCGTGGATCACGGACAGCAGCAACGGCTTGCCGGAAACGTCAACCTGGCCGGAATGGACCTCCACATCCCGCTCCTCGCCATTGCCCAGACGGTGGCGGAAATGGAAGTGGTTGCAGTTTTGGCTGGCGGCCCGCGCCATCTCCCGCTCGATCTCTTCCGGTGAGAGGCAGTTGATCTGTGTGATCAGCATGCCCTTCAGGGCGTCAAGGTCGTAATGGTAGTAGGCGACGGCGGCGGCATTGGCGTCGATGATCGCTTCATTGGTCGGATCAATGAGCAGCATCGCCACCTTGGAACCGGTAAACAATGAGTGGTAGCGGGTCTCGCTGTCATGGAGACTGGCGGAGTGGGCATCGTAGCGCCAGGCGAACACCAGCAGCATCAGAACCACGGTGCCCGTGCCGACGAACAAGAGATAGGTGGTGAAGCGCCAATCGGTCAGGGCCTCGTGGCTGGTCGTGCCGACAAGCGTGACCACGGGATAATCGTGGACGGTGGTGTACCCCGTGATTCGCTCGACGTCATCGATGGCCGAGCGGGCGGTGAAGGTCCCGTTGGCACCCTCGGCGGCGTATCGCAGCACGGGGGAATTGGGATAGCGCTCGCCCACCCCAACCTCCGAATTGCGTGCGATCACGGTGCCGTCCAGGTGGAGTACAGAACTCAGGGTGCCGGCGGCGGGTGCCGCCGCCTGCAACAGCTTGTTGATCTCGGCCGTTTCCAGGCCAATGAAGACGACCCCGTCAAAGTCTCCACCGGGACCATGGAGGGCCATGGTCATGGGCAGGACGGTTTTCCCCGTACTGCGTCCAACAAACGGTGCCTTGATCAAAAACTCCGCACCGGCTTGATGCTCCTTGAAATAGGCGCGGTCGGACAGGTTGACCGGCGGCGGATGCGCGGTCGCCGTGCTGCCGAGCAAATTACCATGGCGGTCGATGACCAGCAGATAGCTGATCTCGGGAAAATCCCGGATCAGTTTGCCGATATCGGTGATGGCCTCTTCCACATTCCTGCCACCGGCCTGTGTCATTTCTTGCCGGGCACGACGCATGATTGCGTCTCCGGCGTGGAACAGGCTGTGCAGCCGTTCGGCCACGAGGTTCGCCGCGATCAGATTGGCAGCCCCTACCTTGTCGAGGATGGCGTGCCGGTCGGCCAGGGCCATGCGCACACTCAGTCCGATGATGCAGCACCCGATCAGCAGGGTGATCATGAACAGCCGATGGCATCGCCATAACCCGGACATCAGTGGCATAAAATCGGCAGGCGGAGTGATCCGACCATTCGGATGACCGGCTAATCTCATTCTACGCCACTCCTTCCGGGGGTGTCGGAATCGTCACGATCCGTTCCCGCCATTTACCCGGTGTGCCCCATTTGCGAATGACGGCGTAAAGCTGGGAAGGCCTGAAGGGCTTGCTGATGAAGTCGTTCATGCCGGCGGCGAGACAGACTTCGTCTTGCTTGTCCACCACATCGGCGGTCAGGGCGATGATGGGCAGGTCGGCGCGATCCTTCCGTTTCCGGATCAGGCGGGTCGCCGTGATGCCATCCACGTTGGGCATCCGGACATCCATCAGAACAAGGTCGTATTCCGTTTTCCCGACCATTTCGACCGCCATGCCACCGTCCTCGGCGACATCCACCGTGAGGCCGACCCGTTCAAGCAGCCCGACGGCTACAATCCGATTGGTGGGGTCATCCTCGACCAGCAGCACCCGCATTCCAGCGAAACCGGGCGGCTTCTCCTTGGTGGGGACGTGCTCCCGCTCTGGGTCGGCGACCTTTTCCATCGTGGCGGAAAACGGGTCTTCCGGGGCCGCCTGAACCAGGACGGTGAACCAGAAGGTGCTGCCTTCGCCGAAGCGGCTCTCCACACCAACCCCTCCCCCCATCAGTTCCGCCAATTGCTTGGCGATGGCAAGACCGAGACCGGTGCCGCCGTATTTTTGGGAAATCGAGCTGTCCGCCTGATGGAAAGCCTGGAACAGCTTGGCCTGCTGCTCCTCGGTCAGGCCGATGCCGGTATCCGAGACCGTGAAGCGCAGCATCACCCCCGCGACACCGGCCGTCTCAATCCGGATATCCAGGGCGACCTTTCCATGGCTGGTGAATTTGATGGCATTGCCCAGATAATTGAACAGCACTTGGCCGATGCGCAACGGATCGCCGATCAGATAGCGCGGAACGGTGGGATCAACCTGAACCATCAGTGCCAAGCCCTTGGCCGACGCCATGGGCTCGCACATCATGGCCGCATCGCCGACGACGTCATCCAGGCTGAAAATGGACCGATCGATCTCCAAATAGCCCGCATTCGCCTTTGAAAAATCGAGAACATCATCAAGTAGGCGCAAAAGTTGTGTCGCCGACCGTAAAATTGTCGTAACCCGGCCCTGCTGGTTGGGGGAAAGCTCGTCATGAAGGACGAGATGGCTCATGCCGATGATGCCGTTCATCGGCGTACGGATCTCGTGGCTCATATTGGCGAGGAACATGGATTTGACCGACATTTCCCATATGGGCGGCGTATTCGCCCCTGACTGACGTCAGAATAGCCAAATTCCGGCCCAACCGGAAGGCGTGATGGCGCGGTGATAGCCGCCACCGCAGCAAAATCGCCACCCACCTTGACCGCCAGGGTCGGCTCCTGCGGCGCGATTCCAGCCCATTTTGCAACGTAGCGGGCGCATTTCGCCTGCCTTCCGCCCCGTGCCGTCTCTCCCAGTCGTCAGCATGGCGCTGGCTCTCTTGGTCGCAGAGCGTCGATCATGTCGAGGATGCGCCGGAACAGGTCGCGCGGCACAGTGACCTCGGCCATCTGGAAGATGGCGTAGCGGGCGTGGGCGATCACCTTCGCGCCGATCTTGACCACCTTTTCGCGGATGGTGGTCAGTGACCAGCTTTCCATTTCGTCCGGCAGGGCCAGGGTGCGCAGGAAGTTGGACAGGTTGTAGGCCAGCGCGTGAAGCTGGAGCCGCACGGCGTTGGCCTTCATGGTGCGACAGGACAGCCGGGTCCACTTCACCGCGTTCTTGCCCTCCTTGATGTACTGCTCCGCCGTGCCACGCTGGTTGTAGAAGGCGGTCACGCGGGGGGCGGGTCGGGTCAGGTTGGTGACAATGAAGCCGACCCGGGGATACAGTTCGCCGGGATGCCATTCGACCTTGGCGACCACGCGGCGCTTCCGGCTCCATGACTTGGCCTGATAGCTGAAGCTGGCGTAGAACCGCTGGACGTATTTCGGAGGACGACCGACCGGGCGCTTGAGCAGGTGGGCGATGTGGCTCTGAAGGACCTTGTTGGCCTTGAGGCGGATGGTGTACTTGTAGCCCTCGGCCTCCAAATAGTCGTACAGGTCGGGCAGGGCGAAAGCCGCATCGCCCCGGAAGAACCGCCGCTTGGTTCTGTCCCGATACCGCCCCACCACCGGTTCCAGCACCGAGCGCCAGTCATCGGCGCTGTGGACGTTGCCGGATCGAAGGGCGCTGCGTTCAAGGTCGCCAAACTGGTTGAACACGAACAGCGGATGGTAGCAGGTGCAGCCGAAATGGCCGTTGTAGGCGGTGCCTTCCTGCTCACCATGGGTCGGGCTGACGCTGCTGTCCATGTCCAGCACCACGACGTTGGTGGGACGGCGGGCATGAACCGCGTCGATCCATTTCCCTGACAAGTCAGTCAGAGCAGCGAGGTTCGGCTTGCCGGTCAGCACCCCGGTCTCGAACCGCCCCATCTGGCTGGTGGACGCGGCCTCCTTGGTCACAGCCCTGCCGCCGACGATCCAGCGCATCGCCGGATCATGGCCGAGGCGGTCGGCATCGTTGACATCCTCGTACCCGGCGAGGCGGCCGAACACCGACTGACGGAACTGGGCGGTCAGGGTGTGGCGGTTGTTCTTGCCGGTCCTGATGTCGGCCAGAACCTGTCCGGCCATCTCGGTCAGGCCTAGGGCGTCGTCCAGTTCCCGGAAGGCGAGCAGCCCGGCGTCCGATGTCACCTTCGAGCCGTGGAACTCCAGCTTGAGGCGGCGGTCAAAAGCGACCCGCAGATCGCCAGATTCCGTTTCACCCGCCGCCATCTCCATAAACAGCCCCTCAGGTCGTCGGTACCACCTTGATTTCTATATCAGATTTGGCAGCCGCCGTCACGTAATCGCAGCGCCATCTGGGAAATCCGGGTCGATAAGAGCCTCACTGCGGCTCTAACCGAGCAACGCAAGGAAAGTTTCCAAATCACGTTTGGAAAAAGGACATTTCAGGTGTTTGTCACGCCATCCATGAGCATGACAGGAACACCACAGAGTGTTGTTCTAGTTGTTGTAGACCATACTGATCTTGTTGAGGCCCAGGAGCAAATACGCGAAAGCCAAGAGCGTCTTCTGTCCATCATGAACCACTCAACGTCTGCCGTTTCTCTGAAAGATTCGGCTGGTCGATATGAATTTATAAATATGAGGTTTGAAGAGTTATTTGGCGTCACCGCAGGAGATGTGATTGGTAAGACCGATCAGCAGCTCTTCAGCCGTGACATAGCCCAACTGCTGAGAGGTCGAGACCTCGAAGTGATGGGGCAGCTTTCCGCTATTCAACATCTTGAGGAGATGGTGTTTCCCACGTCAAAGGTTTGGTTGGACTCTGTCCGTTTTCCCATCTTCGACTCCAACGGCGTGGTCCGTGCAGTTTGCTCTCAGTCGACCGACGTCACAATGAAACATCACGCGGAAGAGCAATTGCGGCTGGCCGCCAAGGTTTTTGATCGTGCTGGAGAGGCAATCACTATCACGGACAGCTCAGGCAATATCATTACCGTGAATGACTCGTTTTGCCGCATTACAGGATATAGCCATCAAGAGGTCATTGGTAAGAACCCACGTTTTCTTCAATCGGGGAAACACGGAAAAGACTTCTATGACGCCATGTGGCGTTCCCTGATTGAGCAGGGGTGTTGGCAAGGCGAAATCTTTAATCGCCGCAAGAATGGTGAAATTTATCCGGAATGGCTGACCGTAAACTCGGTTCGTGATGAAAACGGTTCGGTCGTCAATTACGTGGCTATTTTCAGCGATATTTCCGCGATCAAGAGCTCGCAGCGACGCATCGAATTTTTGGCAACTCATGACGAGTTGACCGGGATTCCTAATCGAAGCTTGTTGATGGATCGGCTGAAACACGCGGTGGCACAAGCCAAGCGGCAAAAAACCAAGCTAGCGGTCCTCTTCATTGATCTCGATAACTTCAAAGTGATCAATGACAGCCTGGGGCATGATGTGGGTGATCAGCTTCTGAAGCAGGCGACGGAGCGTCTTAAGCACTGCGTAAGAGATTCTGACACTCTGGCAAGGCTGGGTGGAGATGAGTTTGTTGCTGTTTTGACTGATGTCAGTCTCGAAAAAGTCAACTCAGTGGCTGCCCGGATCGTCGATTTTCTTGGGGCGTCCTTCAGCATTAACGATAAAAGCCTATTTGTCTCTGCTAGCATTGGAATCAGCGTTTTTCCCGACGATGGCCAGGATAGTCTTACCCTGCTGAAGCATGCCGACACTGCCATGTATCGCGCCAAGGAGCGGGGGCGGAACCAATACCAGTTTTTTGCCGATGAAATGAAGGTGATCGCTCTGCAACGCCTGACCCTGGAAACGGGGCTGCGACTGGCGCTTGAGACCAAAAGCTTTCGCATGTGCTACCAGCCGCAGGTAGATATTCATACGGGAGAGGTGGTCGGAGCCGAGGCACTTCTGCGTTGGCGCGATCCCACTTTGGGTGAGGTATCGCCTGCCCATTTTATTCCAATCGCCGAAAGCTGCGGCCTGATTGGAGCAATCGGTGAAACCGTCTTTACCATGGTGCTGGAGCAGATAGCCTATTGGAGAGAGAAGGGACTTACCGTTCCCCGTATTGCCATCAATGTGTCCGCACACCAGCTTCGGGATGCAGGCTTCGCAGCTAAGGTCGGATCATGGCTTGATAGTTCAGGAATTTCCTCCGAGCTCATTGGTATTGAGCTTACTGAAAGCGCCCTGATGGAACGAATAGACATGGTGAAGGAGATGCTGACCAACTTCGACGGGATGGGGATGAAGGTGAGCATCGACGACTTTGGCACCGGCTATTCATCCCTGTCCTATTTGAAAAAGCTGCCTATCCATGAGCTTAAGATTGACCGCAGTTTTGTGGACGGCATCGCCCTAGAGAGGGACGACCGCTCCATCGCGAAGGCGATCATCGATATGTCCAGAGCATTAGGGATGCGAGTGGTGGCCGAAGGCGTCGAATCTGAGGAACAATTAAAGGTCTTGAAGGAGGAGGGGTGTGACATGGTTCAGGGTTACTTGTTCCATCGCCCTTTGTCGCCAGAGGCGTTCACCAAGGTGATTGAGACGGGGAGGAAGTCCTCCCGCAAGCCACCCAAGAGGTAATGCATGACAACCCTGTCTATGTTGGAAGCCCTAGTGCAACGCTGCGAATCGGAGCAGCTGAATTTGTCGGGCGCAATCCAGTCTTTTGGCGCGTTGATCCGCATCGATTCAAAGTCGGGAACGGTAACCCACGTATCATCAAATCTTGCAGATTTTATCGGAACTAATCCTGCAAAAACTTTAGGTCAAAAATTGGAGACCCTGAACATCTTGCCCGTTGCATCCCTCGAGGCCCTGCCGGACCAGCCGGGTAGGCGTCTTCGCGTGGATAGTGTTGCAGAGTTCCTGGGAGGCCGAGTAGACGTATTGGCTATTCGTGGCCTCGATTTCATTCTTATTGAGATTGAGCGAAGCGCCGCGCCGAGTGCACCCATCCCCGTTCAACAACTGCAGTCCCCGCTGCTGTCTGTTCCCTATGATGATGACGAAGTCATGGAGCACCACAATATGCTGGTGCAAGCCTTTCAGACGGTGACTGGCTACGACCGAGTGATGATCTACCGATTTCAAGAGGATTGGTCGGGTGAAGTCATTTCAGAGGCAACGACGAAGGCACTGGGAAGCTATTTAGGCTTGCGGTTTCCAGCCAGCGATATTCCGGCCATTGCCAGGAATCTCTATATCCTCAATCCTTGCCGAATGATCCCAGACGCCACAGCTCAGCCCGTGCCGCTGCTCGGGTTGGGGGATGTCCCCGCGGATTTAGCTTGGTCCGATCTGCGCAGCGTTTCCCCGGTTCATCTAGAATATCTCAATCATATGGGGGTTGGAGCTTCTTTCTCGGTGCCTATCCGAGTTACCGGCAAGCTGTGGGGGCTTGTCGCCTGTCATAGTCTCAAGCCTCACCTCCTGTCTCATGATCAACGTTCGGCATGTGTCTCTCTGACTAATGCCTACAGCCTTGGTCTCACCTCCCATTTTGCGGGACGGCGCATTCAATCTCTGGATAGCCTCGACCGGCGCATCGAGAAAATTCTTGAGGCTCTTGCGCAACACGAAGACCCGCTAGACGGCATCGACAAGATGAAAGATCAGTTGATGGAGGCTATGGCCGCACAGGGGTTTGCTATGGCCATCGGCAATGATGTGGTGATCACCGGTGAGGCCCCTGATCTAGATGGTATGGGGTTGATAGACGATTGGTTTCTGAACGAAAGCCGTGACACGGTCGTGATTTCAGATCACCTAGACGATCTTTTTCATGGTCAAGTTGTCTTGCTTGCTGTGGTCAGTGGCATGGTCGCCATAAAGGCGCGCTCCTTGCGGTCTGGATGGGTCCGCTTTTATTGGTTTAGGCCCGCTCTAGCCCAGGAAGTCGCTTGGGCTGGAAACCCAAACAAGCCGGTGGTGGAAAAAGCAGGCGTAGTAATGCTCTCCCCCCGACGATCTTTCGAAAAATGGATCGAGGTCAAATCTGGCTTTAGCCGTCCATGGACTAATGACGAGAGGATGACTGCGGCTAGATTCAGAAACACATTGCTCCAATGGTTATAACCACGGGAATAATGTCCTCTCGCGATAAAGCGCGGTGTTAATATGAATGACAAGCAACAGCTCGAAGCAGAGCGGCAGATGCAGGACGAAGAAGACCTTGCGCTTCGCAGGCTTGTTTCAGACGGGCCCGGGGCGGGGCAGCGCCTTCTTGAAGAAACTCTCCATAATTTAAGAGTCCATGAGGAAGAACTTAAGGCCCAGAATGATGAGCTTCAGCAGGCTCGCGAGGATATCGAGAGGCAAAATAACAAAAATCGCGATCTTTTTGACTGTGCTCCAGTAGGATACTTTGTGCTTGATGATCGGCTTTCAATAATCGATGTCAACATTGCGGGCCTTAAACTTATTGGAAACGACAGAGCCCATGTCATTGGCATGCCATTCCGAATGTTTGTGGATGGAAAAGTCCGCCAGGAGGTGGATGGGCACTTTTCCATGGTGAGGGCGCATGGCAATGCCTCTACAGAATCGCGGCTTGCGCCACATCAAAAAGCACCTGTTCCAATCATCTTGAAAAGCGTTCGCCTTGGGACTGAGTGGGGCGAGGGGTGGCGGTGCCTCACTACGGTAATGGACATTACCGACCGAAAAGTTGCAGAGGAGACGGCGTCCCGACATTCTGCTGAATTAGCGATCACACGCGATAAGCTTGCCTTGATTATTGACTGCATGCCACAGCATATCGCAGTTCTTGACCGTCATGGGGTGATAACTCTTGTCAATGAAGCTTGGCGTAAGTTTTCTATTGAAAACGGTGGAAGCTCAACATTTTGCATTGGTGAATATTATGGGTCTGTATGCGGTGGTATGGAGGCGAGTGAGTGTCCCCCACAGTTGACCCTTCATACTCTAATGGATGTGATTACTGGTCAGTCACCAGGGATTTCTCTGGAATATCCATGCCACTCGCCGACGGAGCAGCGTTGGTTTAAGATGGATATTTCTCCAATTTCTGGTGCTGAGCCCGGTGCTATCGTTGTTCATACTAATATAACTTCAAGAAAAATTATGGAGATGAATGTACAAAATAGTAGAGATCGATTTTCTGACTTTGCGCGGTCATCGTCGGATTGGTATTGGGAAATGGATGAGAATCTCAGATTCACTTGGTTCTCGGAAAGATTCTCATATGTAACTGGTCTCGATCCCCAGGAGGTAATTGGGAAAACAAGGGAATACCTAATATCTGAAATTGCTCCTGAGTCTCTTGTGGGTCATCAGGGTGACTTATCCGCTCGGCGTCCATTCCGTGATTTTGACTATGCCATCGATACTGGCCGTGGGAAAAAATATCTTCGAATCAGCGGTGTCCCGGTATTCGATAAGGAATGTGGGTTTATTGGATACCGTGGAACCGGCTCTGACGTAACCGCAATCAAAGAAATTGAAGCCCAGCTAAGAGAAAGCAAAAATGTGGCAGAGGCTGCTAACAAGGCCAAGTCACTTTTCCTGGCCAATATGAGCCACGAAATTCGTACTCCCATGAACGGCATTATCGGAATGGCCCATTTAGCCCTAGGTGGGGAACTTCCTGCGAAGCAACGTCACCACATCCAGTCAATTAAGCAGTCTGCTCAACGCTTGCTGGGAATCATCAACGATATCCTTGATCTTTCTAAGGCTGAGGCCGGTAAGGTTGTCATTGATGCGGCTCCCTTCGATCTGGCCAATCTCATCGACGAGGCAATCAGTGTTGTTGCTGCGCAAGCCTCTGAAAAAAGATTGCCTATTAACGTTCGAATCGCTTCAGAGGTTCCACGTGGGGTGATTGGAGACCCACTTCGGATCAGGCAGATACTCCTGAATTACCTGAGCAATGCGGTAAAATTTACAAGCTCAGGCGGAATTGACGTTGATGTTCAGATTGAAGGGGGGAAGACAGCGCCGCCGACCAAGTTGCGGTTTGCGGTTTCTGATACCGGGTGTGGCCTCACTCCGGAACAGCAGGCCACACTATTCCAGTC
Source organism: Magnetospirillum sp. ME-1 (assembly GCF_002105535.1). Classification (GTDB taxonomy): domain Bacteria; phylum Pseudomonadota; class Alphaproteobacteria; order Rhodospirillales; family Magnetospirillaceae; genus Phaeospirillum. The sequence continues at coordinate 2,199,614 of NZ_CP015848.1, read as the reverse complement.
CTTTCAGCAGGCTGAAGCATCAACCTCAGCAAAGTTCGGCGGCACCGGATTGGGGCTCGCAATTGCACGGCAATTGGCGGAATTAATGGGGGGGCAGGCTGGAGTTGAAAGTCAATATGGGAGCGGAAGTACCTTCTGGTTCACGGTGCAGTTCCAAGGGGCTGTGGATGGCGTTGATTGCCCATCAAAATTTTTATCACCCATAAAAATTCATAATAATTTTGCTCATCAAGACCATTCCATATTGCAAGGTGCGCAAGTTCTTCTGGCAGAAGATGATCTTACCAATCAGATGGTTGCCGTTGGTTTGCTTGAGGCTGCAGGAATGTTGGTTGATGTGGTAGGAAACGGCGCTGCTGCTGTAGAAAAAGCGGCCTCAGGGAAATATGAAATTGTTCTGATGGATGTCAGAATGCCTGGAATGGATGGCATTACCGCGACACGTCTAATCAGAGAAAATGTGGAATTGTTGGATTTGCCTATTGTCGCCATGACCGCCAATGCGATGAATGAGCATAAGGATGAATGCCTTGCGGCCGGTATGAGTGATTTTGTGAGCAAGCCGTTCCAGCCTGAGCAACTCTACGGCGTTATTCAAAACTGGGTCACCGGCCTAGCTGAGGCATCCATTCTTGGGACAGCAGGAATGAATGCCATGTCAGGACGCGATCTGCACGTGCCCTCTGAGATCAGTGGTTTAAATGTTCGTGCAGGTTTGCGGCGCGTCGCGGGAATGAAGAAGCTTTACCTTTCCTCACTTCAAAGCTTTGTCCAGGAGCAAGGAGATATTGTGCTCCGCCTCCGCCGGGCAATCGCCAATCGCGATTTTGAAACTGCAGGACGAGATGCGCATACCTTCAAGGGACTGGCCGGTATGATTGAGGCCAAGGAAATTGTTGGGATCACAGAGGATATTGAGGCCGGGTTAGAGGCTTCGGACATCTCGGGAGTGATGCGCTTGGTTGACAACCTCGAAGGGCTGTTTCTCCCGCTTTTGGCCTCAATTAAGGACGCAGTCGGGAGCAGTGGTTTGGAATTTTCTAACGGAGATCAATCTCGTGGATAATGCAGTCCGTCGCGCCGTTATCGTTGAAGACAGCCCGCAGATGCGTGAATTGATTCGCATGGTTCTCGGCAGTCTCGGCTTTCAGAAAATCGTTCAGGCATCGAATGGAGCCGAGGCCCTTGATGCGTTACAAGCCGAACACACTGATCTGATCATTATGGATTGGATGATGGAAGTCATGGATGGGCTGGAGTGTACGCGTCGGATTCGTGGAGGGGTAAATGGCATTGATCCTGCGGTCCCAATAGTCCTTCTTACCGGGAATAAGGGCAAAGAATCAGAGGCATCTGCTTATAATGCCGGTGTCAGCGTTTATCTGGAGAAGCCTTTTTCAATAAAACAACTACATTCTGGCGTGATGAAGGCGTTAGGATTAAATGGTGTTGGTGTGTCTTGAGTAAGTCCTTTGAAAGGATTGATGATCGTTATGGCCTTCGTGATCATTTGCGAAGTTCTACAAAAGCAGCTCATCGCCTGATAGACCATCATCCATTGATGCGGCATCTGATTCAAGAAGGGCTTACGTGTCGTGTATATGGAGATATTTTAGTTGCTCTTTATACGTTACACGCCCCAACTGAACGGGCCCTCTTGGAGTTTGTGCCGGAAACTGATGTCCCGCGTCGCAGTGATCTTTTGAAGTCAGATATTGAAGAACTTGGACGAGTTAGTGATCTTGTTACGCCAAGTGTCCCCCAATGGGACGGAAAGGCCCCATTAACGCTAAATGATTATATTGGGATGCGGTATGTTATTGAAGGCTCTGCCATAGGAGGTCGTTCTATTCGAGAGAAGTTGATGGTTAATTTAGAGTGCAGCTGTAAACATGTGATGAGATTTTTTGATGGTCAACATGACCGCTCGCATTGGCAACGGTTCTGGGTTTATGTTGATCAATTGGACAGTTTAGATGCGACCTTAACCGCGAGTGCATCGAACGAATTTTTTCATGAAATCAGTGAGTTGTTTGATCGGCATCTGACCTATCGGAACAACCTATTGACGGCGGGATTGAAGCCGAGTTCGGTATAAGCCAATGCGTGCCCCCGCAACCACAGACAGTTGACTCCCCGGCCCACCAAGGTCGGGGAGTTTGCTTTTGAGCTCTTGGCCCGCCGCCAGGGCCACGATCTCCCCCAATATGCCGTGTACTTCCATGCGCATGCCGTCGGGGGCATCGGGGTCAGGAGACATCACGACCCGCCCGATCAGCTGACGGATCAGCTCCGTCGCCTCGGTCTTGATCTCGGGGTCGTTGAGGGACTCTGCCAGCTCCGCCACCTTGGTGGCATACACCTCGGCCAAATTGGGCATCAGCGCGATCACACTGTCGTCGTGCTGCTGTGCCAGTTCGGCTTCGATCTGGGCCTTCTCCGCCTCGCGGTCGCGCAGGCGGTCCAGGATCGACTTCGGAGCGGTGCCAGCCTCCACCATGTCCAGCATATGGTCGATGGCCTTGGTGGTCTCTCCAAGGCGCTTCCGGAGGGTGCTCTGCTTTGCGGAGGCATCCCGGCGGGCGGTCTTGATCTGCTGCTGTATCTCCGCCATGAAGGTCTGCACCCGCTCGGGGGCCATCAGGGAATGCCGCAGGCAGGCCAGGATGCGTTCTTCGATCTTCTGGCGGGTGATGGTGATGCTGTTGGTGCACATGCCGGTGCCCCGCTTGCGGTTGTTACAGCCGTAGCGGTCCTTGCCGATGATGATGTAGCTGCCGCCGCAACATGAGCAGCGCAGCAGCCCGGTCAGCAGGTACTTGGGGCGGTGGTTGGCATTGAGATCAACGCCGTGATCATCGTTACTGGAGCGGCCTGCGGTCGCCCTGCGGCCAACCTCTTCCAGCCGGGCCTGCACCGTATTCCATAGTTCGTCCGAAACGATACGCAGATGGGGCACCTCGGTGATCTGGAACTGCGAAGGGTCGTTGAGGCGGGCGACACGCTTCCCGGTTTTGGGCATGCGGATGAAGCTGGCCCGACCCCACACCAGCCGACCTACATATAACTCGTTGCGAAGAATGCCCGTGCCACGCTTACCTTGCCCTCGCAGGGTGGTATTGCGCCAGGGGCGTCCGCCGGGGCCTGGAACACCCTCGCGATTGAGCCTTGCTGCAATTTCCTCGGGGGTGATTCCGCTGGCGTACATGGTAAAGATTCGCCGCACCACCTCGGCCTCTTCTTCAACGATCTCGCGTTCTCCGGCTTCGGTGGTTTTGCCGTTCTTGGTCGGGGGGAGGGCTTGGTATCCATAGGCCAAACCACCGGCCACCTTGCCCTTGGCGATACGGCCCGCCTGACCACGGCGGGTTTTCTGACCGAGGTCCTTGGAGAACTGCTGAGCGACCAGTCCCAGCATGGAGACGTGCATGTCGGTGATCTCACCCGAGTGCAGGGCGTGTATCCGAATCCCCTCGGCGGCGAGGATGTCGTAAATGCCAGCCAGATCGGCGAGACGACGGCTCAGCCGATCAACGCCTTCGCAAATGACAACATCGAACCGATGGCGCTCGGCGTCGGCCAGCATGCGCTGATACTCGGGGCGGAAGGCCGAGCGACCGCTGATTTCCGGGTCGGCATAGACCTGAACCACTGACCAGCCCAAACGCTCAGCGTAGGCACGGCACTCCCTCACCTGGTCGTCGATGCTGGACTCGCTCTGATTGTCGCTGGAGTACCGCGCATAAATCACGGCACGAAGGGGGCGGGTGGGGGCACCATTAGCAAAGGACATCGCGACCTCATGTTTGGCCAGAGGTTTTGCTCTGGCTGTTACAATGAGGCCCCTTTCCGTCCTTGGAACTTGGGGCCAGTTATGAATCCAATACTGCGATTTCAGGCGGCTTTGGTCAAGGCCAACAGCAGCTCAGCAAGAAGTTCCGGTGGCCCTCCTTGGCCGTTGGAACCTTAACCTTTAGGGGCTCTCTACCAGGCGGGAACCGTGATCAAGAGGCGGATTTAAGCACGGCCTCATTCACCCGTTTGAACCCCTGGGAGATGCCCAGGTTGTGGAGAGGCAGGGTAATCTTGGCAATGCCGTCCACCATGGACAGTCGCACCATGGTGCCGGACTTGGGGACGTTGATGATGGAATCCACCACCCAGACATCCCGGTTGCGACCGTCGCTCTCATACAAGTCGCCGATGGCGACATTCACCACACCCGCGTTCAATTCCTTGCCCTCCCACCCGAAGGGCGTGGTCATCGCATAACCTGGAGTTTCGATGCAAGACTCGAACGGTGACATTATTATTACCCTCTGAGCAGTGGGGGCAGCATGACATGCCCCAGGCCGAAGCCATCATGGCCATATTCGGGCACCTCGATTCCCAGATGCTGTTGCAGCCACAGGGATACCATGGCGCGGTGGCACCAGTCGGCCCCGCCGGGCCTCTCATAACAGACCAGGGTGGGTGTCTTTCCCCCCGCCATGGACATGAGATCGGCCACCACCTGCACAGGGTCGAGACGGCCCAGGATTTCGCCGAAATACCGCTCGATGTACTCCTCTTCATTGGCGGTCCTGAACCAGGGGCCGGGGGCCAAGGCCTTGTACTGCCGGTACCCTTTGGCCATGCCGCGAGGGGTTCCCCGACTGATGCCGATCACCTGGCAGGTGTCGGGAAGCTTGGTGTACCAGGAAGCGGTCAGCATCATTCCTCCTCCTCGTCGTTGATGGCCTTGCGAAGGTTCAGGACGGTCTCCTGGTAGCGCCGCCCTGACTGGAGCATCTGGGCCAGAACGTAGTACCGCTCCGTGGTGGCGAAGGTATTGTGCCCCAGCAGGCCCGCAGCAAGGCGGACATTCTCGGGATCATCCACCGCCATGGAGGTGGCCGCGCAGTCTCGGAACAAATGGGGCCACACGGCATGGCCGAAGGCATCCTTGGTGCGCTTCTTGATCTGGTCCCTGATGGCATGTTCGATCATGGCGGTGCCCCAGCGCGACACCCACAGGGACAAGGTCATCGGCGTGCCCTTCTTACGCCTGGCCAACAGGACGGGGCGGTGCTTGATCAGGTAGTGCTCCAGCCGCCCGATCAGGGCATCGGGAATCGGCATATCGATCTCGACCCCGGTCTTGGTCTCCTCTGGTGAGAACCGCAGCCAGCAGCCGGTGCCGTCGCTGACCAAGTTGACTCCCAACTCGATGCTGGAGATGTTGCGCATGCGCATGGGGCGGGTGATCAGAAAGGCGATCAGCAGCCCGTCGCGGTACTGGGTGGCGGCGAAGTAGGGATCAGGATCACCGTCCTCGGCGGTGTCCATCAGGCGCATGCCGAGATCGAGCAACGCCTTGGCCGAGACCACTGCGGCGCGCTTGTCGCGGGACGGTTCGGCCCAACCCTTGAGGTCCTGGTACAGGTGGCGCATCCAGGCCCAGTCTGCTTCCGGGCTGAGAACCGCCAGCACACGTCCAAGCGCCCCCACCATCATGCCGACGCTGACTGGCGAGACCCGCTTGATCAACTGCTCGACAAACAGGGTGATGCGCTCGGGAGACACTCGGTCCTCGGGAGAATCGTCGGGATTGAGACGGTTTTCGGACTGGAGAAAGGCCAGCCACTGGCCATACGCCTGCTCGCAGATGCGGCGACGGCGCGGCGACCATGTGCTGGCGACGGACGCTTACCGGATGGACGGCATGTCGTACATCCCACGACACTTGTGAAGACCGAGATGATTGAGCGCGGCGTGGTCCGAATTGAGGAAGGCCGGATCGTAGCCTTGCCTGCGACGAGAGATGATGGGGGGGCAAACCGCCCTGTCGACAATTCATCGGACAGTTTTTTTGAGGTGATGGAAGGCCTTGATAAGGCGCTTCCCGCAAGACTGTTGTCATTCCTGGATAAGGTGCGCGAGATTGGCGTGGAGCCGGAGTTCAAGCGGTCATTGATCCTGAGGTATAACTCCCCAGAGGGTGGTGCGTACAATCTTGGCACTATCTCTCGGAGTGGAGAGTTGTGGACCGATAGAATTGACGATGCCTCACGACTTTCTCATGACGTTGCAAGGCCATATATTGAAAACCTTGCCAGACTATTTGAGGGGCGCGTTGATCAGCGAAACCAGTACTGGTACGTCCGGGTGGGCAATAGGGTTCCTAAGATCACCGCTATTGCCGATAAACTGCCTGGATGGGTCGATGAGATGGCGCGGCTAGTTCGAGCCATTCGTGCAGAAGAAAATGAGCAAGGCAGCGGCGCAGGGACGTATCTGTTGCCTTTGTCAGGATAAGGGCATGAGCTACATTTTCTACGACACTGAGACCACCGGCCTGAGTGCAGGATTCGACCAGATTCTCCAGTTCGCCGCCCTGATCACCGACGATGACCTGAACGTCGTCGAGGAGGTCAATCTTCGCTGCCGGGCGATGCCCCATGTGGTGCTGTCGCCGGGGGCGCTGCTGATCACCGGCATGCGCCCCTCCGAGATTGCCGCCGCCCCCTTGTCCCATTACCAGATGATCCGCGAGATCGTGGCGCTGATCCGGCGGCATTCCCCCGCCTGCATGGTGGGGTTCAACAGCCTGGGCTACGACGAGGGGATGCTGCGCCAGGCATTCTATCAGACCCTTCATCCGGTCTATCTCACCAACACCGGCGGCAACACCCGCATGGACATGCTACGCGCCGCCCACGCCGTTGCCCAGTATGCCCCCGATGTGCTGACCCTACCGACCAACGACAAGGGTAGGGTCTCGTTCAAGTTGGAACGGCTGGCCGCCGCCAACGGCCTGCTGCATGACCATGCCCACGACGCCTTGTCCGACACCATGGCGACACTGGCACTGGCTCGGTTGGTCCGTGACAAGGCCCCCAAGGTGTGGGAGGGGCTGTGCCGGACCCGCAGCAAACAGGCTGCCGGTGATTTCGTCTCCGGCAACGAGATGTTCTGGGCCACCGACATGGCCTTCGGGGTTCCCTCGATCCTGGCCGGTGCCATCTGCGCCAATCCCGAGAATCCATCCGAGGTGGCTGTGTTCGATCTCAGCCTTGATCCCATGCCCTATATGGGCATGGGGGTGGACGATATACGCCAACTGCGCAAAGCCCAGCCACGGCTGATCCGTATCGTGAAACTGAATGCCCAGCCCATTTTAATGCCACTGGACATGGCCCCGGCTTCGGTCTGCGCAATAGACATGGATGTTGCTCGTGAACGTGTTCAGCAAATTGAGAAGAACACATACTTCGCCGACGCGGTCGGGCTGGCCGTGGCTAGCCGCTATCCCGAAAGACCGCCCGCCAATTACGTGGAGCAGCGCATCTACGACGGCTTTCCCAGTCGGACGGATGCCAACCTAATGGAACAGTTTCATGCCGCCCCTTGGATCGAACGCCCGGCCATTGTCGCCCAACTGGCCGACGAACGACTCAGGGAATTAGGCGAACGGCTGATCTATCTCGAAGCCCCGTCGATCCTGCCCGATGATGTTCGTGGCCGTTATGACGCATGGCGAGGGGACCGTGTCTGCGCCGATCAAACAGCCCCTTGGGTTTGCTTGGCATCGGCTCGCAATGAGTTGGAGAAGTTGAAGGTAACGGCTACCGAAGATTTCGGCGACCTGCTGGAGGAAATCGGAGACTATCTGGAACAGGTTTCTGATGAGATCGGTAGGGAGCAGGCAAACCCCCAGGGCAGTGAAGAGATGTTCTATTTGGACAAGGATGGCAACAAACAGGACGCCGATCTCTACGACATCGACTACAAGATGCCTGCCCACCTGGATTTCAGCAATCCTGAAACTGTGAGGTTCTGGGAAAAGTACCGGAAAGAGAACCCCGAGGCGTTCGATTTTAGCTGAGTGCAATTAGCTGCATCCCCCATTTTTTGGGAGATGCTGTTTGGGGCGGCTTGTTACTTTTGGCAGGAGAAGGGAGGGCCGAATGAAATTCCCCTTTGCGCTACTACTGCTCCTACTGGCTGGGTGCTCAGCTCCTGATAACAGGCCGCTGGTGATCGAGTTGCCGGGGGATCATACATCGTCCAGGCCACTGCCACGCAAGGCACCGATCATCACCTCGCCCTATCCCAGCTGGAGCAATCCCGACGCGGAGATCAATCGCTGATTTTTGGTAGAATGAGTTGCAGTAGAAATCATCTCGGCCCTAACGCCTTGGCCATTGCCAGAACCTGTTCTCGGACCTTGGGATCGGCGATGGTGAAATAAGCCCGGACCAATTCGAGTGTTTCCCGCCTCGTCATTGGGTTTTCCTCAGGGGTATTAACTGATTTTGTGACGTTGCCCCTAATCACCTCGACAGGCGACGCCGCCTGTGCGGTCGCAGAAATCTCCTCGAAAAAATAGCCTACCCGCACATCCAGAACACGTGACAGATCGAACAGCCTGGATGCTCCAACGCGATTGGCTCCACGTTCGTATTTCTGCACCTGCTGGAAGGTCAGACCAAGGCATTCGCCGAGCTTTTCCTGGCTCATGCCCAGCAGGGTGCGGCGTAGCCGAATGCGGGCGCCAACATGGACATCAATGGGATTGGCGCTGCCATCGTCCAGCCGGCCACGGGTGGACCGCCCCGCCTTCTTGATTGCCTTGGCAGGTTTGGGGGCCGGGACAGGCTTGTCGCTCTTACGTGGCGGCATGATGATCGCCTCCCTACTGATTAGCCAACTGGTTCGGGCTTGCGCTTTGTCCTGGAATGGCCCAACCCAACCGCCTTTGCGAACTCTGACCTGCGAGTGGCATATTCCGGGGCCACCATGGGATAATCACTGGGCAAGGACCACTTGGCGCGATACTCATCAGGCGGCAGTCCATGGGCGGTCATAAGATGTCGCTTCAACATCTTCTGGTGGCCACCGCATTCCAGGCAGACAATGTATTCCGGGGTCACGGACCTCTTTACCGAAACGGCAGGCAACTGGCGATGGGTAGGTGCCACGACCGGCACATCCGTGCTGACCAAGGACGAATAAACAGACTTAATCAGGCTCGGGATTTCCGCTGCTTCCAAGGTGTTGCGACCCAAGTAGGAGGCAACGATTTTGGTGGTTAGCGCCTTCACGTCATCGGCCATTGATGGTGTCCTTGAGGCTCTTTCCGGCGGAAAATTTGGGGGATTTACTGGCCGCAATAGTCAGGGTTTTGCCAGTCTGCGGATTCCGGCCTTGACGTGCAGGACGAGCAGAAACCGAGAATGTTCCAAAGCCGACCAGACGAACGTCATCACCCGATTTCATGGCGGTGGTGATGGCTGCAAAAACAGCATCAATGGCATTACCCGCGTCGGCCTTGGTCATGTTGGCACCATCGGCGACGGCAGCTATTAGTTCGGACTTGTTCATGTGCCCCTCCCAACAAAAGTATGGGCATTACGAATGACATGGGCGGTTCACACCGTCAATCCGCATCCCACCGGACCATTCCCAGACTGCGTTAGCTTGCTTTCGCAATTGCGTTCAATTTATCCACCTTGATGGCGTAAGGTGAATGCGCTAGCCTTTTTCCTGTGGCATTCCCCCTAATGCGGCCACATCTGGATGGCCCTCCAAAATCCCATCCAGCACGATCCGGCGGTGGAGTTCTCGCCAGTTCGCCACCGCCGATCTGCTTTACGGCTCGTTCCGTATCACAGGCGCAGGTACAAAAAACTCCTGATCTGCCAGGGTGCGGAGGGATACCATTATCGTCTCGTGCTGATTCACCAGTCGGGCATGAGGAACCCCATCAACGGCGGTCCACAGTCTAGAGACCTCCCAGATTTTCCTGGTCTGGTCGTTCGATTTCATGAACCGGTCGCCAACTTGGATGGGGGGGGGGTTGCGTCCGAATATCGTCATGTTCACCTGATCGGTAATCCAGCATTTTGGGCAGCGTCGTGAGCCGCCCGGTGGTCACGACTCAATTCTGCAACGCGGAAACCAAGGTCGTGTCTTCTTGGTGCAAGCGGATGATCATGTCGGGGATTAGCCCGTCTAGAATCGTTCGGGCTTCACTCAGGTCAGCGTTGTCGCAGAGCGCGGAATGCAACCGTGAAAATGTTCGCCGAGCTTCATTGTGGGTGTTCATATGGCGGTGTGAATCGTGGAAACCAGCCACACGGTCGAACAAGCTTTCTTCACTGGCGAGGTGCTGCAATGCAGCCTCCAGAAATTCGCCCGCCGAAATTTGAGCTGCCCCAAGCAGCCGAGATTCAACAGCAACCGCAACGGCATCAAGCAGATGAAACAGGTGTTGGTGAGCGGCATCTATTTCGGCCATGCCCAGGTTCATCGTTTCCTGCCAGCGTAAACGCATGGGATTGCGCCCTTGGAATTACTATCGAAAGTATAATAGCTAGACCCAAGGTCGGGTCAATCGGTCGAATACGGGATATTGCCCGATCTCGTGCTAACGGTATAATGTTCTCATCATGTTCGCATCCAACCCAAATGCCCCATTGCCGCCCGGCACCTGCCAGGCATCCTCCCGTGGCTTCGCCCCATCCGACGCCACCGCGCCGATCTATTCGGCTCTGGTTGCCGCCGGATTCCCCAGCCCTGCTGATGACCACCTCGAAGGTAAGCTCGACCTCCACGAGTTGATGGTGAGGCGACCGGCGGCGACGTTCTTCTGCAAGGCCGATGGTGACAGCATGACCGGCGCAGGAATCCATAGCGGCGATCTGCTGGTGGTGGATCGTTCGGTCCAGCCCCATGACGGTGACATCGTTGTCGCCACCTTGGATGGAGGGCTGACGGTGAAGACCTTGCGCAAAACCGAGGCCGGTTGGGAATTGGCCTCTGCCAATCCCGACTATCCCAGCTTCCCGGTTGATCCCGACGACGGTGTCCAGATTTGGGGTGTCGTCACCTTCGCCGTATCGGCCCTGACCAAGCGGTGAACGGCGATGGCGGTCTACGCCCTGGTGGACTGCAACAACTTCTATGTCTCATGTGAACGGGTGTTCAACCCGGCGCTTGAAGGCAAGCCGGTCATCGTCATGTCCAACAATGACGGTTGCGCCGTGGCCCGGTCTGCCGAGGCCAAGGCCATCGGCGTGGATATGGCCGCCCCCGCCTTCAAGCTGCGACATCTGGTCGAGAGCCACGGCCTGGTCATGCTGTCGTCCAATTATGCCTTGTACGGGGATATGTCCGAGCGGGTCATGTCGGTGTTGGCGACGTTCTCGCCGGGTGCCGAGGTCTATTCCATCGACGAATGCTTCCTCGATCTGGACGGCCTGCCGGTTGATGACCTGACAGCATGGTCCCAGCAGATAAGGGCTACCGTGCGACGCTGGACCGGCATTCCGGTATCTGTCGGCATCGGGTCCACCAAGACCCTGGCGAAGTTGGCCAACAGGCTGGCAAAGAAATCCAAGAAGGCGAACGGTGCGCTCGATTTGACCCGTGATGTCCGATGGGTGGAAGCCGCCCTGAAACAGACGCCGGTCGGAGATGTGTGGGGCATTGGACGCCAGTACGCCGCCCATTGCGGAGTCAACGGCATCCGCACAGCCTACGATCTGACGCTACAGTCGGACGGCTGGATCAAGAAGACCATGGGCGCGGTCGGATTGCGCACAGTGATGGAATTGCGTGGGACGACCGTCCACACCCTGGACACCGCGCCATCGGATAAGCAGACCACGTGCTGCTCTCGGTCATTCGGTGAGGCAGTGGCCGATTACGGCCAGGTCCGTGATGCGGTTGTGACATTTGCTAGTCGTGCCGCTGAGAAGATCAGGGGGCAGGGGCTGGTGGCTGGGGCGCTCCAGGTTTTCGCCTACACAGACAGATTCCGCCCCGACCAGCCGCAGTTCTCGCTCAACGCCATGATCCGGCTATCGCCGCCGACATCGTCCACGCCGCACATCATCGGCGCGGCACTAAAAGGTCTGGAATCGTCATGGCGTGATGGTTACGGCTATAAGAAGGCAGGGGTGATTATGCTTGATCTTGTGCGGCCCGAAGACATCCCTCGCGATCTGTTCTCGCCTCCGCCGGACGCTGGGGTAAAGCCCAAGGCGCTCATGACCGCCGTGGACGGTATCAACCGCCGCCTGGGCAAGGGATCGGTCGGCTACGGCTTGGCCCCGAAAGACGCACCTTGGCAGATGCGCTGCGACAGTAGGACGCCAAGCTACACGACCAGTTGGGACGAACTGCCGCTGGTGAAGGCGTAGCGGCCTCTCGGGGGGTGTGATAAGGGAAATGACTACGTGGCGCTCGCTTCCGGGAAGGGCGACTTTTTAGGTTCGAAATTCGGCTTCAAACCTGTAGTTAGGACATGCTGGGAGATGCGTTCTCTGAGTAGAAAAATTATCAGCATCTCCTTAGCAACGGCTCTCTACGGCTCCCTCCCATCCAATGCTCACGCAGAGGCCGTCCCCCTGGTTCAGGAGAGTGGCATCTACGTCTTACCCGTTAACATCGGCGGTGCCATGACGTTGAAGTTCGTTCTCGACAGCGGTGCCTCCGACGTGACGCTGCCCTCGGACGTGGTGCAGAAGCTGATGCGTCAGGGTGTGGTGAAGCAACGCGATTTTATCGGCGCTCAAACCTACGGCCTTGCCGATGGCTCCACGGTTCGAAGTGCTAGGCTCATTCTCCATGAGCTAAAGGTTGGCAATGTCGTCGTCAGAGACGTAACGGCCAGCGTCGCCCCGGTCGGCGGTGCGCTTCTCCTCGGACAAAGCTTCCTGTCGAAGTTGCCGCGCTGGTCAATCGATAATACGCAACATGCGCTGATCCTTGGAGAAGACCCTTTGCCTGCCGGGGTAGACACGTCCCCACAGAAGGCGTTGGCACGGACATCAGAACCCTCGTTTGAAGCCGCAAAGGCAGCCTACGAGCGGGGAGACTTTGCTGCCGCCGCTCGCCTTTCAAAACCGCTGGCGGAACAGGGCGATGCGATGAGCCAAATTGCCATGGCCTTCTTGTACTTTTCCGGCCAGGGCGTGCCAAAGGACTATACCGAAGCGGCAAGGTGGTATCGTCTGGCCGCCGATCAAGGAAATGCCAGCGGTCAACATAGCTTGGGGCGCATGTATGCCGCTGGACTTGGTGTCCCCCAAGACCCTATCGCAGCCTACAAGTGGTTCAACTTGGCAGTCAGTAACGGCGATACAACGGCGACACAGTCTCGGGATGCTGTTGGGGCTAAAATGACCGTCATGCAGATCAATGAGGCACAAAAGCAATCCCGCGATTGGAAGCCAAGGTCTCAATAGATTTTTTGAGGCAATATGGGATTGGCGAATCTGATTTAGTGTGGCTCCGGCAGCATCCAAGTCAGTGTCGGTCGGTACATGTAGACGGACAAGGCCAAGCTACACGACCAGTTGCGACGAGATTCTATTGGTGAAGGCGAAGGCTTCCAATGTGATCAGACGAGCCAGGGCATCCAGAATTTGCTCATCGACAGTTCCTTGCCCCGTGGAGATCGGCCACATTTGTCAACCTCGTATGCGTTTTCCGCGACAGGGGGGGAGCTTTCTAAGATCAGTGCAAGTACAATCAATTGCACTGATGGCGAAGGGCTTGGCGACGAGCTGGTCTGCAAAAAGAATGCGGTGGGTATGGCTGTGAAAGACTTGAAGGACCATCGTCGCTTGGACAAGCTGATGGAGTGGTTAAGTATCTTGAGGAGGTTTTGAATGGCTGATACCGAACATGTGGTAGTGCGTCGGCAATGGAACGACAGCGCGCACCAAGCTACCTACCGTTTAGCCGATGTGCGTGGTTTTCACTGGAGTTGGCAAAGCGGAGGCGTGAAAGCTCCGGCCCCTCGGGCATATATTCATGCTTATGTCCTTTGCGATGCGATGCTGGATGGCGACCTTTCGCATTCATGCCGTCATGGGCCGCCACCGCATGAAATTAAAGTTTGCATCGTGAAAAAAGACAATCCAAAGTTATTCGCTCAGATCGAAAAGCAGGCTGGTGAGAAACCAAACAGGCATAAAACCATTTGATGAAATATATTTACAACAACTATTTTAAAAGCATTGGCTCTCTTCCGCATTATATTCATCGGCCATCGTGAAGATATCTCTGTTTTGTCGTTCCGATCATGTGACTCAGCTTTTCTGCCTGCTCCTTTGATGTGCGCGTACTGGTAGCGGGAGCGTCTCATGGGTGGCTCACCATGATGCATGGCATCAACGCAAACTTTTATGTCGATGTGACCGGGCTTCCCATTGGGCAGGGAGCCTACGTGCTGCTGATCGAGTTGGCCGACAACTTGGTGGTGAAGCTGTCGGGGCGACCCGAGGTTACCCTGTCTCCTGGGCACTACCTGTACTGCGGCAGCGCCCGAGGCCCCGGCGGCATCAAGGCCCGCGTTGGTCGACATATGCAGCGTGAGAAATCCATCCGATGGCACGTTGACCGGCTCACAACCAAAGGCACGGTGCTGGGGGCCTGGGTGTTTCCTGGTGGGGACGAATGCGAGTTGGTCGCCATGCTGGCGGGGATGCCGGTGCCGATTCCGGGGTTTGGGTCCAGCGACTGCGAGGCTTGCGCCTCCCATCTGCTGGCTTGGCTTCCAGGAATGGTGTTGCCATTCGGTGGGCGGTCAAACTGACAGGGGGCACAACTGTCCGCTTGCTGCGCCCGGAGAAAGCCAATGGTAGCGGTAGGTAGCGATTCTTACCCAATGGACTCGGCGGTCGATTGTGAATTTTTGGCGTTGCAATTAATTGCAGCGGAGAAAATATTTTGAATGGCGCGGATTCTAATTCAAAGAATCGCTACCTACGGCCTCTAAAGACGTCAATGGAGGCGCGTGGTATAAGAATTGATCCAACTAAATTTGTCGATCTGGAAATATGACTATTTGTGGATAACTGTGGTGATTGCGCAGTCGCTCTTGCCACGAAGGTTGTTCTGATGCCCGCCTCCTTCCAGTCCATCGCCGCTATCGCCCGTTTTCGGATCGCCGATCCGGATTTGTCCAGGCTGGGGGCCATGCACCGTCATCAGGCCCATCTACTCAAGCGCATCACCCGATCGCCTTGCCGATCCATGCCACGCCCTGATTTTGCGCTGGATGTTTCGTCATCCCACGGCGTCCCCCAGTCTTCATGCCCCTGCGGCGGGAGAGTTTTTGGGGAGGCTTCGCAACGCTGTCGGTCATGTAACAGCAAAAGCCTTCGCCTTGTCATTGGGCTGGGATGGCTCAGCAGGCCACCGCTGGCTTCGCGGCGCGCCGATTGGTCCGGCTGGCCGACAGGCTCTATGCCTGATCAACGCCCCCAACCCGGAAAAATTGGCAGACAACTGGTCGGAATGGCAGGCCAATGCCCGCAAGGAAGCGGCATTGCGCAGCATCGACTTCAACAGAGCACTGGGCTGGACAGCAGTTCGCAATCGCCAGGAGGAGGATCCCGAGTGACCGCCAAAACATCACCCACTTTCAACTGACGCTTCGGCATCCGCCAAAGCGTCGCCAAAGAATCCTGCGCGACCTTTGGAGGACGCCATGAAAAAGCCCCGTCTCCCGACGACAACGCCAACGCCGACGCCGACGCCGACGCCGACGCCGAGCCTCAACAAGTTCGGCGAACACTACGACCAAATCGACCTTGGTGCCCCTGCCCCCGCAGACAACCCGCCGCGCCCACGCGATCCTGGCGACTTGGCTGCGATCTACATGCTTGAGGCCGCGTTTGCCGCATACCCGGAAGTCCGGGAGATGGCGGGACAAGGCAGTGCTGCCATTATCGTCGCAGTCCCTCCCCTTTGGGCCAAGCCAGTCCAAAGGGCCTGGGCGTTCCTTATGATGCGAGACGGCCAAATCGCGGAAAATGGCGATACCTTCACTTCATTGCGGTGGCGTGATCCCGCTGAGCAGCTCCATATTGCATTCGTTCGAGAGGACGCGGCAGATGCAAGAAAGACGGCGGATGGAGCGGCCATTGTCGCCCTTGCCCTCGGCCATGGGGGCACCGCTGTCGGCTTTGCCCCTGATCCTGAGACAAGTCTTCCAGCCGCCCTTCTGGCTGCTGCGGATGCGACAATCACACTGAAGCCAATCGATGGCCAGCAACTGGCCAATGTGATTGAGGAGATCACGGGTACAGCCCCCAGCGAGGTTATCGCGAATTCAATCACCGCCAAGATTTCTCCCGATGATCTCAGGCTGGCGGTGCGAGCTGGCCAGGACGCCGACAGCGCGATCCGCCGTCTCGTCGCCATGATCGCCAAGCGGCAGGTTGTGCCCGATATCACACTTGCCGACCTGGGCGGGATGCATGAGGCCGTGACCTGGGGATTTTCCTTGGCCAAAGACCTCGCCGAGTATCGCGACGGCACTTTGTCTTGGTCCGAGGTGGATCGTGGGGTGTTGCTGTCTGGCCCGCCTGGGTGCGGCAAGACGACCTTTGCCAGGGCTCTCGCCGGTAGTTGCGGAACGCCGCTGATTGCCTCCAGTCTTGGTGAATGGCAGGCGGCAGGCCACCTTGGCGACCTCCTTAAGGCTATGCGACGAACATTTGATCAAGCCCGGGCGGCAGCCCCGGCGATCCTTCTTGTCGACGAAATCGATGGCTTTGGCGATCGATCGAAATTCAATAATGAGTACAGCGACTACTGGACCCAGGTCGTCAATTCGTTTCTTGAGTTGGTTGACGGAGCTTCTGGACGAGAAGGAATCATTCTAGTGGGCGCCACCAATAACCCCGACAGGATCGACCGGGCTATTACTCGTTCCGGCCGCCTGGATCGTCACATTACGATCGGGCTACCCGACGAGAGTGGCCTGACCAAAATCTTGCGCCATCACCTTGGCGATGATCTTTCCGGGGAAGACTTGTCGGCCGCCGCCAAACTGGCCCTCGGCGGTACGGGTGCTGATGTGGCTCGCTGGGTCCGCGGTGCCAAACGTCGTGGTCGACAAGGAGCCCGGACCATGCTCATGGAGGATATCATCGCCGAAATCCGCGGTAATGCCCCTGAGGTGTGCCCCTCAATCCTTCGCCGTTGTGCTATCCACGAGGCCGGTCACGCCATTGCCATTGCCGTCCTCAATCCCAAGACATTGTGCCATGTCAGCATCAGACAGACTTCCTCTACAGGCGGAGGCGTGATCAGCCTGCGGCCTGAACTCGACCTGGCTACATCCGCCGATATCGATGAGTTGATTACGATCCTGTTGGCGGGCCGGGCCGCCGAGGAAATTATGCTTGGCGCGGCTTCAAGTGGATCCGGAGGTACCGCCGAGAGTGATTTGGCCAAGGCCACGTTGATGGCAACATCGGCGATTACGGCCTTGGGTTTGGGTGGGGCAACGACGCCGATATGGTCTGGCATGCCGTCTCCCGACACAATCGACATCCTTCTCTCGCGTCGGCCCGACATCGGCCGCCAGGTCGAAGCGCGTCTTGACAGGGCCTATGGCGCAGCCAAGGCTTTGATCACTGCCCACTCGGGTTCACTGGACCGAATTGTCGATCGGTTGATTGAGGTCGAGACGTTGAGTGGCGCCGAGGTGCTGGCCCTGCTGTTGCCCGGATCGATGTCGGCAGAGTTGGAGGCCTGCTGATGGGCGGCTTGGGCCCGAGCATCATGGTCGTTGCCATGACGCGTCAAAAGACGACAGGGGGCGCCAGGTCGGCGCCTGCGGCCGCCAATTTTTACGGACACGGTACGGACACAGATTTTCACGGACACGGGGCCGAGAATCAAAAAGCCCGTAACTCATTGAAGTTACGGGCTAATTTGGTTGCGGGGGCCTGAATCGTCAGACAGTTGACTCCATTTTGTCCAGATTCAGGCCCAGCGTAGTGGTGGGTAGCGATTCTTTGAGCCACTATTCCGCGAGCACTGCAATATTCCACCCAAACAGGGTCTCGTACCCGTTGGCGCTCAGTTCGGTGAGCAGATGGTGGCGGACCAGCCGGGGAGACGTCTCCTCCCAATGGGTGCCCGTGTAATGCAAAAAGGTGCCGTCATCACTCACGCGGAGGTTTACGCCGTGGTAAACTTTTTCCAGGACGACCCTGGCCAGGACGAGTGCCGGATCAGGGTTAGATCCGAGCACCTGATGCTTCAACTGCTTCAACCCGTTGCGAAGCGCCCTCTTTCCCAATCCTGTGGCATTCGCGATCTCACCGATCACCTTCTCCAACTCGATTTCATTGAAATTAGCGGCCACGATCTCGATGAGAAACGCCGTGATCTGATCCGTGCCGGTCTGTCCCGAGAATGCGATGGCCTTGGCCAAGGCATCCTTGACAGTCAATACCTGGGGCGGAACAGTTGGCACCACCTCATCATTCGCCGGGGCCATCTTCGGCTTGTAGTTGACTGTGAGTGCCATCTTCGCGACTCCTTTCGCTGTTGCGGACCAGGAGGCAGACGGCGCTGAGGTCAAAAGCAAAAGGGCAGACCAGCACTACGCCGCCTGCCCCTCCTTGGGCCTTGACTACACACAATATATCGTAGGTAGCCACGAATGACAACACAAATTATTGACAATGGAGCGGAGGATGCCCGTAGAGATGATGCGCAACGTCTTCATCTTGCGCTGCTACCGAGCGAACGGTTTGGGCGAGATGCCGCCGACCTTGGTGGAGTGATCGGCCCTGACGGGATCGTGCTGGAGCGTCGCGGCTAGCGCCGACTTGACGCAGGTGGACGACCGCTTAGCCTAACGACAGCCGCCGTTCAGGGAGAGCGTCTGCTATGGCCCCGTTGTGCCAAGAAGAGACGTTGAGTAATTCGCAAGTCTGAAGACTCGCCTTTGCGGCCAAGCCTCCATTTATTCAACTAAGTCTCCAAAGCGTCGCTGCGACGCGCAGGCTTTAAGCGTGGCAGAACGATGTTAAAATAGATGGGGCGGGTTGGCGGGATGTTAAGTTATTAGTTGATGGCTATATGGGCATTCTCCGGCTTGACAGTGCCCTGCGACCTATGAGAGCGATGGGCCCGCCCCCAGCTTAGGAAAACTCCATGCGTATCAAACTTTCCGAGCCCA
Source organism: Magnetospirillum sp. ME-1 (assembly GCF_002105535.1). Taxonomy (GTDB): domain Bacteria; phylum Pseudomonadota; class Alphaproteobacteria; order Rhodospirillales; family Magnetospirillaceae; genus Phaeospirillum. The sequence continues at coordinate 2,180,632 of NZ_CP015848.1, read as the reverse complement.
CCTACGGCGAGGATGAAATTGCCGAGGTCATGGAAAGCCTTCGCTCGACACGGGTGACCATGGGAGCCAAGTGTCTCGCCTTTGAACAGGCCTTCGCCGCCTATTCCGGCGCCCGCCACGCCATCTTCGTCAATTCCGGTTCATCGGCCAATCTTCTGGCTTGGTTCGCGATCGCCAACGTTCTGTTCCAGCCGCCGCCGGGCAAGCGGGCTTGGCGTCCCGGCGCCGAGGTGATCGTGCCGGCGGTGACTTGGTCCACCACGCTGTGGCCTATCGTCCAGGCCGGCGGCGTGCCCGTCCTGGTGGATTGCTGCCCCAAGACTCTGCAGATGAGGCCGGAGGCGGTGGAAGCCGCCATCGGTCCCGACACCGTGGCGCTGTGCCCCGTCCATGCCCTGGGCAATGCCTGCTACATGCCGGCGCTGACCGAGTTGTGCGACCGCCACGGCCTGATCATGATGGAGGATACCTGCGAGGCGCTGGGTACCCGCCATGGCGGCACCCTCGCCGGTCGCTTTGGGCTGATGGGCACCTACAGCTTCTTTTTCTCCCACCACATCACCACCATCGAAGGCGGCATGGTGGTGACGGATGACGATGCCCTGGCCGATCTGTTGCGCTGTCTGCGCGCCCATGGCTGGACCCGCGATCTGGCGGACAAGGCGCGGTGGGGGACAGGCAGCGGCGGTCTGGCCGAACGCTTCACCTTCGTCAATACCGGCTTCAACCTCAGACCCAGCGAAATCAACGGCGCTTTCGGCCTGCACCAATTGCGCAAGCTGGAAGGCTTCAACGCCGAGCGGCGTCGCGCCACCTTGGCGCTGATCGAAGGATTGGCGCCCCTGATCGCTGCCGGCGATATTTCGGTCATGGAGGTCACCCCCGGTGCCGATCCCGCCTTTTTCGGCTTTCCCCTGCTGTGCCGCGACCCGGCCGCCCGCGATGCCTTGGCCGCCCATCTGGATGCTGCCGGCATCGAGATCCGCCCCATCATCTGCGGCAACATGGCCCGCCAGCCGGCCATGGCCCATGTGCGCCACCGCATCGCCGGATCCCTTGACGGGGCCGACCGCATCATGGCGTGCGGGCTGTATTTCGGCATGCATCCCGGCTATGGTGAAGACGATATTGCCTTTGTCGTCGATGCCGTCCGCAGGTACTTCCAGTCGTGAAAAAAGCGCTGATCACCGGTATCACCGGCCAAGACGGCTCCTATCTGGCCGAGTTGCTGCTGGCCAAGGGTTATGAGGTCCACGGGATCATCCGCCGGTCCTCCTCGTTCAATACCGGCCGCATCGCCCATATCTTCGAAGACATCCACTGCCCGGCGCCCCGGCTGCATCTGTCCTATGGCGATCTGACCGAGGATCTGTCGCTGGAGCGGCTCATCGACCGGGTCGTCCCCGACGAGATTTACAATCTGGGCGCGCAAAGTCATGTCCGGGTGTCGTTCGATCAGCCGGTCTACACCGCCGACGTGGTGGCCATGGGCACCATCCGCCTGCTGGAAGCCATCCGTAACGTGGGCATCGAGGGGAGTGTCAGGTTCTATCAGGCCTCCAGTTCCGAGATGTTCGGCAAGGTCTTGCAGACCCCACAGACCGAGGCCACGCCGTTCAATCCCCAAAGCCCCTATGCCTGTGCCAAGGTCTTCGCCCATTCCATCGTCGCCAATTACCGCGAAGCCTATGGCCTGCACGCCTCCAGCGGCATCTTGTTCAATCACGAAAGCCCCCGGCGGGGCGAGACCTTCGTCACCCGCAAGATCACCCGCGGACTGGCCCGCATCCTGGCCGGATTGGATGCCAAACTTTATCTCGGCAATCTGGACGCCAAGCGCGACTGGGGCTTCGCCGGCGATTACGTCGAGGCCATGTGGCTGATGCTGCAGCAAGAGCAGCCCGACGACTACGTCATCGCTACCGGCGAGACCTGGTCGGTCAAGGACTTCCTGGCCGAGGCCTTCGGGCTGGCCGGACTCGACTGGCAGGATTACGTGGAGATCGATTCCCGCTATTTCCGTCCCACCGAGGTGGATCTGCTGATCGGCGATGCCGCCAAAGCCAGGAGCAAACTGGGCTGGTGCCCCAAGGTGGATTTCAAGGAGCTGGTCCGCATGATGGTGGAGTCCGACCTCGCCGCCCACGGGCTGGTGGGACGTTTGGTGCCATGACCGGCTACCGGAGCGGCGTCGGTGCCCATGGCTTTCATCCCGACACCAAAGCCTTCTTTGCCGGCAAGCGCGTGGCGGTGACCGGCGGTTCCGGGTTTATCGGCAGCCATGTGGTCGAGCAATTGCTGGCGCTGGGCGCGCGGGTGATCGTGCCCTGCCGGTCCAGCGGCGGATATGCGACGCATTCGGGCACCGGAGTCGAAATCCGCAGGGCCGATCTTACCGATCAGCAGAGTTGCCGCGCCGCCCTGGACGGCGCCCAGGTGGTGATGCATCTGGCCGCCGATGTGGCCGGCCTTGCCTACAACATGGCCCATCCCGCCTCCATCTTCGACGCCAATATGCGCATGGGTCTGTCGGTCCTGGCCGCCTGCCGCGACCTGGCGGTGGAGCGGGTGCTGGTCTGCAGTTCGGCCTGCGTCTATCCGCGCTATTGCTCGGTTCCCACTCCCGAAGAGGAGGGCTTCAAGGACGAGCCCGAGCCCACCAACGGCGGCTATGGCTGGTCCAAGCGCATGCTGGAATTTCTAGGCGCGCAATATGCCAGCGAATACGGCATGTCGGTGGCCATCGGGCGGCCCTACAACGCCTACGGCCCCCGCGATACCTTTGATCCAGAGCGCTCACACGTGATCCCGGCCCTGATCCGCAAGGCCGTCGAGGCCAGAGATGGAGTGGTCAAGGTCTGGGGTGACGGCAAGGCCAGCCGCTCCTTCGTCTATGTGGACGATTTTGCCCGCGGCCTGATCGAGGTCGCCGCCCGCCATGCCAAGGCCGATCCGATCAATATCGGCGCCAACGAGGAAACCACCATCGGCGAATTGGCCGGCCTGATCGCCGGGCAGGTCGCCGAGCGCACCGGCCGGCCGCTCCGCCTCGAATTCGACACCTCCGCCCCCACCGGCCAACCCCGGCGCCATTGCGACACCACCAAGGCCGAACGACTGCTGGGCTTTACCGCCCGGGTCGGTCTGGCCGAGGGCATGGCCAAAACCATCGACTGGTATCTCAGCCAATGAAGATCGCCCTGATTTTGCTGGTCCGCAACGAGCGGCCCTGTCTGGAACTGGTTCTGCCCACCCTGCCCAGCCCCAGCCCCGATGCCGGCTTCGATCTGCTGGCGGCGGTGGACGGAGGGTCAACCGACGGCTCGGTGGAACTGCTGCAAAGCCGGGGCATCAAGGTGGTCGGCCAAAGCCGCCGTGGGCGAGGCGAGGCCTTCCACGTCGCCTTCCGCGAGATCGAGGCCGATGCCTTCATCTTCTTTTCGCCCGACGGCAACGAGGCCGTGGCGGACCTGCCCCGCTTCCGCCCCCTGCTGGAGGCGGGCAACCAACTGGTGATCGCCTCACGGATGATGAAGGGCGCGGTCAACGAGGAAGACGGCCAGTTGCTCAAACTGCGCAAATGGGCCAACAACGCCTTCAACCTGATGGCCAATCTCGGTTTCCGCCGCAGCGGCCCCTATATCAGCGATTCCATCAACGGCTACCGCGCCATCACCCGCGAGGCCGCCCGGACTCTCAAGCTGGACGCCACCGACTACACGATCGAGTATCAGATGACCATGCGGGCCCTGAAGGCCCAATTGCGGATCGCCGAGTTTCCCACCGTCGAGGGCCAGCGGCTGGCGGGGGAGACCCAGGCCCAGTCCATTCCCACCGGCCTGCGCTTCATCAAGTGCCTGTGGCGGGAGTTAAGGGGAGGGCAAGCGTGACCGATTATCCCGTGATTCTGGGCCGTGGTGCCGCAGGCGGCTTCGTCTTGCGCATTCCCGCCCTCTCCCTGGTGGCCGAGGGTGACAGCCTTGACGCCGCCTGGGCCGCGCTTGAGGCCGAAAAAGCCGATCTGATCGAGCGCCACCGTCGGGTGGGAGCCCTGGGCGATCTGCCCCAGCCGACAGGTCCGGCTTCGGCGTCCGAGCGCGATTTGCGCCGATTCGCCCTCAAGGCCGCCATCGTCGCGGGTGCCGCCAGTCTCATCATCGCCGTTGCCGCCTTTTCCTTCGCCTATGCGGTGCGCGAGCCCCTGCGCAAGGCTGGGCTGAAACTGGGCCGAGCCGCCATCGCTCAGGTGGAGACGGGCCTGCGCCAGGCCGCCACCGAGGAACTGACCCCGGAGCGCCAGCAGGAATTGCGCCGGCTGGTGGCCGAGGCCACCCCCACCCTCAAACCCTATATGCGCGAATTGCGCCCGCTCCTGGCTGAGGGCTGCGCCAACTAATTCCGGCAGGTCGGGCCGAAGCGGATGGCCAATTCCGGCTCCAGATAGGTGTTGGCCTGGGCGCAGACGTTGGCGATGGGCTGAGCCGGCACCACATCGGGGGACAGCGCGCGCGCCCCCGTCCATACCAGGAACACCGCCACGGCCCAGAAAACGGGACGTCTGAACCGACCGCCGGCCGATAGCAGCCGGGAGAGAGGGGTTAGCAGGGCGGCCAGCACCCAGGGCTCGATATAGATCAGGTACCAGGGCGGCATGCCGCGCAGCCCGAACACGATCTCAACCGCCAAGGCAACACCGACAAGCATGACGGATTGCAGGGCGGCCCGGCCGTCGCCGCCGCGCCAAAGCATCGTCGCTCCGGCCAGTGCCGCCAGTTCCATAAGCCGCAAAGGCAGGTAGGCGATCCTCACCATCCCCATGACCATGGCGGGTATGGTGCCGGCGAGGCTCTGGAGCAGTCCCCCTTGGGCGCCGCCGCCAGCGAAAGCCCGCATGTGTTCGAGGGGATTGATCACCGCATCCATGACCCGGTGGGAATGGCGCAGGAACAAGACGTCGAGACCAAGAGCCATTCCGGCGGCCAGAGCCAACACCGCCAGCATCACCCCGCGTACCCGCACCCGGTTGAGCTGGGCATAGATCGCCATTCCCGCCAAAACCCAGGCAGCAATGAGCAACTGATAGAAGCCATACGGCCGGGTCTCATCAAAATCGGCCATGGAAAACGGCACGATCACCGCCAGCGGCATGCACAGGGCCAAAGCCACCAGCACCAGCGGTAAGGTGCGCCAGTCATCGCGCCCCGGCAGCAACGGCCGCTTAAGCCCGTCAAGCACGACAGCCAGCGGCGGCAGGGCCAGTAAGGGAATCATCGCCTGGACCTTGGCCTCCATGGCCAGCATCGCCAGAAAACCGGCAAGCCCAAGCCAAATCGGCCCCCGCCATCCACCGTGCCGTGCCGCCACCGCCATGGAGCAGTAGGCCAGAAAAGTGAAGCCGGCCGACATCAGCTCGGCCCGCAAAATAATCGCCTGGACGGCAATTCCGCCGGAACAGGCCAGCAGGAGGGCAAACAGCGCCGCCACCAAAGGCGGGGCGCCACCCAGCCTGACCAGCCAGGCTGACGCAGCCACCAAAGCGGACGCCATCAGGGCGGACAGCCAGCGCCCGGCCCAAACCATGGCCTGCATGTAGGAATCGATGGATGGGGCGGCAACAGCCTCGGCCAGACCCGGTTTGGGGATCAGATGAAGCAGCGAGAGCAGCTTAAGCCAGACGGAGAGAGCAAGTGTGTAGGTATAACCGGGATGGTCGCTATAGAAATATGGGCGGCCGTCGAAAGAACGCAGCACTTCGCCCACATAAATGATGTCTGCATCCGGTGTAAGCGTGTAGGGGCGGCCGATCCCCTGCGCCAGGGAAATGATCACGGGGATAGAGACTGCCAAGGCGACCAACGATGCCGTCAGCCGCCGATCCACGTCTGCATTTTCCCCTCTCATCTGCTTTCCATCCAAATTCATATCCAGCGTAAATGTAGCCCGGCCTTCAACTGGATTCGACCCAATTTATAGACCTCTATTGCGCATTGCCAAATCACTGGTCAGAAACCGGGTACAGTGCCGCGGGAGTGATCAGTGAGGCGCCACGAGGAAGGTTGCAGATAAAGCCTTTCCCAGCGCCAGAGAAGGGCGTTACGAACGGCCCTTTTGGGTCGATTCTGTTGAAAAACCCGCTGGTTGGGGCGGGGTGAGTTGGCCAGATGAATGACGCTGAAGTGAAGACGAACGCCCCCCCGATCAAATCGCTGGTGCTGGCTGCGGCATCGGGATGAGCTTTGCGAGTTTCCTGAGGTTCTGGGCGGTGGCGGCGAGGAGGAATTCGTCCTTGGCCCCGCACGGCCCCCGCAACCGTAATCGATCAAGTTTGAGGATGCGTTTGAGGTGAGCGAACAGCATCTCGACCTTCTTCCGCAGGCAGCGTGATTCGGCATAGGCCTCAGTCTTGGCGATGTCGCGAGCCAGATCGCGGGCCCCCTCATGGACGCTGCGGGGCACGTAGCGTGAGGGCATGTTTGGGCAACAACGGGGTTTCATCGGGCAAGCGTCACAGTCGCGTTTGCTGGCTCGGTACTTCATCGTATTGGCCTTCGTCACCCCGGAGCGCGGCGTCGTGAACGAGCGATGGAACTTTCGGAGTTCCTTTCCGGCCGGGCAGGTGTAGGTATCGCTTTCCCGGTCATAGGCGAAGTCGGCCCGCGAGAAGGTCCCGTCTTTGCGGTCGGACCTGTCGAAGACGGGGATATGCGGCTCGATTCCCCGGTCATGCACCAGCCATTGGAGCGTTTCCGCCGAGCCGTAGGCCGTGTCGGCGGCCAAGCGTTCCGGGTAGAGATCAAACCGTTCGTCGGCCCGCTCGATCATGGTCTTGGCCGCCGACACCTCGGCCTGCCGCACCGCCGTCGAGGCCTCGACATCGACGATGACCGCATGGTCGAGATCAATCAGGTAGTTGGTGGAGTAGGCAAAGAAGGCTTGCCCTCCATGGGCGGCGGTCCAGCGCGCCGCCGGGTCCGCCGGTGAGACAAACTTCGGCGTCACCTCACTGGCGGCACCGAAAGCGGCATCGTCGAGCACAGAAAGATATTCATCAATGGCGCGGCTGGTCGCTTCGGGCGGCAGCCCTCGTGATCCTTCGACACCCTTCTGTCGGCTGGCGTCGGCCTTGATCAAGCTGGCATCGACCGCGAAAGCCTCGCCGCCAACCAGTCCCTCCTCCATGCAGCGCTGGACGCTTTGCTCGAAGAGATGACGCAACAGATCGCTGTCGCGGAAACGTCCGTGGCGGTTCTTCGAGAAGGTCGAATGGTCGGGCACCTGTCCTTCAAGGCCGAGCCGACAGAACCAACGATACGCCAGGTTGAGATGGACCTCCTCGCACAGCCGCCGCTCTGACCGAATGCCCTGGCAATAGCCGACGATCAACATCCGGACCATCAATTCTGGATCGATCGATGGCCGTCCCATCGAACTGTAAAACGGCTGGAGATGAGCCCGTAAACCCGAAAGGTCGACGAAGCGGTCAATCGACCGCAGCATATGATCGGCAGGGACATGTTGTTCCAGATTGAAGCTGTAGAACAGCGCCTCCTGCATCACCGTTCGCTCGCCCATCATGATGCATGATCCAGTAGTTTTACTCTACTCGATTGAATCATAGGCTCGCCTAACGGGCAAGGCCGAGTTTTTCAACAGAATCGGTCAACCTGAGCCGGTCGGCCCCGGCGCGGCAGGCGACCGCAGTGCCCCGGCAACCGCCAGTCAGCGGGAACGCCCGCTATGCCGGGTCAGTGTCGCTATCGGACCCAGACTGCTACCACCCCCGCAATAGCAGCCATCACAGCCAGCCACGCAAACCATGGCTTGGAGCGGCGGCGAATTGGCGGAGGCGCAGATAGACCAAAGTGACGCATGAGTGTTCCAAAATGCAGATGGCCGACCGGGTGGCTGTCGAAGGCGGCCCGGTCGGCCTCGCGGGGGGCCGAATTGGCGAAACTGCTCCCCTGAAGGAATTGTGCTCTATCTCCAAGAGCAGTCAAGCAATTGATACTGGCAGACAAGACGCGCGGTGAGCCCGTTGGCAGCCGCGCAGCAAGTGACCGCTATGCCCCCAGGTTGGGCTGATCCCATAATCTTGGTTTCAATCTGTCACTTGATCAGACCGTCGTCAGTATGCAATGAAACGCTCCCAAGGGGAGTGGATCATGAAAGCTGTTGCCCTTGGCGATCTTTATCAGAGTGACGGTCGGAGCCGGACGGTTTGGTCGGTGGACAGCATCATCGACGTCCCGAAGTCGGGAACCATGGTGCGGCTGGCGAAGATTGATGGTTATGGCTCGGTAACCGTCCATCTGTCTCAACTGGGAGTCGGCAGCGGCTTCACCAAGATCGATGAGGTCCTTATCCAGACCCGTTGACACGCCAAATGATAGAACTGCGTGTTTATAGTGTGTGCCCGAATTTCAAGTGGATCTGCATTATCGGGTGCATTCCAGACGGAATCGAAGCACACTTTGGGCGTGGCTCTCATATAGCCAACGGCGTGAAAAGTGGGCTTGGCATTTCCAATGAAGATCCTTATTGCCGATGATCACCAGTTGTTTCGCGAGGGTCTGCGTCACATCCTCACCCTGTACGCGGAAGCTTCGCAAATTGTGGAAGCGAGCAGTTTCGCAGAAGTCGTTGAGGCGGGAGAGCGTGAATCGGGCATCGACTTGGCTCTGCTCGATCTGACAATGTCCGGTGGGCCTTGGCCTGAATGTCTAAGGAAATTGCGTCATTTGCTTCCGTCGCCAGCGCACATCGTAATCGTTTCTGACGTCGCTGACCGGTCCGCCGTCAATCTTGCTATCGACCTCGGAGCGTCGGGCTTCATCACAAAAGCATCATCTAGCCAAGTTTTTCTGGCGGCGCTAAACTTGGTTTTGGCTGGCGGCATTTACCTTCCTGCGGAGTATGCCGATCCCGCTAATCAGCTGGTTACTGCCTCATTTGAGGTGCCGAATATTACTCACCTCACTCCGAGGCAACGTGAGATTCTCAGCCAATTAAAAACTGGAAAGTCGAACCGGGAAATAGCCACAGATCTTGGTCTGGCTGAGGGCACTGTGAAGCTTCATGTTACAAGCATTCTAAAGGCTCTGTCGGTTCGATCTAGGACACAAGCCGCTTTGCTTGCTTAAAAGTTGCTGTAATCTGTTTGCAGATGACTGCGGATTGCCTGGGGTTGATAGTGCGGCCCGTGTGAGGTGCTGTCTCGCCGAATGACCCAATCGGGTCAGGCAGAGCCGGTAGACGGGACCTCGTTGGACGACCGCAATATATAATAAATGCGGTCATTGCGGTGAGCCGCGAGGAGGCGGTTGCTCCGTGCTGGTGGCCGCCTCGACAGGCCCCTATTGGCATAGCACCGCTATTTCAACACATGGGCCAGTGCCAGCTGCGCAGCTTCGAGCCGATCTGACGCGCTGTTGATGATGGTTCCGATCACGGCATTTTCGAAATCTGACCGAGCGTGTTCGTTCGCCATGGTCCAGTCCCAGCTTCGACCCCAATCAACTATGGCGCGGTATATCTGTTCATCGGTCGCACCCGCGAGTGCCATGTGTTCCAACTTGCTTGCGAACTTGGCCAGCGACTTATTTGACGGAGCGGCGACGACCAATACCTGATCGTTGGTGACGACGGCCCCGATACGATAGCCCAAAAAGCCGGACCACTCGGTGATCGGCGTGATGCAAACATGTTTCAGCGCGAAGGGGCCGGCAGGGTGGTTTGCCATTTCACATTGCAAGGTGTTCTTGATCGCTGAAGCCTCCCCATAGCTGCCCGCCAGAGCGAGCAAGTCGTCCACCAGGACGACCATCTCGCCGCCGAGGGCCGAAGCCCTCAGCGTCGGGTCCAGAAGCGTGCGTGCAACAAACGGGGAGACCAGCGAACCTTGCGGAATGCCCTGCCGGGCCTTCTTCTTCGCATACTCTACTGACATACCCTCTGGAATGGCTACGAAGTGAATCGGAGCGTCTTCCGAGGTAAGGACAACGTGATCAACAACACTCCCCGGTAGGGGGAGCATGGCCTTCACGCCATCATGCTTCAAGGACCCGAAGCAATTGGAGATGTCGGAGACCACCACGTGGGAGAAGTCTCCGGTGGCGATCAGCGACGTGATCTTGGCAATGGCGGCGCGAGCACCACGCCCCGCCTGGTTGAAATCGAGATGGTTGGTACCAAGGATGGCCTCCAGCATGTCGCGCACCATGATCTGCTGGGCGCGACGGAGAATACCGAAGGAACAGATCGGGCGGTAATCAACGATCTGTGGGTTGTTGGCTGGTTTCGGTAAGCCGACCCAGTTTCCAAAACCGAAGTCGATGCCCCCCTCCGGCATGACGAACGGATTGGTCTCCGGGGTGTAGGCGGGCTTCGCATACTTCGGCTCGAACCGCGCCCGAATTGGCTCCCCGCAATCATGGTAAAACGCCATCTTGCTGGCGTAATGGGGGAGTTCGGCCATACACATCCGGTCTTCGAAGTCCGGGCGATAGGACATACCCTTCTGCGCCTGGATGATGGCCAAGCAGCGAACACCCTCAGACTCGGTATAGGTGTGGATACAACGGCGAAGATCGCGCTTATTGCCAGAGGCGGCAGCAACCGCGAGAGGCGAATATTGCGCTGAATTGAACTCCATTTCGCCGAGCTTGTACCCAAAAGCCAGGACATGCCTGCCGCATTGAGGCCGAGGCTATCCTGCGCGGTTTTGAGGTAGCCGACGGTGACCGGGTTCGTGTCGAGTGAATACATGGCTTCCTCCGATCAAATCGACATTGAGAGACGGAACGGAAGCGGCAGGGAGGGACGCGCGGCAAGGATCTCTGCCCATGCCCGCATACCGTCTTCTACGGTCGATGGGCGAGGGGGAGGATTCTCGCTCAGCCGGAAGGCGTACCCGTGGATGAACGGCATGCTCAGCCCGGCGAAGGGCAAAATGGTCACGCGGACCTGTCCGTCCTGCAACTGCTCAATGATCGAACGGCCGTCCGTGGCACCACACTCGTAAGACTCGGATACACCATTGGCATGCCAGACAATCAGGTCAGCCCGCAGGGGATAACGGCCGGACGTAGCCGCGGCCTCGGGCTCGAGCTGACCACGGGGATCATTGGCAACGGCAAGGAGACGTGCATGAACCTTCAGGACACGGTGGTCCTTGGTTTGATGGCAGCTGGGCTCTTGGGCCAAGATTTCGGCAAGCAGCGTTTCCGTCAGCATGGGGCGCCAAGGGAGACCGCCCTGCACGAGGGCACCGTGAAGATGAGCATACTGAGCCAGCGAAAACCCTTTGGGCGTGCGGGATAATCGCGGAAGGAATTCCACCTCGGCGCCGGGGAGGTTGCTGGCTCGCATACCACCGCCAAGGTGAGCCAGGCGGTACGCTTGAGGCCATGTGTTGGTCGCAGAGTCTTGGCCAGGCCGTGACATAGCGGGCACAACCCTTCTCCGAGAGATTGGCGAATAGTCCTTTGTAAATGGTTGTGGTCGAACCGTAAATGCTCACCCGGCCTCCGCCAGTACCCTATAGACAGATGCCCGCCCGATGCCCAGCCGCCGCGCAATTTCTGATGCGCCGATATCCCGCAAGGGTCTGCCCCAGATAGACTTGGTGCATCGTCTGGCGAGGGCTGTCACCATCACCACGTTCGGGCAAAGGGGGATGGGATGGCAGAACAGGATGACGACAGCGAACGTGGTTTCCTCGGCGAGAGGGGGGCGAGCACCATTCCGGTTTACCGAATGGAAAACGCCGACTGGTTCCAACTCGCCGACGAAGTCAACGTGACGCTGATGCGTCTCGCCACTTGGGCAGTCAATTCGGTGAAGACCTCGTCGATGGCTCCCGAGGCCGTGGCCGTACGGGTGCTGCTGCGGTCGTGCGGGATGTACCAGGGGGTGATCATGTTGACCGAGCGGGGCATGGTGGCCGAGGGGCGCACACTGACGCGGGCGTTGATAGAGAATGCCTTCGGCATAGCTGCGCTCGTCGATAAGCCCCAAGAGTTCATGGACATGCTGCGGGAGGATTCCGAAGCAAGCGGTCAGAACCAGCGCAAATTCCTATTGGCCGAAGACCTGATCGCCAGCGGCGCGACTCGGGATAAATTGCAGGCGGCTAGTTCTGGCCGTCGGCGTAGAAGTTGACGCCGCGTTCATAGTACCAGGGCTCCACGGCGTAGTCGCAGAACATCAGGATCAGCATGTAGCGCTTGTCCAAGACGTGGGTGACGCACTTGAAGCTCTGCAGCAGATCGCGCAGTAGCTCCAAGAGATGAGGTCGGCTGCTAGGTCGCCGCGACAGAGCCCGGTATTTCAACTCTGAAGCTTTGCAGCGGGGAAAGTGTTCCTTGATCAGGCGGCCGGCGTCCTCGTCGCTGATCGCGATCGCTGCCGCACCCTGGAGACGCTGCTGAGGGTTGAGCAGATCAAACCCTGTGTAGCCGCTTTCGTCGATCCTGAAACATTCCATGGTCAAGATGGCGCGTTGACGCCGACGGATCCTCCTTACGTTACTGGGACTAATTCTGCGGCCCGTTATGAACAACGCGTGCTCGCCGAATCGCGTTACAGCACCATTATACACGACACGATATCAAGTGCTCAGCACCCGTCGGTGAAGAGTCAGAGTGTGATGAAGCGCATGGAGTGGCGGCCTGTTTTCTATGTCCCATTTTACGTCGATATGTCGGTCTATATTATTTTGTACGCGTCATGTGTATTTACGTTCCTTGTAACGGTTCGGCTTCGGCCTATGTAGCTATAAGCGTATCTAGTAACGGACCCATGCGGTATGGCTAAGAGTAATCGGGAGCGGGTTGAGTCGTACCGGGCTAAGCAGCGGGCGGCAGGGATTGTAGAGGTACTTGTACGGGTGCCGTCGTCGATGCGCATGCGCGTGCTTGATCTAGCGGCTAAGTTGCGGGCAGGTGCGCCTTGGCCGCAAGATCCACCGTCTGTCCGGGTTGTGCGCGTCGAGGTACCTGGGCCTGTCAGGGTTAATCGCATTGAGGTTCCGGGGCCGGTCACGGTAGATTGGGTAATTCTGGCCTCGGCAGTACTGCCAGCCCTGGCATTAGGTGTTCTGGCTGGTGTTATTTTGCAAAAGTACTATCACGGATAGAGTTTAAATGGGCGGGGTGCCAATCACCTGCACCCCCACCGTTCTAGCCTTCCCTCCCGGTGCCAGGCTTTCAGGCATGCTCTCATTTCCGCCCATCCTTTGGCTCGGTCGCTCTCGCCGATGCCATAGCCCTGGTTGGCATCAATCAGTCGCTCCCGCACGACAGGTAGCTGCACAGGAGCGGGGGCTATCCGGTGGGAAAAGGGAAAAACGGCGATCAATCGGCGGCGGAAAATCCCGCCATTGGCTTGTTACGGTCTGTGGCGGTTGGACGAAGGCAAACCACCCTGTCAGCGCGAAAGTCGCGATCACCACGAAGTCGACCCAGCCTTTAAACGCCGCCCGCGACCTATAAATGATGGCGGCCAACCGTACAGCGCTAAAATCGCCCTAAATACGGTGGGAACGGCCGAGAGCCGACACGATGGGGTTCATTTCAGATGGATGCAGTATCCGGTGATGCGCAGTTCCAGTCGACGAGCGAGAACCGGGCTGGCATCGCGCAAGGCGGACAGGATGGTCTCCGCCTCGGCCCGGTAGGCCGCTATCTTGTCCCGAGTCCAGTGGGAGGGCGGCGGGCCGAGGTTGACGATGCGATCGGCCAGCTTGACCATCCAGACTTCCGGCGGCTGATCCCGGATGCGTTCCAAGCTGTCGGGCATGCGCCGTTCCTTGGGAAGGTCGGCATTCTTGGTCAAGGCCATGACCGCCGCCAGAATATCGGGGCCGAACCGCTCTCCCACCATTTCGGGGCTGGTGGCGGTATCCTCGATCACGTCATGGAGCAGGGCGGACGTCACCGCCAGGGTGCCATTGCGTCCGGGCTCCGCGGCCAGGGCGGCCATCACCTCCTGGGCCACCGACGCCAGATGGGTGACGTAAGGTAATCCGGCTGGCGTCTTCTGGTCGCCATGCCGCTCGGCGGCGAAGGCCAGGGTGGTCAGGAAGGCGTCCTGGGACCAGGGGCTGTCCGGCATCATGTCTTTTCCTCGCCGTTCATCCGCTTCCACAGGGCCAGCAGGTCTTCTTCTTCCTTGGTTCCGACGGCAGGTTCCCCGGAATCGGCCTTGGCCCCAAGCAGATCGAGTACCTTACTCCGGGCGGCGATCGTGCCAATGGCGGCGATGGACGTGCTGTTCACGCCAAGGGCCTCGTCCAGGTCGAAGAAGCTCGGCCTCAGGGCCGGCGGCAGGACGGAGCGGGTATTCTCGGCGCAGACACGGGGCACGTAGCCGTTCAGATAGGACAGGCAGCCCTCGATCATGGCATCGAGAATTCCAAGACGCTGATCAACAATAGCGCGAATACGGACCCGCCAGAGTCCCGCCACCACGCCCGCAGCGGCCAGCGAGGCCCCCCACCAGGCCAGCGCCGTGATGCCCGTCTCACCCAGCATCGCCAGACCGGTGAGCCACAGGCAAAGCCCCAGCGGCCAGACCAGCGACGACTGCCGCAAGATTTGCTCCAGGGCGCGCCGCTCGGTCTCCCGATAGGCCAGCAACAGGCGCCGGGCCTGTTTGGCGTTGCTGGAGCCCAAGGTCAGCCGCCGAGCGAAATCCACCAGTGGCGTGAGCAGCCAGGGCAGATCGCATACAGCCTGATGGCGTAGGAACAGGGAATCGGAGAGCGTCGCCTCCACATGGGCCTCCAACGCCAGATCGCCCTTGTCCCTGGCAAATGCCCATAGGTCGTGAAGGCAGAGCAGCAAGGCCTGGGCGGCCTGCCGCGTCGGTGCCTCACGGATCAAGGCGCGTATCGAGGGGATCCCGCTCATGCGTCCGGTCCCGCCAGAAGGGTCCTTATATCGGCAAGGACATCTTCAATCGGTCTACAGGCCCCCACAATATCCTTCTGGGCCTTTTCGATGTCGGCGGCCATGACCGAACCGGACAGGTCTTTCATGTCGTCCAGCATCATTTGGCGAGCCCTCTCGCTCAGGCGGCCGAGGAACCGCAGCGCCACCTCGGTCGTGGTGCCCAGCAACGCAATTCCCATCCGATCCTTCTCGATATTGCGCCATAACGAGTTCAGTTCGGCATCTTCCTTCTGGGCCAAGGCGTCGAAGGCCTCGCAGCCCACATGGGGATGCATGAATGTCTTCAGCAGCGCGGCGCCGCCATCGGCCAAGCCTCGCTGCTCGATGACATCAAGGATATTTTCGCGCGCCTTGGACACGGCGCCATGGGTCAGGAAAAGGCCGTCGAAGTCGCTTTCCTCTTCCATGTCCCGCAGCAGCAGCGCCTGGGCGCGATTTCTCATCAGGCCGAAGACCCGGACGACCGCCGGGGTGGGCAGCCCCAGCAGGCCGACGGTCCAATCATTCTTATCGACCAGCTGCAGCAGTTCCATCAGCGCGGGCTCGCCAATCATCCCGAGATATCCGGCCAGGCGTTCGACCGACCGGCGCCAGTCGGGATCGTCACTGGCCCAGCCTTGGGCGATGGTGTCCAGTCTGGCCTCGAGATCCGGCGGGGCTTCGATCGGCTCGTCCCCCTCGTCGTCCTCGAAATTCTCCCTGAGCCGAAGGGCCATCCGATTGTCGTAATCGGTGGAGGCGGGATCGATGGGATCGACGGGAAGCAGCATCTCGTTGGGGCTTCGGACACGCTTGCCCGCCGAGTTGCTGATGCCGTCGAGTAGCTCGTGATAGTCCAGCCGCAGGTGCTTCGGCAGGGAAAAACGGGCATAATCTGCCGAAACCTGCGGGGCATAGCCTCCCACATGGGCCACCAGGGCGTTGCGCAAGGCCCGCAGCACCAGCACCTTGTCGGCGGCGGCATCGTTCAGCCGTTCACGCAGATCTTCCCGCGCCGACGTGTCGGCCATTCTGGCAAGAGTGTCGCGGATGTGACGCCTGTCATCCTCGGCCACGGCCGCGATGCGGGAATCAAGCAGGCGCTCGACCTGGACTTGCTCGGTCAGGCCCAAGGTGATGTGGCGGAAGATGTCACGTAGCGGTTCCGCCAGCCATTGACGGTCCCGTACCTGACGATAAGCGTAGAACAGCAGGCTGCGCTCGGGGTGATCCAGCGTGTCCTCCAGGACGACGATCTGCCGGATTTTGTCCAGGTAGCACAGATCGTTGATCAGCAGGCAGAGGTCGCGCACCGTTTCCCTGGTCGGAGCCTGGGCGATGAACGCCATATCCGCCCATTCCGCTGACGATGCCATTGCGCTTCCCCCCTCTTTGCCGCCGGGGATCATACCCGAAGTTCAGGAATAGACGGACAGGCTCCTGATTTTATCGCCAAGAAAAATCTGGGCAATAATCAGCCGGCGTCCGTCTATCCCTCCAACCAGAGAAGACAGGGGGAACCATCGTCGTGATGCGCAGCGGATTCACCGCCATCGGCCTGATAGCCGGTATCCTGTGGAGCGCTTCGTCCCTGGCGGCCGAGACGCGCCAGCTGGGTGGCGGCTATACCTTGCACCCGGTTTCCGGTGCCCTTCTGGAGATCCGGAAAGATGGCAAGCGCCTGTGGTCCTGCATCCCCAGGGACGGGGATCGCGACGAAACGGAATGCACGCTGGCCCGGCCGCTGCCCGGCATCGCGAAGGGCGCCGTGCTGATCCAATCCGCCGACACCCGGGGGCGGGTGCCCAATACCTGCACCCTGGTGGTGCCGGGCAAGGGGCTGGATATCCACGCCTATCCGTCCTGGCTGGCCTGCGCCGATACGGTCATGGATGTGGATGGTGACGGAATTCCGGAATTCCTGACGCCCTCGACCTTTGTGCCGCGTTCGGTGGGAGCCGAGGATGACTATCCCTTCGCCGCCTTCGCCTCCCTGGTGCCGCTGGACTATGGCCCCGACACCGGATTGCGGCCGAAGCTGGCCAGCCTGCGCCGTCCGGTCGTCGCCGTCGTCGCCGAAATCTGCCGTTTCTCGCGCCTGACCTGTACCGATGCCCGAGGGTTGACGGCCAGTTGGGATGGCCCACCCGGCACCTTGCGCTATGGCGTGCCGCTTCCGCTATGGCGTCTTGCCATCGCCCTGGTGGAAAGCGGCAACGGCGCGGAGGTGCGCAAGGTCATGGCGGCGGCATGGCTGGGAGAACCCGCCTCGCTCGAATGTTTCCTACATAAGGTCGGTGGGATGTTCATGGCTGGCAACGACTATGCCGAGGATTTCCTTGCCCTGAATGGCGGCAAGGTCGAAGCATTGGGCTTGGAAAAAAGGCTTTAATGGCGGTTTGGTGCGGCCATTGCGATGTCATGCAGATTTGGTAACCTACGAAAACGCTTCAGGAGGGGAATAATGATTAGAAAAAGTGCTGCTGCCGTATCCATCATCGCCTTGCTCTCAACGACAGGCTGCCAGACCGACAACATTACCAAACAGGATGTCGGCACTGCGGTCGGTGTCGGCGCTGGCTTGTTGATCGGTTCGCAATTGGGGGGAGGAACTGGACGTTATGTCGCCATGGGCGTCGGCGCCCTGATTGGTGGCTATCTCGGCAATCAACTCGGCAAGATGCTGGATGAGAATGACCAACAGGCAGTTTCCGCGCAAACCGCCAAGGCCCTGGCTGAATCAAAGGACGGGCAGGCCGTCAATTGGAGCAATCCGGAAACCGGTGCCAAGGCCAAGATCACTCCGATCAGCACCGTGACTGAGCAGCGTTCGGTGGCGGTCGTCAGAGAAAAGAAGGTGGCTCCGGTTTCGGCCATGGATCTGATCGGAGAAACCTATGTGGCGAACAAGAGCGCCAATTTGCGCTCGGCTCCGAATCAGAGCGCCGACACCCTTGGAGGGCTTCAGGCCGGTGAGCGGTTCCAGGCTGTCGGCAAGGTGAGCGGCTCAGATTGGATCGTTGTCGGCAAGGGCAAGCGCACCATTGGATACGTTCACGCCTCCCTGGTGAAGAGGGCTCCTCCGGCACCGCCGGCCGCAGCCGCTCAGCCGCCGTTGGAAGTCGCCACGGACCAGCCCCCTCAGCTCACCAAGCCGGTCAACCTGGACGAGATTAAGACCTCCGAGGGGGCCGATCTCGATAAGTTGGGCCTGGTTGCCGAAATGGTTCCGGCCAAGACTACCTGCCGGACGGCCAAGATGGAGGTTTCGGGCAAGGGCGAAAGCACCAACGATACCGTCAAATCCTGCAAGGGAACCAATGGGATGTGGGAAGTCCAGATTTAAGCTAAGCCAGCCAGGCCCCCTCCGGGGCAGAAAACCTCGGAGGGAGCCTTCTTCCATCTGCCCCGCATAAAATGCTGCGGCGAGGCAGCTTGCGGGAATACATCAGGTCATTCATTTGCACATCGTGTGTATGTCGGCGCCGTTGAGATACGCCGTGTGTGGATTGGGGGGGGGACTATGCTTGGCTTTCGACGGGCTGCGGTCTTGTTTCTGGTGGCGGTATCGGTTGGTGCAAGTTTTCCGTCCCTTGGCGCCAGCGAGAAAATCGCATATTCCGAAAAGCAAGGTATTGCAGTAATTGCCCAGGATACCGGTGAGGGGTGGTGCAAGGACCTGGTTTCCCTGAAGATTACGGCGAAAGATATCGCCTTCTTTCAAGGGGGCGGCCTGGAGCAAATGGTCCTGTTGCTTGGGACTTCCGTTCTTCCCGATAGATGCCCAAAAGCCTCGTCGATGGTGCTGGACGGTGTTACGAGTGAAGAGGGCCTTGTCTTCCAGGGAACCGCCAATAGGCAGGATGGCTGGAAGCCTAGTGTAGTGAAGGCGCCGCAGAAGCGGGCCGTTGCAGATAACTCGGCCAGCCCCCCTTCCTCCGCCCCACCCGCCAAGACCGCTCAACAAAACCTGCCTGCCCCGGTTGTTTCCGCACCGGAGGTCAAGACCACTCAAAATACTGCGACTCCGACCGCAAGCGCCGTTTCCTCTGCGCAACCACCGTTGAAGCCCCCCGCGCCTCCGACCACAGCGATTCCGGAGGAGGAGAAGCCGTCTCTGTGGAACCGGATCAAAGGCATGGTTGCTGGGCCAAAGGGGGAGACCGCGCCGCCCTCCAAAGATACAACACCATCCAAGGCGGAACCGGAACAGTCCCGGGCCGCGAAGCCGGTTTCTCCGCCAGCCGCTCCGACATTCAATGCCCGCTTCGATCCTGATACCGCCCTTTGGCAGATCCAGGTTGGAGATCTTTACGGCTTCATGACGCGCAAGGGTGAGGTCGTTTTGGCCCCCGCGTTTGACGAGGTCACCGATTTCCGGGACGGGCTGGCTGCGGTGAAGTTCAAGGGCGAGTGGAAGATCATTGACCGGAAGGGCACCGTCATTGCCGAGTTGGGCCCCGGCATCGACAGTGTCTCGACACTGAATTATGGCTTCTTTCAGTTCAAGAAGGCGGGGAAATATGGGCTGTTGACGGCCGATGGGAAGGTGGCCCTCGCCCCCGCCTATTACTCTGTCTCCATCGGCTCCTTCACGCGGGAGTATCAGAGGGTAATCGTAGCCCGGAATGACTCGTACTCCTACGCCCTCGTCGATTTATCCGGGCGCGAGGTCCTGTCTGTGGGGCGGGGCGACATCCGTGAATTTCATGGCAACAAGTTCATCGTCACCGATTACACCGCCGGCACGGCTTCGCTGATCGACAAGGACGGAGCGGTGCTCGTCACCGTCAAGGGCTATCTCAGCGCTGCGGGGCAGAAGACGGGACGGCCCTTCCTGCTGGCCGAGTCCGATGGCAAGGCCGGAATGTTCACATCCGACGGCCGCTGGGTGATAGAGCTTGGCCGGTTCGAGACGCTGTATACATACGACGACCGCTATCTGCTTGCGGGCAAGGGAGGCAAGGTCGGGCTCCTGGACTTGAACGGCAAGGAGCTTCTTCCCCTTGCCTTTCAGGGGATCCGACCGGACAGCCTCGATAAGGGGGGGCTGGTCGCCGTCAAACTCAATGGAAGCTGGGGAGCCGTGGACTCAAGCGGCAAAACCGTGATTCCCGCCGAACACTCGGAGGCCCTGGGCGTTTGCCCCGACGTGACCATCCTCGAGAATCCCCGGCAGGGAAAGGTAATCGTCTACGACCATTCCGGAACCCCCCTGTATTCGAAGCCCTATCAGAAAAAGCGCTATCCGATGTGGTTTCTGTTCGGCTGCCCCGCTGAAGGGCGCCAAGTCTACGGGCTTTGCCGGAATGAGAACAGTTGCCTGGCCGGATTTCTCGACTTGAAGGGCACCCCGGTGATTACCGGGGATTATAATCAGGCAGAAGCATTCTCCAATGGACTGGCAAGGGTGAAGGAGAACAAGAGCGCGCGCTGGGGCATCATCGATATCGATGGCAAGATCGTTCAGGATTTCGCTTTCAATGATGATCCGCTGAGGCTCGCCGCGCCCTATTGGGCCTCGGATGACAAGAAGAATACCAAGGGCCTGCTCTACATGGGAAAGGTGGGGGGGAAGCTGGTCTGGTTCGATGAACTGGGGCGGGTCGTTTGGGACGGACGCAAGTTCAAGGGAATTGGCGTGCGGGACGTCCAGCAGCTCTTCAAGGACGCACTCCATCAGGCCGTTACCGTGAGGGACAGGCACGAAGCGTACCGGCGCTACGAGGACGCCATTCGGGTGGCGGAGCAAAATAACATCCAGTGGCCCGAACTGTTTGAGTATGAAAGTGATCTGCGGGCGATCTACACCTCCTACACCGAAGGCGGCGGAGATCCGGAGCGCCTTTCTCAGGTGGCGATGACCATCCATGCCGCCCAGAAGCGGCTCAATCGTGACAAGAATCTCACCGCCTTCTCCTATGTCCTGGTTGGGTCATCCATCATAAACAAAAAAGGACCATCAACGGCTCGCATGGCCCAGGCCTATCAGTACTTTAAGAAAGGGTGCGATATGGGGTCGCAGAGCGCTTGTGATGCGCAGGCTCTAATCCGAAATGAGTTCCTGCGGAAGGGACAGCTGACGGTGGAGCCCGTCACCACTATCTGGGTTTCCGGGTCCTCGGCATCCAGCATTCTGACTTGGCCGACGCTCAAGTCCCTGTCGGCCAACGCCAATGGCACTTCATTCGTGTACGTTGACGGCCATACGATCTCCGTGACGGCGGACAAGGCTTTTGACCTCAATGTCAACGCGACGTTCGAACTGGGCGGAACTGTGCGCAGCAAGACCTATACCTTGCGGATTGGCGGCGACAAGGTGGGCGAGACATTCTCGTTGGATTTTAGCTTTGATAGCGACCAGGCCTGGGTCAGGTAATGCGGCGTCTTTGGCCTGGGGCCGACGGGGGCACCAATGGCCAACCGTCGGCTTATTGGACGCGCGGCTTGGCTTCTGACGCCTGCATTTGTCGCCCATGTCGGATCAGAGGGTGTGGAGCTGGACATTGAAGGTAAAATTCGATGGCTAACTTGCTGAAGTTTGTTGCGGTTTCTTTTCTACTGGGGCTATGGCACGGCTCCTCGCCTGTTGCTGCCGACAATCAGCAAATTGCTTTCTCACAATCGCCTGCTTTTCGCGTTGTCGCTCTTGATGGCGGCGGGGGATGGTGCAAGTCCTCGGTCAACCTGATGGTGACGGTCAACGATGCTGCCTTCTTCCAAGGTCCGGGGGTAACCCGGCTGGTGGTTGCCTTGGGGAACACCATTCTGCCCGATCTTTGCCCCGAAGCGACCTCGCTGGCTTTGAATGGTAGTGTCGGCGATGATAATTTCACCGTGCCGATATACCAGGGAAAAGCCAGTCGTCAACAAGGTTGGGTACTGGAGGCGTCCGCACCGGCTTCCATCGAACCGCCTGTCGAGAAAAATGCAGCCGCCAGTGCTAGTTCAAGGCCAGTTGGTGACTCTCATTATGATAAAGATGGGGTCGCCAATGCTTCTTCTGAGAAGCAAGGTATTAGGGAAAGCTCGAACATCACGCCCACTGTTACTTCTGTTATGGGGCAACATGTTTCTTCTCCGTCTATCTTTCACGTGGGGCTGGTCATCATCCTGGGTTCCCTCGTCCTGGCCGGTGGTGCGTTCGTCGGCCTGCGCAATCGTATGCCGCGTCGGGTGGCTCTGACAACGACGGCTGCTGTCGTCCTGGTCGGGGCGACCGCTGGGGCCGCGCTGTGGCGCTCGCCGGAGCCTGAAACTGCGCCGCAATCTGCCACGCCATCACAGGCCGCGCCGTCGAAGGCAGCGACTCCACACCCCTCCCCCCAGGCGGCCAAGGCCGCGGCCTTGCCCGATCCGGTCAAGCCATCACCCGTTCAGAAGGCCGAGGAGCCGGTGAAGTCGACCAACAAAGCGGAGTTGCTGAAGAAGCTGGACATGCTGGACAAGCTGGAAGTCCAGGAACTGGTGGCGGCAGCGGCAAAGTGCGTCCATGCTGGAGATTTTTCCTGCGCGCGGGAAAAACTGGCCGTCGCAGGGCGCCACGCGGTGGATGGCGAGGATCGTGGCTGGATCGCCAAGAACGCCGATTGGGTGGAGCAGGTTGCGCTTGAATTGCAGCGGCGGCGGGAGGCGGAGGAAAAGCGGCGGCAGGAGGAGGCCGCGCGGGCACGGTCCGTCTCTTATCAGGTGTCTGTCACATCCATAATTCGAACATCGGATGGATGCACGTTTAATGCGGAAAAACTATATAACGGCAGTGTGGTTGAACGGGATATCGGAGCCTGCCAAAGGAACAGCGACGGCTCCTATCACATCATATTCAAGGGGGTGATCGGCACGCTGTGGTCCAGCGGGAATTATAATATTGATAAGCGGTGCGACAATGCATCCTCCATGTCTGGGCTTGGCGAGGCAATCAAGGAGACCGTGCGATGCGTATGGCAGAATTAGGATTTCGGGGGTGCTGGCTTCTTCTGGCCTTGGCTTTCGGGCTGGCGGGGCCATCGCCCAGCCGGGCGGGAGATGGGGTCGTTCGTGTCGTCTGCCTAGTGGACGGAGCGGAATATGCCAAGGGTGAAATCCGGGTCGGCGGAAAGGTCAAGGGCGATTGCCCCCGGTCGGACATTTTCCTTCCGGCGGGCGAGCATGCCATCAGCGTGGAGCATGTGATCGGCGATGGTTCGCTGTTTCGCGGCACCGAGACCAAAACCATCCGCGAGGATTCTGCCACCCGGATCGAGGTGGTCCTGGCCAAGGTGTTCACCGAGGAGTTCTATTACAACAAGCAGGACTGGTCTGGATTGCTGAAAGCCTATCCCGGTGGCAAGTATGCAGCAGATGCGAACCTGCGGATTGAGGACGATCTTTATGCGAAGAAGGACTGGTCTGGAATAGTTAGATCATATCCAAATGGACGGTATGCGGATGAGGCAGTATATCGTAGCATGCTGCCTCGTGAGTATATTGATAAATTCCCAAATGGAAAGTTTTCTGAAATAGCAAGGCAGGAATTCGGAAGATATTCTGGTGGTAATCCCGATGCAGGGAGGGTATTTCGTGACTGCCAGACTTGCCCAGAGATGGTGGTGATCCCGGCTGGCAGTTTCATGATGGGGGAGGATGATAAGTCTAATATTAGTTATACGAAACCCCAGCATCTTGTGCGTCTTAACTATTCATTTGCTGTTAGCAGGTTTCCTATAACGAACGGCGAGTGGTCTTCAATCGTAAGTGGAGCTGACTATAAGCATGATGATCCGTCTGCGCGATATCCTGTGACAGGCGTAAATTGGAACGATGCGCAGAAGTTCGTGCGTAGCATTAATGCAAAGACAGGAAAGCGCTATCGGTTATTGAGTGAAGCTGAATGGGAGTATTCTGCACGTGCGGGATCGGCCACAATACATTCGTGGGGAAACGAAATAGGTAATAACAATGCCAACTGCCTTCATTGTGGAAGTCAGTGGGATGGTAAGGGGAAGTCTCCGGTTGGTTCTTTTCGCCCAAACCGCTTTGGTCTTTATGATATGGAGGGCAATGTTTTAGAGTGGGTTGCCGATTGCTGGAGCGATGACTACATAGGTGCTCCCCGAGATGGGAGTGTTTGGGGGACGTCTGATCGTTGTTATGTTGTTCTAAGGGGGATTGGATCAGGGAACTACAATTCAGGGGTTGCGTCTAGGATGAGATTTGATCCATTGGTTCGAGTTCCGGAGATCGGGTTTCGCGTTGCCAGAGATCTGCCGTAAGGAGGTCTCTTGCTGCAGTACCCGTACCAGTTCCGAATACACCGCCAACTGGGCATCGGCGGTGTAGAGGATGGCCGGTTCGCTCATGGCCTGGGCGACCAGCAGGCGGTCGAAGGGATCGCGGTGGTGGGGCGGCAGGGTCATGACCCGCAGGGCGGCGGCGGAATGGACCGGTAGTTCGACGAAGCCGCTGTCCAATGCGGCGGCAAGGATCTCCGCCGGTTCCACCGCGAAGTCGGCCCGGCCCAGACCGGCCTTGATGGCGATCTCCCATAGGCTGGCGGCGCTGAACAGAACCTCGGTGGCGGGGGTCTCCAGCATGGCGCGGATATCGGGTGCCAGCCGTTCCGGCGTGATCAGCGCCCAGAGCAGGATGTTGGTATCGAGCAGGACACGCATTCAATGACCCTCGAACGCGTCCAGCACCTCGTCCGGCAGTGGGGCGTCGAAATCCTCCGGAATTCGTGCCCGTCCGGCCAGGGTGCCCAGGCGGCGCTTGGCCGGGGTGGGAGCGAGCGGTACCAGCATGACCAGCGGCTTGCCGGCCTTGGCGATGATGACCTCGCCCCCGGCGGCGGCCTCCTCGACCAGTCGCGACAGATGGGTCTTGGCGGCATGGATGTTGACGATGGACATGGCGCTACCTCATGGGTCTGATCGGACTAAGTCTAGTTTATATGACTCTTGAGCGCAAAGAATCATCGGCAGAAATCCGCCCCTTGTCCGTCTATGGTAAGGATGTTGGTGGACGGCGCGGCAACCGGCTCTTTACTCTGGATTCCAGTTTTGCCGTAACTTCCATGGGGGTGGGGAGCCGGGCGGTTTATCAGGCCGTCCAGGATGCCCTGATTGTATTAGGCCGATACCCATTTTTTGACATTTTGCGATAATGACGGTTCAGCGGGGGAGGCATGCAGGTGGTTGGACATAGATTTTGTGCTGTAGCTCTGGCGATCTTGACGCAGTTCACCGCCTTGGGGCCGGTTGAGGCCGCACGCCTGAAGGAAGGAGGGGCGGGGCTGCTTGAAAAGATGGGCCCCCTGATGGATGAAAGAATCGCCCTTCTCGGACGAGTCGATCAGTTTATTGGCTCGGCGCAAGGGCAAGGCGGCTTTATTTCAACAGAATTTACAGGAATTAGACCCGGCTTCACGAAGCAATGGCAAAGCTCTGATCTAACTCTGTTTAATAAAATAGTTGATACGAAGGAAGGCGGGGTTAATTCGGTCAACCCAGTAGACATTAGAAAATATGAACGGGATATCGCAGGGATTAAGTTGCGTTTTCACGACATTAAATATCGCCATATTTACATTGACACATCTCCGCTTGGGGCGTTGTACATCAAGGCATTCTCAAAGGTCGCCAACAATAAGCCGCAAGCCATCCGCTCGGTGTTGCTCCAGACTATAAAAGATAGCGATGGAGCGCACATGTCGGACGTTATGGGGATGTTTCAAGGCAATGCCTTTCTCCGAGAGGTAGATGCCCGATTTTTTGACGCGTATGGAAAAATGCTAAAATCAACAAAGGGAATTCAATCGAACGGCATCAATAGAGATTTTACAAATACTAAGTTTAGCGAACGAGAGTCCTGCGTTCAGGGCAGGAGCTATGCGTGCGTCGCTGGGCGATCCCCCGAGTGGAGAATGGCGTTCAGCCTTCACACGGTATCGTTTCGGCCTGATGACCCCGGCGCGTTCCAGATCATTCTGGAAAATAACGTGGCTTCGGGCAAGGCAGAGAAGGTTATTGAACAGGGAGTGACGCATTACATCGACACCCACCCTCCAGGTGAGTTTCCTGGGGAGATTTCGCAAGAGCGGAACGGACTCTGGCGATGGGATTCGCATCTTGGTTCTCGATCCGCCATTTCAGATCTCGAAGAGATCAGCGAGCAATTGGGCGAAAACAGCAAGAAAATCGAAGCCCTTCTTTTCGAGTGGATTCAGGCCAATTGGGTGCCAAAGGGTGAGCGCCCGGATGCCGCGACCGCGGAAGGAAAATTCTGATGGTCCGCCGCAAATGGTGGGCTGCTCTGCTTGTGGCCTGCCTGCTGGCGCCTCTACCGGCGGCCACGGCGGAAGTCTTGCCGGGCCATTACGAGATGCAGGGCATTCTCGGCCTGAAGGGCAAGACATGGAGGGTGGACATCAAGCTCGATGTCACCGATGACGGCGAAATCGGCGGAGCGACATTTGGCTACATGGACTTCGCGTGCAAGGCGCAATTGAAGGCGTCGTCGTTCAAGGGGGATCAACTGATCCTCGACGAGCGGATCACCATGGGGGAAGCCTTATGCGAACCTGGGCGTTATCTCCTTACCATCGACCATGACAAGCTACACAAGGGCGCCTCTACATCTCCATTCATTAGCATCTCATTCGATGCCGGTGATGAATTCTGGCGGGGGAGGATTGGCGAATTCAAGTTCAAGCCCAGCAAGGAAGCCGGGTTCCTGGTGGATCAGGGGGTTGATGGTTGGGATGGATTCCTCGGCAAGGCGAATTGGGATTCGGTGCTTGGCTATGTTACCCGCTTCCCCCAGAGCGCTCGTCAGACCAGCCTGCTGAAATGGGCGTCCGCCCATCCCGATATCGAGCGGCTTCGCGCTTTAGCTGAGGCGACAAAATTATCAGATATCCGAGCTGGCGCCGCTCAGCAGGCGGCACGTTACGCTCTGAACAGCGGATCAAACGGCGAAATGGAGCATTTCCTGGCGGCCTTTCCGGCAGCCGCGGATTATCAGACTGTCGCCGACCGACTATTTACGCGTATTGCTGATAGTCGCGACGCCAAAGCCCTGCTGGATTTTGCCAACCGCTATCCTCACTCGAATCGGGTTGCTGACGCCGTCCTGAAAATCGTCGAGGCGCCACCGGCGAATCTCGCCGACCTAAAGCCGGAGGCATGGTCTGCCTTTTATCGGGGGCACCTCTCCACCTTGGCCAACCCGGCAGTAGGCAAGGCCGCCAAGGCCCTGGAGGGGTGCCCAACATGCAGCCGCATCGAGATTATTCGACATTTGACCGGTCTGCCCGAAGTCAGTGGACGCAAGCGATCCATCGACGAATTGGCGCTGATTGCCAGGGATTCGTCATTTTTGACGCTGTTCCGCCTCGCGCCGGTAGAGATCCGATGGTCAGGCAATGGCGGCGATGATAGCGGCCAGGGACGGGAGGCGCGGGCTATCTTGCGTTTCGTCGAGGGCGGCTCATCGATTGAAACCGTCGCTTCGACCAATTGTTCGCGCGGACGCGCCGAGGACGTTGTTGAAGACCGGCCAATCATCGCCTTTCTGATCATCCCCATAGGAACAGAAAAGATGAAGGTTGAACGTCAGCATTTCGACTGCCGACTTCCTTCCTCCGCGCTGTCCGCCCTCTCGGGAATTCGCTCCGACCTTGAAAGAGCCGGGGTTCGCGTTCGTCTCGACTCCGACATCGGAGGGGTGTCGTATTTCACCAGCAGAGATGTCGGCGCCATCTCCCGAATGCCCAACGCCATTGGCGAGGCATTGCTGCAGGAGGCGCGCGCCCCTAACGGCTGTAAGGCGTTGAGGGAGAGCTGCCGAGCCCAATGTGTGGGGAAATCGGATCGGAATGGCGGATTTTTAGTGTCTTCGGACAAGCAGGCATGCGATTTGTTGTGCGCCAATGCCTTTTACGAATGCAGCAGATAACGTCGTCTAGCTGCGGAGTCGCAAGACGTTGCCCCGCTCAGGCCGTGTCGGCTGATGGGTGTCTGCGCCTTCTGACCTGCCTTGGGAAATCTCCTCCAGTTTGAAGTAGAGTCCGGCCCATCATGATGTGCCCCCGGACTTTGGATCGCCGGAGGCTGGAGTTTCCGGCAGCAGCCCTCCTCCCACGGGCTTCCGGGCTCGATAAAGGGCATCCCTCATCCAGCTTGCTAAGCCATTGCCGCACGGCAATGGCCATCATTTCCGGGCCGTTGTCGCTGCGAATATGGTAAGGGTGCCGGTGGACGGCTGACGGTGCAGGGGAGACAGACACCATGATGCGGCGTGGTCGGGCGGCGGTTCTGCTCCTGTCCTTGCTCCTTCCGGCTTCGGTTCTGGCGGCGCCCTCCCTCGATTTGGCGCGGGGGCTGGTCGAGGCGGAGCAGTTCGATCAGGCGGTCGAGGTTCTGAAAACCGTGGAGATCACCGACGGTCCGACGGCGGCGCGGGTCGATCTCCTGCTGGGACGCATCTATCTCTCCCTCGGCAAGCCAGGCAAGGCGCTGGACCATTTCGAGCATGCCTCCTTCGCCGCCATCGAGACCGAGGCGGAGTCTTATCTTGGCCTGGCCGAGGCGCGGCTGGCCTTGGGCGATCTCGCCCACGCCCGGCGCAATGCCCAGATGGCGCTGAAGGTGGATGCCGATCAGGTCGCCGCCCATCTGGTGCTGGCGAGGGCCGATCTGCGGGTGGGCCAGGGGGCCGAGGCCATGGCCCGGCTGCGCCGCCTGCGCGCCGACCGGCCCGAGTCCGAGGACGTGGCCCTGGTGCTGGCCCGCTATCTCGCCCAGAGCGAGGGGCCGAACGCCGCCCTGGCCGAGCTTCGCACCTTCATCGCCATCCATCCGACTGCCGCCGGGGCGCTGGACCTTCAGGGCCAAGTGCTGTGGGGCACCGGGCGCAAGGCCGAGGCGATCCAGGCCCGGCAGGTGGCTGCCGAGTATTATCGCCAGCGCGGACAGACCGGCCGCGCCGACGCCATGACCGCCTGGCTGAAGGCGGTGGAGCCCTCCCGTCCAGCCGCCCCCGCCATCGTCGAACCGCCCAGGCCGGAACCGGTTCCGCCCAAACCGGTGGAGGCCGCCCCGCTGCCGCCGCCCGAGCCCCGGCCGGTCCAGGTCGTGCCGATCCGCAAGACCGCTCCGGCCTCGGTGCTGCCCTCGCCGGAACCACTGCCCTTCGCCCCCGGCTCGGCCATCAACACCGGCAGCGGCATTGTGCTGGAGGGCGGGCGGCAGATCGTCACCAACCGCCATGTGGTCGAGGGGATGACAACTATCGCCGTGCGCAACGGCACCGGCCATGTGCGCACGGCGAGGGTGGTGCGGATGTCCTCAGACGACGACCTTGCCCTGCTGGAGATCGAACGGCCGTTCCCCGAGGGCGCAGTAATGCCCTTCGCCGATATCGTCGATCCGGCGCCGGGCCGCGCCGCCATCGTCATGGGTTTCCCCCTGATCGGCCTGTTGGGTGACGAGCAGCCGGCGCTGACCGAGGGCATCGTCGCCAAGACCATGGGCCTCGGCAACGATCCCAGCACCTTTCAGATGACCACCAAGATCAACAAGGGCAATTCCGGCGGGCCGGTGTTCGACAAGCGCGGCCGCCTGATCGGCATCACCGTCGGCAAGATGGACTCGGCCCAGGCGTCACGCGCCAGCGCCACCCCGGTGGAGGACATGAACATCGCCATCAAGGCCAGCCGGTTGACCCGCTTTCTCGGCAAGTCCAATACCGGAACCGGCGGGGAGGGGGCGGCGGAGATGAACCTGGAAGACCTCTATCAGGTCATGCTGCCCCGCGCGGTGCTGGTGGCGGCGCAGAAGTAAAAGCCTCCCCATGGCTCGCATGGGGAGGCCAGCCGCTTAATTCCGGCGACAATCGGCGGTATCCACCCTCTTGCCCATGTCCTTGTACATGGCGATTGCCTTGATGATGGCCTCCGATTCGGAAGCGGCATCGACCTTGACGAAACCGCCATCGCCCTTGCCGTCCACCACGCGGTAGCAGGTCCAGGACGAGGCGTGGGCTTCGGTGGACAGGAAAACGGCGGCAACGGCCAGTCCGGCGATCATCAGGGTCTTCATGCTGTTTTCTCCTGGTTGAACAAGAACGCTTGGTTACGGTTTCCTGGGCGGCGGCATGGTTTCCACCGAATCCATGGGAACCAGGCGCGGCGGCGGCGATTTGGCCTCCGGCATGGTGGTCTCGCCCCCCACCGGGACGGTCCTTGGCGCATCGGCCGAGGGCTGCGGCGTTGCCACCATCGGGGCCTTGGCATCGGTGGGGACCGAAGGTGAGCGGGTGACCAGGATCCCGGCCAGCACGGCGGCAGCGGCGGCCAGGGCGAGGCCGGACAGCCACCACGAGCGGCGGCCGGGCCTTTCGGGCTTGGGTATCGGCACCGGGGCGGTCGCGGCGGCCAGCAGGTCCAGCGGAACCGGCTGGGTCTGTTGGGTGACGGCTTCGACGAAACTCATGCCGGCATCGGCCTCCAGGATCAGGCGCCGCGACCCGGCAAGGCGGGCCTCCAGTGCTCCGGCCTCGTCCGGCGTCAGGCCGCCGTCGAGATAGGCGGCCAGCAGGGCGGCGGCGGTATCGGCATCACCGGCGAAGTCCACTTCACCCGCCCGGTCGAGCAGGGCGGCCAGATGGGCAGCCCGACGCGCATACTCCGCATCACCGGCGGTGGCGCCAAGCAGTCTGTCGATCTGGGCATGCAGGTCTTCACGGGTCACGGTCGCTTGCTCTCCTTGCACCCCATTAGACGGACGCCAGCCATTGTTTGACGGCGGGGTGATCCTCGATGGCCTTGCGCAGCCGCGCCATCACCCGCTGTTTCAGCTTATAGACCTCTTCCACCGGGCGGCGCATCCGGTGCGCCACCTCCCGCGCGGTTAAGGGCTGGCCATGCCCCAGCGCGATCATCAGGTAGAGGCGCTCTTCATTCTTCAGCCCCTTACTCGCACTTCGCAAGGCGTCGGAGGCCAGGGTCAGCAAGCGCGTCTCCTCCGCCGCCAGCACCGCCTGTTCCGGCGTCGGGCCGTCATCGGGCCGCGCTTCTCCCCAATCGCCCAGGGAAACCGGCGCCGACCCCGCCACACCGGGCTCATAGCCATCGGGCAGGGCCTTGGCCACCCGCTCCAGCGCCTGGGCGATGTCGGCGGGTGACGGGGCCGGATCGAAGTCCCGCGCCGCCATGGAGAGAAGGGCTGCGGGCTGCGGGGCGATCCGCTCCCAATGCACATAACGGAACACCGCCTGATCCAGCGGCCCCAGCCGGGCGATGGCGGCGGGCAGGCGGCGGCGGGGGAGGTGGCGGCGGATGAAGTCGATCAGCAGCCGGTCGACGGCGTGCAGGACGAAGCCGGAAAAACTGCCCGCACCGGTATAAGCCTTGAGGCGACGGCAATCCTCAGCGATCAGCGCCAGGCAGATATCCTGATAGGCATCATTCCGCATGTCCTCGCGCTCCGGCCCCGGCAGGCGGTTGGCGACGATGCGGCGGATATCGGATTTGAAGAATGCCTCGAAGGCGGCCCAGGCCCGGTCGCGGTCCTCCGCCTGGAACAGCCGCAGCAGGCGCTGGGCCAAGATGTCGCGGGCGACCAGGGCGATGAAGGTTTCGATCCGGCTGTTCCCGCCATAGGCCCGGAGGCGGCCGAAGCCATCGGCCCGCAGCGCCGCGATCACCTCAGCAAATGCCTCCCGTGCCTCGGCCTCGACCGGAATCAGCAACCGGCAGGCGGTCCACACGGTATCGCCGATGCGGCGGGCCAGCCGCTCCCATGCCTGGGGATCGCCGTCCACCACCGCTCGCACCAAGGACCGGTCATCGCTTGCCCGGATTTGCATATCGGCTCTGAACGCTCCGCCCCTGTTCCGGCGCTACTCTACCCAAGCTGTTCGCGCCGGGATAGACACTGCCCGTGATCCCATGGAAAATCAGGGGCAAATTTTCCGCCTATGTCCGTCATAGGGGGGCATGCGGAAGATTTTGGCGATCAAGGCGTTTGTGTGGGCTGGTTAGGTTGTCGGTGGCTTTCGCCAAGAGTGGCATCAAGGTCGGGCAAGCCAAACTTGCCCGGAGATGGTGATCATCCCGCCGGGCAACTTCTTGGTGAGGATCCAAGGGGGCCGATGAGGTCTGAGCCGGGCCAGAATACAAGGCGCATTCTCTATTGCGAATGATTTCCGTTTGGGAGGGAACGATGTCTATCCGTCTGGTTTTTGCAGCAACCTGCCTACTTCTCTTGGCGGGGGGGCATATGGGATCGGCGTTTGGCGATGAAAAGATCGCACAATCCGATCGACAGGGTATTTCGGTTATTGCGACCGATGCGGGAGGTGGGTGGTGCAAGCCAGTCGTAAATCTCAAGGTCGCCGCCAAGGATTCAAAGTTTTTCACGGATGGTGTAGAGAAACTTTCTCAAGCTCTTGGAAAGACGGTTCTGCCTGATCGCTGCCCCGAAGCGAAATCGTTCGCTCTTGAGGGAGGGGTTGGCGACGGAAGTTTTACGTCTCCCATCTATAGGGGAAGCGCAAAAGCTGAGGATGGATGGAAGATAGTCGCAGCAGCCGTCAGCTCGCCTCCCGATAATCACGAGAGAAAGAAAGTGTCTAGGGAAAATGATGGGGCCAAGCTGGAGGTGTCTGGCAATAAGGCTGTCACGTCCGGGGAAGCTCTATGCTCTGTTGCCATGAAAAACTTTCTTAGCCGTTATAAGGGGAGCCCATTGTTATGGAATGGGAACTGTAAGGATGGAATGGCGGATGGTTTCGGGGTGCTAACAAATAAAGCCAATACATTCCAGTATATTGGTGGAATGGTGGGGGGGCGGCCAGATGGGGCCGCGGCATTGAAAATCATAGACCGCTTTGATGATGGTGATCGTGTCTCTTCATTTAAGGGCAAATGGAAGGGGGGGGTAACGGTTGGTCCTGTTAGTGTGTTTATAACTAAGGGTAACAACAGCCTTCTTATTGAGTGCTCAGGATCAACAAAAGACTTTGACCTGAACGGATGCCAAAACAAACGTATCGTAACGGCTAAAGAGCAGGAGTTTCTGGACTATATTGGTGCGATATATGAGGGGGCAAAGGGGGTTCAAAAAGCTTTTGAGGGCTATATGACCTATGTCTGTTCGAAGCGGGATTGTTCCGTCGCTCCGGCTAACTCGAGTGATCGTGAGGCAATGGGCGTAAAATATCCGCTGTCATGCCGAAAAGGTGGCCTGACTGATGTTGGCGTCTCCCAAATCTGTACAATGAAATGCAGCGACAGAGGCTATTCCGTAGACCTTTCTCAACGAACAAAGGATGGGAGTTGGTATAGTTCTGAGGGGCTTGTTCTCAGCAAAGAATATACTTCATATGAGAGCGCATTAAGTGGTGCGAAAGAATATCTCAAAAAAATGTGCAATAACTAGGTGAATATAATATAATAGTTAGCTTATGTATTGCTCGTCAATTTAAAATTGACGAGCCAAATTATTTTCTGTTGTGGGTGGCGAAAATTGAGCGCGGTAGGGTCGACATGGGGATATTTTTCATCCTGTCTGTCCGTCTTTAGATCAGATTACCTCGTCCCTGGGAAGTCGGTTGAACCATGCCCATCCAGACTTTGACATTCCGGACCTGTCTTTGCGCGCTGTTCGGCGTGATTATCGCCATATCCCTGCTGGCCGGATGTGTGTCTAGCCCGTCGCGGCCCGATAGCCTGCCCGCCGATTGGGATGACGACGACAAGGCGGTGCCGGTGGCGGAATGCGCCCAGTCCGATAGTCAGACCACCATCTGCGCCGATCAGAAGATGGTGCGCAAGATCGCCGCCGCCCTCATTGACTATCACGATTCTTACGTCCGGGGGCAGGGCTACAACGCCGCCCGCGAGGTGATCAAGCACATCGACCTCATGCAGATCGTGGTCAAGGGCAATGGCTTCGACATCAACATCAAATACGCCTACGCCACCTATCGCCAAGGCCGCCAGAGCGGGTCGGGCGACAGCCGCAGCAGCCGCCTGTTCACCACCGATTCCCGCTTTGCCGTCACCTCCATGGCGAGCAAGGGCAGCGGGCGCTTTTTCCGGCCGCCCCGGCAACGGTAATCGGCAAAATTCTGCAGGCAAAAAAATCCCGGCGGCCGTCATGAAGGGGGAGACGATGAAACAGCCCAAGGGATGCCAGCATGGAGACCGAGTACCAATCCCCCTGCAACCGGATGCGGATTTTGCTTGGGCTGGATGGACGGGCTTTGCTGACCAGCGCCCTGGCGGTTGAAATGGCGGCGCGGATGGTGGTGTGCGAGGACGGGGAATGCGGCCAGCGCCCATCCTGCTTCGCATTGGCCCATAGGGTGCTGTGCGCCGGACCGGGGTAAGCGTTCAAGGGGGAGGTCACATGATGACGGCAGTCAGGCAAACGGGATGGAAAGGTCTGCGATCAGCAGCCCTGACCCTGGCCGTGCTGCTGCTCGCCCCCGCCGCCCGGGCGGAGTGGACGCCGGGCGTCGGCGAGTATCTGTTCCCGACCCAGATGCCGGAGGCCGAGGCCTGCCGCATCGCCGAGGAGAAGGCCAAGCAGGCCGCCCTGATCCGGGTGCTGGGCGAGCGTCTGGCCGTCGATGACATCGAGGTTTGCCAGGAAAAATCCGAGGACGCCTCCTGCGCCCTGGGCCGTCTGGTCTGGGCCGCATCCGAGGGCGAGGTGCGGGCGCTTCGGGGTCTCCATTCCGCCACCACCGCCACCCCGACACCGGGCATCCGCCAGTGCCGGGTCACGCTGGAGGCCGATGTGGTGCGCTGGCGGGGCGAGCCCGATCCCGCCTTCCAGTTCGCCCTGATCCTCAACCAGACCGCCTTCCGCGACGGCGAGGCCATGACCATCACTGTGGAGCCCAGCCAGCCCATGCATCTGGCCGTGTTCCAGTGGCTGCCCTATGAACGCCGCGACCGTCAGGTCCAGCGCCTGTTCCCCAATGCCATGGACAAGGACGACCGCATCACCGGCCGCGCCACCATCCCCAGTACCGACGGCGCCCGGCGCTATTCCCTCGACATGGAATTCCCCAAGGCTGGTCAGGCCCATGCGCCGCTGGTGTCCGAATACCTGCTGGCGGTGGGCAGCCGCAAGCCGATACCGTTCCGCGACTCCTATGGGCTGGAGGAGTTCAAGGCCCTGCTGCTGGAGATCCCGCGCTCCGAGGCCCGGCTGGTGCGCAAGGGCTACGCCATCGTGAGGCCGCAATGAGTACCGCCCGCGCCGGGGCGCTGCTGGCCGCCATCCTGGCGCTGGGCGGCTGCGCCACCCCCAGCTATGTGAACCGGGGCAAGGGCGAGACCGCGTCGGAGATCTGGCCCAATCAGGTGGTGTTCACCCTGCACGATGCCTTCCGGGATTCGCCGCCCCGCTGCGTCGCCCTCCTGCCGCTGGACGGCAGCCCGCCCGAGGCCGCCAGCGCGGTGCGCCGGGTGCTGTTCGCTCATCTCGCTCCGCAGGGACGGCGGCAGGTGCCGCTGGCCCGCATCGATCATGTACTGGCAGCCATGCCCGAGGCCGAGCGCAAGGATAGGACCAAGCTGGGCGCGGCGCTGAACTGCGATTCGGTGCTGGCGGGCGAGATCACCCAGGCGGGCAGCGATTTCTTCGGCCTCTATTCCCGCGTCGCCGTCGGGGTGCGCCTGCGCCTGACCCGCGCCGCCGATGGTGAAATCCTGTGGGAGGGTGAGCATGTGGCCTCCAGCCATGGCGGCTCGGTCCCCCTGTCTCCCATCGGTGTCGCCATGGGCATCCTGGACGCCGCCACCAATCTGACCGAGGAACAGCGCCTGCGAGTCACCGATGATCTGGCCCGGCGCCTCGCCTCCACCATTCCCGATCAGGCCTTGGCCGAACTGGACGACCCGGTGGCCGAGCCGCCGAAGCTGGCCCAGACGGCCCCACCCGCATCCGCCGACGTCCTGGCGCAAGCCGAGGCCCTGGCCGCCCAGGGCGACTATGCCGGGGCGCTGGCGGCCGCCGAGAAACTGGCCGGGGAAAACCCCGGCCGCGCCGACGTCCAGTTCCTCAAGGGCCGCATGCTGGTCAAGCTGGACCGGGTGCCCGAGGCCGAACCGGCCATGATCCGCGCCGTGGCGCTGGACGGCGGCAATGCCCGCTATCTCGATGGCCTGGGTCACGTCAACGCCCTGGCCGGGCGGACCGATCGGGCGCTGGCCGCCTATGCCATGGCCATCGACGCCGATCATGCCGATGGCTTCGCCTGGTATAATTCCGCCGTGCTGTTGTTAGGGAATGGTCAGGGCCGTCCGGCCGCCGATGCCTTTTACGGCGCCGCCCTGGCCTATCTCAAGCGCGGCGATGCCGGCATGGCCGGGCGCGCCCTGGCCGACCTCAAATCCTTGGGCGGTCGGGGACTCGATTTGGGCCGCGAAATCCACACCATTGAAACCGCGCTCGGCGCATCATCCGGGGAGAAACCCTCATGACCACCCTTCGCCCAATCCTGGCCGTCACCCTGGCCCTGTCCGCGCCCCTGTTGATCGCCGGATGCGCGACGCCGGAGCCGGGCTCGCCCGCCGCTGTCGCCCTGGCCCACCAGAAGCAGCAGGAGATGCGGGCCGATCAGGTCAAGGACACGGTGGCGGATGCGCCGTCCTGGTTCACCGCCCCGCCCAAGGACGAGTTCAGCCTCTACGCGCCTGGCACCGCCACCTCGTCCGACATGCAGATGGCGGTGGACAAGGCGACGCTGGCGGGTAAGCGCAACGTCGCCGATCGGCTGAAAAGCCTGCTCTCGGCCAAGATGAAGGACTTCGCCAGCGAAAGCGGCGCCGGCGAGGACAGCCGGGTCATGAGCGAGGTCGAGCGCGTCACCACCAATGTGGTGACCGAGGCCAACATGGCCGGCTATCAGGCGGTCAAGTCCGAGATCAAGTCCCAGGGCACCCAGTACCGCGCCTATGTGCTGGTCCAATATCCCCTGGGCGAGGCCAACCGCATCATGGTCGACCAGACCAGGAAGAGCGATCTGCTGGACAGCAAGCTGCGGGCGTCCAAGGCATTCCAGGATCTGGAAAAGGACATCCAGGCGGCGAGGCCGAAGCCGTGATGGCGGGATTGGTCTAAATTTGCAAATGTAGCGCCAGCTAAAGTCAATGAGCGGAGTGAGGGAATCATGAGGGGGGTATTCGGTGAAAACGGGATTCGTCAAGGCATCACGAAAAGAGTCGGCTTATTGTGCGCACTGACGGCAACATTGGCGTTGGGCGGGTGCGTTACCACCGGGACCGGCAGCACGGTCATCACCGATCTTTTTGGCGTTGATGACGGAAAAGTGGAGCGGCAGAACTATCCAAATGGAAACACGGTTTTTGGCGTAGCCTTTCACAAGCGTTCCAATTGCCGGGCGCTTCCGGAAGCCGACGCCGTCGATGACGATACCGGCCTGATGGTCACCTTCCATTGCGTGCCCGATAACAAGGGCCTCAAGCCGAAGGAGCGGTTGAAGCCGTTCGATAAGCCGTATCTGCTGACCTGGGCCGGGACAACCCATGCGGTTGACGGCGCAATTCCCGCCAAGAAGGGCTTCACCGTGGCGACCGGCGGCAGCAACGGCTGGATTACCATGTTTCCCGGCGCCAGCGGGTATACCCTTGTTATCAAGTACGACAACAGCGATTCCAGATATGTCGTTGTCCGGTCCAAGGATGCCCAGGCCGCTTCTGCGGTGATGAAGGTCGAGCGCGACAAGTTCACGGCCTATGATGGCGGCGCTCTTGCCAAGGCGGCAAAGACCCCGGCCGACCTTTCGGCATTCATCGGCACAGTTTCAAGCTTCGCCAAGGTCAAGACTGATTTTGCCGATGTCTTGTCACGGCAACGGTTCACGACAAGCAGCGAGACCATCGAATTCCTGAAAAGTATCTCGGCCTCGACCAAGCCCCGGATTGGCATTTCCGAGGTTTTGTCGTCGCCGGATCCCGACAGGGTGATGGCCTATCTTCTTGCCAACCAGTCCCGGTTTGATTTGGGCTTTCGTCCTCAGTATGCCTGGACCGAACTGGCAAGCGCGGCTCTTTCTGACTATAGGAAGAACAAGATCACCGGCCGTCTCGGCGTGGTCGATTCCATTCTCCAGCGGGCCAAGACCGGGGCAGACGGGGTGAACGGCGTCGATATCGAGCGATGGGCGATCGAGAAGCTGGGCAGCAGCCGTTTTTATACCGCCTCATGCAGCAAGACCGGAGAGCGCCAGAAGCAGGAGGAGGTCCACAACCTTCTCGGCATGAAGACCGGCTATCTGACCCGCTTGCACCTGGATATGTCGTGCACCGCACAGGTCGCCCGGAACGCGCCGTTCCGCCCCTCCTTCCCGCACAAGGTTGGATTCAGCATCGAGGCCAATCGTGACGGCGTCTCCAACAACACCGA
This sequence comes from Magnetospirillum sp. ME-1, assembly GCF_002105535.1. Taxonomy (GTDB): domain Bacteria; phylum Pseudomonadota; class Alphaproteobacteria; order Rhodospirillales; family Magnetospirillaceae; genus Phaeospirillum. Next base: position 2,142,279 of record NZ_CP015848.1, on the reverse strand, counting down.
GGGGAAGTCTGGATGGGAGGATAGCGCCTCCGCCTCGGTGGTGGTTCCGCCCGGGGGCGAGGCGGGCTTCAAACTGACACCAGCCATCCAGATCTCCCGATCCTCCAAGGGGGTCATGTTCCAGCATCATGAGGCGACCAAGGAGTATGAGCTTCGACTGGCAGCCACATCGGTCAACGATGCCAAGGCGGGCACGACGGGCAAGGTCTCCCTGGCGGTTTCGGCCCAGATCCTTGCCGCAGATCCACCCGCCACGGCCTGGACTAATCTCGATGGCCAGTTTGTCGGCGACAAGGCCCTCACGGCCTACAACCGTGACAAGGATGACCGCATCAGGACGGTGCCCGATTATCAATCGCCTCCTCGCTCTTCGGGATCTTCAGGTTCTTCGTCCGGCAACTGCGATGACACAAGGTCAACCTGTCTGGGGTATTGCAAGGTCACCAAAAGCGATGAGGGGCGCGGCTTCTTCTCATCATCGGATCGTGAGCGGTGTGAAGGATACTGCTACATGGCAAAGAATTATTGCGACAAGAGCGACGCATGCAGGGAAAACCAGAACATATGCCTCGCTAAATGCGAGGGTCGCCGCAAGGATAACGGTGGATTTTTTACTAGCAGCGAAAAGGAAAAATGCACGTCGAATTGCTTCGTGACCCATGCGTGCGGATGAAGATTGATGCCATCTTTTACAACAATCAACGATTCAACTCCTCTGATGAGCGAGGCTTCTGCGTCTAGTCAGAGATAATCCAAGTTCCAACAAGGGGGGGCATTAAATGAAATCCGCGATCAAGGGATTGGCGACCGCGATAGTCGTCCTGCTGGTCTGGGGCCAGCCGGCCTGGTCGGCCGACGATGTTGGGGCGGCGCAATCCGAGATGAACACCGCCAAGGAGCGGTACGAAGCCGCCAAGGTCGAGGCCGATCAGGCCAAGGCCGAATTGGAGCGGGCCAAGTCGGCCTATGACGATAAGGCGTCAAAGGCCGAATTACGGCGGAAATTCATGGAAACCGCCATTGGCAAATACGAGGCGGCGAAGTCGCAGGCCGAACTGGCCAAGAGCGGCTTCAAACCCGGCCAAGCCTTCAAGGATTGCGGCACCTGCCCGGAGATGGTGATCATCCCGCCGGACAGCTTCATGATGGGGAGCCCGGAGGGGGAGAAGGACCGGAGCAGTGATGAAGATCCGCAGCACCGGGTGACGATTGGGGCCGCATTTGCACTAGGCAAGACCGAGGTGACGCAAGCGGAGTGGGAGGCGGTGATGGGCAACAATCCCAGTAACTTCCGTGGTGCCAACCGCCCGGTGGAGCAGGTGAGCTGGGACGATGTGCAGGTATTCATCGGCAAGCTGAATGCCAAGACCGGCAAGCGCTATCGCCTGCCATCCGAGGCGGAATGGGAATATGCGGCCCGCGCCGGAACGACAACGCCATGGTCGTGCGGCGGCTCGGAAGGCTGCCTGTCCTCGGTGGCGGTGTATTCTGCCAATTCCGGCAACCAGAGCCAGCCGGTGCGGAGCAAATCAGTCAATGCCTTCGGCCTGTACGACATGCATGGCAATGTTTGGGAATGGGTACAGGATTGCTGGCATGACAACTACAGCGGTGCCCCGAGTGACGGCAGCGCCTGGTCGGGATTAAATTCCTGCAAGCGCGTCGTCCGGGGCGGCTCCTGGGACTTCCTTCCGAGGCTCCTCCGCTCCGCCAACCGCGTCGGCAGCCCCCCAGATTACCGCCTCAACAATCAGGGATTTCGTCTCGCCAGGACGCTCCCATAGGAGCGTTTATTCCTAAATCTTAACCTCTTTATCTCTTGGGTGAGGATCCAAGGGGAGGGCCTCCCACCCCTTGGCCGCCGCAGGCGGTGAATCGGGAAATCGGTGACGTTCATGATCTTAAAACGACGTTTCCTTCCGGTGACGGTGGCTTTTGCCCTCCTGCTGTCCCTGTCCTCCTGCGGCGGGGTCAGCAAGTCGCAGTATGTGGAGCGACGCAACGTCCAGGTGGTGGAATTGGTGCCCGAGGCCAAGGCCCGCTCGACGAGGGCCTTGCTGGGCGGGCGCTATGAGTCGCCGCGCGGCGTCCTGACCCTGGCGGTGGCCAAGGAGCTGGACGGCGAGCTGCATCAGTTCGAAAGCTATGACGAGGCCACCGTCCAGGTGAAGTCCAAGGCCCCCGATCCGGTCAAATTCCTGCTGACTGGGCCTTTCGTCGCCCTGTCGGCGGTACTGGCTCCCCAGGACACCGGCCAGATCCTGCAAGGCAGCAAGGAGGCCCTGGTGGGTTCCGAACTGGCCCGCAGGGAGAACGTGGTGGCCCGCACCGGCGGCGAGGGCAAGCCACTGGGCCGCCAGGGAACCAGCCGCATCCCCTGGGGCGGCGCCCGTGCCCAAGTGGGCTTGGAGGACGCACCGCCGCGTGACGTCACCGCCGATGCCGACGGCAATCTGAGCATTCCCCTCTATGAACTGGTCGCCGATCCAGGAACCTTGCAGAACAGGGACAGCATCCTGGTCCGCGCGGCGGTCAGTCTTAACGGCGCGCGGACCGAGACCAGCCTCACCCTGGCGCAAGCGGATGTCGCCAAGCTGCGCCAACTGACCGCCGCCTATGCCGCCGAACAGGGGCGCGGCGCCGCCCGCACCTCCGACTTCATCGCCGCCGCCCGGCATTTCCGCCTGGGGGCGGAATTGGGGGATGCCGACGCCCAGATGCTGTTGGCAAATCTCTATCGCGACGGCCGGGGGTTGCCGCAGAACCATGCGGAATCCCTGCGCTGGATGACCCGCGCCGCCCGGCAGGGTGAGGCCGAGGCGCAACTGGCCCTGGCCGAGCTGTTGTCGTCGGGCAGCAGTGGGCAGCGGGACGAGGTCCAGGCCTATGTCTGGGCCTCGCTGGCCGCCGCCCGGCTGGGCGACAAGCAACGCGGCCGGGCTGTCTCAAAGCGCGACAGCGTCGCCCGGCACTTAAGCGCCCGCGATCTGGCCGAGGCCCAATCTCTGGCCGTCGCCTTCACGCCCACGTCCGAGAGCGCCGTCACCCTGGCTGCCGGGCCGCCGGGTGGCGCCGAGGTCCAGGCCGATCCGGTGCCGCCCCTGGACCCGTCGCGCATCAAGGGCACTCGCAAGCCCAACGCCGTCGCCCTGATCATTGGGGTGGAGGAATATCAGCGCCTGCCCGCCGCCCAGTTCGCCGCCCGCGATGCCCGTGTCTTCCGCGACTTCGCCGTCAACGGAATCGGCATCGCCCCCGATCGGGTCAAGCTGCTGGTCGGCGCCGATGCTCGTCTGCTGGATATCCAGAAGGCGCTGGACACCTGGCTGGCGCCGGAGATCAAGGACGGCGCCACCGACGTCTATGTCTTCTTCTCCGGCCATGGGCTGGCCTCTGAGAACGGCCGCAACCTCTACCTCTTTCCCTATGACGGTGATCGGGCCTTGCTGGAGAAAAGCGCCATCGACCGCGCCGCCACCATCGACACCATCCTGAAGGCCGGGGCCAGGTCGCTGACCCTGTTCCTCGACACCTGCTATTCCGGCGGCACGCGCGGGAACGACACCCTGATCGCCGATATCCGACCCGTTATCATCCGCACCCGGGATGGCGAGGTCCCCAGCCCTGCCGCCGTGCTGGCCGCGTCGCGCAACGACCAGTGGTCATCCTCCTTCGCCCCCGCCCGCCACGGCCTGTTCAGCTATTACCTGATGCGCGGCCTGATGGGCGAGGCCGACGCCGATGGCGACCACCGCATCACGCTGGGCGAACTCCATGCCTATGCCGAACGCCAGGTCCGCCGTGAAGCCAGCCGCAAGGGCCGCGAGCAGGCGCCGGTCCTGGTGGGGGGCGGGGACAAGGTGCTGGTGGCGTGGTGAGAGTGGTTATGATGGGAGAGTATAACATGAAGGTATATTCAGCTTTGGCGGCAATGGCGTTGTTCTTGGTGACAAATGAGGCCGTTGCCGAGGGCAAGATCAGCTTGGAGGCCATTGACCGGAAGGGGAAGCCCGTGCCGCAGGCAGTATTTAAGGCGGAGCTTTGCGGTTCCCCCGTGGTACAGACCGAGGCGGTGATCGCCGATGCCAAGGGGCGCGCCAAGATCGCCATTCCCGGGAAAGCAAAGGTAGCTTGCGGCATTATCGTCAACGGTAAGAGGGTTCCGGGGGATTATGAATATCGGGCCAGCATGAACTATGCTGTGCCAGCAGAGTGACGATTAGACTCTAGAAAAAGAGGCGGAAATCATGAGAATGGGAATTGGGATTCTGGCGATGGCTGTTGTCATTGGAACTGTCGGCCTTACTCAGGCCGTCGAGGTAATGTGCGCTGACGAATGCGCAATGCTCTCCAACCGTCAGTAAGAGGAAGCTGGTCAAAATTTCTCATCCCATGTCCTCCCCCTCAAATAGCCTCCCCCGCGTCAGCTTTTCCGTTGGAGAAGTCTTGAGCCTTGCGCTCGACCAGCATCAGGCTGGAAAACTGGAAGTGGCTGACGCGCTTTATTCCCGAATCCTGGAGGTTGATCCGGAGAATATCGATTGCCTGCATTACCTCGGGGTCGTCGCGCTTCAGGTGGAAAAGTGGGACATGGCGCTGGAGCTAATCGGCAAGGCCCGCGCAAAACGTCCCGATGACCCGCGTATTCTCAGCCATTATGCCGCCACCTTGAACGGGCTGGAGCGTTTCGCCGAAGCCGAGGTTGACGCGCGTCGGGCGGTTGCGCTGTGTCCGGATTTGGGAACCGCCCACATCAATCTGGGGAACGCGCTTCGCAACCAGGTCAAGTTGGCCGACGCGGCGGCTACCTACGCGACGGCACTGCGCTATGAACCCGATCGATCCGATAGGGACTATCTCCCGAAAACGGCCAGCATATTGACTTTGAAGGACTATTGTGGACGCGAGTGCTCACCCTCTGCGGGTGGCGAGGTAATGGTCCAGGTCAGCCGCCCGTACTCGCAATAGGCGGCCGTCACGGACAGCTATAAGCTCGCTCGACGCAATCCGACGCAGCACCGTCTTGGTGGATACCTGCAGAACCTCTGCGACAGTCTTCACCGTCATTAATCTCTCAATGGTAGTTGTCCTGATCGGGCGCATCTGGCTTCTCCGCAGTTTGAAAGGCAGCAGCGGCAGCCTGGCGTGCCAAAAAGCGCACAATCTCCGTCAACTGCGTCGGGATGGAGCCGCCGCGATCGTCCTTCGGGAGAGCCGAGGAAAGTTGATTTCGCTTGTGATCGGGTGAGGCGTCCACTGGCCAGCCATGTCTGCTGTTGTCCAGCACACTAAGCCACAAGAGCGCAGTGCCGCTCCGGTCCCACAAAGAACAGAGTTGCGCGCTAATTATGGAGCCTTTTCGAAATTACGATTCTCTGTCTTTGAGCCGCTTCCAGCGGTTGGCCAATGCCTTGGCGCTGCCCTCTGTCGCCGGCACGTACGGTCCCAGGGCTGCGGAGCAAAATTTGATGAAGCGGCTGTTCTCGCTGTGGGGCAGTTCAAATCGTCCCTGGTCAGATCCCGAATGGGAAAGCCATATATCGGCCAGCCCGAATAGGGCCGTGTCGTAATGGGTCTTTTGATCGGCTCCGCGACGGATCATGCGGCGCTGTCGGGCGACAATTTCCTCCATGAGGGTCTTGAGATCTTCGATCATTTGGATCATCTCCCGGCTGCGGGAAGCCCCTCCGTCACTGCTGTTACGAATGCCTCTCGACATCAGGCGCCTTATTCGGGCCGCTTCCATGTTGACCTGATCGGCCACTTCAGGGCGGCGCAGATCGATTAGGAGTTGTTCCGCACTGGCGATCGTATGGCGCAGAGCCAAGCAAACTTCCGTTCCGCTCGCCTGCTCCGATGCCACATGAAAGGCGACGGCAAACGCGTCATCTGGGTCCGAGGTCAGGCCGATTGCCGTGAAAAGGTCGTGAATATCAGAGGTGAGCTTGTCAACGTTAACCGCTCGATCCGGGCACACCTTGGCAAGGATGTTCCGCGCCAATCCCAATTGAGACGATGACATGGGCAATGTTACGTCCTTCTGAAATGAAGCGGGAGTTTTCTATTGGGAGAAAACGTGGCTTACGGCTGCGGAAACAAGTGCAGCCGTAGCGAGCATAATCAGGGACAGAAGCCGTTTGCGGCGTAGGCGCCGCCGATATCTCTGTGACGCTCGAGGTTCCAGATAGGTCATGAATTGGCCCGCATCCCTAGCCAGAAGTCAGTTACAGTCTCCCTCAGTGCCGATCTGTTTCGCCGATGGCAATTTCTTGGATTCCAATATCCTGCCTTTCCTATCAGGGGAACACCGTATTTTTGGATCTGCATACGGGAATGTACTTTACATCATGAGATGTGTGCCAGAGTATAACTTTTGATCTTTGTTGGCATAGACAAGGGTCATACTCCGCACGGAGAGAGGCTCCGCCACTTCGCACCACACCCTCCGCGGAGCCTCACTCTGGCGAGAAGCATAAAATCTCTGATTTTGCCGCATTCATACTGCTGATTTGGCCGTGGGGAGCTGATGGGCAAAAAGGGAAGCACCAAGGGTAAGAATGGTGTCGCCCCTCGCTCTGCACCCGAAAATTACAGCCATTCAGATAATGTTAAAAACCCATTCGGCGAATCCGTTGTGGCGTCGCGGCCAGATGCAGCAAATGTCCTTGTTCCGGGTGGTGACTTTCTTCTTGTTGCTGAGTATGTCCGCCGTGGCGAGGATCTCGTCCTGGTGGGCACAGACGGCTCGCGCGTGGTCATCAGGGGCTATTTCGGCTCCGAAAACCCGCCTCCGCTGATCAATGAAACCGGAGCTGTCATCGACGCCGCTCTGGCCGGCAAGCTGGCCGGGCCACAGGCGCCGGGGCAATACGCGCAGGCGGTCGGCGGGTCGGGTGCCACCGGCATCGGCAAGGTCGAAACCCTGGCTGGCACGGTTACAGCCAAGCGGGCGGACGGGACCATCGTTGAACTGCACAAGGGCGATAACGTCCTTGAAGGCGACGTGCTACAGACCACCAAGGGGGCTTCGGTCGGCGTGGTGTTCGCCGACGGGACCTCCATGTCGCTGGGCGAGAATGGCAGACTGGTTCTCGACCACTTGGCCTATGATCCTGGCGCCAAGGTGGGTGATGCCCATCTGTCGGTGGTATCCGGCTCGTTTGCCCTGGTATCGGGCCAAATTTCCAAGACCACCCCTGATGCATTGACCCTCAAGACCCCCACCATGGTGGTGGGCATTCGTGGTACCGGTCTGGCGGGTAACGGCACGACCATCGCCATGATGGCCGAGAAGGGAAGCGTGGCTGGCGAGGTCAGCATCACCACGACGTCTGGCCAGACAATGACCCTTAATTCGGCGGGCGCGGCAGCCGTGGTGGGGCCGGGCGGTGCCATCACCCAGACCCAGATGTCGCCGTTGCAGGTAATGCAGGTTGCCGGCTCCGCGGCTGCCTCACTGCCAAATGCCGGCAACCTGCTTTCCAATGCCTATACGCAGGCGGCGCAGCAGGTCCAGCAGCAGATCCAGCAGCAACAGCAGCAACCAGGCCCCGAGGCGCCGCCACCACCACCTCCAGGCGCCCCGCCTCCGGCTTCGGCATTGCAATCACAGCAGCAGGCCAATGCGGCGCTGGTGGGTGAGGCCCAGAAACAGATCGCCGAACTGAAGCAATTCTTTCAGCAATTGGTGCAGCAGGCGCGCGAGTTTGCCGCCGTTCAGGCTCGGCAGGAATTCCATCAATTCCTGGATACCCATAATGCTGGGGACGCGGTCGCGGCGGCGCAGGCGATTTTGCTGCGCGACAGCGCGCTCAGCCACAAAAGCCTGGCATCGACTTATGCTGAACAGGCGATCGCCTACGCCGCCAGCAATGATACCTTCAATGCCAAGCAGTCCTTGGCCAGTGCCCTGGCCGAGGTGAACCTCGCTCACGATGCCGCCACCCAGGCCTTGCTGGTGGCGGCCGGGCATGGGGGGGCGGCTCTGGCCGCAGCCACCGAGGCCTCCCAGGCCTATACCGATGCCAATACCGCCTACGGTTCTGCCAGCGGTGCCATCGACAACGCCACCGGCGCATCGGCGGTGAAATGGACCGACAACTCGGCCATCGACGGACGGGTGACCGCTGATGCCGCCCTGGTGACCGCCAAGTCGAAGTCCTCCCTGGCCCACGATGCCGCCATCAGCGCGTCTAACGATGTCAGTGCCAAGCTGACTGCGCTGGAAGACCCCATGGTCCAGGCAGCCAGCACCGCCGCCAGCGAAGCGGTGGTGCGTGCTGCCCGCGACGACGTGCTGTCTAGCTATTTGAGTGCCGCCTCGGGTTATCTCACCCTGTACGGCAAGGTGGTGCCTACCGGCTTCACACCGGCCCAGGCGCAACTGGCCCTAGACGGTTATGACGTCAATACCAATTCCTCCCATTACAACGCCACAGATCTTGCCAAAGTTACGGCTTTGGAAGATGCCCTGACCATCGCCAACCGGTTCGCACAAGGGCTGGACGCATCCCAAAACAGCATCCCGGATCCACTGCTGGCGGTGTGGCGTGGTGCCTTGGATCAGGCTGCATCGGCGCTGGATACCGCCAGCGCAGCCACCATCGCGGCGGGTCTTGCCCTGGAAGCTGCTCAATCCGCCCTGGCATTGGCGGAGCAGACGGCGGCGGCATCCGCTCTGGCCTATGCTACCGCCGAGGCGGCGGTTGCGGCGGCGGCCTATGACGATGGCGTTGCCATCGGCACCGAAAAAGCGGCGGAAGCCTCGTGGCAGGCACAGACGGATGCCAAGCTGACCTCTGCCCTCAGCGACATCAAGGATGCGCTGATTTCGGCATCGGGCGCCGCCATCGCGGCCACGGCCGATGCGACCGACGCCAACGCGGCCGCCGTCGATCTTACTCATTTCAACGTCGGAATCGCGCAAGCCGCCCGCGATAACGCCGATCAGCAGGTGAGTACGGCCACCACGGCTCAGGCCAAGGCCGCCAGCCTACTCAGTGCCGCCAAGACCGCCCTGGCCGCCTATGGTCTCAATCCCGACGGCACGTCGGTTTCCGCTGATCCCACCCATATTTCCCAGGCCCTGGCTTCCAGCCAAGCGGCAGTAACCGCCGGCCAGAAGGCAGCCTTGGCGGTCTACCAACAAGCCGCTGCGGTCAAGGCGGAGCTCGATCAGAAAGTTCAGGTAGCCATCCAGCAAGATCTGGTGGCCAACCAAGCTTATGACCGGGCTGTGGCGTTCCAGAACGGTGGCGAGAGCGTACTTTACGACGCGGTGGTGGTGGCCGCCGCCAATGCCGCCTCGGCAGTTAACAGTGCCGATGCGGCGCGAGATGCAATCGCCCAAATTCTGAGCGACGTCCTGGCGACCTCTGCGCCCACCAATATCATCGGCTCGGCGCTGGCCAATTACAACGCCCAGAAGGCGATCCTGGTCGCTGCGTTGCAGAGCAAGTTCGACAGCGCCGCCAGTGACGCCCAGTTGGCCAATACCGCCTACACCGATGCCCAGGCGGCCATCACCGCGCTGGGGGCGTCCTACAGCCACGCCAACTACGACCCCAATCAGGTGCAGATCGCCTTCAACAAGGCCAGCGGCGCGGCGAACTACGCCAAGCTGGCCACCGCCCTGGTGTCGGCGGCCGCCAACGACAAGTCCAGCCTGAGCGCCATTGCCGCCGATGCCTCCGCCGCCCAGTCGCGGTCCGACGATGTGGCCGCCGCCCTAGCGGCCAAGACCTCGGCGCTGGCCGCCTATAATGCCGCCCTGGTCATCAAGATCACCCTTACCGACCAGTATTCCACCCTGTCCACCGTCTTGGGCAGTTCCAGTGACCAGACGGAATCCACGCTATGGGGCCGCTATAATCTGGCCCTGGCGGCCAAGAATGCGGTAGCCACCGGCAATGACGCCCAGGCCGCCAAGGCTGCCGCTTCCGCCTTTAACCTGATCGGCGAATCCTCCGGCACCGGTGCCCTGGCCCAGGCCATCGCCGCCAAGTCTGCCGCCGCCTCGGCCCTGGCCTCGGTCACCAGCCAGGTGAGTGCGGCACTGACTGCCAGTGACGCCGCCTCCACCGCCTATAACGATGCGGTGGCGGCCAACGCCGCCGGTACCTCCACGGCCAAAGCCCTGGGTCAGGCCAATCAGGCTCTCAGCCTGACGGAATCCGCCGCCAGCCAGGCGGCCACCTATCAGGGTAATTTCGCCACCGCCCAGGCCAGCTTTGCCAGCTCCTCCACCACCATTTCCACTCAGGAAACCAATGTGCTGGCCGCCAAGGCAAAGGTGGATCTGGCCAATACCGCGCATAATGCCGCCGATAACGCCGCGGGCTATGCCACCGATGCCCAGGTTGCCGCCAAGGCCGCACAGACGGCCGCCGATGATGCGGTCTCGACACCTGCCAATGCTTCCACCGACGTCACCACCGCCACGACCAAGGCCTCCACCGCCAAGACCGATGCCGACAGCGCCATTACCCAGATGGAAACGGCGGTGGGCGCAGCAACCAACGCCGGTGCCGGCAATCCCTCGGCGGTGACAACGTCACTTGCGACGGCGCGCGACGATCTCAAGCTTTTCGATGCGGCGATCAAGTCGCTGGATACCAAGCTGGCCGCCCACACGGCGGTGCAGGCCGATTACGATGCCGTTTCCAACAAGGCTGCCCAGGTGGTCAGCGACCTGACTTCGGTGCAGTCGGCTCTTTCGGCGGTCGGTACCAATGCCGGCGCCACGGCCAGCGAAGCCTACCGCGCCCTGCAGGCGGCCAACACCGCGAGCGTGGCGTATGGCGCGGCTCTGCAATACCGCGCCACCGCCGATGGCGTTGCCCAGGCGCAGCTTGCCAATGCGATCACGTTTTACCAATCGGCCTACACCAACGCCCTGGCGGCGGCCAATGCCTCGTTGAAGCAGGCCCAGGATTCGCTGGCGGCGGCCGGCGTGTCGGTGGCAACCACCCATGCCAATTACGTGGATCTGGCCGCGTTTGTGCCCTCGGCCAATACCACCTTGTCCGGCCTTGGCCTAACGACGCTTAGCACCAGCAGTACCAGCGGCTATGTGGCCAAGGCACTGGCAGCCGATACGTCGGCCTCTGCCGCCTATAACCTCGCGTACAATGCCTCGGCCTCGGCTACGGCGACGATCAGTGGCCTCAGTTTCGACAATACCAACGTCTCCACGGCGTTGGCCTCGTTCCAGGCGGCCAATGCCGCCGCAACGGCAGCCGCCAATTATGCCAAGACCGCGAAGGGCCAGGCGGCGGCGGCGGCCCAGTATGCCAATTCGTCCAACGCCCTGGATACCCAGGCTCATTCCGATTACGACAAGCTGTATCAGGACGGGCAGAAGGCCATCGCCCAGGCGGCCGCCAACGCCGCCCCGGTGGCGGTGGCCGATCCCAATGCCTCGCTGTTCTCCAACGGCACCACCACCATCGACGTGCTGGCCAACGACACGCGGCGCGACGGCAATCTGCTGCTGGATTTCACCGCCAACAAGAATACCAACGGCACGGCCGCCACGGTGGCCATTACCGCGGTCAGCGGCGCCGGCCACGGCACCGTGTCGGTGGTGACCCTGAATGGCCACGACCAGATTCAATACGCCCCAAGCAAGGGCTATGTGGGCACCGACACCTTCACCTATACCGTCGCCAATACGGTCAACGGCACCACCACCTACGCCTCGGCCACCGTGACGGTGACGGTCAACCAGTCCCCCAACACCGCTCCGGTGGCCGTGGCCGACACGGCCACCACCACCGATGACCACACGGCGATGTCCATCAACGTGCTGGCCAACGACACCGACGCGGATGCCGGCGACACCAAGAGTCTGGTCTCGGTCAGCCAGGGCGCCAAGGGCGGCGCCACCTCCATTGTCGGCGGCCAGGTCCAGTACACGCCCAAGGGCTTCGCCTCGCTGGCGGCGGGGCAGACCTCCACCGACACCTTCACCTATGTGATGAAGGATGCCGCCGGCGCCACCAGCACCGCCACGGTGACGGTGACGGTGACCGGCTCCAATGACGCTCCCGTGGTCAGCGACGTGGCCTTCTCGGGTCTGGCGGGCGCCACCTACAAGTTCTCTGCCAGCGATTTCGTCAGCCGTGTCTCGGACGTGGATTCCGGCGATTCCCTCAAGGCCATCCAGATCGTTGCCCTTCCCGGCAGCGGCACTCTGAAACTGAACGGTGTGGCCGTGCAGGCCGGCGATACCATCCTGGCCTCCAATCTGGGCAAGCTGACCTTCGACGGCGCCAACAATTCCTGGACCGGCACCACCACCTTCACCTGGAAGGCCATCGACAACGGCGGCAACGCCCTGTCCACCACCACCTCCACGGCCTCGGTGACCTTCGCCATCGCCAAGCAGGTGCTGACCGGCACCGCCAATGCCGAGACTCTGACGGGGTTTGCCGGCGATGACACGCTGACCGGCGGCGGCGGTGCGGACAGCCTGATCGGTGCGGCGGGCGCCGATACCTTCCGCTATCTGGCCAAGACCGATTCCACCACCAGCGCCACTGACGTCATCACCGATTTCGCCAGCGGCAGCGACAAGCTGAGCTTCGTGGGCGCGGCGGGCATGTCGGTGGTTCAGGGGGCCTATACCTTCACCACCGATCTGGCCACCACCCTGGCCAATATCGTCGCCGATACGCGCCTGCGCGACACGGCGGTGTTCTTCACCAATTCCACCGACGGCTGGCTGTACGTCAAGGGCGACGGTACCGGCGTCAGCTTCGACACCACCCTGATCAAGCTGACCGGCGTGACCTCGGCGCTGACCGCCTCCGACCTGGGCTTTTCCACCGTCCGCATGCTGGGCACCACCGGCAGCGAGACCCTGACCGGCACCGCCGGGGCCGAAGTCTTCGTGCCGGCGGGGGGCACCGACGTCATCGTGGGCGGCGGCGGCACCGACCGCCTGGCCCTGCCGGTCACCTCGGTGGTCAGCGCCGTGGCGGTGAGCGGCAATGATCTGGTCTTCACCTATGGCGGCACCGTGTCCGGCGTGGTCACGGTGCAGGGCCAGTACAGCGGCGGCTACGTGGCCGAGGTGCGGGCCGATTTCGGTACCGGATTGAAGCTCTACACCGCCGGAGCCACGGTGGGGGCGTCGGGCACCACCGGCAACGATTTGATGGTGACGGTCAACGCCGCGACGCTGAGCGGCGGCGTGGGCGACGATGCCATCTTCGGCGGCGCCAATGCCGACACCCTGATCGGCGGTGCCGGGGCCGACGCCCTGGCGGGTGGCGCCGGCAACGACGTCTATCTCTATATCAGCGCCAGCGACTCGACGTTGTCCAACATGGATTCCGTGACCCTGGTCAGCGGTCAGGACAAGATCAGCTTTTCCGGCATGAGCGGCGTCAACCTGCGCGCCGGGGCCTATACCGTTACTACCGACGTGGCCACCACGGTGGCGGCCATCAAGGTCGACGCCTCGGTGTCCAATGCCCTGGTGCAGTTTACCTTCGGCGGCGACGGCTATGCCTATGTCAAGGGCAGCGGCACGGTCGGTTCCACCAGTTATGACGGTACCCTGATCAAGCTGGTGGGCCTGTCCACCGCCGGCAGCCTGCCGGTCCTCACCGATTACACCGGCCCCACCGGCATGGTGGGCACCAGCGGTGCCGACTCGTTCGCCGCCACCGCCGGCGGAACTCTCAACATCACCAGCTTCACCAGCGGTACCGACCAGATCGTGCTGTCTGGCGCCAGCGGCTACCGCCTGCAGCGCGAGGCCTATTCCTTCACCAACGACGCCGCCACCACGGTCAGCGCCATCAACAATGATGCCAAGGTGGCGGCTGGAACCATCGTGTTCTTCACCAACGGCACCGACGGCTGGCTGACGGTGAAGGGTGCGGCCACCGGCACCAGCTATAGCGGAACCTTGGTCAAACTGGCGGGAATCACCTCGCCCCCCGCCACCTCCAGCTTGCCCGCCGTGTCGGGTGAGGTGATTTCGGGCACCACCGGCAGTGACACCCTGGTGGGCAGCACCGGGGGCGACATCTTCCGCTATCAGGGCGGCAACGACGTCATGGACGGCGGCACCGGCACCGATCTGCTGATGCTGGGCACCGACCGCATGGTCAAGGGCTTCGCCGGAGCGGGCGCCAGCGGCGTCACCCTGGCGGTGGGCTCGTCCGCCGACGATTTGGTCAGCGGCTATGTCACGGTTGCCGGCATGGAGAACATCCAGACCGATGTGGTGAAGGCGGACGGCACGGTCACCAAGGGCGCCATCCTGACCCTGGCCAGTGCCCTGGGGGCTAACGGCACCGATGGCGTGGATGACCTGATCGCCGCCGCGGGCGTCACGGACGGCGCGACGCTGGACGGCGGGACCGGCAACGACATTCTGGCCGGTTCGGCCAAGGCCGATGTCCTGCTGGGCGGCGGCGGTGACGATCTGATCATCGGTTATGGCGGCAATGACACCCTGGTGGGCGGGGCCGGTGCCGATGTGCTGCAAGGTGATGGCGGCGGTGCCACCCCGGGTGCCGATGTCTTCCGCTACGACAGCGCCACGGATTCGACCGCAGCCAACACCGACCTGATCCGGGACTTCACGCCGGGCCAGGACAAGATCGCCTTCACCGGCATGGCCGGGATGACCTATTCCTCGGCGTCCTATACCTTCACGACCAGTGCCGCGCTCACGGTGGCGGCCATCAACGCCGACGGAACCCTGGCCAATTCGGTGGTGTTCTTCACCAACGGCACCGACGGCTGGCTGTTCGTCAAGGGGGCGGGCAGTGGCACCATCTTCGACCAGACCCTGATCCGGCTGCAGGGTATCACCAAGCAGCCGTCATTGGCGGACCTGAGCGGGCCCGACGCCTATCTGGGAACCTCGGGCAGCGACGTCATGGTGGGCGGGACCGGCACCGATATCCTTGACGGTGCCGCCGGCGATGATTCCCTGACCGGTGGCCAGGGCGCCGACACCCTGACCGGCGGTTCGGGTGCGGATCACTTCATCTACAATTCGGCCCTGGATTCCACCCGAAGCGCGCCCGATACCATCACCGATTTCACCCTGGGCACCGACAAGATCGATCTGGTGGGCGGCGCCGGCTATACCCTGAAGGCCAACGCCTACACCTTCGCCACCAACGCCTCGACCACCGCCGGCAATATCGCGGCGGATTCGTCCATTGCCAGCGGCTCCATCGTCTTCTTCACCGACACCACCGATGGCTGGATCTACATCAAGGGCAACGGTTCGGGCTCTATCGGCTTCAACGATACGCTGATCAAGCTCTCCGGCATTACCACGGTGCCCTCGGCCTCCCACTTCCCCGGCGCGGTGGTGGGCGAGATTCTCGGCACCTCGGGTGACGATGTCATGACCGGCGGTTCCAGTCCGGACATCCTGGGTGGCTTGGGCGGCAACGACACCCTGACCGGCGGTTTTGGAGCGGACACTCTGACCGGCGGCGCCGGGGCGGACCACTTCGTCTACACCTCTGCCCAGGATTCCGGCCGCAACGCCCCCGACATCATTGCCGACTTCACCTCGGGCATCGATACGATCGATCTGGTGGGGGCGGCGGGTTATGTGCTCAACAGCGTCGCCTACACCTTCGCCACCAGTGCGACTGCCACCGCCGCAGCCATTGCCGCCGATGCCACGGTTCCCAGCGGCACCATCGTGTTCTTTACCGACAACACCAATGGCTGGGTCTATGTCAAGGGCGCCGGCACGGGTGCGGTGGGCTTCAACGACACGCTGATCAAGCTGACCGGTGTTACGACCGTACCGGCGGCGGCCGACTTCCCCAATGCGGTGTCTGGACAGATCACCCTGGGCACATCCGGCGATGACGTTCTTATCGGAAGTAGCACCGCCGACCGCATCAGCGGCGGCCTAGGGAACGATATCATCACTGGCGGTGTGGGGGCCGATACCCTTACCGGCGGCAGCGGCAGCGACATTTTCCGCTATACCTCGGCCTCGGAATCTACCGTCGCGGCCCCAGACGTGATCACCGATTTTGTCTCGGGCACGGACAAGATCGATCTGGTTGTTGCCGCCGGCTATAGCCTCCAGCGCAGCTATGCCCTGGACACCACGGGTTCGACCCTGGCCGCCAAACTGACCAATACCATCGCCTCCATCGAAGCCGATGCCAAGATGGGCGACGCGGTGGTGTTCCTCACCGACGGCTCCAACGGTTGGCTCTATGTGCGTGGCGCGGGAACGGGGGCCACCTCCTATTCCGGCACCCTGATCAACCTGACCGGCGTCACCACGGCGCTCCAGGTGGCCGACATCAACGGTACCTCAGGCGTACAGATCAAAGGCACGACCAGCGCCGATGTGATCACTGGAAC
Organism: Magnetospirillum sp. ME-1; assembly: GCF_002105535.1. Taxonomy (GTDB): domain Bacteria; phylum Pseudomonadota; class Alphaproteobacteria; order Rhodospirillales; family Magnetospirillaceae; genus Phaeospirillum. The sequence goes on along the minus strand of NZ_CP015848.1, from coordinate 2,125,911 downwards.
CAGCCTGTCCGACATGATCGTCGCCGGTGGGGGTGCCGATACCATTACCGGCGGGGCTGGGGCCGACACCTTTATCCTGGGCGATGCCACGGAATCCACTGCCTCGGCGACCGACGTGATCACCGATTTCGTCTCCGGCACCGACAAGCTCAATTTCAGCGGTGCGGGCTACAAGCTGATTCACGGTGTCTATCCGCTGTCGGCCGGTGCCTCCACGGCGGCCAAGGTGACCAATACCGTCGCCGCCATCAATGCCGATTCGTCCATCAGCAGCGGCGTTGTGTTCTTCACCGACGGAACAGATGGCTGGGTGAGCGTTAAGGGGGCCGGGACCGGGACGAGCTTCAGCGGCACGCTGGTCAAGCTGTCGGGTGTGACTACCAGTCTAGCGGCTGAGGACATACTTGGCCTTTCTGGTACCAACGTCCTCGACAAGCAGATCCTGTTGGCCAGCGCCTCAGATATCGCCACCACCAACATCGCCCCAACCGGCGGCGGCGGCTCGCTGACCCTCAAGGCGGCGGCACCTGGCGATGTGTTCGGCTATTCACTGTTCGACGGCACCAATTCGGTCGGCAGCCTGTCTACGTCCCATGGCACGGTGACCATTGACGCGGCGACCGGCCATTACACCTTCACCCCCAATGCAGGGGCGGCAGCCATCGCCGTTGGTTCTCCGACGGTGACGGACACGTTCTCGGTCAAGGTCGTCGAGACCGGCAGCGGCCTGTCCGCCATCTATGCCGGCACCATCAGCATCAGCGCCCCGTCCACGGGCACGGTCGCCAACGAGACCTTCACCGCAAGTTCCGGCAACGACACCATCACCGGCGGTGGCGGCATCGACATGGTGCTGTTCGCCAACGGCCAGAACACCTACCAGCTGTCCGCCAATGCCGGTGGGACCGTGACGGTGGCTGGGTCCTCCGATGGCACAGACAACTTGGTCGGTATCACCACTCTCGGCTTCAGCACCGGCGTTGCCTCGGTGACGATCAGCGGCGCCGCAGGCAACCAGACCCTGACGGCCGGTATGGGTGCCGATATCATCAATCTGGGGAGCGGGTTCAAAGCCATCACACTGGATGGCGGTAACGATACCCTTACTGTATCCGGCACCGATCTCGGTGCCATGGCTCTGGTGGATGGCGGAGCGGGTAACGATATCCTGCGCCTGACAGCCGTGCCGAGCTTCGTTCCCGCTACTGCTATTGCTGGGGTGAGCGGCTTCGAGACCTTGAGTCTGGCGGGAGGGGCACAGGGGCAAACGGTGGTTCTGGCGGGCACAGGCGGTGGTGCCACCATCAACACCGTGGACGGCTCGGGAAATTTCGCTGGTGTAAGCGTGGATGCCGGTGCACGGAGTATTGGGATCTCCGTTGTTGGTGGCCTTGGCAACGACACCTTCACCGGCGGCCTAGGCAACGACAGGTTCGTTGGTGGCGCCGGTGCCGATATGGCGGTGTTTCACGGCGCAGAGACTGGCTACCGGATCAGCCTCTCCAGCGGCACCATTACAGTCACCGACATCGACACTACCAACGGGAATGATGGCGCGGATACTCTGTCTGGCGTCGAGATGTTGCAGTTCAGCGACAGAGTGCTGACCGTTACCTCTACATTGGACGCCGCCGGCACACTCAGCGTGACCGGGGCCCAAAGCCTGGTCAATTCCGTCAGCACCGCCGGCGAAGAAATCTCTCCCAGCGTGGGGGCCCTGACCGACGGCCGCTACGTCGTGACCTGGGTGGACACCCGGGCCGACGGGCTGTCGGCCAATGCCACCATCTATGCCCGCGTCTACAATGCCGACGGCACGCCCGCGGGCGCGGAGTTCCAAGTCAATTCCGCCTCGGCGACGGGCATCTCGGGGAACCTGAGCTTCACCGACATCAACGGTACCACAAGTGCCCAGGCCATCGTCACGCCGACCAGCATCTCGCCCGCTGGCAATTATTATGAGAACCCCACTGTGGTGGGGCTGTCTGGGGGCGGTTTCGTGGTGTCGTGGGACGCCAATACCGGCCATGGCGTCATGGCCCGGGTGTTCGATTCCGGCGGTAATCCGGTTGGTCCTGACGCCATTTTCCCCGAGATCTTTGGCGGCTACCAAGTGGGGCCAAGCATCGTACCGGTCAGCGGCGGCGGTTTCGCCGCTGTCTGGGACGTCACCGGTGGCAGCGGCGGCAATGCCGGGGACAAGGCGGTCGTCCGCATGTTTGACGCCGGCGGTCAGGCGATCGGCAACGAATTCCAGTTTGCCGGGCCGGCAGCTGGCCCGTCCAGCGCAGTGGCCCTGGCCAACGGTGACCTCGTGGTGTCTTACACGAGCTATCCCGCGAGCGGCCCCACCCAGGTCTACGCCGGGCAGCTCCATTACAATGGTGGTACCGGAGAATGGAGCTGGGTATCCGCGCCGCTCCGGGTCGATCCCGCCAACGGTATCAGCTACAACGGCGTGGTTACGGCGCTCAGCGGTGGCGGCTATGCCGTGGTGCTGGGAGGAAGTGACCAGGGCGCCCAACTGCAGATGTTCAACGCCAACGGCAGCAAGAATGGCGTGCTGATGGATCTGACGGCGCTTATGCCTGACAATTACGGCATCAGCGGCACGTCCTATGCCCTTACGGCCCTGTCCAATGGCGGCATGCTGCTCAGTTGGAGCAATACCAGCGGCGCGGTGCCCGGTGGCGAAGTGTTCGCCCAGCAACTGACCTCGGCCGGCGGGTTCGTCGGTATTCCGTTCCAGGTGTCGGCCAATCCCATTCAAGGCAGTGCCTATGCCGGGGCAATGCCGAAATCAGTCCTGCTGGCCGATGGGTCGGTGGCTTTTACCTGGCACGGCTTTGATGCCGCCAATTCCGGCGGGATCTATACCGGCAAGCTGGCTCTGCCGCAAATTACGACGCTGACCGGTTCAGCCAATGCCGACATCATCGATGTGGGCGCGGGCTTTAGCGCCGTTGATGCTGGCGGTGGCAACGATATCATCAAGATAAACGCTGCGGACCTTCAGTCCGTGACCTCGATCATTGGCGGACTTGGCTCTGACACCTTGATTGTCTCGGGCAGCACCTTCCTGGGGCCGAGCTACTTCAACAAAATGAGTGGGATCGAGCTGGTCTCGATCAACGGTGCGGGGCCCTTCACTTTGCTGGGGGGAGCGGGAGCCGATACTGTCAGCGGCAGTGCGGGCAGCGATTCATTCGACGGCGGTGCGGGCGTCGATGGAATGGTGTTCAACGGCTCGGAGGCTGGATACAGATTCAGCGCCTTCAACGGCACCCTCACGGTAACCGACACCGACACCACCAACGGCAACACCGGAAACGACTCCCTGGTCGGTGTCGAAAATCTGATTTTCACAAACAATACAACGCTGGGCGTCGTCGCTATCCCGGCCAGTTTGGGAACCTTAGCGGTCGCGGGGACACCTGAAGCAGTCAATACCCTGAATTACGGCCTCACATACGGCGAGCCGGTGGCTCAGGCGGCTTTGACCGGTGGCGGTTATGTGGTGGCTTGGCGCTACAAGCTCCAGGACTCGGACAGCGACATATACCTGCAGCGCTATAATGCCCTGGGGCAAGCCGTGCATCTGGATGGTGTCACCCTCGGCAACGAGCAGTGCCAGGTCAACACGACAACAGCATCTTACCAATTGTCGCCGTCCATGGCGGCATTGCCCAACGGCGGCTTCGCCATTGCCTGGGGCAGCTACGGCCAGGACAACACTCTTCAAAGCGATTGGGGAGTGTACGTCAAGGTCTACGGCGCAAATGGTGCCGAGGGTAGCGAGACTCTGGTCAACGCCACCGTCGAGGGCGATCAGGGTGTTCCTCGTATCACCCAGATCCCCGCCGGAGTGGCTGGCGACCTTCCCGATGGTGGCTTTCTTGTCGTCTTTGAGGCGATGGGGGAAACCGGCACCCACGACATCTATGGCCAGAGGTTTGATATCACCGGTGCCAAGGTTGGCGGACAGTTCCCGGTAACGACGACGGCGGCCGTCGATGAATTTACGAGTTCGATCTGTACGCTGGGCAATGGCGATGTGGTGCTGGCTACTCATATCTGGGGACAGGAACCCAATTCGGATGGTAGCGGCGGAGTCTATATCCAGCGCATTAGCCCGTCCGGGGCCCTCCTGGGCACTGCGACCCTGGTAAACACCGCGCAAGCTTATGACCAGTATCAGGGAAGCCTCGCCGCCCTGAATGATGGCGGTTTCATCATCGTCTGGATGAATGACCCGGATGCGACCTACACAGCTTGCGACATCCGTGGGCAGCGCTTCGATGCACTGGGCAATCCGATGCATCGCGATGGGATCACGCCCGGAGCCGATGAATTCACTCTTAACGCGCCGGGTAGCTACAACCGGACATTCCCCAATGTCACGGCGATGTCCGACGGCGGCTTCGTCGCTGCCTGGAACAATAACGACAACAACGGGCATAACGCCCATGTCGGCCAGCGTTTCGACGCCTTGGGGGCTGCTGTGGGCGGTGAATTCACGGTAGCTGATGTCGGAATGGGCAATGCCGCGCAGCAGGTCACCGTCACTGCCGATGGACGTCTTGTGGTCACCTGGGAGGATACGGGCTGGCTCTATACTCAGCACTTTGAGGAGATTGGGGGGCGTCCATCTGGATATGGCCTTATCGGCAGCGACAATGGCGACGTGCTTGAGGTTGGCTCTGGGCTCGCCTCGATCGATGCCGGAGGCGGCAACGACATCATCAAGATGAGCGCGGAGGATTTGGCTAACGTCGTTACCGTACTGGGGGGGAGTGGTACGGACACCCTGATACTTTCTGGTTCAGGTGCCCTGGATGCAGCACTCCTGGGCAAGGTTTCGGGTGTTGAAAGTTTGAGCCTCAGCGGAGCAGGCAATATTGCCTTGCAACTTTCTGCAGGCGCCGGCTTTGCCTCCATCGACGCCAGCACGACGACCGGCACTATAAGTCTGGATGCGTCGAGCAGTACCACCGGCGTGACGTTGGTGGCCGGCTCGGGCCCGGTCTCCATGATGGGCGGCATCGGTACCGACATGGTTCAACTGCAGATGTCGGAGAGCACAGCAGTCTTCAGCAGTTCCAAGGATGGGCTGCATGTGGATGGAGCCGGCCAACTCGACGCCCACGGCATTGAGCTGTTGCACTTTAGTGGTGGCGCGACCATCGGAATCGGCAGCGCAGTAGTGCCGGGTATCGGCGAAGTGCTGATAAACTCAACCACCGTTGGGAATCAAGACCATCCGTGCATCGCTGGACTTGGCAGTGGTGGATATGTGGTCGCCTGGGCGGATGTAAGTGGCTCTGCCGACGATTCCAGCGGGGTGCGCTGCCAGATATTCTCGGCCGCCGGCACAATGGTTGGCCCGGAACTTCTGGTCAACACAAACACCCCAGGCATCCAATTCGAGCCAGCGGTCGCCTCCCTGATGGGGGGCGGGTTTGTCGTGAGCTGGACACACGGGGCGGGGGGCGTCAGTGGGGACAATTCAGGGGCTGCCTTATGTGGGCAGGTCTTTGCGGAAGATGGTAGTCGGATTGGAACCGAGTTTACCGTCAATACTACGGCAGACTATTGGCAGTCAGAGTCCAGTGTCGCCGCCCTCTCAGATGGTGGCTTTGTCGTCGTTTGGCGAGACGGAAGCGGTAGTCCCGATGATTCTGACGGCTCGGCAATTCGGGGCCAGCATTTCAATGCAGCCGGGAATAGGGTCGGTAGTGAATTTCTAGTCAATACAACGACGCAATCCTCCCAGTTTGAGCCCAGTGTGACCGGTCTTAGCACCGGCGGCTTTGTCGTGGCCTGGACTGATGTGAGTGGTGCTGGCCCGAATGACGTTGAATTCTCTGCAATTCGTGGCCGGTTATTCGCTGCTGATGGAACTCCATTCGGCGATGACTTCGAAATAAACACAACATACGTGGATTATCAGAGTACTCCTTGTGTCACTGGGCTTGCCGGCGGCAAGTTCGTAGCAACCTGGACGGATACCGATGATGACAGCTTCTGGGCATTGCGTGGGCAGGTATTCAATGCTGATGGAACCATGTCGGGCGCTGAATTCGTCGTCGGAGGCGAACTCGGGGATGAAGAAGACGCAAGCATAGCTACGCTGGCCGGTGGCGGCTTCGTTGTTACCTGGACGGACTGGGATCGTGCAGGCCTGGATCAGTCGGGATCCGCCGTGCACGGCCAGCTCTTTAGCGCTGATGGCGGCAAGATCGGTTCCGAGTTCGAGATCAATTCCACGGAATACGGCAGCCAGGCCTATCCGACGGTCACCGGTTTGGCCGATGGCGGATTCATGGTGGCGTGGTCAACCTACGAGGAGAATGGCTGGTCAACCGATATTGTTGGTCAGCGTTTTGACTCTCTGGGCCGCCCTGTGCATTCCGGCACCAAGTTGGTGGGCTCAGCTGGAGATGATTACATAAATACAACCGGCGGCATCGAGCTTATCGATGCTGGAATTGGGGGCAGCGACCGTCTGACTGCCGGCAGCACGGCCGTTACCTTCAGGATGAATGCCGGGCTTGATGCCTCCGACACCATCACCGGCGGCACTGGCGAGGATATCCTTCAGATTTCCGGCGGCACCATTGCCCCATCGGCTTTTGCCCATGTGACCGGGATCGAGACCCTAAGTGTCACGGGGGCCGCAAGCATTACCCTGGGCAGCACGGATATCTATGCGGTCGATGCTTCGGGATCTGGTGGTCACGTGGTCATTGACGTTTCGGCCGATCCGTACGGCCTTCTGGTTAACGCCGGTAGTGGAGGTACCACCCTGATCGGCGGGGTTGGCGATGAGTTCTTCACGGGCGGCAGCAGCCAGGATGTTCTTCTGTTCGGTGGCGCACTTGGCGATTACACCTTCGGCAATGGTCAGGTGATTGACAGACGGGTTGCGACTACCATCGGCTATGATGGAAACGATGGCTTTTCAACCACCGCCCCAAGCATAACGCTTCAATTCGGCGATGGCCGCAGCATCGTCAGTAACGGTTATACAATGACCGTTCAGGACAATTTGGGCGGCACCATTTACGTCAACGGCGCCGAGATGGTGCTGGGCAGCGGCAACGACCACGTTTACGTTGCGTACAATCCAACAGTCGATGCTGGTGCCGGCACGGATGTCGTCCACTTCGAAGGCCGGGATTACATCAGCCAGTACGACTTCAGTGGCCTGAGCAACTTTGAGCAGGTTGCCTTCGATGCCACCTTCTCCAACCGCACCATCACCCTGGGGGCCAGTGCGGCAGGCGGTTCAATCAGCTCCATCGACGTTTCTTCCGCCGCGGGGCGGGCCCTGATCTTCGACGGTGTTGATGACCGGGCGTCAGCCATGGTCGCTCTTGGCGCAACAAGCGGTACCGTCGAACTTTGGGTCCAGATGCTCGATTGGATGCCGAACGCCACGCAGCGGATCATCGGCTGCACGGATAGTGCGGTGGCTCTGATGAGTGATGCTACGGGTGGCCTCAGGCTTCAGTGGGGCGGTAACGCGCTGTCCTGGAATTATACCAGCGACCACGTTGCCGGGTCGTGGCATCACGTTGCGATGGCCTGGGGGCCTAGTGGCAACCCAGGACAGACGGCGGTCAGTCTCTACGTTGATGGAAGTATGGCGGGCGCACCGTTGGAGGTGGCGGACACGGCGGTATCCTCGTCCAGTCTAGCATCCTGGTTGCTGGGGCAGACCTCGGGCGGAGCCGATCCGCTGGCCGGCGCGGTCGCGGACATTCGCCTGTGGTCGGTCGAGCGCGACGCCAATGAAATCAGCCATTCCTATCGCCACGAGGTGTCGAGCAGCGAAACCGGCTTGGTCTCCAACTGGGTGATGGATACGACCTCGGGGGGCGTCATCGACCGTGCCGGTGGCGACAATCCATTGACCCTGGGTGTAGGGGCGGCGCAACCGACTATCCGGACGGTATCCGGCGACCAGTATATCGATCTCACCCGGATCGGATCATCGACCGTGACCGGCAGCGCGGGCGACGACACCATCGTCGGCAGCGCTGGCAATGACGTGATGGTCTACGACGGGGCCTCCGGCGATTATCGTTTGTCGATCAACGCAGACGGAATGCTCACGGTCGCGGATCTGCGCAGCCCTTCAGGGGCTGGGTATGACGGTACCGACAGTTTGAAGAGTATCGAAACGCTGCGCTTCGGCGGCCTCAATGGTATGGATATCGCGGTAAAGGGGGGGGCTGTCGAGTGGATCGCGACGTCGCAGCAGGGATATTCGACCGATCATCCCCAGCAGGTGTTACTGGCGCAGAATGGTGTCGCGACAGGGCGCGTTCTGGTCTGGAAGGATCTTAGCGGGCAAAGCGAGGCCTCTGTCATTGCCCAGCGTTTTGACCTGGATGGCAATACGTTGGGAGCGCCCATTACCGTCAGAAATTCCCTTGGAACAACACCGCAATTCGATGCCATCGACGTGGCCGCCACGTCCGATGGCGGTTTCACCGTCGCTTACTGCTCCAATATTGACGTAGGCACTCCCTGGCAGAACCCTGACCAGCGCACTCAGGTCGTTGCCATACGCCATGTTGATGCCAATGGCACCCTTGGTGGCGAGGTGTTGATCGACAGTTCAGTGGTGGATCTGATCGATAACAACTGGATGTATACCCTCGCCCCCGCTGTGGCGGTGCAGGCGGATGGGTCATACGCGGTGGCTTGGTTCACTCATACCGGGGCTGGCGACACTCTCACCGTGCAGCGCTTCGCCGCCAACGGCACGGCCGGCGTGGCGGAAACCTATTCCAGCGCCTATGTGCATCCGGCTGGCGGCTTGTCCCTGGACGCCGTGCCCGGCGGTGGATATGTCCTGACCTGGGCCGACAACAACACCGTCAATGTCAGCCGGGTTGGCGCCACCAGCGGCCATACCAGCCCGGTGGTTCTCGGCGACGCCCCGCCCGATTGGTTTACCAATCATCCTGACCTGTCGCCAGGCTGGTATAGCGGGAGTTGGGAGATCAGCACCACGGTGCTTCCCGATGGCCGATCGATCACCGTCTGGTACGGTTATGAGCCGAATTCCAGCAACGCGGGCTCTCCACAACTCCTTTTGGGGCGGATGGTGGATGCCCAGGGTGTGTTGGTGGGGACGGAACTGACCCAGCTGACAGCGGCGGGACCTCGCGCGATCGATCCGGCGGTCCAGACCCTGCCCGACGGTTCCTTTGTGCTCGCCTGGGCGGGAGGCGTTACCGGACAGGGCGATTCGGTTTGGGTCCAGCGCTTCACCGACCTGACCCATCCATTGGGGGCGCCGGTCGAGGTGCCGGGCTCAAACCTTGGCGGTGCAAGACAAACCGACATTATGCCCCTTCCCGACGGAAGCTTCGTGGTCAGTTGGCAGACTGTTGGCGGGTATGCCGACAGCGGCACCTATTCGCGTCGGTTCAACGCCGATGGCACTCTGTCCGGCGCGACAGTGGTGGGCACCAGCGGCAACGATGCGTTTGCATTCGGCTCCGGCATCAGCGAAGTCGATTCGGGGGGCGGTGGAAACGATGTGCTGACTGCCAGCGGCAGTGGCGCGATGTTCCGCTTCCACGGAGATTTCGATGGTAACGACATCATCACGTCCAGTGGTGGTTCTGGAGCCTTGGACCTTGGAAATGTCGGCGGAAATCTAAGCGATTCAGCCTTTGCTCATGTGACGGGCATAGCCACCCTGGCTCTCGCAGCGAGTGGCGCCACGACTTTGACGCTCGGTGCTAACGCGAGTGTCGCCGGCTTCAATACCGTTGACGGACATCTGTCCACCGCAAATCTGGTCATCGATACTTCGAACATTGTCGCCAGAACCACCCTGATCGGCGGCGCGGGTGCCGATACCCTAGCCTCTGGGGTCGGCGGTGATACCCTGACCGGCGGAACAGGAGCGGATGTTTTCAAGGTAAGTGCCTTGGCGGGTATTGCCGCAATGCCCATGGTAATCACTGACTTTGTCAGTGGTACCGACAAGCTGAATCTGTCGGCAGCGGGTGCAACTCTCAATCTGGCTTCGACCAATTGGCTTGGAAGTCTCCAAAATACGATCGATGCCCTTAACCCGCCAGATAGAGCAACAGCCTATTTTACCACCGATGGCTCGGATGGATGGTTCATCTTTAGAACGGGTGCTTTCGATGGAACCGTGATCCAACTGTCCGGGGTGACCATCGCACCGGTTGCGTCGGATCTATTGGGGCCATCCATCAACCTGCTCAATATGCCTCCCGTCATTGTCAGTGCTGAAACTCAAATCACCCCTGTGGGAACAGCATTGGCAGGCTCGGTCATCGCCACCGATGCCGATGGCGATCCGGTGGGCTTTACGCTGACGGCTGGCGGAACGGCATCTGCGACGGCGCATGGCACTGTCACTCTCAACAGCGCGACAGGGGTTTACGACTACACGCCCTCTGCCGGCTTCTATGGCACGGACAGCTTCGGTGTAACGGCCACGGATGGTCATGGCGGTATTACGACTTCCATCATCAATGTGGAGGTTTACCGTCCCGGTATAGACGACGTGACGCTGTCCGGCTCTCTCTCGTCGTATAGCTTCACGCAAAGTGCGGGGACGTTGACCGCAAACGGTGCGAATACCATCGCCGTCACGGGAAGCAAGGTTCTCCACTTCACCGACGGGGACGTTGTGGCGACGTCGCTGGGTGAGTTCCGTGCCAACAGCACGGTTGCGGGCGACCAGCATACCATGACGGCGACGGCGCTGGCCGATGGCGGCTATTTGGTGGCGTGGCATGTCTACAACCAAGACGGCAATGGCTGGGGGATTTTCGGTCAGCGCTATGACGCATTGGGCGTGGCGGTGGGCGGGGAGATGCGCCTGAACGTCACCTCGACGGGTGGGGATCAGATGACACCCTCCATCACCGCTCTGGCCGATGGCGGCTTTGTTGCCACCTGGCAGATGGGCGATGGCTGGAACTGGGGCATCTACGGCCAGCGTTTCGATGCCGGTGGCATGGCGGTTGGGCCTGAATTCCGGGCCAACAGCTATACCAACGACACCCAGTCGGAATCGGCGGTGGTCGGGCTGGCGGGTGGCGGCTTCGTGGTGACCTGGCAGAGCTACTGGCAGGACGGGGAATACTGGGGTGTGTTTGGCCAGCGCTATGACGCGAACGGCGTGGCGGCGGGCTCGGAGTTCCGCATCAACACCACGCCTTACAGCGAGCAGCTGAATGTTTCCGTGGCGGCGTTGTCGGACGGCGGCTTTGTCGCCACCTGGCAGAGCCAGGGTCAGGATGGCAATGGCTGGGGCATTTATGGTCAGCGCTATAACGCGAGTGGCGTGGCGCAGGGGCCTGAGTTCCGGGTCAACAGCTATACTTGGGCGGAGCAATCGACGTCGTCGGTGGCCGGTTTGGCGGGTGGCGGCTTCGTGGTGACCTGGCAGAGCGATGGCCAGGACGGAAACTACCTTGGGGTATTCGGCCAGCGCTATGACGCCTCCGGCGTGGTGGTTGGCGCGGAATTCCAGGTCAACACGACGACGTCGTCGCATCAGGCGGTGCCGTCGGTGACGGGACTGGTGGGCGGCGGCTTCGTAGTGACTTGGCAGAGCTACGCCCAGGATGGCTCTGCCTATGGCATCTATGGCCAGCGCTATGACGCCAATGGCGCGATGCAGGGGGCAGAGTTCCAGGTCAACAGCTACACGGCGGGGGATCAAGCCACACCGGTGGTGACGGCGCTGACCGATGGCGGCTTCCTGGTTGCGTGGCACAGCTATGGCGAAGACGGGTCGGGCTGGGGGCTTTATGGCCAACGCTATGACGCATCGGGCAACGCGCTGGCGCTGGAGCTGACCGGAACGGCGGGAGCCGACGTGCTGCATGTGGGTCTGGGCATCGGCATCGTCGATGGCGGGGCCGGCAATGACACGGTGGTGCTGGCTGCCGGCGGCTCGACGGTGGATCTGTTCAACGTGGAGACGGTGACGGGCGGGGCCGGTAACGATCTGGTCTCGGTCAACGGTGCCGTGCTCGACACCAACGGTGCGGGCCGGGTCTACGACGGCGGGGCCGGCGCCGACGGTCTGAACATCACCAGCAGCACGGCCCTGACCCTGGATGCCGCCGAACTGGCCGGCATTACCAATTGGGAGGCCTGGCAATTGGGCTCGCCGCAGGCCTACAGCCTGACCCTGGCGGACAGCTCCAACACCGGCGGCCTGAAGATCAACGCCGCCAGCGCCGCCTCTGCCGTGGTGGACGGCTCGGCCGAGACCAGCGCCGCGCTGACCGTGCTGGGCAGCGCCGGAAATGACACAATAACCGGTGGTGCCGGAGCCGATACCTTCAGCGGCGGATTGGGCAATGATCGGTTGGTGGGAAATGCCGGGGCCGACACCCTGATCGGCGGGCTCGGGTCGGATACGCTGGTCGGTGGCGCCGGCAACGACGATCTGGACGGCGGCGCCGGCGACATGGGGCTTGATCGTGCCGTCTTCACCGGTAACCGCGCCGACTATGTGTTCGATGCGACGGTAGTGGATGGCCAGGGCTACTTCACGATTACCGGCAGTGACGGCGTTGACCGGGTCCGGAACGTGGAGAAGTTGGTCTTCGCCGACCAGGTGGTGGACCTGCCCTCGCTGCTGGTGGGTTCGGACGGGCCCGACACCCTGGTCGGCGGCACGGCCAACGATACGCTGATGGGCAATGGCGGGCTCGATACGGCGGTGTTCACCGGGGCGATGTCGTCCTACACCCTGTCGCAGTCCGGCGGCACCCTGACGGTGTCCGGCCCGGACGGGACGGATACATTAAGCGGGGTCGAGACGCTGCGGTTTGCCGACGGGGACGTTGTGGCGACGTCGCTGGGTGAGTTCCGTGCCAACAGCACGGTTGCGGGCGACCAGCATACCATGACGGCGACGGCGCTGGCCGATGGCGGCTATTTGGTGGCGTGGCATGTCTACAACCAAGACGGCAATGGCTGGGGGATTTTCGGTCAGCGCTATGACGCATTGGGCGTGGCGGTGGGCGGGGAGATGCGCCTGAACGTCACCTCGACGGGTGGGGATCAGATGACACCCTCCATCACCGCTCTGGCCGATGGCGGCTTTGTTGCCACCTGGCAGATGGGCGATGGCTGGAACTGGGGCATCTACGGCCAGCGTTTCGATGCCGGTGGCATGGCGGTTGGGCCTGAATTCCGGGCCAACAGCTATACCAACGACACCCAGTCGGAATCGGCGGTGGTCGGGCTGGCGGGTGGCGGCTTCGTGGTGACCTGGCAGAGCTACTGGCAGGACGGGGAATACTGGGGTGTGTTTGGCCAGCGCTATGACGCGAACGGCGTGGCGGCGGGCTCGGAGTTCCGCATCAACACCACGCCTTACAGCGAGCAGCTGAATGTTTCCGTGGCGGCGTTGTCGGACGGCGGCTTTGTCGCCACCTGGCAGAGCCAGGGTCAGGATGGCAATGGCTGGGGCATTTATGGTCAGCGCTATAACGCGAGTGGCGTGGCGCAGGGGCCTGAGTTCCGGGTCAACAGCTATACTTGGGCGGAGCAATCGACGTCGTCGGTGGCCGGTTTGGCGGGTGGCGGCTTCGTGGTGACCTGGCAGAGCGATGGCCAGGACGGAAACTACCTTGGGGTATTCGGCCAGCGCTATGACGCCTCCGGCGTGGTGGTTGGCGCGGAATTCCAGGTCAACACGACGACGTCGTCGCATCAGGCGGTGCCGTCGGTGACGGGACTGGTGGGCGGCGGCTTCGTAGTGACTTGGCAGAGCTACGCCCAGGATGGCTCTGCCTATGGCATCTATGGCCAGCGCTATGACGCCAATGGCGCGATGCAGGGGGCAGAGTTCCAGGTCAACAGCTACACGGCGGGGGATCAAGCCACACCGGTGGTGACGGCGCTGACCGATGGCGGCTTCCTGGTTGCGTGGCACAGCTATGGCGAAGACGGGTCGGGCTGGGGGCTTTATGGCCAACGCTATGACGCATCGGGCAACGCGCTGGCGCTGGAGCTGACCGGAACGGCGGGAGCCGACGTGCTGCATGTGGGTCTGGGCATCGGCATCGTCGATGGCGGGGCCGGCAATGACACGGTGGTGCTGGCTGCCGGCGGCTCGACGGTGGATCTGTTCAACGTGGAGACGGTGACGGGCGGGGCCGGTAACGATCTGGTCTCGGTCAACGGTGCCGTGCTCGACACCAACGGTGCGGGCCGGGTTTACGACGGCGGGGCCGGCGCCGACGGACTGAACATCACCAGCAGCACGGCCCTGACCCTTGACGCCTCGGAGATGGGCGGGATCAGCAACTGGGAGACGGTGACGCTTGGTTCGCAGCAGGCCTACCACCTGACGCTGGCGGATGGCACCAACACCAATGGCCTGGCCGTCAACGCGTCGAGCGCGGCCTCGGTGGTGCTGGACGGCTCGGCGGAGACTGGGGCATCGCTGACGGTGACGGGCAGCGCCGGCAACGACACCCTGGTCGGCGGCGCCGGCAATGATACTCTTTATGGCGGCGGCGGCTGGGACAAAGCGGTATTCAGCTCCGGTTCCTCGGCCTATAGCCTGTCTTACGCAGCAGGCGTACTGACGGTCAGCGGTGCCGACGGAATCGATCAGCTAAGCAGCATCGAAACCTTGTCCTTCGCCGGTCAGACGTGGACCGTTACCTCCGCCGACACCCGAATCAACTCCACTTCGGTCAATGCCCAAGGCATGTCATCGGTGGCGGCGCTGGGGGACGGTGGCTATGTGGTGGCCTGGAATAGCTACCTACAGGATGGCTCGGATTACGGCGTCTATGCCCAACGCTTTGACGCGCAGGGCACGGCCCAGGGGGCCGAATTCCGGGTCAACACCACCACCGCCGCGATCCAGCAGGGAGCCTCGGTGACCGGGCTGGCCGGGGGCGGTTACATCGTCAGCTGGATGAGTTATCCCCAGGACGGAAGCAGTTGGGGCGTCTACTGCCAGCAATATAGCGCCGCCGGGGTGGCGGTGGGCAGCGAATTCCGCGCCAACACCACCACGGCCAATGCGCAATTCTACCCGTCGGTTGCCGCACTTTCCGATGGGGGATATCTGGTCAGTTGGGGTAGCACCCTGCAGGACGGCTCGGTCGCAGGAGTCTACGCACAGCGTTACAGCGCCGCCGGCCTTGCCCAAGGATCGGAGTTCGCCATCAACACCACCACGGCCGACGACCAGAATTATCCCGCTGTCGCGGGCTTGGCCGGAGGCGGATTCGTGGTGGCCTGGCATTCCAACCTGCAAGACGGGGCGGGCTATGGCGTGTATGCCCAGCGCTACTCGTCTTCGGGCGTCGCTCTGGGGGCCGAGACGCGGGTCAACACCGCCACCGCCAATTCCCAGGACTATCCGGCCATTGCCGCCCTGAAAGGCGGCGGTTACGTCGTGGTCTGGCAAAGCGATCTTCAAGATGGCCAGTTCCGGGGGATTTACGGACAGATCTATGACGCATCGGGTACGGCGCAGGGTTCGGAGTTCCGGGCCAATGCCACCACGGTGGGATCCCAGATCTTCCCGGCCGTCGCGTCCACCAGCGATGGTGGGTTCGTGGTCACCTGGTCGGGAACGGCGGACGGATCAGGATATGGGGTCAATGGCCAACGCTTCAATGCTGCAGGTCTCCCGGTAGGACCGGAATTCCAGGCCAACGCCTTTGCTGGCGGCTATCAGGCCAACACCGCCGTGGCCGGATTGAGCGACGGCAGCGTTCTGGTCACCTGGGATAGCCAGGACCCTTCGGCCTCGGGCATCTTTGCCCGGCGCTTCGATGCAACGGGACAGGCGGTGGGTTCGGGCGCGCGGGCTCTGGTGGGCAGCACCCTCGCCGATACCTTCCAGATCGCAGGCGGCATTTCCCAGGTCGATGGGCTGGCCGGAAACGATACCGCTGTGCTGACCGCCAGCGGGACCTACTTCTTGCAGAACGTTGAAACCCTGAGTGGTTCTTCGGGCAATGACACGGTGTTTGTGGATGGCGCCATCCTGGATACCAACGGAGCCGGGCGCCCGTATGAGGGCGGCTTGGGCCTGGATCAGTTGTATGTGACGGGTGTTGCCAACCTGACTCTCTCGGCTGCCGAAATGGCGGGCATTATCGGCTGGGAGCAAATCGTCTTCGCGTCCAATCTGGCGCTGAACCTGACGCTGATCGATGCGAACAACGACACATCTCTGGCCATCGACGCCAGCCAGTCGTCAAGCGTGGTCGTTGACGCCAGTGCCGAAACCAGCGCGTCCTTGTCCGTGTTCGGCGGTGCGGGGGCCGACACCCTGACCGGCGGCGGCGGCAACGATATGTTCAGCGGCGGAGCGGGCAACGACCTGTTCCAGTTCAATGCTGGCCACTTCGACAGTTTCGATAGTGTCAATGGCGGGGCTGGAAACGATACGTTAGTGGTTAGCGATCAAAACCTGATTGACACCAATCTTGTTCATGTTCTGAGCGTTGAAAGCTTGGTCGTCAGCAGCGCCGGGGTCCAATCGGTCACGCTGGGATCGAACGCCACAACAGCTGGGATCACTTATGTGGATGTTCACGGCATTCTGGGAGGGGCAAGCGTCGATGTCACTGCCATGTTGTCGGCCATGACCGTCATCGGCGGAACGGGCAACGACACCATCGCCGGTGGGCATGGTAACGACACACTAACCGGAGGCGGCGGTGCCAATCACTTCCAGTTCTCCAATGTTGCGTCTATTTCAAACTTAGGGACGGATCACATTACCGATTTCGTTACCGGTGTTGACAGCATCGACCTGTCGAACGCGGTGTTCCATCTCGGGACATCCGGCCCCCTGTCTACGACAGCCAATGCCCAAGAATTCGCCGTATCGGCGCAGGCCATGTCGGCTGCGGGGTTCAACTATGCAGGGGATACGAGTGCCAATGCCGGTATCATTCTCATCGGCTCCAGTTCAGGAAATGCGGGGGTACAGGTGTGGGCGACGCAAGATATTCATAACGCCTCAACCCAGAACAGCTACCAAATATCGACTATTGACGGCCACAATACATCCCAGGTCTCTTCTGCGGACTTCCATAAGATTTCATAGGCCCTTTACTTTGTAGTTCTGTATGTTTCAAATCGTAATCCTAAATTTAGGATCTCGTCGGCTGCCTGCCCCCGCAACCAAATCAAAAGCCGCCAGATCACACATCTGGCGGCGTTTCGCTTTTCCGGGGCCCGGATTGGGCGACCAAGGCGAGTAAGCACGGGGTTATGCCACTCGCTCGGAAGCCATGATCCGCGAGCTGGATTCCTGGGGCGTCAAGTTCGAGAAGGACGAGACCGGCGACTATGCGGTGAAGAAGGTCCACCACATGGGCTCCTACGTCCTGCCCATGCCCGAGGGCTACGCCATCAAGAAGCACATCTTCAAGCAGATCAAGAGGCTGGGGGTCGAGGTCAGCAACCGCCTGATCACCACGCGGCTGCTCACCGCCGCCGACGGGCGCATCGCCGGCGCCCTGGCCCTGGATTCCCGCTCGGGCGAATTCGTGGTGATCCGGGCGCGTGCCGTGGTGCTGTGCACCGGGGCGGCGGGGCGGTTGGGTCTGCCCGCCTCGGGCTATCTGTTCGGCACCTACGAGAATCCCTGCAATGCCGGCGATGGCTATTCCATGGCCTATCACGCGGGGGCCGAGCTGTCGGGGCTGGAGTGCTTCCAGATCAATCCGCTGATCAAGGATTACAACGGCCCGGCCTGCGCCTACGTCACCGGCCCGTTCGGCGGCTTCACCGTCAACGCCAAGGGCGAGCGCTTCATCAAGAGCGATTACTGGTCGGGCCAGATGATGCTGGAATTCTGGCGCGAGCTGGAAAGCGGCAACGGACCCGTCTTCCTCAAGCTCGACCATCTGGCCGACGAGACGGTCACCAAGATCGAGAACGTCCTTCATATCACCGAGCGTCCGACGCGGGGCCTGTTCCATCAGGGCCGTCACACCGACTACCGCCATGATCTGGTGGAGATGCACATCTCCGAGATCGGGCTGTGCGGCGGCCATTCGGCGTCCGGCGTCTGGGTGGACGAGAACGCCCGGACCACCGTGCCCGGCCTTTACGCCGCCGGCGACCTGTGCAACGTCGCCCACAATTACATGCTGGGGGCCATGGTGTTCGGCGCCATCGCCGGCCAGGACGCGGTGGATTACGTGGCCGGACTGGAGCTGCCCGACCTGGACGAGGCCCAGGTGGCGGCCGAGCGGGAAAGGGTCTTCGCGCCGCTGCTGCGCGCCGAAGGCCTGGAGCCCGCCCAGGTGGAATACAAGCTGCGCCGCATGGTCAACGACTACCTCCAGCCGCCCAAGGTGACCCGCAAGATGGAGATCGGCCTCGTCCGCTTCGCCGAGATCCGCGAGGATCTGAAGCGTATCAAGGCCAACTCTCCCCACGAACTCATGCGGGCGCTGGAGATCTACGCCATCGTCGATTGCGCCGAACTGGCGGCGCTGGCCTCGCTGTACCGCACCGAAAGTCGCTGGGGCCTCTACCACTACCGCACCGATTTCGACTTCAGGAACGATTCCGAGTGGTTCTGCTTCGTCGAGGTCAAAAAGGGCGCCGACGGCAAGCCGGACTTCTTCAAACGCCCCGTCGATCCCTACATCGTGCCGGTCGGGGACGACGAGCGGAACGCCTATAACGAATTGCGCATCGATACGGCTGCGGAGTGACTGCCATGACCCATCTCGCCCAACCCTCCGTCACCATCGATCCCGACAAGTGCATCGCCGCCAAGGGCTGCCGCACCTGCATCGACGTCTGCCCCACCGACATCCTGGCCCTCGGCCCGGACGGCAAGGTTCACATGGCCTATGACGAGTGCTGGTACTGCCTGCCCTGCCAGCACGATTGCCCGACCAAGGCCATCACCGTTTCCATTCCCTACCTGCTGCGCTGAGGCGGTGATGCTCGATCCCGAAATCGCCGCCCTGACCAAAGCCCTGGATCAGCCCGATCCGGACGTTCGCCGCATCGTGGTGATGCAGGCGGCGGATTGGGCGCACGATCATCCCGGCCTGTTCGCCCAAGCCAGCCGCGACGAGGACCCGGGTGTGCGGCTGGAGGCGGTCAAGGCCCTGGAGGGCGACGCCTCCGAAGACGGCGTCAACGCTCTGGTCGACCGCCTGGAGGACACGGAGGAGGAAATCCGGACGGCGGCGGCGCAATCCCTGGCGGAAATCCTCGACGAGGCCGCCGGGCCGGTGCTGCTGGGCCGGCTGGCCGAAGCGCGCGGACAGGCGAGGGCGGCCATTCTTGCCGGCTTGCGCAAGCTGCGGCAGGAGGGCGCGCTGGAGCCGGCCCTGGACGCGCTCGGCGATCCCCTGGCCTCGGTCAGGCTGGAGGCGGTCCGCGTGCTGGGCTATCTGCGCCATGACCGCGCCGTGGTGGGGCTGGCCGAACGGGTCACGGTGGATACCGATGCCGAGGTCCGCCGCGCTGCCGTGGGCGCCCTGGGATTCGCCGAGCCGGGCGCGGCGGCGCCCGCCCTGCTGCGCGCCCTGGGCGATGCCGACTGGCAGACGCGGGAAGAGGCGGCGGTGACCCTGGGCAAGCTGCTGCCAGCCGAAGCGGCGGACGGCCTGATCGCCGCCCTTGACGATTCCTACTGGCAGGTGCGGCTGAAGGCGGCGGTGGCGCTGGGGCGACTGAAGGCAGGGGCGGCGGTGCCCGCCCTGATCGCCCAATTGTCCCACGCCATCGGCAATCTGCGGCGCGAGGCCGCCGGCGCCCTGGCCGCCATCGGTGACCGGGCGGCCGTTCCCGCCCTGACGGAGGCCTTGGACGATGCCGACGTCGAGGTGCGCAAATCGGCCCGCCGTGCCCTGGACGCGCTTGCATGAAGGCGGTCGGCGACTTTCTCCACCGTCGCCAGGATGTGGTCCGCATGGTCCAGTGGGGCATGGCGCTGGTGTATTTCGTCCTGCTGCTGGGCCCCGTCGTAATCCCTGCCGGCGGTTTGGGCCGGGTGGCCGAAGCGGTGTTCTGGGGCGTGTGGTGGCCGGCGGTGATCCTGTCGGTGATGGTGTTCGGCCAGTTCTGGTGCGGCGTGCTGTGCCCCGACGGCACCGTCACCGAATGCGCCAGCCGCCACGGCAAGGGGGCCAAGCCTGCTGAATGGCTGCGTTGGGGCTGGTGGCCGCTGCTGGCCTTCGCCGCCGTGACCCTGTTCAGCGATTCCGTTGATGCCCATCGCTCGGCCTGGGGCACCCTGGCGGCGGTGGGCGGTATGTCGCTCCTCGCCCTGGCCACCGGCCTGTGGTTCGGCAAAGGGCGCCGCGTGTGGTGCCGCTATCTCTGCCCGGCGGGCAGCGTGTTCTCGCTGCTGGCGCGCGCCTCGGCCCTGCATTTCAAGGTGGACCGCGCCCGCTGGGACGCCGCGCCCCGCCCCAGCCCAAAGCCGGTGGACTGCCCCCTGCTGCTGGACGTGCGGCGGCTGACCAGCAACGAGAAGTGCAACATGTGCGGCCGCTGCTCGGGCCATCGCGGCGCGGTGGAACTGGCGTGGCGGCCCCTGGGCTCGGAAATTGCCGGCCTCAAGGATGACGAGGTGCGGCCCTGGGACGCGGCGGGCATCTGCTTCGTGCTGATCGGGCTGTGCTTTGCCGGATTTCATTGGACCGGCGATATTGTCGCCATCCTGGCCGTGGCCCTGGGGCTGGGCGGAGCCGTCGCCGCGTCGCTGCTGCTGGCGGCGGGACGACAGGGCTGGATGCGTCTGGCCTATGCCCTGATCCCCCTGGCCGGGTTCGGGCTGTTCCTGGGGGCGGTCGAGCATTCCCTGGCCCTGGTGGAGTGCCCTGATCTGCTGCCCTGGCTGCGGACGGTCTTCGTCACCCTGGGCCTCGCCTGGAGCGGACGGCTGGGATGGGGCCTGGCGCAGGGCGCCCGCGCCAGGATCGTCTTTACCGGCCTATCGGTGGGGCTGGCCGCCCTCTATCTGCTCATCTGACCCCCTCTATCTGCTCATTTGACCAAGGAGGCCGGCCCATGGCCCTGCTGATCACCGACCAGTGCATCAATTGCGACGTCTGCGAGCAGGAATGCCCCAACGAGGCCATCACCCAGGGTGACGAGATCTTCGTGGTCGATCCCGACCGCTGCACCGAATGCGTCGGCCACTACGACCGCCCTCAATGCATCGAGCATTGCCCGGTGGACTGCATCATCATCGATCCTGACCGGGTGGAGAGCCGGGACGAATTGCTGGTGAAGTATCGGGACGTGATGGGGCTGGCGGGGTAGCCGGCTGCGGACCTTCATATATTGGCCTTTACGGCTGCCTTCCCGCCGGCAGGCTTAGAGTGAATGTGCTCCCCTGGTCGATCTGACTTTCCAAGGTGATTTGGCCATGATGGCCTTCCGCGATGCGTCGAACCAGGTAAAGGCCGAGGCCCGTGCCGCTTTTATGACTGGAGCGTTCAGAGCGGAAGAATTTCTGGAAAATGCGTTCCTTGTCCTCCTCTGCGATGCCCATCCCCTGATCCTGCACGCTAAGGCTCACCGTGCCGCAACGCTCGGCCAGGCGGAGGTGGACAGGTCGGCCCGATGGGGAATACTTGGCGGCATTATCCAGGAGATTGGCCACAGCCACGCGCAACAGCGGGAAGACACCATCGACGATGGGCTGCCCCTTGATCTCCATATGCAGTTCGTGGTTGGGATAGGACGTTCGGCGTTCATTGCACAGATCACCCACCAACTTGGCCATATCCACGGGTGGGCGGCTGGTGACCAGTACAGAGGTATCGAGGAGGTCATCGGCCAGCAGCGCCTCGATCATGAGCTGCATCCGCAAGGCCGCCTTGGAAATCTTGCCGGCTTCGATGCGGGTATCTTCGGGATTGTCCGGAAATCGCTGGAGCAGTTCGGCGGCGGCCGAGATGATGCTCAGCGGCGTCTTGATCTCGTGACTCATCATGGACAGAAATTCTGTCTTGGCGCAGGCCGCCTCTTCGGCCTTGGCCCTCGCCTGTTCCGCGGCGCGACGTTGGCGATAGAGCGCCAGATGAGTGGAAACGCGGGCGCGCAGCAGGGGAGGGCTGATGGGTTTGGTGATATAGTCCACCGCTCCCACGGCAAAGCCGGTCGCCTCGTCCTCGGCCGCTTCCATGGCGGTAATGAAGATCACCGGCACATCGACCAGATCCAGATCCTGTTTCAGCCGGCGGCAGGTTTCATAGCCGTCCAGGCCCGGCATCAGAACGTCCAACAGAATAATATCGGGCGGCGTCTGTCGGGCCAAAGCCATGCCCGCTTCCCCGTTCACCGCAAGGCGGACACGGTGATCGGGGCTCAGCACATGCTTCATCAGTTCGAGACTTTCCGGACTGTCGTCGATGACCAGGATATTGGGCAGCGGGGTCATCATGGCACCGTCTTGAAAGGCACCGTCCGGGCGATGACGTCCAGCAAGTGATTTCGGGAATAGGGTTTCAACACCACGTCATCCATGCCGGCTTCCAGGCAAAGAGCGCGATCCTCATCCAGTGCGGCACCGGTCAGGGCGATGATCGGCGTTCTTCCCTTGGCGCCGGGCAAGGCGCGTATCCGCCGCGAAGCCTCCAGCCCCCCGAGGCCGCGCATACGAACATCCATCAGGACCAGGTCAAAACATCCCTCGGCAACCGCCGATATCGCGGCTTCACCGTCGGACACGGTATGAACGGTGTGCCCGCGGCTGGTCAGCATGGCCTGGGCGACCTTCTGGTTCAGCGGATTGTCGTCGGCCACAAGGATGTTGAGTTCGGCACCCTTGGCGGGAGATCTGGGCTCGGCCACCTGCTCAAGGCGGCCCGGCAGCAGGGGGAGGTCCAGGGTGAAGACGCTGCCTTGGCCCAGCGTGCTGGCCGCTTCGACGGTTCCTTCCATCAACTCGGCCAGGCGGCGGCAGATGGACAGTCCCAGGCCCGTTCCGCCGAAGCGCCGACTGATGGAAGAATCCTGCTGGGTGAAATCCGCAAACAGAGTGGGCAGAACGTCGGGAACAATGCCGATGCCGGTATCACTCACCTTGAACATTAACCTGCCGGGGCTGCCGGGGCTTACGGTTAGCTCTACCCCACCGGTTTCGGTGAACTTGACGGCGTTGCCCACCAGATTGAGCAGAATCTGGGACAACCGCATGGAATCACCCTGAACCACCTCGGGGATCGTCGGATCCACGCGCAGGCTTAAGGTCAGTCCCTTTTCCGTGGCGCGTGAATTCATCAAGGCAACCACGCCCTCTGCCATCTGGCCAAGATGGAACGGCCTGACTTCAAGCGAAAGCTTGCCTGCATCGCTTTTGATCACGTCGAGGGCATCGTTGAGTATGGCCAGAAGAGCATCGCCGGCGGAGTGGAGGACGCGGACATAACCGTCCTGCTCACCATCCAGGCGGGTTTCGCGCAGCAGACCCAGGGTGCCCAGCATACCCGTCAACGGCGTGCGGATTTCGTGGCTCATGAAGGCCAGAAATTCCGCTTTGACACGGGCTTCCTGCTCGGCTTTCTCCCGTGCCTGTTCCAATTGCCGACGCTGACGCGCCAACTTCAGATGGGTGGCGACGCGTGCTTTGAGCAGGGGTGGGCTGATGGGTTTCGTGATGTAATCGACCGCGCCGGCCCGGAAGCCTTTTTCCTCGTCTTCCTCCGCGTAGAGCGAGGAAATGAAGATCACCGGCACGTCGGCCAGGGCCGGTTCGGCTTTCAGCCGTCGGCAGACCTCGTAGCCATCCATGTCCGGCATCATCACATCCAACAGCACGATGTCCGGGGCGGCCTGGGAGGCCAGCCGAAGGGCGGGATCGCCGCCGATGGCCACGCGCACCCGATATTCCCCCCCCAGAACCGACTTCATCAGTTCCAGGCTGTCTGGACTGTCGTCGACGACCAGGACGGAGGCGGGGTCGCTCATGCCGCCTCTCCGTCGAGGATGGCGGCAAGGCGCTTTTCGGCGGCAGAGGAATCTCCCCTGCGCAGGGCGCCCAGGGCATCTTTGGCGGCACACTGCAGGTCAACCAGATCCAGATGGCTTTTGACCCTGTTCAGGACCACCGGGGCGCTGACCGGCTTGGTGATATAGTCCACCGCGCCCGCGGCAAACCCCTTGCCGTCATCCATGGATTCGGCGAGAGCCGTCACCAGTACCACCGGGATATGGCGGAGCGCGGTATCCGCCATCATCCTTTCGCACACCTCATACCCGTTCAGGCCGGGCATCATCACATCCAGCAAGACGATATCGGGAGGCGCGGCGGCAGCCAGGCGCAAGGCGGCCTCACCATTGATGGCGGCCTTGACCTTGTAATGGGGGGCCAGGATCGCCTTCAGCAGATCCAGGTTTTCCGGCGTGTCATCGACGATCAGAACCGTGCGTTGAACGGTGCTCACAATGACACCCCCCATTCCTTGGCCGCTGTGGTGAGTTCATCGTAGGCGCCGAAGAAATCATAACCAGCGGCTTTCTGCTGGACCTTGGCCAAGGCGGTCTGCAAGCTCGGATTCTCGGTCAGAAACTCGCTCAGAATTTCGGCTGCGTCCGCCTCTCCCTCCTGCAACAGGGCTGCCACCTGTGCCAGCCGGGCCTTGGCCGCCTCGGTCAGGGACACCGGCGCGCCCACGGCATTTTCGCCCGCCGGCTCCGTCTTCTCACCCAGCAGGCCATTGAGTTCGTCCAGGACCGGGGCTAGAGCGCCGCACACCGCGTCCAGGGCGCTCTGCACCTCGGCTGCCCCCGCGTTAGTGCGGCAGAGCTGTTCCAGCACGCCGGCCCTACTGGCCACATCGGTTGCCTCCACCGTGGCCGCCAATCCTTTCAGGGTGTGGGCCAGGCGCTCGCCCGCGCGCGCATCCGCATCGTCTCTGGCGGCGGAAAAGGCGGCACGGAAATCCAGATTGCCATCACGGAACTTGCGCAACAGGCGGGCGTAAAGACCTGCATTACCCTGGGCGCGGCGCAGACCGGCTTCAAACCTGATATGGCGGAGGCTGGAAAAGTCGCCCCCCGACTCGTCAACGGGCGACGCGGGCATCCGCAGAGGCGAGGCCGCGAGGCCGGGATGCGCGGGCTTGATCCAGCGGGCCATTGTGGACAGCAGGCGCGAAGTATCGATGGGCTTGGTGATGTGGTCGTTCATCCCCGATTCCAGGCACCGTTCACGGTCGCCTTCCATGGCGTTGGCGGTCATGGCGATGATTGGCAGGGTGGCGTGAACGGGATTGGCGCGGATGGCGCGTGTCGCCTCATAGCCGTCCATCACCGGCATCTGGCAATCCATCAGCACACCGTCGAAGCGACTCTCTTCCAGTTTCGCCAGTGCGTCGCGGCCGTTATGGGCGGCTTCGGCGACGATACCGGCTCCGGCCAGGATTTCCATGGCGAGTTCCTGGTTGATCTCGTTGTCCTCAACCAGCAAGACGCGGGCGCCGACCAGACTGGAGATGGTTGGAGCCGCCTGAGCCTGCAGTTCACTCCCCATGGACGCGGTCGGCAAATTACGGCCCAGCAATCCCAGAACCGTCTCCAGCAAAGCCGAGGGGCTGACCGGCTTGACCAGAAAACCGCTCAATCCCACTTCGCTCGCCTTGTGCATGATCTCTTCCCGGCCATAAGCCGTGACCATCACCATGATCGGCGAGGTGGTTATGGTCTCGTCGCCGGCGATGCGACGGGCCGCCTCGATGCCATCCAGTCCGGGCATCATGTAATCCATCAGGACCAGATCGTAATCCGGCTCGCCGGCCAGTGCGACCCGCCTCAGTTCGGCGATAGCCTCCTCGCCGCTGGCGGCGTGGGCGACCGAACAGCCATAACCGCTCAGCACGGTTTCCAGCAATTCGCGCGATGCCTCGTTGTCATCGACCACCAGAACCCGGATACCCGCCAGGGCGGAAGCCTGCTCGGCATAGGTCTCGGCGTCGGCCGGTTTCTTGAATATGGCCAAGAAATGGAAGGTGCTGCCCAAGCCTGGTTGGGATTCCACCGTTATATCGCCGCCCATCAGCCGGGCAATCTGTTTGGAGATGGCCAAGCCCAGGCCGGTACCGCCGAAACGCCTGGTGGTCGAGGAATCCGCCTGTGAAAAGGCCCCGAACAGGCGGCTGCACTGTTCGGCGCTCATGCCGATTCCGGTGTCGCGCACATGGACCAGCAGACCGACGCGACCATTTTCGTCACTGTCGGGCTCGACCGATACCACCACTTCGCCTTGCTGGGTGAACTTCAAGGCGTTGCCGATCAGATTGATCAGGACCTGACTGAGGCGGAGGGGATCGCCGATCAACCGCCTGGGCAAATGGGGATCGACACCGAACAGCAGTTCCAGCCCCTTCTCTTGCGCCTTCACCATGGAGATGTCGGCCACGTGGGTGATGACGTCGTCCAGAACGAACTCCACCTCCTCAATGGACAGCTTTCCGGCCTCGATCTTGGAGAAGTCCAAGATGTCGTTGATGATGCGAAGCAGTGCCCGCGCCGAGTTGTGCGACTTTTGCAGATAATTACGCTGCTTGGTGCTGAGCTCCGTCTTCAGGCACAATTCCGTCATCCCCAGAACCGCGTTCATGGGCGTGCGGATTTCGTGACTCATATTCGCCAGAAATTCGCCTTTGGCATGGGTGGCGGCCTCGGCCGCGGCGCGGGCATCGGTCAGTTCGGCGGTGCGCATGGCGATCTGCGCGCTCATGGTGTTGAAGGCCGCGATGGCGCGCCCCATCTCGTCGGCGGAATCCCATTCCAGCACGACTTGACCGCCACCTTGTTCAGTTTCACGGATTGCGGTCAGCAGCCGGTGCAGCGGGCGCCCTATGATCAGTTTGAAGGCGAGCAGCGCCGCTATGGCGGTAACCAGCACGCTGACCGCCGTCAAGGCGAGATAGCGCAACATCTCATGGTGCAGTTGCGCTTCACCGATCAGCGTGCTGTAGCCGAGCGACAGCGCCCCCACCAGCTTGCCCTCGTGATATACGGGGACGCTCAGGATGCCGTCGGCCTCTGCTCGGCCTTGGACGCAGCCCGGGCTTGGCCAGGACAGCACGGTGCGGGTGAGTTCCACCATCACCTCGGCGCAGACCAGCTCAGGCGTGACCGACATGGCCTCGACCAGCGCCTGGGCCAGTTCAGTCTCGACGTTATAGAGCGGACGGGCCAGAACGGAGGACTGGCGTATCGCCAGGGATTGCATGCTGCTGATCAGGTCGTCGCGCAGTTCCGACCGCTTCACCGAATAGAGCGACACAGAGAATATGGCGCCGCAAGCCACGAGCAAGGGAACGGTGACAATCAGAAATTTGGCCGCCAGACTGGAAATGGAGTTCCACGGCCCAGACGCCCGGCGTGTACCGCCGCTTCCCTGTCCTAGCATGTCCCGACCATGTTCATCTCGACCATTTGCCAGTATGCTTCCATACCAAGGTATGGATAATATAATGAGGAATTGCTTGTGGGGGCGCCAGAGATGCATTTGCTACGAATTGTGACGGCGATTGGTCTCCTTTTTGCCCCGGCGGCGCAAGCCGCCACAAAACTTCAGTTTGTCATTCCCTCTGCGGCCACTGGCGATTCCAACCGACTCTTTTTCGAACTTGCCCGTAACTTCCAGCAGTCTGCTCCGGACGTTAGCGTCGAGGTCGTAACACTGTCCAGTTATGACGAGGTGGTCGGGCGGGTGAAAAGCGATGCCGCGGCCAAGCGCAGCGCCGGACTGTTTGTGGCCGAACTGTCCACGACGATCGAGTTGCAGCAATCGGGCGCCATCCTGCCCATGGGCCCGGCCATGGGGGCGGAATTCGATGCCTTCAAGGCGGGCCTGCTCCCCAGTTTCCTTGGCAACAGCAGCCACGGCGGCGTCTTCCTGTCCGCGCCCTATTTCCGCTCCATGCCTGTCGCCTATTACAACATGGAGAGCCTGGCCTCGGTGGGGTACGGCCCGGATCAGCTGCCCAACAGCTGGACCGAATTCGAAGCCATGCTGGAAAAGCTGACGGCCAAATCCGGGCGTCCGTCCTTTGCCCTGGGCGGCGAATGGTACGACTGGCTGTTCGAGGCGCTGGCCGCCACAACAGGCGACGGATTACACGGCGATATTGCCGGGCTTGGCCTGAACTCATCGGGATCGATTGAGGCCCTGACGCTATTGCAGCGGCTGCACAAGAAAGGTCTTCTGGTCCGCTCGCCGGGCTGGAAGGGCACCATCAACGCATTCTCGTCGGGGGCTTTCCCGGTGGCCTTTTATTCCAGCGGCGGTGCCGGGCTGGTGGAAAAGGCCGCCCGCTTCCCCTGGATCACCACCCATATCCCCCGCCATTCCGGCAAAAGTGTCCCCGTCGGAGGCGGAAACCTGTTCCTGTCGGCCCATATGAGCAGCGAGGAACAGGCCGCCGCCTTGCGCTTTATCCGCTATCTCTACTCGCCTCAGGCGCAAGCGATCCTAAGCGAGCAGACCGGCTATTTCCCGGTGACGCAAGCTGCGTTCAACGAGCCGGCCATGGCCGGCCGATATGGCCAGGCAGGCGCCTATCGCCGCCTTTACGCCAACCTCCCCAATGCTTCGGCGAAGCTGATGACGGCAAACAATCTGAAGGTTCGCGCCCTGACCAAGGCTGCCATCGATCGAACCTTGGATGAAGGCATGAATCCCGCGGACTCGCTTGCCCGGGCTTACCGCGAGGTCAGCACCCTAATGGGGCATTAGGGTCGGTATCCACTGAGCCCATCGCTCCCAAATGGCGGCCTTCGAACTGTACGTGTTGGCGATGACCTGCCTTGGGAAAGTTCCTTCCTGATTGAAGTAGAGTCCTGCCTATCAGAGGACGGCCGACATGAAGCGCAGCAGGTTCAGTGAAGAGATGGGGAACCGAAGACCACATCTTTCCCGATTTCAGCCCTCTGCCGCCGAGAGCGCCTGATCCAGGTCACGGATCAGGTCTTGGACGCTTTCGAGCCCCACCGACAGGCGGATGACGTCGGGGCCAGCGCCGGCCGCTATTCGCTGTTCATCCGAATGGGAGAGCAGCCGAACGCCCTCATCTTGATGCCCGCCTCGTGCGCCACCTTCGCCACCGCCTCCAGATTGCATGCGAATTCAGCGGTGAAACACCGCTCTTTTCAAGAGGGAAGGGCTAAACGGGCGGAGCGGGCCAAGGCCCGGCCCAGATCGGCGACAATCCTGAGGGTTCCCATTTTCCGGTGGCCATGGGGATGGCATTTCGGGGCAAAGCTGATACCTTCCTGCGCCGCCGCCCGGCATGACATCGGGGCGATCTCGCCAAAACCGAGGGCCCTGAAGCGACAGCTTCGGGGGCCACTCTCATTCCCAGGTAAGTTCATGATCCGCCTCGAGAACATCAGCAAGCAGAACAGCCACCGCATCCTCTTCCTCGATTCCTCTGCGGCGCTCAACCGGGGGGAAAAGGTCGGTCTGGTCGGCCCCAACGGTGCGGGCAAGACCACGCTGTTTCGGATGATCACCGGAGACGAGCTTCCCGATGCCGGTCAGGTCTCGGTCGAGAAGCTGATCACCATCGGCTATTTCGACCAGGACGTGGGCGAGATGGCGGGGCGCAGCGCCGTCGCCGAGGTGATGGACGGGGCCGGGCCGGTCAGCAGCGTGGCGGCCGAGCTGGCCGAGCTGGAGGCGGCCATGTGCGACCCCGACCGCGCCGACGAGATGGATGCCATCGTCGAGCGCTATGGCGAGGTGCAGGCCCGTTTCGAGGAACTGGGCGGCTACGAGCTGGAGGGACGGGCGCGCGAAGTGCTGGCGGGCCTCTCGTTCAGCCAGGAGATGATGGATGCGGACGTGGGCAAGCTGTCGGGCGGCTGGAAGATGCGGGTGGCGCTGGGGCGCATCCTGCTGATGCGGCCCGACGTCATGCTGCTGGACGAGCCCAGCAACCATCTGGACATCGAAAGCCTGATCTGGCTGGAGGATTTCCTCAAGGGCTTCGACGGCGCCTTGCTGATGACGTCCCACGACCGCGAGTTCCTCAACCGTATCGTCAACAAGATCATCGAGATCGATGGCGGCTCGCTCAACACCTATGCCGGCGACTACGTCTTCTACGAGCGCCAGCGGGCACTGAACGAGAAGCAGCAGCAGGCCCAGTTTGAACGCCAGCAGGCCATGCTGGCCAAGGAGCTGAAGTTCATCGAGCGCTTCAAGGCCCGCGCCTCCCACGCCGCCCAGGTGCAGAGCCGGGTGAAGAAGCTGGACAAGATCGAACGCTTCGAGCCCCCCCGGCGCCGCCAGACGGTGGTCTTCGACTTCCCGCCGGCACCCCGCTCGGGCGAGGACGTGGCGGTGCTGAAGAACGTCCACAAGGCCTATGGCGGCCGGATCATCTATGACGGGCTCGACCTCACCATCCGCCGCAAGGAGCGCTGGTGCGTCATGGGGGTCAACGGGGCGGGCAAGTCGACGCTGCTGAAGCTGGTGGCCGGCGCCGCCGACCCCGACAGCGGGACCGTGACGGTGGGGGCCAGCGTCAGGATGGGCTATTTCTCCCAGCACGCCATGGAGTTGCTCGACGGCGACGCCACGGTGTTCGAATCCCTGGAAAGCGCCTTTCCCCAGGCCAACCAGGGATCACTGCGCGCCCTGGCCGGCTGCTTCGGCTTTTCCGGCGACGACGTGGAGAAGAAGTGCCGGGTGCTGTCGGGCGGCGAGAAGGCCCGTCTGGTGATGGCCATCATGCTGTTCAACCCGCCCAACTTCCTGGTGCTGGACGAACCCACCAACCACCTGGATCTCGACACCAAGCAGATGCTGATCAAGGCCCTGGCGGCCTATGAGGGCACCATGCTGTTCGTCTCCCACGACCGCCATTTCCTGGCGGCGCTGTCCAACCGGGTGCTGGAACTGACGCCCGAGGGCATCCACCAGTACGCCGGCGGCTACACCGAATACGTGGAAAGCTCGGGACACGAGGCGCCGGGACTGCGGAGCTGAGGGGGCGGCCGCGAACGGCGTTGCGATCCCGATAAGGCGGGATTGGGACGACGATTGTGATGAATTGAGGAGAAGAGATGGTGGGCGATGTAGGGATTGAACCTACGACCCCACCCGTGTGAAGGGTGTGCTCTCCCGCTGAGCTAATCGCCCATCTCTTCCATCAGAGGCTTGCCTCCGTATTCCCTTGGCGGAGCGGACCGCCGGGGAAGGGCCGCTTTATATGGCGCGCCGCCGGACCTGTCAAGCGGGCTTTCACGCGGTTTCGCGGTCGATGACGCGAATAGTCTCCGGCGGCTGGTAGCTATCGAGCAGGGCGAGCAGGGTGTCGGGGTCGTGGTGGACCGCGGTCATCCGGCGGTGGCGGGGCTTGACGAAGCCTTCGCCGGCCATGTGGTCGAGAAAGGCGTGCAGGCGCTCGTAATAGCCCGCCACGTCCAGAAAGCCCAGGGGCTTGGCGTGCAGGCCCAACTGGCCCCAGGTCCAGATCTCGAACAGTTCCTCGAGCGTGCCGATGCCGCCGGGCAGGGCGATGAAGGCGTCGGACAGCTCGGCCATGGTCGCCTTGCGCTCGTGCATGCTGGCCACCACCCGAAGTTCCGTCAGTTCGGGGTGGCCCACCTCCCATTTCAGCATGGATTCGGGAATGACGCCGATCACCTGTCCGCCCGCCTCCAGGGCGGCGTCGGCCAGGATGCCCATCAGGCCCACATTGCCGCCGCCATAGACCAGGGTCTGGCCGCGCCCGGCCAGCAGGCGGCCCAGCCGCACCGCCGCCTCGGCATAGGCCGGATTGGCGCCGGAATTGGAGCCGCAGAAGACACAGATCCGCTTCATGTCAGCCCCCTTCGGCCAGGATCTTGGCGAAGGCGCGCACCGCCGCCTCGGGGCCTTCGGCGTGGTTCCACACGCCGCCCGACACCGCCAGGAAATCGGCGCCCGCCGTCACCAGGGGGCGGCAGTTCTCCACCGTGATGCCGCCGATGGCGACGCAGGGCACGGTGAACAGGCCGTGCCACCAGTCCAGGATGTCGATGTCGGCGCGGGTTGGCGCATCCTTGGTCTCGGTGGGGAAGAAGGCCCCGAAGGCCACGTAATCGGCTCCGGCCTCGCCGGCCTCCATGGCCAGGTGCCGCGAATCGTGGCAGGTGACGCCGACGATGCCCTCGGGGCCCACCGCCTGGCGGGCCGCCTTGTACGAGGCGTCGGTCTGGCCCACATGCACGCCGTCGCACCCCGTCTCGAAGGCCAGGTCGGGGCGGTCGTTCAACAGCACCGCCACGCCGCGCCGCTGGGCGGGCGGGCGCAGCACGTCCACCACGCGGGCGATGGTGTCGTCGTCCAGGCCCTTCAGGCGAATCTGCAGGCAGGCGACGTCGCCGGCATCCAGGGTGGCCTCCAGGGTCTTGACCCATTCGAAGGGCTTTTCGATGACCGGAGGGGTGATCAGGTAGAGGCGGCAGGAATCGGCGGAAATGGCGGGCCTCGTCATGGCGAAGGGTTAAGGATGATTGCGCCCACCATGGCACCGTGGCGATTGTGGCGCAACTGCCCTGATCTGCCTTGAAAGAATCACAATTCGTCCCTTATTCCGCCACGGGCGGGAGCGACCTTGATGTCTACCGAACGGGCCATGACGGCCTTCGGCAAACGAGATAGAGAAAAGGAAGCCTCCCATGCGTGCCACCCGTTTCCTCGCCACCGCCCTCGTCGCCGCCTCGCTGCTCCCCGTGGCCGCGTGGGCCCAGGGCAGCACGTCGACCACCACCACCGTCCCCGCCGCCCCGGCCGCCACCAGCCAGACCACCGGCGCCGCCGCCGCCAAGATGGAAAAGGGCAAGAGCGACGCCGCCCACGCCAAGAAGGACGCCAAGGACCACGGCAAGAAGGCCGCCACCGCCGCCACTCCGGCGACGCCCGCGACCCCCGCCACTCCCGCCGCTCCGGCGACGGCCAAGTAGGACCCCACACATGACGACGGCCCCCTTCCCGGCGCGAGGAAGGGGGCCGTTGATGTCTGTGCTTCAGCCCAGCGCGGAGAGCAGGCTGCCGGCGTTGCCGGCCAGGCCGCCGCCGGCCTTGGCGCCGCCGCCCAGATAGTCCAGCAGGCTGGACCCCCGGCCCAGCAGCGAGCCCAGCACCGTCACCTGCGAGGATATGGCCCCCTTGTTGCCGAGATAGGGCCGGATGGCGTCGTCCATGCCCTTGGCGGCCTGGGCCACCAGGGATTGCACGGCGGCCGGGTCCTTGCCCAGCGCCTGGGCCAGGATGGACTGGTCGATGGAAAGCGTACCGTTCTTCTCCACCGAGATGCCGATATCGGCCAGCGTCGAGACCTCGCCGCCGGTGGAATAGCCGGCCATGGCGGCATCGCCGATGCGCTTGAACATGCCGGCGGCGAGATTGGCGTTGGCCGCCAGTTCGCCCTTGTCGCCGGTCATCTCGACGATGGCCTGCTGCAGCCCGTTGAAGGATTTCATCATCGTCCGGATCGTGTCGGTCAGCGATGATTTCGGCACGCTCTGCGTCCCCGTCTGGGTGAAGGCCGCCGTGGTGCCGAAGGCCACCGGCACATCGGTGTTGGAAGGCCAGGTGAAGTCGGTGCCGTCGATGGTGTAGAAGGCGTCCTGGGCCTCGCTGGTGATGGTGAGCGGCGAGAGGTTGGGCCGCGACGGGTCGAATTCCAGTTCGCCGAGGCCCGACAGGGAGAAGGCCTTGGCCGCGCCCGTATCCTTGCCGCTGATCTCCAGCTCGAAGCCGCCGCCCGATTCCACCACCTGGGCGGACAGGCCGATTGCGGCGGCGTTGATGGATTTGGCGATATCGTTCAGCGAGCCGCCGGTGATGGCGATCTCCACCGGTTCGCCCGTGGCGTTGAAGGCCCCGGTCTCGCTGTCCAGCTCGCCCAGCAGCACCTGAAGGGTGCCGGTGCCCAGCGACACCGAATCGGGATCGCCGAACAGCGAGGTCACCAGAGTCTGGGCCTGGGCAAGCTGCTTCACCTCCACCTGGACGGACCCGGCGCCGCCCGAATCCGCGGCGTGGGCGGCCACCGACTGAAGTTCGCCGCCCACCTGGGCACCCAAGGTGGCGAGGCGGGTATAGCCCATCATGGCCTGTCCGCTCTGGGCCGAGCCCAGGGACAGGGAATAGGCCTCGTCGCGCCCCAGGCTCAGCGGGCTGGCCAGGGCATTGGCGGTGCTGGGGGACGTCGCCGTGCCCTCACCCTTCTGGGTCGGGTTGGCGTATTGCTTCAGCAGGCCGGCAAGGGCGGTCGGCAGGGCGGAAACGGCGTTGGTGCTCATGGCCTTGTGCTCCGGGGCGCGAGCGGCGCCCGCTGAAGAGAGAATCCTTGCGGATTGCTCAAGCAATGACCGTGCCATCGCTTAATGCATTGATATTGCTGCGCTTGTATCGCGGGCGGAGGTGCGGAAGGCGGCAAAATTTGCCGATGTGGCGCTGCTTGAACTCGAGTTTTCCGTCATGGCCGGACTTGTTCCGGCCATCCACGCGGTTCCGTCTGGACGTTCTATGACGCGCTGAAGCTGGCGGATGGACGTGGATGCCCGGCACAAGGCCGGGCATGACGTCTCAGGGACATGACATGAGGTGCCGCCAATGGCGCAGCAGCATGTCCAGTTTGGCCAGCACCAGCTTGGCCTCGGCGATTTCCAGGTCGAGGAAGGCTTCCACCGAGCGTCCGGCCAGCATGGCCTGGCGGGCGCCCGAGACCAGCCGGGCGCCGGCGGCAAGCCGCAAGCCGCTCAAGGAATCGCCCACCATCACCGGCTGGCCGATATGGCAGGCCAGGGCGGCGAGGCGGCGGTCCCGTTCCCGCGCTCCTGCCGGCAGCAGGGCCGAGACGTCGCGGTTGAGCCAGAGATGAAGGCGGCGCAGGTCTTCCATGCCCAGCGACGCCTTGGCCTTGGGCGGGGTGGCGGCGAAGGTGAGGATGGTGGCCAGCCCGTCCCAGGACGAGGCGTCGCCGCGCTCAGGGGCCGGGCAGGGCAGCAGGCGCAGGCGGGGCGCGGCCTCGATGGCGGCGCGGATCGAGGCCAGGAAGCGCTCCAGGATGCGCCGCGCCTCGGGTGGCGGCACGGCGTGGAAGGCGGCCATCTCCCACAGCGCCGCCCACCAGCGCATCAACAGGCCGATATTGGGCTCGCCGCCCATGGGCCGGCACCAGTTCTCCCAGGAATTGGGCCAGCAATGGCGTTCGGTATAGGCGTTGTAGCCCTGGGGCAGGGCGGCCTGGCCCAGCAGCACCCGTCCGCCGATGGCGGGCGGCACCAGCAGCGCGCCGGCGAAGGGCGGGCCGGTGAAGAACTTGGACCCGGTGACGATGACCATGAAGCCGTGGCCGAGATAGAGGGCGACGCTTTCCCTGGACAGGCGGAGCTGGGAGGCGTCCACCACCACGTCCAGATGGCCGGCGAAGCGCCGGGCCAGATCCATGGTGAAATGGGCGCTGGGCGCCACCAGCCCGGTCTTGGAGGTGTCGAGCAGATGGAGCAGCACCCGGCGGCCCCGCGCCACCTCGCGCTCCACCAGCGCCTCGGCGGCCCGGTCGATCTCGGCCACGGCCAGGGGCGATCCCGCCTCGTCGCGGACCTGCAGGATGGCCAATTCCACCCGGGCGGCGGTGGCCGCGTCCACGGCCGCGTCCACCATCACATGATGGCCCATGGCGGTGGTGGCGTTGTAATGGCGGCCCGATGCCGCCTGCAGCACGTTGCTGGCGGTTTCCCGGGGGGCGATGACGATGCTGGTGAGCGGCCGGCTGTCGGCGGCCAGGGCCAGATGCAGGGCGTAGAACTCGGCGTCGGTGCCCGACGGGGTGACGATGGCCTCGGTGCCCGGCACCATGCCGCACTGGCGGGGAATTTCGGCCCGCACCTCGTCCATGGCGGCGGCGTATTCCGCGTCCAGGCGGCCGGACCGGGCGGCATCGGCCAGGCGGCGGCGCAACGTTTCCACATGGGCGAAGGCGCCATCGGATACCGAGGTGGCGGTGGTGGAGGCGAAGGTGATGGCCCAGGGTCGGGGCTTGGGCGAGCAGCCGTAGCGGTTCAGCCCGCTGCCGGGATCGACCCGCAGCCGCTCGTCGCCGCCGGTGGTGAGCCAAAGGTCGGTGGGTCCGTCCAGGTTCATGATCAGGACGTCTTGGACTGCTTGACCCGCCGCAGCATGTCCTGGAAAGCCTTGAAGATGCGGCGCATCTGCGGGGCCTTGTAGGGGAAGATGTCGGGCGGGTCCATGGCGTGGACGATCATGGCGGTGTCGGCCTCGAACACCAGCAATTCGCCCTCGGGCGTCTCGGCGCAATCCATGGCGAAATAGTCGAGCCCGATGCGTTCGGCCATGGCGGCGAAGGCGCCGGCGTGGCGGGCGGCGAAGTCCTCGTCGAAGGTGGCGAAGGCGCGGGCTTCCTCGGCGCGCTTCTCGGCGCTTTCGCGCATGTCGGCGTTGAGGTAGTGGATCATCCAGTGGTCGGACACCGCCATGTGGCAGACATAGGGCTTTCCGTCGATCATGGCGATGCGGTACTTGCGGAACATGCCGCCCTCGCCGCGATAGTCCACGAAGCTGGACAGGTAATAGGCCTCGGCCGGATGGGCGGCGAGGTAGAGGCCGATGGTCGACGGCGCATCCAGCTTGGCCAGTCCCTTGCCTGCATGGGAATCCACCGGCCGCGCGATGACCGGGAAACTGCCGTCGGGCAGGAGGTCGGACAGCGCGGCTTCACCCCGGCCCAGGCGGGCCAGGTCTTGCGGATCAACGCGGGTGGTGGCCGGGATGCGGATGCCGGGCGCCCCGGCCAGCAGGGTGCTCACCCCGTCGCGGGACAATTGCAGCACCTTGCGCGGGTCGTTGAGCACCGGCGGGCAGGGCCACAGATCGGCGAAGGCGGCGATGCGCTCGAGAATCTCGCGGTTGGCCTCGGATTCCCCGACGATGACCATGGCCATGTCGTGGCCGGGCACCCGCTCGGGCAGATCCTCGCCCGGCACCACGAACAGCAGGTCCAGGCGGATGTCGGAGTCTTCGAGCAGGAACTGGATGGGCACGTTAGACATCAGGTTGCCCGGCGCGGCGAAGGCCAGCAGCCGGATCGCGCCGTCATCGCCGTCGGCGGCGTCGGTCGGCTCGCGATAGACCTGATCGAGCGCCAGGGCGCGCTCCTGGTAGGTCAGCCCGGCCTCCTCGTGTCCCAGCAGGAAATGGATGGTGGCAAGGTCGAGCAGGGCGGCGGCATCGCTGTGGTCGGCCTCGCTCCGCTTCAAAAGCTCAATGGCCGACGGCACCATGTTCTCGCCATGAAAGGCCATGGTGGTCAAGCGGGCCATGCCCATGGATTGGGGCGGCCAAGGCCTGTCCTGTCCTGCGGTCACGGGGATTCCTTGGGCAATGGGACGCTCTAGACTACCTGGAAATGGTTAAGCATTACTTCGCCGACATGGCCAGAATTGCGTCGATCATTTTGTCGACATCGCCTTGCCTGGTGCGGTGATTGACGATGGCGGCGCGGATGGCCGGTTTTCCGTCGATGGTGGTGGTGGAGGGGGCGGCGATGCCGGCCTCGTGCAGATCGGCGGCGATTTGGGCGGAATCCATGCCGGGACGGTGGAAGCAGACGATGTTGAGCGCCACCGGGGCCAGCAATTCCAGCGCTTGCTCGGCTTCGACGCGGGCGGCGAGGTGACGGGCCACCCGGCAGCAGCGCGCCATGGCGGCGCCCAGCGCGTCCATGCCGTGGGCCTTCAGCGTCACCCAGGTCTTCAAGGCCCTAAAGCCCCTGGACAGGTCGGGGCCGTAATCGCAGGGCCAGGGCGAGCCGGCGGCCAGGCCCCGCGTCTCGCGCCTCAGGTAAGCGGCGGGCGAGGCGAAGGCGGCCCGGTGAGCCTCGCCGTCACGGACCAGCAGGTAGCCCGCGTCATAGGGCACCTGTCCCCATTTGTGGAAATCGAAGGCGATGGAATCCGAGCGCTCGATGCCGGCCAGCAGCGGCGCCAGTTCGGGCGACATCATGCCCAGCGCCCCGAAGGCGCCGTCCACGTGGAACCACAATCCTTCGGCGGCGGCGAAACCGGCCAGGGCGTCCAGATCGTCCACGGCCCCCACGTCCACCGTTCCGGCGCTGCCGACCACCATGAAGGGCCGCCGCCCGGCGGCGCGGTCGGCCGCCACCGCCTGGCGCAGCGCCTCCATGTCGAGGCGGTGGGTGGAATCGGTGGGCAGCAGGCGCAGCGCATCCGCTCCCAGCCCGCTCATCTCGAAGGCCTGGGGGATGCAGCCATGGGCGGCGCGCGAGGCATAGGCGACCAGCCCCTCGGCCCCGGACAGGCCGGTCCGCCGGATGCCGCTCCCCAGCGCCCTGGTCCGCGCCACCAGCAGGGCCAGGAAATTGGCCATGGAGGTTCCGGTGACGAACAGGCCGCTGGCTCCCTCGGGGTAGCCGAACAGCCGGCGCATCCAGCGCAGGATCTGGCGCTCCACCTCCATGGGCGCGTGGTCGCGGCCGCCCAGATTGGCGTTGAGGCCGCCGGCCATCATCTCGGCCAGCATGCCCTCCGCCGTGCCGGCGCCATGGACCCAGCCCATGAAGCCGGGATGGACGTTGCCGGGGCCGAAAGGCTCGACCAGGGTGCGGAACTCGGCGTCGATGGCGGCAAGCTCCTGGGCGGCCTTGGGCGGGGGAGCGTCGAAGGCGGTCCGCACCTCGGGCGGCATGGGCGTCCAGACCGGGCGTATGCGCACATCCCGGATGAAGTCCAGGCTTTCGTCCAGCATGCGGTGGGCCTGGGCGCGCAAGGCGTCCCAGTCGGCGGGGTCGAGGCCGGGATCGAGGGCCTCGCCCATGGCCGTCAGTGTGGCCTGGGGGTGGCCGGCCATCATCAGGTGTCCGGCCTGCTCCAGCACCACGGCGCGGCCCCGGGGCAGGTGGGCGGCCAGGGCGCGTCCGGCCTCGGGCGCGGCCATGCGGTCCTGGCCGCCGATGATCACGGTGGCGGGGCAGCGGACCCTCGCGGCGGCGGCCTCGCCCCCGTCATAGGCGTTGCAGGCGGAAAGGTCGGCGTGCAGCACGCCGGGCGCGGTTTCGGCCAGATGGGCGGCGGTCCCGGTGATCAGTTCCGGCGGGGCGGGCGGCTCCTTGGGGAACCCCCATTTGGCGATCAGGGCGCAGGCGGCGGCGGGATCGTCGCGGGCCATGTCCAGCAGCGCCTGGTTGACCGGCATGGATGCGGCGGCCCCCAGCAGCAGCAGGGAACGCACCCGGCCGGGATGGCGGGCGGCGCAATCGAGCGCGGCCAGCGCCCCCATGGAATGGCCGGCCAGAACCGCTTGCTCGAGCCCGGCGGCGCCCAGGAAACCGGCCAGCCAGTCGGCCAGGGCGGGAATGCTGCCCACGGACGGGCCTTGCGAGGCGCCGTGGCCGGGCAGATCGGGGACCAGGACGCGCCAGCCCTGGGCGGCCAGCCCCTCGGCGATGCCGTTCCAGGTGGCGTGGCTGCCGCCGGCGCCGTGGGCCAGCACCAGCGCCGGGGCGGAGTCATCGCCGAACGCCGCGGCGAACACCGCCTTGCCTTGAACCGTGACGTTCATTCCGTCTTTCCTCCCCGTCCAGTGCGTCACTTTAGGAAGGCTGGCGAAAGGCGGCAAGGCCGCTATAGTTTCCTTCGGACCTTCCATGGGAGACGCATGTGCGTGCCAGCGACAGCCTGATCGATCATGTCCTCAAGACGGTGCGGACCATCGCCGTGGTGGGCGTCAGCAACAATCCCTCGCGCCCCAGCCATTACGTCGCCGCCTATCTCCAGCAGTGCGGCTATCGCGTCGTGCCGGTCAATCCCGGCCTGGAGGGGCAGGAGTTCCTGGGCGAGACGGTCTACAGGGATCTGAAGTCCATTCCGTTTCCGGTGGACATGGTGGACATCTTCCGCAATTCGGATGCCGCCGGCCCCATCACCGACGAGGCCATCGCCATCGGCGCCAAGGTGGTCTGGATGCAACTGGACGTGATCAACGAGGAGGCGGCCGGCCGCGCCGAGGCGGCGGGACTGGCGGTGGTGATGGACCGCTGCCCCAAGATCGAACTGGGCCGGCGTCGGGGCTAGATATCCGCCGCCGCCATGTTGTCGGCGACGATACGCTCCGCCGGGAAGATGACGGTGACCGTGGTGCCGCGCCCCGGCGCGCTGTCCAAGGTCAATGTTCCGCCATGGGCCATGACCAGCGCCTTGGTCAGCGGCAGGCCGAGGCCGCTGCCTTCGTATTTGCGCGACAATCTGGTGTCGGCCTGGACGAAGGGTTCCATCACCAGCCGCATTTCCTCGGGCGTCATGCCGATACCGGAATCGGTCACCGTGATGGTGAAGCCGGCATTGGTGACGCGGGCGCCGATGGTGACCTTGCCGCCTTCGTCGGTGAACTTCACCGCGTTTGAGCCCAGGTTGAGGATGATCTGGCGCAACCGCCGCTCGTCGGCCAGCAGCAGCGGCAGCGAGGGGGGCAGATCCTCGGCCAGGCTGATGCCGGCATTGTCGGCCCGGCGGCTGAGCAGCCGTATGGCGGTGCGGATCATGTCGGGGACATGCACCGCCGCCTCCATCAGGTCGGTCATCCCGGCCTCGGCCTTGGACATGTCCAGGATGTCGTTGATCAGT
This sequence comes from Magnetospirillum sp. ME-1, assembly GCF_002105535.1. GTDB lineage: Bacteria > Pseudomonadota > Alphaproteobacteria > Rhodospirillales > Magnetospirillaceae > Phaeospirillum. Next base: position 2,085,255 of record NZ_CP015848.1, on the reverse strand, counting down.
TCAAGCAAGTGCTGGCCGCTTTCGTGGATGTCGTCCACATAGGTGCGGTAGCTGGCCGGTTCCAGCGGGCCGAAGATCTCGTGCTTCATCATCTCGGAAAAGCCGATGATGGCGTTCAAGGGCGTGCGCAGTTCGTGGCTGATATTGGCCAGGAAGGTGTTCTTGGCCCGGTTGCCGCGTTCGGCTTCGTCCTTGGCGTCGCGCAGAGTCTGTTCGGTGCGCTTCCTGAAGGTGACGTCGGTGAAGCTGAGGATCAGCCCGCCGCCCGGCATGGACGAGGACCGGACTTCCATGATGATGCCGCTGGGGGCGAAATGCTCGAACACCATTTCCGGGCGTTCGCGGATGCTTTCCGCCAGGTCGGCGGTCAACTGGGCGCTCTGCTGGCCGGGCGGAGTGTCGTTGGCGGCCAGCAGCGCCATGAACAGCGAGATGTCGATGGTGCCGGGCGTGATCTCGGCATTGGGCAGGCCCAGCATGCGGATCGCCGATTCGTTCAGCGCGATCAGGGCGTCGTCCGAGGCGAACACCGCGACGCCCTGGGGCATGTTGTCGATGATGGCCTGCAGCCGGTCCGCCTCCTGGCGCAGGCGGTGCTGGCTGTCGATCAGCGCCTGTTCATTGGCTTTGCGCTCGCTGATGTCGCGGATCACGCCGATGAAGGTCAGCATGTCGCCCTGCTGCATCTCGGCGATGGCCAGTTCCATGGGAAAGCGCGTGCCGTCGCGGCGTAAGCCCTCCACCTCGCGCCCCGCCTGGCCGATCTTGCGGATTCCGGTTTCGAGATAGGAGCGGATGTAGCCGTCATGGGCGCTCCGATGGGGATCGGGCATCAGCATGCTGACGTTGCGCCCCACCACCTGATCGGCGGTCCAGCCGAACAGGCGTTCGGCCGCCGGATTGAAGCTTAAGACCGTGCCCGTCTCGTCGATGGTGACGATGCCGTCCACCACGGTGTCCATCACGCCCTTCAGCCAGGACACGGTGCCTTCCAGCGAGATCTGGGCCTGCTTGCGCGGCGTGATGTCGCGCAGGATGCGCAGCTGGCCGCCGTCCTGGGTGGCGTAGGCGGCGACGCTGATCCATTGTCCGTCGCGGAACTTGTCGTCGCTGGCGGTGGCGTCGGTCAGCCCGCGACCCGACATCTTGCGCCCCAGCCAGTCGCCGCCCTTGTTCTCGCGGCGGGCCAACTCGGCCATCAGATCATCGAAGCGGGCGCCGGGAACGATCAGATCGCGGATGGGCGACAGCAACTGGCGATAACGCTCGTTGCAGGTGATCAGCAGATTGCCCGAATCGTAAAGGGCGACGCCGTCGCGGCTGTTGCCCAGGGCCTCGACCAGCAGTCGCTGGGCGTCCAGCGCCGCCTCCCCGCTTGCGGGAGGGCGGACGCGGCGGCGGCCGAGAGCGAACAGCGTCGCCGCCGCTCCCACCGCCATGCCGGCCAAGGCCGCCTCGACCCCCGCGAAGGGCATGTTCCGCTCCTATTCGTCGTAGGAGGCGAGACAGGCGAAGGGGACGTCCAGTTCCTTGAGCCGCTGCTTGCCGGGCAGGAAGGCCAGATCGATGATGGTGGCCGCGCCGGTGACGTGGGCGCCGATCTTGCGCAGCAGTTCGACGCCGGCCGCCATGGTGCCGCCGGTGGCCAGCAGATCGTCGAGGATCACCACCCGCTTGCCTTCCTCGATGGCGCCCTTCTGAATCTCGATGGTGTCAGTGCCGTATTCCAGGGCGTAGTCGTGGCGGATGGTCTCGCCCGGCAGCTTGCCCTTCTTGCGCAGCATGACGAAGCCGCAGCCCAGCTTCAGCGCCAGGGGCGCCGCCACCAGGAAGCCGCGCGATTCGATGCCGGCCAGCACGTCGGGCTGGAACTTGATGATGTCGCGGGCCAGACGGCCCATGGCCACCTGCCAGGCGTCGGGATGGGCCAGCAGGGTGGAGATGTCGTAGAACAGGATGCCCGGCTTGGGGAAGTCGGGAACGCCCCTGATATGGTCCTTGATATTCATGACGGCACTCGGTGTTGCGGTTGCGGGAGTATGGTAGACCCAGCCTTGATCCGGGTCAAAGTAACAACGGCAGAAGGGCTTTTTCCACCGCGTCCAGCGGAATGGCCTCCATGGCCTCGCCGCCGAAATCCTGGGCGCGGAGAATGGCCGCCCGGCGGGTGTGGGGCGCGAATTTGTGGGCGGCGGTGGGGCCGAACAGCGAGACCAGCGGAATGTCGGCTGCGCCCAGCATGTGGCCGGTGCCGCTGTCGTTGGCCACCGCCGCCGCCAGCCGGCGGCCCAGCGCGATGGTCAGCATGGGGGTGAGCTTCGCCGCATCTTGCAGCGGCAGCAAGGCCTGGGGCAGGGCGGCCCGGATGGTGGCGGCCCAATCCTCGGCCTCGGCGGGGCCCAGCAGGAAGACCGGCACCGTGTCCTTCAGCCCGGCGGCCAGCGCGATGTAGCGCTCCAGCGGCCAGCATTTCCAGCGCCCGCCGGCGCCGGGAGCCAGGCCCACATAGCGCGGCCCGGCGGGCAGCAGGCGCTCGGCCTCGGCCTCGATGGCCGGGTCGCGGGGCAGGGGCGAGGTTTCGGTCACCGTGCGGCCCGCCGCGGCTTCCACCAGCTGCATCAGCTGGCCGATCATGGCCGGCGGCCGGGTGGTATCGGCGGGCTTGCCGTCCGAGAACAGGAAGCCGGCGGTGGCCGAGATGAAGCGGCCGTGGCGGATACGCTTCAACACCAGGGTGGTCAGGCCCCGCCGCTGGGTGTCGATGATCAGGTCGAACGAGCGGCCGGGCAGGGGGCGGCGGCCCACCAGTTCCAAAGGCCGCTCACCGATGCGGGTGAAGGGGAGGATCTCGTCGATCAGGCCGGTGACCAGCGGCGCCAGGAGGTCCTCGAACACCGTCGGCCCCTTGCCCGACATCCAGGTGATGCGGGCTTTGGGGAAGGCGGCGCGCAAGGCCCGGATGAACGGCAGCTTGATCAAGCCGTCGCCTACCGCGTCCAGGCCGACATAAACCAGGATGGAGTTACACGGAGAGGCTGGCATGCTCCCCTCCCATGTCATCCAGAGCGCAAGCGAGGGATCTCCGCCTGGGCTGCTCTTGCCGGGTAGGCCCCGCCGGAGCAGGCGGAGATTCCTCCTCCCGATGGTCGTCGGAATGACAAAAAAGATCAGGCATCGCGGATGAGGGCACGGTTGCCTTCGACGGTGACGCGGCCCTCGGCCAGCAGGCGCAGAGCCTCGGGATAGGCCTTGTGTTCCTGCTCCAGCACCCGGGCGGCCAGCGTGTCCTCGTCGTCTTGAGCCAGAACGGGAACCGCCTTCTGCACCAGGATGGGGCCGTCGTCCAGTTCCGGCGTCACCAGATGGACGGTGCAGCCGTGCAGCTTGACCCCCGCCTCGATGGCGCGGCGGTGAGTGTGCAACCCCTTGAACGAGGGGAGAAGCGCGGGGTGGATGTTGATCATCCTGCCCCGCCAGCCTTCGGCGAAGGGCGTGGACAGCAGCCGCATGAAGCCGGCCAGGCAGACGATCTCGATGCCGGCGGCGCGCAGCGCCTTGTCCATCTCGGCATCGAAGGCCTCGCGCGAGGCAAAGCCCTTGTGGGGAATGGTCAGCGTCGGCACCCCGGCCTTCTCTGCCCGCTCCAGGGCGTAGACGCCGGGCACGTTGGAGATCACCAGAGCGATCTCGGCCGGGAAGGAGGGGTCGGCGCAGGCGTCGAGCAGGGCCTGGAGATTGCTGCCCCGGCCCGAGACCAGAACGCCGACCTTCTTCTTCTTGATGCTCATCATCCTCGATCCTTGACCGTCATCCTGAGCGTCGCGAAGGATCTTTCAGGCGAGGCTGCGTGAAAGATCCCTCGGCTTCGCCTCGGGATGACAAGCGGGCGCTAGATCCAATCGTTCTGGTTCAGCACCTGGGACTGGGCTTCGTCGCCCTTGCGCGCGCGGATGCGGCCGATGCGCACCACGGTCTCGCCATGCGCGCCTAAGATGCGGGCGGCCTCGTCGGCCTTGGAGGCTGCGACCACCACCACCATGCCGATGCCGCAATTGAAGGTGCGCGCCATCTCATGGGCGGCGACGCCGCCGCCCGAAGCCAGCCACTTGAATACGGGCGGCAGGGCCCAGGCGGAGCCGTCGATCTCGGCGACCACGCCTTCGGGCAGGACGCGCGGCACGTTCTCGATCAGGCCGCCGCCGGTGATGTGGGCCATGGCCTTCACCGTGCCGGCCTTGATGGCGGCCAGGGTGCTTTTGACGTAGATGCGGGTGGGCTCCAGCAGGGCCTCGCCCAGCTTGCGGCCCGGCGCGAAGGGGGCTTCGGCGTCGTAGGACAGGCCGCCACGCTCCACGATGCGGCGCACCAGGGAATAGCCGTTGGAATGCACGCCCGACGAGGCGAGGCCCAGCAGCACGTCGCCCTCGGCCACGTCTTCACGGGGCAGCAGGGCGTCGCGCTCGGCGGCGCCCACGGAAAAGCCGGCCAGGTCGTAATCGCCGTCGGAATACATGCCGGGCATCTCGGCCGTCTCACCGCCCACCAGGGCGCAGCCGGCCTGGCGGCAGCCCTCGGCGATGCCCGATACGATGGCGGTGCCCGCCTTCACGTCCAGCTTGCCGGTGGCGAAATAGTCGAGGAAGAACAGCGGCTCGGCGCCCTGGACCACCAGATCGTTGACGCACATGGCCACCAGGTCGATGCCCACGGTGTCGTGCTTGCCCGCCTCGATGGCGACGCGCAGCTTGGTGCCGACGCCGTCGGTGGACGACACCAGGATCGGGTCCTTGAACCCGGCGGCCTTGAGGTCGAACAGCGCGCCGAAACCGCCGAGGCCGGCGGCGCCCCCCGAACGGGCGGTGGACTTGGCGAGCGGCTTGATGGCCTCGACCAGGGCTTCGCCGGCGTCGATGTCGACGCCCGCATCGCGGTAGGTCAGGCCGGTGCTTTTATCTTGCGCGGGAATGGGCTTCCTCGTGGGCATGGGTGTGGTATGGTCTCGGCGAAAATCGAGTGGGTCAAAATACTTCATCCCGGACGGTTTGCAATGTCTTCTCGCGGTCTCCGGCTCGGCTGGCTGGTCCTTGTTGTCGTGCTGCTGGCGCTTCCCGGCGCCTCCATGGCCGCCGACGCCTTCGCCGTGCGCGGCATCGAGGTGGACGTCACCGCCCAGGGCGTGGCGGCGGCCAAGGAACAGGCCATCGCCGAGGCGGAGAAGATCGGCTTTAGGCGCCTGCTCGAACGCCTGACCATGCCCGCCGACCACGGCCGGCTGCCCCATGCCGACGCGCTGCAATACGTGCGCGACGTGGCCATCGAGCACGAGCGCTCGTCGTCGGTGCGCTACATCGCCACGCTAACCGTCCGCTACAATCCGCAGGCGGTGAAGAAGCTGCTGCAGGGCGCCGGCGTCAAGTACGCCGAACCCCGGCCCCGTCCGGTGGTGATCGTGCCGGTGTTCCGGCCCATCGGGACCGGCCGGGCGCTGTTGTGGGACGATCCCAATCCGTGGCGGGCCGCGTGGCTGGCCCAGGGCAGCGGCGGGCTGGTGCCGCTGGCGGTGCCCACCGGCGACATCGCCGACGTGCAATCCGTTCCGGTGGAAAAGGCGCTGGCCGGCGATTCCGAGGCGCTGGCCGGTCTCGGCGCCCGTTTCCGCACCCCCGACGTGCTGGTGATGACCGCCATGGTCAACGGCGCCGCCAATGCCGTCGAGGTGACCGCCACCGGCATGCCCGGGGTGATGAAGCCCTTCGACACCCGCACCTATCCCATCGGCGAGGCCGGCCTGGACGCGGTGCTGCGCCACGCCGCCGCCGAGGCCGCCCAGACCCTGGACAACGCCTACAAGCAGTCGAACCTCTTGTCCTTCGACCGGGCGGCGTCCATGGCGGTGATGGCGCCGCTCAAGGGGCTCGACGACTGGCTGGCGGTGCGCGAGCGCCTGGGCCGCGTCACCCTGGTGCGTCGCTGGGAGATCGTCTCTCTCTCCAAGGAAGAGGCGGCCCTGATGCTGCACACGGTGGGCGAGCCCGAGCAGGTGAAGACCACCTTGGGCGCCGCCGGCCTGCTGCTGGATTGGAACGACGGGTTCTGGGTGATGCGGCTCAAGGGGGTGCCATGAGCATGAGTTCGGGGCAGCGGCTGCGCTTCTGGCTGGTCGGCGGCGCCGCCTTCCTGGTGCTGCTTTACATGCTGCGCGGCGTGATGCTGCCGTTCGTGGCCGGCATGGCGGTGGCCTATTTCCTCGACCCCCTGGCCGACCGCATGGAGCGGGCCGGGCTGTCGCGCACCCTGGCCACCGGGATCATCTGCCTGGTGTTCTTCGGCGTGCTGGGGATCGGCCTGACCCTGCTGGCGCCGGTCATCCAGAGCCAGGTGGTGACCTTCGTCCAGAAGGTCCCGACCTATGCCCAGGCCCTGCACCAGCGCGCCCTGCCGCTGCTCGAAGAGGTCTACCGCCACCTGTCGCCCGAGGATCTGGACAAGCTGCGGTCCTCGGCCGGGGCCTATGCCGGCACGGCGGTGGAATGGGGCCTGGGCGTGGTCAAGGGCGTGCTGTCGGGCGGCATCGCGGCCATGAGCATCCTGTCGCTGCTGTTCATCACCCCGGTGGTGACCTTCTACCTGCTGCGCGACTGGGACCACATGGTCGCCAAGGTGGACAACTGGCTGCCCCGTCATCACGCCGACACCATCCGTCATGAACTGAAGGAGATCGACCGCACCATCGCCGGCTTCGTGCGCGGCCAGGCCATGGTCTGCATGATCCTGGCCGTGTTCTACGGCGTCGGTCTGACGCTGACCGGCCTCGACCTCGGCCTGATGATCGGCCTGGGCACCGGATTGGGGGCCTTCGTTCCCTATGTGGGCATGCTGATCGGCCTGATCGCCAGCGTCGGGCTGGCCTTGGCCCAGGGGGGCGAGTGGCACCTGTTGGGCGGTGTCGGCGTGGTGTTCCTGATCGGCAACGTCCTGGAAGGCAACTTCCTGACGCCCAAGCTGGTGGGTGACCGGGTGGGGCTGCATCCTGTGTGGATCATCTTCTCGCTGCTGGCCGGCGGCGCCCTGTTCGGCTTCGTCGGCATCCTGCTGGCGGTGCCCGCCGCCTCGGTGATCGGTGTGCTGGTCCGCTTCGCGCTGCAGAACTACATGCGAAGCTCGCTCTACGACGGCGTCGGGGACGATTACAGCAAGTCATGAGCGACGCCCAGCTTCCCCTGGCGTTCGGGCATGTGCCCTCGCTGGCCGCGGACGATTTCCTGGTGGCGCCCTGCAACGCCGAGGCTCATGCCTGGGTGGCCGCGCCCGGCCGCTGGCCCGGCCCGGCCGGCATCCTGGTCGGCCCGGCCGGCAGCGGCAAGACCCATCTGGCCCATCTCTTCGCCCATGACGGCGGCGGCAGGCTGGTCTCGGCCGCCCAACTGACCCCGGAGAGCACCCGTCCCCTGCTGGAATCGGTGCCGGTCCTGGCGGTGGAGGACTGCGACCGCGCTCCCCGCGACGAGGTGGCGCTGTTCCACCTGATCAACCAGGGCCGCGAGCTGGGCCGGCTGCTGCTGCTCACCGCGCGCGTGCCGCCTTCCGCCTGGGGCGTGGGGCTGCCCGACCTGCGCTCGCGCCTGCTGGCCATGCCGGTGGCGTCCATCGGGGCGCCCGACGATGCCTTGCTGGCCGCCCTGCTGGTCAAGCTGTTCGCCGATCGCCAGCTTCGTGTCGGCGAGGAGGTGGTATACTTCCTGCTGGGCCGCATGGAGCGCAGCTTCGCCGCCTGCGCCCGGGTGGTGGAGCGACTGGACCACGCCGCCCTGGCCGGACGGCGCGCCGTCACCGTGCCGCTGGCCCGGCGCATTCTGGAAGGGGAGAGCGAGGATGGATCTGGGACTGAAGGGCCGTAGCGCCATCGTCTGCGGCGCGTCGCGGGGCCTGGGCCGCGCCTGCGCCGAATCCCTGGCCCGCGAGGGCGTCAACGTGGTGATGGCGGCGCGCCGTCCCGACGTGCTGGAACAGGCCGCCAAGGAGATTCGCGCCCGCACCGGGGCGGCCATCAAGACCCTGCCGGTGGATGTCACCACGCCCGAGGGGCGCAAGGTCCTGCTGTCCATCCTGCCCGATCCCGACATTCTGGTGACCAATGCCGGCGGCCCGCCGCCCGGCGATTTCCGCGACTGGGACCGCGCCGCCTGGATCAAGGCGCTGGATGCCAACATGCTGACCCCCATCGAGCTGATCAAGGCGACGGTGGACCACATGATCGCCCGCAGGTTCGGCCGCATCGTCAACATCACCTCGGCGGCGGTGAAGGCCCCCATCGACATCCTGGGCCTGTCCAACGGGGCGAGGGCGGGGCTGACCGGCTTCGTCGCCGGTCTGGCGCGCCAGACCGTGCGCCACAACGTCACCATCAACAATCTGCTGCCCGGCCCCTTCGACACCGACCGCCTGCGCGTCACCATGGAGGGCCAGGCGGCCAAGCGCGGGCTTTCCATGGACGAGGTGCTGGACGAGCGGCGCCAGGCCAATCCGGCGGGACGCTTCGGCGACCCGGCCGAGTTCGGTGACGCCTGCGCCTTCCTGTGCTCGGCCCAGGCCGGCTACATCACCGGCCAGAACCTGCTGATCGACGGCGGAGCCTTTCCGGGAACGCTTTAGGCGGCGGGGCGGACCACCGACTTCAGGAAGGCGGCCAATCCCTGGGCGGGAGCGGGGCTGTCGAATACGCCGGGGCCGTTGGCCCGCATGACCTGCGAGACCTGCTCGCGGTAGGCCGGGTCGGTCGCCAGGCGGGTGGCCAGGGCCACATAGGCTTCCTCGTCCGGCGCCACCAGTTCGCCCAGTCCGGCGGCGCGCAGGATGCCGGCCGACACGTGGCCGCGCAGCAGGCGGCCGTTTCCCGCCACGATGGGCGTGGCGCAGGCCAGGGCTTCCATGGTGGTGTAGCCGCCGGACCAGTCCAGGCTGTCCAGCGATATGTCGGCGGTCTTGATCATGCCAAGGAATTCCTTGGACGAGACCGCGCCGTGGACTCGCACGAAGTGCCTGGCGTCGAGACCATGGGCGGCGAAGGCGTGCTCCATGCGCTTCAGGAACACCTCCTTGTAGGTGCCGAAGCGGTCGATGAACTCGATGGAGCAATCCCCCACCGCCTTGGCGATGCGCGGGAACAGATGGTCGCGGCCGGGCAGCATCTTGTACAGGCTTTGGGCGCAGAACAGCCGGGGGCCCTTGCGGCCGGGATCGGGCTGCGGCAGGACGGCCTCGTCCACCTTGGGAGGCGCAAGATTGAAGCCGATGCCCGGCAGGCGGACCAGCCTTTCGGTGTAGTGGTCGTCGGCACCCTCGGGCTCGATCAACTCGCCGCTGAGGAAGTAGTCCATGCTCTGCATGCCGGTGGTGACCGGATGGGCGAAGGCGGCGCACTGGATGGGGGCGAGGCGCAGCATGGCCAGGCGGTCCATGCGCGGGTCCAGGCCCACGTCGGGATAGATCAGCACGTCCAGTTCCGCTTCGGCCACCTTGCGGGCAACCTGGTCGGTCGGCAGGTAGGCATCGATCAGATGCTCGGCGATGGCGGCGGTGGCCTCCGTCCCCTGGTCCCAGGTGGCGCCGGCGTGGAAGACGAAGACCTCGAAGGTGTCGCGGTCCAGGCCCGCGATCCAGCCCCGCATCAGTTGGTTGACCACGTGGAAGTGGAAACTGCCGGACAGGAAGCCGACGCGGATGCGCGGGCGTGGCGGGCGTGGCGGAACCGGGGCGCCGAAGCCGTGGCAGGCCTGGGCGACGCGCGATTGGGCGCCGCGCAGCAGGCGGTTGAGGTCGCGGTCGTTCTCGCCCTGATAGGCCAGGAAGAAGACGTCCAGCTCGAGGATGCCGGCCTGGGCAGGCAGTTGGGCGGCCGGCAGGGCATGGATTTCCTGGGCGACGGCCTCGAGCTTCTCGGCGAAGCGCCGGCGCCATTGGGCCACCTGCTCCTCGGATTCGTACTGGTTGGGCAGCACCAGGGCGTTCCACCAGCGCGCCTCGATGCAGCCTCCCTTTTCCAGGAAGGCGGTGGATTGGAGGGTACGGTCGGTGCGGGCCAGCAGCTTGCCGAGGTTGAGGTTGACCTCGGCGGCGTCGGGGAAGCGCTCCAGCAGGGCACGGTATTGTCCCTCGGCCTCTTCCATCCGGCCGAGGACGCGCAGCGCCATGGCCCGGTTGTTGCCCGCCACCGGATCGGCGGGGTTGAGGGCGAGCAGCCGCTCGAAGCAGTCCAGCGCCTCCTTGCCCTGGCCGCAGGCGTAATGCAGCAGGCCGAGATCGTTGATGGCGGCGGGGAAATCGGGCTGCGCCTCCAGCACCGCCTGAAAGGCCGCCAGGGCGCCGTCCGCGTCGCCGGTGTCCCGGAGCGCCCGGCCGAGCAGGTGGCGGCTGGGCACCCGCCCGGGCTCGCGTGCCAGGAGATCCTGGAGGAGGGGGCGGGCCTCGGCCGCCCGGCCGGTCTCGATCAGCAGCCGGGCCAGGTTGTCGGTGGCGTCGCCGAGGCCGGGGGCCAGGGCCAGGGCGCGCCGGAACGCCTTTTCCGCATGTCCCTTGTGGCCGCTGGCCGCCTGGGCCGATCCCAGCGCGTTCAGCGCCATGGGATTGTCGCCGTGCTTGCGGACCAGACGGTTCAGCACCTCGGCGGCCTCGGCCGGCTTGCCGCCGGACAGCAACGCGATGCCGAGGTAGTAAAGGGGTTCCGGGGCGTTGGGCGTGCGTCCGTTCAGGGTCTTGAACTGGCGGGCCGCCTCGTCCCAGCGGCCCTGTTGCAGGGCGCCCATGCCCTGGCGGAAGATCAGTTGAAGGTCTGCGGACATGAAACGGAAACCCTGCTGCCGGGAAAACGCGGGGACGGTTATAGAGCCGTTTCCCCGGCGGGAGAAGCCGTCTCCAACTCCCTGGGACGGATGAAGGACAGCAGCCGCCCGCGTCCAGCCTCCAACTCGCCCCAATGGGCGATGTCCAGGCCGATCACCGCCAGGGCTCCGGTGGGGAACTTGGCGGCCAGTTCGGCCAGCAGGGCGGGGTCGCCGTGATGATCGACCAACACCTCGGCCAGACGGCCGATGCCGGGGTTGTGGCCGATCAGCAGCACGGAATCCATGTGCTCGTCCATCCGGCGCAGGCGATCGAGCAGCCTGGACTTGCCCGCCTCGTACAATTCCGCCTCCATGGATACCGGCACGCCCTCCAGACGGGGTTCGATCAGCGTCCAGGTGGCCACGGTGCGCGCCGCCGCCGAAACCAGGGCGATGCCGGGGCGAAATCCCTGCTCCGCCATGTACCGGCCCATGCGCTTGGCGTCCTTGCGGCCCCGGCCGTTGAGGGGACGGTCGAAATCCTCGGCCGAGGGATCGTCCCAGCTGGATTTGGCGTGGCGCAGCAGGAAGAGTTTTCTCATATCCGTAACCGCCTCGGTCATGACAGGGCTTCGATCAGGATATATAAATGAACGGGGGCGCACCACGCCTTGTCCAATGGAGAAACGCCGTGACTCATGCGCAGGCCGTCGATATCCCGGTTATTGACATGGAATCCAAGGATCGCTTCATCAATCGGGAGTTATCGTGGCTGGCCTTCAACGGCCGGGTGATCGAGGAGGCGTTCAATCCGCACCACCCGTTGCTCGAGCGGCTGCGCTTCCTGTCCATCTCGGCGGCCAACCTGGACGAGTTCTACATGGTGCGCGTCGCCGGCCTGAAGGGCCAAGTGGACGCGGGCGTGATGACCACCAGCCAGGACGGCCTGACCCCGGCCCAGCAATTGGCGGCCATCAATTCCGAGGCGGCCCGGCTGCTGGAAGCCCAGAAGAAGTGCTGGCGCGAACTGAAGGTCCAGCTGCGCGAGGCGGGCATCGCCGTCATCGACCGTTCGGAGCTGTCCAAGGCCGACATGAAGTGGCTGGAAGGCCGCTTCATGGAACATGTCTTCCCGGTGTTGACGCCGCTGGCCATCGATCCGGCCCATCCGTTCCCCTTCCTGCCCAACGGCGGCATGGCCCTGGTGCTGCACCTCTACAAGCTGGATGACGGCGAGGTGCTGCGCGCCCTGCTGCCGCTGCCCAGCCAGATCGAGCGTTTCACCCGCCTGCCGGGCGACGGCATCCGTTTCCTGCCGTTGGAAGAGTTCGTGCTGCTGTTCCTCGACCAGCTGTTCCCCGGCTTCCGCATGGAATCCTTCGGTCACTTCCGGGTGATCCGCGACACCGAGATGGACATCGACGAAGAGGCCGAGGATCTGGTCCGGGTGTTCGAATCGGCGTTGAAGCGCCGCCGGCGCGGCCACGTCATCCGCCTGTCGTTCAGCGCCGGCATCTCCCAGGATCTCAAGGACCTGGCCACCGCCGAGATGCACGCCGACGAGGAGGACGTGTTCGAGATCGACGGCCTGCTGGGGCTGGTGGACACCAAGCGGCTGATCGTCGACGAGCGCCCCGATCTGCTGTTCCCGCCCTACCACGCCCGCTTCCCCGAACGCATCCGCGATTTCGGCGGCGATTGCTTCGCCGCCATTCGCAAGAAGGACATCGTGGTCCACCACCCGTTCGAAAGCTTCGACGTGGTGGTGCAGTTCATCCGCCAGGCGGCGGCCGATCCGGCGGTGGTGGCCATCAAGCAGACGCTGTACCGCACCAGCGCCGATTCCCCCATCGTCAAGGCGCTGGTCGAGGCGGCCGAGGCGGGCAAGTCGGTCACCGCCATGGTGGAACTGAAGGCCCGCTTCGACGAGGAGGCCAATATCCGCTGGGCCCGCGACCTGGAACGCGCCGGCGCCCAGGTGGTGTTCGGCTTCCTGGAGCTCAAGACCCACGCCAAGATTTCCCTGGTGGTGCGCCGCGAGGGCGGTACCCTGGTGTCCTACGTCCATTTCGGCACGGGCAACTACCACCCGATCACCGCCAAGGTCTATACCGACCTGTCGTTCTTCACCTGCGACCCGGCGCTGTGCCGTGACGCCGCCAAGACCTTCAACTACATGACCGGCTACGCCAAGCCCGACAGCATGGAAAGCCTGGCCATCGCGCCCATCTTCCTGCGCAAGAAGGTGCTGTCCCTGATCGACGCCGAGATCGCCAACGTCAAGGAGGGCAAGCCCGGCGCCATCTGGGCCAAGATGAACTCGCTGGTCTGCCCCCAGCTGATCGACGCGCTCTACCGCGCCTCGCAGGAAGGGGTGAAGGTGGATCTGGTGATCCGGGGCATCTGCTGTCTGCGGCCCGGCGTGCCCGGCCTGTCCGAGAACATCCGGGTGAAGAGCATCGTCGGCCGTTTCCTCGAGCATTCGCGCGTCATCTGCTTCGGCAACGGCCACCGCCTGCCGTCGCGCCACGCCAAGATCTACATCTCCTCGGCCGACTGGATGCCGCGCAACATGGACTGGCGGGTGGAATCCTTCGTGCCCATCGAGAACTCCACCGTGCATCGCCAGATTCTCGACCAGATCATGGTGGCCAACCTCAAGGATCAGGCCCAGACCTGGATTTTGCGGCCCGATGGCGTCTACGAACGTTTCAAGGCCGAGGACGGCGCGTTCAACGCCCATACCTACTTCATGACCAATCCGTCGCTGTCGGGTCGCGGCAGCGCGGGCGAACGCGGGCGCAAGTCGAAACACCTGCAGCTTGCCTAGGCAGAAATGAAGATCAAACTCCGCCAGGAACCCATCGGCATCGTCGATATCGGGTCCAATTCCATCCGCCTGTGCGTCTACGACCTGGCGCAGCGGGTGCCCGTGCCCTTGTTCAATGAAAAGGCGGTGTGCGGCCTGGGCCAGGGGGTGGGCAGTTCCGGCCGCCTGTCGCCCGAGGGGGTGGAGGCCGCCCTGGTGGCGGTGGGGCGTTTCGTCACCCTGTGCCGGGCCATGGAGGTGGAGCGTCTCGACGTGCTGGCCACGGCCGCCGTGCGCGATTCCGCCGACGGCGCCGATTTCGTGCGCGAGATCGAGCGGCGCTTCGACGTCGAGGTCAAGGTGCTGTCCGGCGGGCAGGAAGCCAAGATGGCTGCCATGGGCGTGCTGTGCGGCACCCCTGACGCCAACGGCATCGTCGCCGACTTAGGCGGCGGCTCGCTGGAGCTGGTGACGGTGCAGGACCAGAATTTCGGCCTGCACGTCACCATGCCGCTGGGTCTCTTACGCCTGACCGAGGCGTCGGGCGACGACAAGGCCAAGGCCGCCGACATTGTCGACGGCCACCTGAAGAACATTCCCTGGCTGGGCGAGGGCAGGGGGCGCAACCTCTATGCCGTGGGCGGTGCGTGGCGCTCCATCGCCCGCATCTGCATCAGTCAGACCCAGCATCCGCTGACCGTGCTCGATAATTTCTCGCTGGACGCCCGCGAGGCGCTGTCCATCCTGGAACTGGTCTCCACCCAGAGCCGCAAGTCGCTGGAGAAGATTCCCGGCGTTTCCAAGAAGCGCACCAACGGCCTGCCCATGGCGGCGCTGATCCTGGCCCGGGTGATCCGCGCCATCGGCCCGTCGCGCCTTGTGTTCTCCATCTACGGCATGCGCGAGGGGCAGTTTCTCAAGCGGCTGCCGGAAAAGCTGAAGCACGAGGATCCGCTGCTGTCGGTGTGCCGCCACATGGCCTTGCTGAACTCGCGCTTTCCCGAGCACGGCGACGAGCTGCTGGCCTGGATGGCGCCGCTGTTTCCCAACGAAACCAAGCGGGAGAGCCAGCTGCGCCATGCCGCCTGTCTGGTGTCCGACATCTTCTGGAACGAGCATCCCGATTACCGCGCCGAGCAGGCCTTCCTGCGCATCCTGCGCCTGCCGTTCATGGGGGTGGGGCACCGGCATCGCGCCGCCATCGCCTTCGCGGTGTTCTGCCGCTACCAGGGCAACGAGGACTCGCCCGAGGTGGCGCGCTTCATCCAGCTGCTGGACGAAGGCGCCTTCCGCCGCGCCCGGGTGGTGGGGCTGGCGCTGCGCCTCGCCCATACCCTGTCGGGCGGTGCCCCCAATCTGCTGCGCCAGACCCGGCTGTTCGTCGAGGACAAGTACCTGATCCTGGAAGTGCCCGCCGACAACCCGGCCTTCACCTTCGAAGGCGACCGCTCCTTCGACCGGCTGGCCAGGGTTCTGGACTGCGAGGCCCTGATCTTCCGGCGGGTGACGTGAGTTCGTGGGGTGTCATCCCGAGCGAAGTCGAGGGATCTCCGCTTGGCGGAGCGCTGCCATTTCTGAAAGCTCGCGCCAGAACGAGATTCCTCCTCCCGATGGTCGTCGGAATGACAGGCTCGATGCCATGACCCAGATCTACATCGACGGTGACGCCTGCCCGGTGAAGGACGAGGTGTTCAAGGTGGCGGGGCGCTACGGCCTTCCCGTCACCGTGGTGGGCAACGCCTGGCTGCGGCTGCCCCAGGACCCGCTGATCACCATGATCGTCGTGCCCGAAGGCCCCGACGCCGCCGACGACCGCATCGCCGAGCTGATCGGGGCGGGCGACATCTGCGTCACCAACGACATTCCCTTGGGCTCGCGCTGCCTGATCAAGCGGGCGCTGGTACTGCGTCCCAACGGCAAGCCCATGACCGAGAATTCCATCGGCGACGCCCTGGCGACGCGTGACCTGATGAACACGTTGCGCGAGATCGGCACCATGACCGGCGGCCCCGCGCCCTTCGCCAAGCAGGATCGGTCGAGGTTCCTGTCTGCGCTGGATACGATGGTGCATCAGGCCAGGAGGGTGATACCGGGACTCTGATCTGCGGAATTAGTGCTCAACATACCATTGGTATGTGCGTATATGTTTATTCCGATGTTCGCGCTGCATATTCCGACCGCCATGTTTTGCGTGGGCCTGCTGCTCGTCGTCCTGGGGCTCCTGTTCCAGGGGGGCTGGAAGGCCGGCGAACTCTATGCGCCCAGCCGCAACTGGGCGCCGGCCGCCATTCTGTATGGCCTGGGATTCATCCTGATTTCGTTTCGCAACGAAGCGCCCCTCTTCCTGAGCGTGGTGATGGCCAATGTCATGGTGGTGGCCGGCGTCTGCCTGCTGCATCGGGGGATCACGGTGCATGTGGGAGTCCGTCCAGCCGATCCCTGCTATTGGGCGGCGGTGGCGCTGGTCCTGGCCGGCTTCTCCTGGCTGTCCCTGGTCCAGCCCAGCGTCAAGACCCGGGTTGTGCTGCTTTCAGCCCTGGTCGTGCCGTTCCTGGTCCACGCCATGCTGCTGATGCGTCGGGGACCCGCCAGTTTCAGCGGGCGATTGCTGACCATTTCCCTGGGAATTGCCTCGGCCTGGTTCGTGGTCAGGGGGATCATGATCGCTTCCGGTCCGGAAATCGCCGAGAACGCGGTCAATTCCGGCGGCATTTCGGCGCTCAATCTCTTCTTCAGCAGCGTTCCGGCCGTGATGATGGTGGCGCTGCAATATCGCCTGGAAGCCGAGCGGGTCCGTGCCGCCCTGGAAGAGGATGCCGGACGCTTGCGTCGGGAACGCGACCGGCTGGAGGAGGTGGTGGCCGAGCGGACGGAGGAATTGTCCCGCTCCAATGCCGAACTGGAGCAGTTCGCCTATGTGGCCTCCCATGACCTGCGCCAGCCCTTGCGCGTGGTCAGCGGCTACATCACCCTGCTGGAGCGCCGTCTGAAGGACGTTCTGGACACTGACGGGCGCGAACAGGTCGCCTTTATCGTCGATGGGGTCAGGCGCATGGACGCCATGATCGTCGGCCTTCTGGAATACTCGCGCATCGGGCGCGATGCCTTGAAGGGACAAGCCGTACCCCTGGAGGCGGCGCTGGCCGATGCCCTTGCCAATCTGGAAGCGACGGTGGGCATGTCGGGAGGGACGGTCGAGGTTCAGCCCGGTTTGCCATCCGTGTGGGGAGACCGGGTCGAGCTCATGCGGCTGTTCCAGAACCTGATCGCCAACGCCGTCAAGTATGTGGAGCCGGGCGTCACGCCCCATATCCGGGTGGAATGGCGCGACGATGGCGCCGAATGGCAGATTCTGGTGTGCGACAACGGTATCGGAATTCCCCCCGAAGCGGCCGAGCGGGTATTCGGACTGTTTCAGCGGCTGGTGTCGCGCAATCAATACGAAGGCAGCGGAATCGGTCTGGCTGTCTGCCGCAAGATCGTCGAGCGGCACGGCGGCTCCATCGCGGTCGAACCCGACCGGGACGGCGGAAGCGTGTTTCTTATCCGTCTGCCGAAGACGATGCCGGCGACCGCCTGAGCAGGTCATCGACCGCCAGGGCCAGATTCATCGCCTCGGCCGGGCGCTTTTCCTTCAACAGAGCCTCCAGCAGCCCCATCTGGCCATGGGCCCAGACACCCTGCTGCGCCGCCAGCACCGGGGTGCGCACCGCCTCGCCCTGGTAGGACCGGCGGCAGGCCTCGGCATCGGCGGAATTGTGGGCGCGGCACGGCAGCGGCCGGGCTTCGTGGATGCCGCACAGACCGTCGTCTTCCAGCAGCGGACAGCGGATGCGCGCCGTCCACCATTGCCGCTGCTCGAGGCCGGCGCCCTTGGCCGCCGCTTGCCTTGCGCGGGCGGCGATGGCGGCGCGGGCTTCCGGCGGCTTGGCGGCGATGGCCTCACTCACCAGCTCCAACTCGGCGGCCGAGACGGCGACGATCTGATGGCAGCACCAGGCGCAGCCGGCGGCACAGGCTTGGCGCTTCACCTGTTCGTCCAGGTTCAGCGCCCGGCGGACCCGGTCGAAAAAGGAATCGGTGGCGGCGATGGCGGCGCGGGCGGCCCCGGCCAGGCCCTTGCCCTGGGCGAAGGCTTGCGAGGCGGCCTGGGCGGCCCCAAGTCTTGCGTCGGAATAGCCGAGTCCGGCCAAGTCAGTCGGCCGCCGCCGGTTCGGCCTCGGCACAGGCTTCCACCGGCTCGATGGGCACGGTGCGCAGCCGGCGTCCGTCGGTGCAGAAGCCCAGGCCCAGGCGGCCGTGCTTGAGCTTCAGCGCGTCCTCGCCGAACAGCTCGCGCCGCCAGCCGTGCAGGGCGGGAACGTCGGCGTTGTCGTCAGCGGCGATGGCGTCGATATCGGCGGAATTGGCGATCAGCTTGCCCGCCACCCCGTGCTCGTCGCACTTCATCTTCAAGAGCACCTTCAACAGCTCGACCACCGGGCCCAGGCCCTTGGGCACGTCCACCCGGTCACCGGGCTTGGGGCATTCGGATTCGGGCAGGGCCATGCCGCGCTTGACCGCCTCCAGGATGGCCTGGCCCATCTTGCCTTCCACCAGGCCCTTGCCGATGCCGCGCGTACGGCCCAGCTCGGCGGTGTCGGTGGGATGATGGGCGGCGATCTCGGTCAGGGTCTCGTCACGCAGGATGCGCTGGCGCGGCAGGTCGCGGTCCTGGGCCTCGCGCTCGCGCCAGGCGGCCAGTTCCTTCAAGACGCCGAGGAAGCGGGGCGAGGTGGAGCGGGGCTTCAACCGCCGCCAGGCGTTCTCCGGGTCCACCCGATAGGTGCCGGGCTCGGTCAGCAGGGCCATTTCCTCGGCCAGCCACTCGATGCGGCCGTTCCGTTCCAGCTTGCGCACCAGCTTTTCATAAGCGACGCGCAGATGGGTGACGTCGGCCAGCGCGTATTGCACCTGCTTTTCCGAAAGCGGCCGCATGGACCAGTCGGTGAAGCGCATGGATTTGTCGATGCGGGCCTTGGCCAACTGCGAGGCCAGGGTCTCGTAGCCCACCGCGTCGCCGAAGCCGCAGACCATGGCGGCGATCTGGGTGTCGAAGATGGGGGTCGGGATGGCGTCGGCCAGATGCAGGAAGATTTCCACGTCCTGGCGGGCGGCGTGGAACACCTTCAAGACATTGGTGTCGGCCATCAGCTCGAACAGCGGCGCCAGGTCCATGCCCGGGGCCAGGGGATCGATGGCGCGTGCCTCGTCGGGGCCGGCGACCTGCACCAGGCAGAGCTGCGGCCAGTACGTCTTCTCCCGCATGAATTCGGTGTCGACGGTGACGAACGGGGCGGATTTCAGTCGGCGGCAGAACGCCGCAAGCGACTCGGTGTCGGAGATCATCGGCATGGCTGCCACAGATACACCCTGGCGGGCGATCCGGCAAGCGGGCGGCTTCTCAAGCGATGGCGTATCCCGAGCGCTTGCGGTCCAAAGCCTCGCGCGTGGTGCGGATCAGGTCGCGCAATTCCTCGCGGCTCATGCCCGACAGCGTGGTTTCTCGCAAGGGATTGGGCACCGGAACCCGCGACGCGGGCGGCGAGCCGGGCCGCATGCCCCGCGCCCGGCGGTCGGGGCCCACATAGGTTTCGGTGACCACGAAGCAGCGGCGCTTGCGGGTCAGCTCGGTGATGCGCTCGGCCACCTTCACCGGATCGACGGGCTTTTCCAGGATGGCGTCGGGGCCGCAATCGAGCAGGCGGGCCAGATGCTCGGTCTGGGCCAGCGAGGTCATCAGCACCGTCACCGCGAAGGCGTTTTCGGTCCCGATGCCTCTGCGCATGTCGCGGACCAGGGCGCAGGTGGCCTCTACGTCGGAATCGGCGTCCATCACCAGAAGGTCGATCATCTCGGACCCGTCCAGGGGGGCGTCCAGGTCGGAGACGCGCAGCGTCCGGCACCCCAGCACCCCAAGGGTGCGGGCGACCACGTCGCGGCTGCGGGAATCGAGATTGCGCAGAAGGGCGCGCATACCTGTAGCGTCGTGCGTCATGGCTCACCATCCTGGCAAGAGTCAGCGACCTTCTGGCCGCCGGCATCCCGTCCACGCTCCGGTCGGGTTGCAGGAACGAGTTTGCCGCCCGACTCGTAAATATTGGGTTATCCCGCCTTGACAAAATACGGCCCGGGATGCCTTCTTCCCGCTTTGAATTGGCGCATCGCGTACGAGGGTTTCATGCACGTCTATCGGTCACACACCTGCGGTCAGTTGAAGGCGGCGGATGCCGGCATCCAGGCTCGGCTGTCCGGCTGGGTTCATCGCAAGCGCGACCACGGCAATCTGCTGTTCGTCGACCTGCGCGACCATTACGGCCTGACCCAGTGCGTCATCGACGTGTCCAGCCCGGTCTTCGCCACCCTGGAAAAGGCCCGGCCCGAAAGCGTCATCACCGTCACCGGCAAGGTGGTCAAGCGCTCGGCCGAGACCGTCAATCCCCGCCTGCCCACCGGCGAGATCGAGCTGCAGGTGGCCGAGGTGCAGATCCAGTCCATCGCCGACGTGCTGCCCATCCAGGTGGCCGGCGACCAGGAATACCCCGAGGACATGCGCCTCAAGTACCGCTTCCTCGACCTGCGCCGCGACGACGTGCACGCCAATATGATGCTGCGCTCCAAGGTCATCGCCTATCTGCGCCAAGCCATGATCGGCCAGGGCTTCACCGAGTTCCAGACCCCGATCCTGACCGCCAGCAGCCCGGAAGGTGCCCGCGACTATCTGGTGCCGTCGCGCCTGCACCCCGGCAAGTTCTACGCCCTGCCCCAGGCACCGCAGCAGTTCAAGCAGCTGCTCATGGTCGCCGGCTTCGACAAGTACTTCCAGATCGCCCCCTGCTTCCGCGACGAGGCGGGCCGCGCCGACCGTAGCCCGGGCGAGTTCTACCAGCTCGACTTCGAGATGAGCTACGTCACCCAGGACGACGTCTTCGCCGCCATCGAGCCGGTGCTGGAAGGCGTGTTCAAGGAATTCGGCAAGGGCCGCGCCGTCACGCCCGCGCCGTTCCCGCGCATCACCTATGCCGATTCCATGCTGAAATACGGCTCGGACAAGCCCGACCTGCGCAATCCCATCATCATCGCCGACGTCACCGAGCCCTTCCGCGGCTCGGGCTTCGGCCTGTTCGCCAAGCTGGTGGACAAGGGCAACGTGGTGCGCGCCATCCCCGCGCCGGGCGCGGCCGGCCAGCCGCGCTCGTGGTTCGACAAGCTCAACGACTGGGCGCGCGAGAACGGCGCCGGCGGCCTGGGCTACATCCAGTTCGCCGCCGACGGTCCCAAGGGCCCCATCGCCAAGAACCTGGAGCCCGCCCGGGTCGAGGCCATCAAGGCCGCCGCCAACCTGAAGGACGGCGACGCGGTGTTCTTCGCCTGCGACAAGGAACTGGCGGCCGCCAAGTTCGCCGGCCTCGTCCGCACCAAGATCGGCAACGAGCTGGATCTCCTGGAAAAGGACGTCTTCAAGTTCTGCTGGACCGTGGACTTCCCCATGTACGAGCTGAACGAAGAGACCGGTCTGGTCGAGTTCTCCCACAACCCGTTCTCCATGCCCCAGGGCGAGATGGACGCGCTGCTGAACCAGGACCCGCTGACCATCAAGGCCTATCAGTACGACATCGTCTGCAACGGCGTGGAACTGTCGTCGGGCGCCATCCGTAACCACCGCCCCGACATCATGTACAAGGCCTTCGAGATCGCCGGCTATTCCGCCGCCCACGTGGAAGAGCATTTCGGCGGCATGCTCAACGCCTTCAAGTTCGGCGCGCCCCCCCACGGCGGCTCGGCGCCCGGCGTCGACCGCATCGTCATGCTGCTGGCCGACCAGCCCAATATCCGCGAGATCATCCTGTTCCCCATGAACCAGCAGGCCCAGGACCTCCTGATGCAGGCCCCCGCCGAGGTCACCATGGAACGCCTGCGCGAACTCCACCTCAAGGTGGACCTGCCCAAGCCGAAGAAAGAGGTCAAGGAGGGCTGAGGCTCTTCGATCCTGTCGATGTGAGGAAGGGGGCTAAGGCCCCCTTTTTCATGGGCGGAGCCCAAACCCGCCAAAGGGCCGAGCCCTTTGGGACGTCGTTGGCTCGTCATGCCCGGACTTGATCCACTTCTGTCCGGTTTAATTGCCTGGGTGCTAGCGGATGGGTTTTTTCACCACCAAGTTCTGGTGTCGTCGTGCCCGGACTTGTTCCGGGCATCCATGCCCATCCGCGGGGACGATTGCTTCATAAGGCATTCCAGCGGATCCGCGTGGATGGCCGGGACGATGCCCGGCCATGACGGGGTGGGTACGTAGGGTTCCCAAAGGGCCGCGCCCTTTGGCGGGTTTGGGCGGAGCCCAAGAGCAGCGCCTCAGGCGCTCATCTTCACCGGCGGCTGGTTCTGCCAGCTGAGCTTGGCCAGGGCGTTTTCGGCGATGCGGACCTGATCGGCGTCGGGGTTGTAGCGGCGCTCGAATTCGACGCGGGATTCCCAGCGGGCCAGCATGTCCTTGGGGTGGTCGGGGCGGGCCGGTTCGCCGGTCAGTGCGCCGATGGTCTCGTCGTAGCGGGGGTGGAGCTCGGTGGGAAAGCCGATCATCTGGAACTCGTCCCAGGACAGCGTGCCCTCCATGTAGAGCTCGTGGGTGACGTCGGCGAATTCCTTGGGCGAGATGTTGCGCAGGTCGAAGCGCGGCTCGGCCGGGGCCGAAGGCGGCGGCAGGGCGACCAGGGGCTCGGCCGGCTTTTCGGCGACAGACTGTTTCTCGACCCCGTTGCCCAGGCGCGGCTCAACGCGCTGCGCTTCGGACGGCGGGCGGTCGGAGAACAGGCGGAGAAGGGTCGATCCGATATTCATGGCGTCTTGTCGGCGGGTTGCAGGGGGACGTGGCGATAGGGTTCCAGTTCGGGGGCGGCCAGCAGGGTGTGGAACTGTTCGGCGGACAGGGTGCCTTCGGCGAACAGTTCGCCGACCAGGGCGGCCACTTGCCTGGCGTTGGGGTGGGCGGGCGGCGCGGCGGGCGGCGACAGCGGCGATGGGCCCATGACGGTCGAGGCGACATCGGGGGACCGCAGCAGGGCTTCCATCCAGTCGGGTGAAAATTCGAATGTCATTCGCCACCTCCTCCAAAATCCTGGACCCGAACCCAATGTCTAAGATGCAGGTTGCGTGCCATGCCAAAGCGGTGGAAAACCGGGCAATTGGCGGGTGGAGGGCCGCGCGGCCGGGAAATTCCTGCCGGGACGGCCAGGAAAATTCTGCCGGGCCCGGTCTGTTCTGGTGGGCGGACGCGGCCGGTGTATAATGATCGCGGGATTTCCCGTCGGAGGATTGGATGAAGCGCAGTATTGGGGTGGTGTCGGGGTGCCTCGTCTCCGCATTGGCGATCGTCGGGGCCGAGGCGGCGTGGGCCGCCGATCTGGCCTCCCATCGCGCCACCTATCGCATGGGATTGTCGGCTTCGCGCTCGGGCAGCGGCATGGCCAATGCCAACGGCGCCTGGACCTATCAGTTCATCGATGCCTGCGACGGCTGGATCACCGAATTCCGGCTGGTGATCACCTATGCCTATTCCGAGGGGGGGCAGGTGGCGACCACCACCGACTTCCTGGGCTGGGAATCCAAGGACGGCCTCAATTACCGCTTCCGGGTGCGCCAGTCGCGCGAGGGGCAGGTGACCGAGGAGGTGGAGGGCTCGGCCAAGCTCAAGGGCGTGGGGCAGGGCGGCATCGCCAGCTACACCCGCCCCGAGGCGCGGACCATCAAGCTGCCCAAGGGGACGCTGTTTCCCACCGCCCACACCATCCGCCTGATCGAGACCGCCAACAAGGGCGGCCGCATCCTGGCGCGGCCGCTGTTCGACGGACAGGGCGAGGAGGGCGCGCTGGAGACCAGCGCCCAGATCGGCCGGGCCATGGCGCCGCAATCCGCCGCGGTGGTCAGCCCGTTGCTCAATTCCCCGGCCTGGCCCATGCGCATGGCGTTCTTCCCCATGGGCAGCACCGACCCGCTTCCGGAATTCGAGATGTCGCTCAACTATCACGCCAACGGCGTGGCCGAGGATATCGAGCAGATATTCAAGACCTTCAGCCTGAAGGGGCGTCTTGAATCCATCGAGATCCTGCCTCGAACGAAGTGTTAACCACGATGGCCTAGACTACCCCCGCGAGCGCGTGCGCTCGGGGGTGTGTCCGGGCCCAGAAGGGGCCTCGCGAGGGGAGAAGCCATTTTGACCACGTTAGAGCCCGCCAGTTCCGGCGCCGAGATTGCGCGCCTAGGCGCCCTGGCCGCCGACTTCCGCCGCCGTCTGGAATTCGATCCCGGCATCATCTATCCCGCCCATGCCGAATGCCTGTGGCAACTGGGCAACCTGCAGATCGCCGGCGGCGATGCCGATGCCGGTCTGCTGGCGGTTTCCGAATCGCTGGCGCTGTACCGCGCCCTGGCCTCGGCCCAGCCCGAATCCTATGGGGTGCAACTGGCCTCGCTGCTCAATTCCCAATCCAACCTGCTGGCCGAGGCCTCCCATCTGGAAGAGGCGCAGGCGGTGGGTGCCGACGCGGTGGAGCACGCCCGCCAGGCCATGGAAAGCCGCCCCGACCAGGCCCGTTACGTGCTGGTTTCGTCGCTGATCAACCTGGCCGGACTGAAGATGCGGTGCGGCGATACCGCCGGCACGGTGGATGAACTGGCCCAGGCGGTGGAAGTGTTTCGTGGCGGCGGCGAGGTGGGTCAGCAATTCCTCGGCTCCATGGTCGAGGCTCTGCACCGCGCCGCCATGGCCTTTACCGAAATCGGCCTGTGGCCCGAGGCCATCGACACCCGCCGCCTGCTGATCGGCCTGTTCGGCGAATCGCCGCCGGCCGCGGTGATCCAGCTGCTGGCGCTGACCCTGCAGCAGGCCTCGTCGGCCCTGGCCGGTTCGGGGCAGACCGACAAGGCCCTGGCCCATGCCTCGGAAGCGGCGGATCTTGCCCGCATGCTGTTCAAGGCGGATGATGCCGCTCATCGCCTTGCCCTGGCCCAGGCCATCGGGAATCTGGCGGGGCGTTGCCACGATGCGGGACGATACAAGGAGGGTCTCGACCGTTCGCTCGAGGCCGTCGACCTGTTCCACGAGGTGGTGGGTATCGACCCCATCCACGCGGTGCCGTCGCTGATCGTCACCCTGGACAGCATGGCGGCCATCCTGACTGCCCTGGGGCTGCCGGACCAGGCCGCCACCGTGCGCGACCAGCGGGCGCAGCTGCAGGAAACCCTGGACATCATCGCGCCCAGGTCCGAGGTCCCGGCATAAGACGGGTGCGGGATCAGGCGAAGCGGAAGCCGTTGCCGCCCTGGCGCTTGACCTGATACATGGCGGCATCGGCCAGGCGCAGCATCTCGGCCGGGGTTTCGGTGTCGTCGGGATTGACGGCGATGCCGATGGAGCAGGTGAGCGGGCCGGGCAGATCCTCCTCGGCGGCGGCCTTGGCGGCGATGTTGTCCTTCACCACGCCGCACAGCCGCATCAGGCTCTGCTTGTCGCGGATGTTCTTCAAGATGGCCACGAACTCGTCGCCGCCGGCCCGCGCCACCGTGTCGCTGGAGCGCATGGAGCAGACCAGGGCGTTGGCGGCGGCGCGGATATAGCGATCGCCGGCCTCGTGGCCCTTGGTGTCGTTGACGTGCTTCAGGCGGTCGAGATCGACCACCATCACCGCGTATTTCTCGCCGTGGCGGGTGGAAAAACGGTGGACCTCGTCCAGGCGGTCGAAGAACAGGTGGCGGTTGGCCAATCCGGTCAGCGGGTCGTAAAGCGCCCTCTGGCGCAGGCGCATTTCCTTGTACTTGCGATAGATGGCGTACTGAATCGCCCGGTGCAGGTCGCTTTCGGCGAAGCGTCCCTTCACCACGTAATCGTCGGCGCCGTAGCGCAGGGCGTCGAGCATGGTGTCGCGGTCGTCCAGCGCGCTGATGACGATCACCGGCGTCTCGATGATGCCGAAATCGATGCGGGTCAGCACATCCTTGGCGTTGCCGCCCTTGACCATGTAATCCAGCAGGCAGACATCGAAACGGCCGGAGCTCAGCAGGTCGATGGCGCCCTGGCAATCGACCGCCCGTTCCAGGACCAGATCCTTGCCGTAGAGGCTGTGCAGGACGTGTTCGCAATAGGTGAAATGGACCAGGTCGTCCTCGACCACCAGAACGTGGAACGGCGACTTGGCGCACACGTCCTCGGGGTCTTGAAAGGCAAGGGTATCGGAATCGCCGATAAGCATATGCACAATCCCCCGGAAAAACAGGGGCGACAGGGTGATAGTCCCCGAATGGGCATAATTTAACACCGGCCTGGGTCGTATTCCAGGGGTGCTTGGCGAAGTGCCTTAATACTGAAGTCGATGGTGTCTATCGCGAACTATAGGTACCGGAAATCCGCCGCGATGTCTGGGTGACCATTTCAATATCTGAAAAAATTACATTGCTTGGGGTTGCTTTCAACCTGCGGCAAAGTTCGGTCAGGCCATCGATGGTCTCGGTGGCGTGGCCCAGCTGCTTGGCGACCCGGCTGGACAATTCGGTGGTCACCTGTTCCAGCTTCAGCAGGCTGCGATAGGTGCTTTCCGGGGTCATCTTGCCTTCGCGGGCGCTGACGGTCAGGGCGTTGCATTCCCAGTCCATGGTCGCGGCCAGGCGCTTGATGCGCTCGATGCCGATGGCGACGATGGAATCCTGCTTCAGGCGGTCATAGCGGTCGCGGGGCAGATTGGTGCCGCGGGCCCGCACCGGGTTGGGGACCTGGAACTGGGTGGCCGAGGTGGCGCCCGGGCGCGGCGCGGCGCGGCGGTCGGGGCCGATATAATCGTGGGTCACCACGAAGGGCTTGCGCCGCTCGACCAGCACCCTCAGCCGATTCATCAGCTGGTCGGGGGCAAAGGGAATCAGCAGCAGGTCGTCGGGGCCGCAATCGATGGCCGAACGGACCTTGGGCTCCTCGCGCGACGCCAGCAGCATCACCGTCAGGATGAAGGGGTCGCGGCCCAGGCTGCCCGAACGCAGCTCGCGCATGATGAAGGTGGAATCGTTGGCCTCGATCTCCTGGTTCAGGACCAGGAAGTCGTGGTCCCCCTCCTTGCAGGCCTGATGGGCGGCCAGGAAGGTGTTGGCCTCGATGATCTCGCGGATGCCCACATTGTTCAGAGCCAGCCGGATACCCTGGCGGATGGGCAAGCTCGGCTCGCATACCAGGGCCTTGACCTTCGACAGATCGACATTGGCCGGGGCCGGGGCCAGGGGCATTGCGGGGAGGGCTTGTGACATCTGTCCAGGCGGTCTCTGGGGCTCGACTTTGGAAGCGAGAACGTTTTAAAACAAGCTGTCGTCAAAAAGCAATACGGAAGGATAGGAGTGTTGCACGATTCAGGGAGGCGGGGGTTTCATTAACAATCCATTCGCTTTTCGTTGGTAAATCCTTCACTGGAAAGCCTGATCGCGACCCTGTGACTTTTCTTCATAAAGACCATCCAAGGCTGAGCCATAGATCGCCCTGATTTGATGGCGGCGTATTTTGAGGGTGGGGGTCAGCATTCCATTCTCTATATCGAATGGTGCGGTAATAACCATAAATCGCCGTATCTTCTCTATGGGGGAGAGTTGGCGATTTACCCGATCGATTGCCAGGGACAGCGCCTTACGCAATTCCGCACCGTTCATGATGTTCGTCAAGGAATCGGACTGGCCGTTTGCCTCGGCCCAGGATTGGACCCAGTCGCGGTCGGGGACGATCAGGGCGACCAGATGGGGGCGGCGATCGCCATGCACCATGGCCTGGGCGATTTCCGGCTCGAGCGTCAGGAAGCCCTCGATACGCTGGGGCGCCACGTTGTCGCCGCCCGAATTGACGATGATGTCCTTCTTCCTGTCGGTGATGCGCAGGCAGCCGTCGGGGTCGATCTCGCCGATATCGCCGGTGTGCAGCCAGCCGTCGGCATCGATGGCCTGGGCGGTGGCGGCGGAATCGCGCCAATAGCCCCGCATCACCAGCTCGCCCCGCACCAGGATCTCGCCGTCGCCGGCGATCCTCAGCTCCACGCCCAGCATGGCGGGGCCGACGGTTTCGATACGGTTGTGGCCGGGGCGGTTGACGGCGATGACGGGGGCGGCTTCGGTCTGGCCGTAGCCCTGCAGGATGCGCACGCCCAGCGCCAGGAAGAACGCTCCCACCTCGTAGGGCAGGGGGGGCGCCGCCCGAGACGAAGGCCTTGAGGCGGCCGCCGAAGCGGGTGCGGACCTTGTCGCGCACCAGCCGCTCCAGCACCATGTCGGCCAGCCGGTCGAGCGGGCCGAGACGGCGGCCCTTGATGCGGCGCGTGCCCAGATCCAGGGCCGCCATGAACAGGCGGCGGCGCAGCGGGCTGACCCGGGACAAGCCTTTCAGGATGCGCGCCCGCATGGTCTCGTACAGGCGCGGCACCGCGGTCATGATGGTGGGCGACACTTCGGCCATGTTGGAGGCCAGGTGCTCGATCCCTTCGGCGTAGCGGATCTCGGCGCCGATGGAGATGGGGAAGTAAAGCCCCGCCGTGTGCTCGTAGGCGTGGGACAGCGGCAGGAAGGACAGGAAGACCTCGTTCTCCAGCCCCAATTCGCGCAGCACGTCGGCGGCCCCCATGCAGTTGCACAGGATGGCGCCGTGGGACAGCATCACCCCCTTGGGCACGCCGCCGGTGCCCGAGGTGTAGATCAGGCAGGCGGTGTCGTCGCGCTTCAGCCCGGCGACCGTGGCGCGGACGGCCGCCGCCCCGCTGCGTCCCAGCTCCAGCACCGAATCCCAGGTGTGGACGTCGACGCCGGGCGATTGGGCCAGGGAGAGGGGCTCCATGGCGATCAGGGCGGGCGCCCGGTCCGAGCGGGCGGCGGCGGGCAGGACGCGCTCGGCCAGGGAACGGGTGGAGACGATCACCAGTCGGGCGCCGGAATTGTCCAGGATGTGCAGGTGGTCGGCCACGGTGTTGGTGGTATAGGCGGGCACGCTGATGCCGCCGGCGGCCATGATGGCCAGATCGGCCACCGCCCATTCGGGGCGGTTCTCGGCCACCAGCATGACCCGGTCGCCGGATTCCAGACCCAGGGCGCGCAGTCCGGCGGCCAGGGCCAGGACGCGGTCCGCCGTCTCGGTCCAGGACAGCGCATGCCATGCCCCGCCCGCCTTGTGGCCGAGAAAGGGACGATGGCCAAGCCGTTCGGCCTGGCCCAGGAACATGGCCGGCAGGCTGGTCTGCCGGGCGAACTCGACCTCCATGCGTCGAAACTCCCTGTTCGCGCCGTTGCGGCCTCCTTATATTGTGTTGCAGCAAGGAGACAGCGAATGACCTTTGTAGCACCGGCCAGCGATCTCGGCACTCTTCCCGAATGGGATCTTTCCGATCTTTACCCCGCGCCGGATTCGCCGGAGCTGGAGGCCGACCTGCAGGCGGCCGCCGCGGCGTCCCAGGCCTTCGAGGCCACCTATGCCGGCAAGCTGGCCGGGCTGCCCGGGGCCGAGCTGGGCCGGGCCATCGCCGAGTACGAGCGCATCGGCCAGATCATCTACCGCGCCATGTCCTATGCCCAGCTGCTCTATTCCGGCGACGTCTCGGATTCCGAGCGCGGCCGCTTCTATCAGGGCATGCAGGAGCGGGTCACCGACATCTCCACCCATACCCTGTTCTTCACCCTGGAGATCAACCGCCTGGACGATGCCGTCCTGGCCGAGAAGCTGAAGGCCCCCGAGGCGGCCCATTACGGCCCCTGGCTGCGCGATTTGCGCGTCTTCCGTCCGCACCAATTGTCGGACGAGGCGGAAAAGATGCTGCACGAGCTGCACGTGGTGGGCACGGCGGCCTGGAACCGGCTGTTCGACGAGACCATGGCCCGGCTGCGCTTTCCCCTGGGCGGCAAGGAGGTCACCTCGGCCGAGGTGCTCAACTGCCTCAGCGACAAGGACGGCGCCCGGCGCAAGGAAGCCGCCAAGAGTCTGGGCAAGGTGCTGGGCGACAACGCGCCGCTGTTCGCGCTGATCACCAACACGCTGGCCAAGGAAAAGGAGATCGAGGACAAGTGGCGCAACTACGCCCGGCCCCAATCCTACCGCAACCTGTCCAACCAGGTTGAGGACGGGGTGGTGGACGCCCTGGTGTCGGCGGTCAAGGGCTGCTTTCCCCAATTGTCCCACCGCTATTATGCCCTCAAGGCCAAGTGGTTCGGCGTCGACAAGATGGATTACTGGGACCGCAACGCGCCGCTGCCCGACGACGACGACCGCAAATACACCTGGGAGCAGGCCCGCGACACGGTGCTGGGGGCCTATCACGCCTTCTCGCCCGACATGGCGGCGGTGGGCAAGCGCTTCTTCGACAACAACTGGATCGATGCCCCCGTGCGCCCCGGCAAGTCGCCCGGCGCCTTCGCCCATCCCACCGTGCCCTCGGTGCATCCCTATCTGCTGGTCAACTACCTGGGCAAGTCCAGGGACGTGATGACCCTGGCCCATGAGCTGGGCCACGGTGTGCATCAGGTGCTGGCGGGCGTTCAGGGGCCGCTGATGTCCGACACGCCGCTGACGCTGGCCGAGACCGCCTCGGTGTTCGGCGAGATGCTGACCTTCCGCGCCATGCTCGAGCGCGAAACGTCCCCGAAGAGCCGCCGCATCATGCTGGCCTCCAAGGTCGAGGACATGATCAACACCGTGGTGCGCCAGGTGGCGTTCTACGAGTTCGAATCCCTGCTGCACGACGAGCGCCGCCGGGGCGAATTGTCACCCGAGCGCATCGGCGAGCTGTGGATGAGCGTCCAGGCCGACAGCTTAGGCCCGGCCTTCCGCTTCCACGACGAGTACAGGCACTTCTGGACCTACATCCCCCACTTCGTCCATTCGCCGTTCTACGTCTACGCCTACGCCTTCGGCGATTGCCTGGTGAACTCGCTGTACTCGGTCTACGCCAAGGGCGGCATTGCCGACTTCCCCGCCAAATACCTGGACATGCTGCGGGCCGGCGGCACGCTGCGCCACCAGGACCTGCTGGCCCCGTTCGGCCTGGATGCCGGCGACCCGCAATTCTGGCGCCAGGGCCTGGACGTGGTCATCGGCTTCATCGACGAATTGGAGGCGATGTAGGGGGGGGCGGGGGCTCACCCCGCCATCCGCGCCTCCTCCAGGGCGGCCAGTTCGGTGGCCAGGGTTTCCAGCATGGTGACCACGGCCACCGACGCCTTGTTCATGTCGTCGATGGCGGCGAAGGCGCCGTCCAGGTCGCCGTCGGCGGCGTGGGTCAGCGCCCGCTTGGCCGCCGCGTGCACCTCCTGGTGCGGGGTGACCAGGTTGGAATAGGCGGGCTTGCCCGAGATGGCCTTGTCGGTGATGGCGTCGTACCACTTGCCCAGGCGGCAATTGTGGTGGTCGGGCACGCCGTCGGCCTTGAGATCGGTGCGGCCCAGCACGCCGTCCAGCACCCGGCGCTTGAAGGCGATGTGGTCGTTCTTGGCGATCTCCACCAGCAGGGCGCCCGAGCCCAGCTGGGCGTAGTTGCCCACCTGGGAATCCAGGTGCTGGCTCATGCGGCCCATGGCCTCCAGCACGTCGCCCAGCAGCTTGTTGTTGGCCTGGGTCAGGCTGACCACCTGGGTGGTGCCGTCGGCCAGCCGCCCGGCGGTGTCCGACTGGCTGTCCAGCACGTGGGAAATGGTGGTCATGCTGGTCTGCACCGAGCCCACCTGATCGGCGATGCCGTGCAGGCGGTCGCCCAGCGCGCCCACCAGGGAGCGGCCTTCGGTGACGGCGCCGGTGCTCTCATTGATGGCGCCGACGATGGAGCCCATCTCGCCCTGCAGGCCCTCGATGCGCGAACGGATGTCCACCGTGGCCTTGGCGGTCTGGTTGGCGAGGTTCTTCACCTCGCCCGCCACCACGGCGAAGCCTTTTCCCGCCTCTCCCGCCCTGGCTGCCTCGATGGTGGCATTCAAGGCCAGCAGGTTGGTCTGGCCGGCCACCGTCTCGATGGCGGTGACGATCTCGCCGATCTGGGCCGAGGCCTCGGCCAGGCCCTGGACTTTCTGGCCGGCGGCGTTGACGGCGGCGACGATGCGTTCGAAGGCCGACAGCGCCTCCTGGCTGGCGTCGAGGCCGCTGACCGCCGCCTGTCCGGCTTCGCCCGCGCCTTGGGCGGCCTGGGAGGAATCGGCGTTGATGGCCTCGATGGATTCGCGCATGTCGTCCACCGCCTGGGCCATGCGGCCCACCTCGGCGGTGGACATGTCGATTTCACGCTTCATGCGCGACAGGGTGATCATGGCCTCGTTGCCCAGCATGGCCGCCTGGACCAGCGAGCGCAGCATGTCGCGCTGCATGATGAAGCGGTCGTGGTCGGCCTTCTTGCGCGCCGACTGGCGTTCGGCTTCGGCGGCGTCGAGACGGCTGCGGGTTTGGGCCATCTCGCCCAGCACCTCGGCCACCTCGCGGAACTCGTCCCGGCGCTGGGGGCTGAGCTGCATGGCGTCGCCCGCCGCGCCGGTGCGCAGGGTGTTCACATCGTGATGCAGCGCCCTAAAGCCTGACGAGACGCTGCCGGTGATCAGCAGGCCAAGGCCGCCGACCACCGCCAGGATGGCGGCCAGCAACACGCCGCGCTGGGCCAGTTCCGCCTTGAAGGCGGTATCGATGTCGTCGATGTAGACGCCCGAGCCGATCAGCCAGCCCCATTGGGGAAAGCCCTTGACGTAGGACATCTTGGGATAGGTCTCGGTGGTGACGCCGCCGCCGTCCTTGGGCTTGGGCCAGTCATAGGTGACATAGCCCTGTCCGGCCCTGTCGACCACCGTGACGAAGGCGCCGAACAGATTGACGTTGTTCAGCGGTTCGAACGGGCCGGAATTGCCGGCCCGCATGGAGGTGGCCTTGTTGAACTTGGAATCGTCGAGCACCTTACCGTCCAGCTGGGGCGAGATGGGATGCATGACGATCCTGGGCACGGGCTTGCCCATGTCGTTCATCCACAGGTATTCGACCTTTTCGTAGCGCATCTTCTTGACGGCGCCCATGGCGGCGGCCTTGGCCTGATCCTCGCTCATGCGGCCTTGGCGCGCCTCTTCGGCGTAGTGTTCCAGCACGCCCGATGCCGTCTCGACCACATGGCGCAGCTTGACCTCGCGCGCTTCCACCATCTCTTCCTTGAGTTGCACGGAATCGGCGACGAAGACCGCGGCCAGACCGGCCAGGGGCAGGCCGCCCAGCAGCCAAAGACGCGTGGTGATCCGCAGCCCCGAAAGGGCGTCGAGCATTCCCATGGTTTCTGCCTCCCTTGGCGCATCCGGTTCATGCCGGCGCGTCCGCACACTCTTTGGCGTCAAGCCTAATATGCAGGAAGGATGAGATACAAGGATTACGGCTCGCCCGATGCAACCAGGGGGGCGCATTGTTCCGCCGCCACCCGGCAGGGCTCGACGGCGTTGATCACCGTGGCGGCGGCGAAGCTGTCGGTGTAGATGCGTAACGGCAGCAGGCTGTCGGGGTCCAGGTGGACGATGTACTCGGCCCCGGACCACATTTTCTGGAAGCGCGGCTTGAAGCCGGCCACCGGGCGCAGCACCATGGCCAGCTCGATGGAATCGTATCCCCGGCCCCGGATGTCGATGTGCCGTGGCCCTTTGACCGCCACGTCGAAATCATAGGCGCGGCGGCCGTCATAGCCGGCCACCCGGAAATTGGCCGGTCCGTTCCCGGCCACGGCCTGCCGGGCCTTGCGGCCGACCACCGAGACATTGGTCAGCGGGTCGCGCACGCCCCGCCTGGCCTCGGGCGGCACGGCGGGGGCGGGCTCGTCGTCGTCCGGCGGCGGCGCGAACACCGCCAGCACCTCATCGAGCACGGTGACGGCCTCGCCGCCGGTGTAATGCACCCGCAGCATCTGCTCCTGGTAGCGGCCCCTGAAACGGGTCTGGTAATGCTCGGACCCCAGTTCGCCCGCCCCCGCATCGCG
This sequence comes from Magnetospirillum sp. ME-1, assembly GCF_002105535.1. GTDB lineage: Bacteria > Pseudomonadota > Alphaproteobacteria > Rhodospirillales > Magnetospirillaceae > Phaeospirillum. The sequence goes on along the minus strand of NZ_CP015848.1, from coordinate 2,051,614 downwards.
GCCGCCGCCCTCGGCCGAGAAGCGCAGCCGCAGGAGCTTGTCGAACAGGCCGACGGTGCGGATGGTCATGCCGGTACGGACCGCTTCGCCCTGCTGGTCGCGGGTCACCGCCATGTCCCCGGCGTGAAAGCCGCCCCACATGATCTCGTAGCGCCAGCCCAGGGGATCGGCGGCGGCCGGCGACGCCGCCCCGAGGGCGGCGGCGAAAACGGTGGCGATTGCCGCTGGCCTGGCCATGGTTCCTCCTGGAAACGCCGGCCAGGATGGCGTGATCCTCGCCGTCGGCGCCTTGATCAAGGTCATGCGGCTCCCATGGGCGCCGTCTAGAGTAAAATAGGTCCAAACGACTGATTTTCAATCCAGATCGGGCTTGGCAAACCGCCGCTCAGAAGGCATTGTTCTGGGCAAAATGTACGGCAAATGCAGTAACAGCCAACAACAGGAGAAGCCATGTCTCTGACCATTGGTGTTCCCAGGGAAACGTTCCCCAACGAGAAGCGGGTGGCAACGGTTCCCGACGTCGTCGAGAAGCTGATCAAGCTGGGCTTCTCGGTGGTGGTCGAGACGGGGGCGGGCGCGCTCGCCAATTTCGATGACGAGTCCTATATGGCGGCCGGCGCCTCCATCGCCAAGAGCGCGACCGAGCTTTGGGATTCGTCGAACGTGGTGTTCAAGGTCCGCGCGCCCAGCATGGACGAGGTGGCGCTGATCAAGGAAGGCACCATCCTGATCGGCTTCATCTGGCCGGCCCAGAACCCCGAGCTGATGGAGGCCCTGAAGGCCCGCAAGATCACCGTGCTGGCCATGGATTGCGTGCCGCGCCAGCTCAGCCGCGCCCAAAAGATGGACGCGCTGTCCTCCATGGCCAACATCGCCGGCTACCGCGCCGTGGTCGAGGCCGCCAACCAGTTCGGCCGCTTCTTCACCGGCCAGATCACCGCCGCGGGCAAGGTTCCGCCGGCCAAGGTGTTCATCGCCGGCGCCGGCGTGGCCGGTCTGGCCGCCATCGGCACCGCCGTGGGCCTGGGCGCCATCGTGCGCGCCAACGACACCCGCGCCGAGGTGGCCGATCAGGTCAAGTCCATGGGCGCAGAATTCGTGCGTGTGGATTACGAGGAAGAGGGCTCGGGCGGCGGCGGCTATGCCAAGGTGATGAGCGAGGGCTTCCAGGCCGCCCAGCGCGAGATGTACGCGCAACAGGCCAAGGAAGTGGACATCATCATCACCACTGCCCTGATCCCCGGCAAGCCCGCGCCCCGGCTGATCACCGCCGACATGGTCAAGTCCATGAAGGCCGGCAGCGTCATCGTCGACATGGCCGCCGAACAGGGTGGCAATTGCGAACTGACCGTGCCGGGCGAGGTGGTGGTGCGCCACGGCGTGACCATCGTCGGCTATGCCGACCTGCCGTCGCGCCTGTCCAAGCAGGCCTCGACCCTGTACGCCACCAACCTGCTGCGCCTCACCGAGGAGATGTGCAAGGCCAAGGACGGCACCATCGACGTCAACATGGAAGACGACGCCATCCGCGGCCTCACCGTCATCAAGGAAGGCGAGATCACCTGGCCGCCGCCGCCTTTGGTGCTGCCGGCTCCGCCCGCGCCCAAGCCGGCCGCCGCCATGCCGGAGAAGAAGTCCTCGGGCCACGGCCACGGCGCCGGCGAGCCCATGAGCGTCAAGACCCTGGCCATCGTCATGGGCATCGGCGCCCTGGCCTTCTGGTTCGTCGGCTCCTACGCGCCGGCCGCCTTCCTGGGCCATTTCACCGTGTTCGTGCTGGCCTGCTTCGTCGGTTACATGGTGGTGTGGAACGTCACTCCGGCCCTGCACACGCCGCTGATGAGCGTCACCAACGCCATCTCGTCGATCATCGTGATCGGCGCGCTGGTGCAGATTTCCCCCCCGCTGGCCGAGGGCGTGTCGCGTCCCGGCTTCTTCATCGGCCTTCTGGCGGTGATCAGCATCATCCTCACCTCGATCAACATGTTCGGCGGCTTCGCGGTCACCAAGCGCATGTTGGCGATGTTCCGCAAGTAAGGGGGGCACCATGTCTTCGAGTCTCGCTACTGTTTCCTATATCGGTGCCACCATCCTGTTCATCCTCAGCCTGGGCGGTCTGTCCAATCCCGAGACCTCGCGGCGCGGCAACGTGCTGGGCATGATCGGCATGACGCTGGCGGTGATCGCCACCGTCTTCGGGCCGGAAGTCACCTGGGGCGGCGTGCCGTGGATCATCATCGCCATGGCCATCGGCGGCTCGGTCGGCCTGTATGCCGCCCGCACCGTGCAGATGACCCAGATGCCCGAGCTGGTCGCCCTGATGCACTCGCTGGTCGGTCTGGCCGCCTGTCTGGTGGGCTACGCCTCCTATGCCGACACCGCCCACACCTTCGTCGGCGTCGAGAAGACCATCCACGAGATCGAGATCTATATCGGCATCCTGATCGGCGCGATCACCTTCTCGGGTTCACTGATCGCCTTCGGCAAGCTGTCGGCCAAGATCGATGGCAAGCCGCTGCTGCTGCCGGCCCGTCACTGGATCAATCTGGCCGGCCTGCTGGTGGTGATCTATTTCGGCAAGGTTTTCGTCAACGCCGAAAGCGCCTGGGGCGGCTCCTTCGCCCTGATCGTCATGACCGGCATCGCGCTGGCCTTCGGCGTCCACATGGTGATGGCCATCGGCGGCGCCGATATGCCCGTCGTGGTCTCCATGCTGAACAGCTATTCCGGCTGGGCGGCCTCGGCCACCGGCTTCATGCTGAACAACGACCTCCTGATCGTCACCGGCGCCCTGGTGGGCTCCTCGGGCGCGATCCTGTCCTACATCATGTGCCGGGCCATGAACCGAAACTTCGTCAGCGTCATCGCCGGCGGCTTCGGCACCAGCGGCGGCACCGTGGTGGCGGCGGGCGACGGCCAGCCGGCCGGCGAGGTCAGCCCGATCAGCGCCGTCGAGACCGCCGAACTGCTGAAGGATGCCAAGAACGTGATCATCGTTCCCGGCTACGGCATGGCGGTGGCACAGGCCCAGCACACGGTGTTCGAGATCACCAAGCACCTGCGCGACAAGGGCGTCAACGTCCGTTTCGGTATCCACCCGGTGGCGGGCCGCATGCCCGGCCACATGAACGTGCTGCTGGCCGAGGCCAAGGTGCCCTATGACGTGGTGATGGAGATGGACGAGATCAACGACGACTTCCCCGATACGGACGTCGCCATGGTCATCGGCGCCAACGACATCGTCAATCCGGCGGCGCAGGAGGACCCCAATTCCCCCATCGCCGGCATGCCGGTGCTCGAGGTGTGGAAGGCCCGGACCTCCATCGTCATGAAGCGCTCCATGGCGTCCGGCTATGCCGGCGTCGATAATCCGCTGTTCTACAAGGAGAACAACCGGATGCTGTTCGGCGACGCCAAGAAGATGCTGGACGAGGTGCTGAGCGCGCTGAAGGGCTAAGCTCTTCCCCGTCATAGCCTGAACAGGCGGCGGCCTTCCGAAAGGAGGGCCGCCGCTTTGCTTTCGACCATATGCTTATTGTTTAGAGTTAGAAGAATTCTAAATACATCTTCCAAATCCACAATTATCTTGTGAGTATGCTCCGGTGCTCGCATCCCGGGTCCGGCCGGAAAAGAGAGAGAACCGGCGGGGCGGGGGAAGTCCTCCGGGTGTGGTCACGCACTGAAAATCCATATCAGGGGTACCATGCCATGATCAGACGCATGACGCTTTCGCTCGCCCTTTTCCTGGGACTGGGAGCCGTCCCGGCCCTGGCGGCATCCGAGCCGATCCAGCCCATCCTTCCGCCGAAGGTCAAGGATGCCGGGATGGTCGAACTGGGCAAGAAGCTCTATTTCGACACCCGCCTGTCAAAGTCGGGGTTCATCTCGTGCAATTCCTGCCATAACCTGTCCATGGGCGGCACCGACAACCTCAAGACCTCCATCGGCCACAACTGGCAGAAGGGGCCGATCAACGCGCCCACCGTGCTGAACTCCAGCCTGAACCTGGCCCAGTTCTGGGACGGCCGTGCGCTCACCCTGCAGGACCAGGCGGGCGGCCCCATCGCCAATCCCGGCGAGATGGCCTCGACCCACACCCTGGCGCTGTCGGTGCTGCAGTCCATTCCGGCCTATGTGGCCGAGTACAAGAAGGTGTTCAAGTCGGACAAGATCACCGTGGACGGCGTTACCAAGGCCATCGCCGCCTTCGAGGAGACCCTGGTCACCCCCAATTCGCGCTTCGACAAGTGGCTGAAGGGCGACAAGAAGGCGCTTTCGGCCCAGGAAGTGGCCGGCTACGAATTGTTCAAGGATTCGGGCTGCACCGGCTGCCACAACGGCGCGGCCGCGGGCGGCAACACCTACCAGAAGATGGGCGTGGTCGAGCCCTACACGTCGTCCAGCCCGGCCGAGGGCCGCGTCGCGGTGACCAAGGACGAGGCCGACCGCTTCTTCTTCAAGGTGCCGACGCTGCGCAACGTCGAACTGACCTACCCCTACTTCCATGACGGCGAGGCCGCCACCCTGGCCGATGCGGTGGACACCATGGGCCGCATCCAGTTGGGCAAGAAGTTCAGCCCCGAGGAGAACGGCAAGATCGTGGCCTTCCTGAAGAGCCTGACCGGCGAGCAGCCCAGCTTCGCGCTGCCCATCCTGCCGCCCTCCAACGAGAACACCCCCCGTCCGCAGCCTTTCGACAAGTAAGGCCTGGGGATTTTGGCTAAAACAGGGGCCGGATCATTTCCGGCCCCTTCCTGTTGAAGGGGGAGACGGCGTTGTGCGGACTCGGGTGGTTCAGCTCTGCCGGGCCGGGGAGGGGCGGAGCGCTAGGTTGGGTGGGAAAGCCTGAATGGACGCAATGGAACTTGCTTTCGCCGCCCGAGGCGTGAAGGATACCGGCCAAATTCGACCGGATTGATCGCGGAGCTGGCAGGGAAATCCGATGGTTGTTCTGATCTATTTTTCGTCCTGCGTGGCGGGATTGCTGGCCGTCGCTTTTGTGGGGCTGGCCTTTATGGACCCCTCTACAATCTCGGACATGGCCCGGTCCATCGCGGGGCGTAGCGTGGCCGTCACCTATTCCGCCAGCCGTCATCAGAACATGTTCGCCTCCTATCTCGTATTTGCCGGCCTACTGACGGCATGTTCTTTCCTGATGATCGCAATGAAGAAAAGCATCATGAGAGCACATGCCATCATAATGGCCGACATTTTGCTCATGATGGAAGACGTTAAGAGATCGTGGCGCACAAATTTCCGTGTTGATGTCATAACTTTATCATTGTTTATTTTATTTATCATGGCTGCTGTTGTTAGGCTTCGCTACATCAATGCTGACATGACCTATGACGAGGCTGATATTTTTTTCATGGGGATGGATCCGCTCTTTCTATCACTTACAAGCCTCAGGACGTCCCTGCATAACCTGCCCATTTTGGCGACATCGGCTTCGATGGCCCTTTTCGGCTCGGCGGAGTGGGCCGTCCGGTTGCCATATCTGATTTTCGGCCTCGCCTTGGTGCCGGCCGTCTTCTGGTGTGGAGCGGTGCAGTTCGATCGCTTGACTGGGCTGATCGCCGCCGCCATTGCCACAATCGCCTGGCCGTTGGTCGCCTATTCCGTCGCAGCGCGGGGCTACATCTCCGGAACCTTCGCCTTCGTGCTGACCCTGGCGGTGATTCCCTATCTGGTCCGGACCGGCAACCGGGGCGCGTTGCTGACGGTAGCCCTGTTGTCCATATTGGCTGGATTCAGCGTCCAATCCATGGTCTTCGGGTATGTCGCCGCCATGGTGTTTCTGGCTATCTGTATCCTCGGCTCCGGGGACGGCAGGAAATGGCGGCGGCTGCTGACCTGGCCGGCGATGATCAGCGCCATGACCGTTCTTGGGCTTATGGTGCTGATGAGTCCGTTGCTGCTGATGCATGGGGTCAAGGGGCTGTCCACCGGCGACCATCTCGTCGGTCAGGTCGGAATCGGCGCGTGGGACCTGCTCCGGGGGCAGATAGTCCAAGTCTCGTCGGAGTGGGGGCTCGATATTCCCGCGCCGCTGGCCATGATGCTTGCGCTTGGACTGGCGGTGGGCCTCTGCGTCGAGCGGACCGCTCGCAGCCTGTGCCTGTCCCTGCTGATCGGCGTGTCGCCCGTATTCGTTCTGGTGGGGCAGCAGTTGCCGCCGTCGCGGATATGGCAGTTCCTGCTGCCGCTCTGCGCGATGATGTCCGGGGCGGGGCTGGTCTGGCTGGGGCGGCGTATTCCTGTACCCAGCGGCGCGCGGCCAGCGGCTGCGGCCATAATCCTGGTCGCTACGGGTTGGGTATTCCTGTCCGTGATGGAAAGTGGGAATGTCATAACCGAGTTTGCCGGGCGGGAACCGCGTAAAGACACGGACGAAGCCCGTGCCTTTTCCCGAGAACTGGCCGATGGGGATTATGTTTCCCGCCAGGTTCTGGGCAACCCCATCCACCGCTATTACGTCTATCGGGGCTTCCTGGGCCGCGACCTCATGTTCACCGATGACCGCACCTACATCCGGGTGTGCTCGCGATCGAAGGGGTGTGGACGTGGCGTGGACAGCGCCTATTATTTCTCGGCAAAGTTCTCAGAGCCCCCGCCGTCACTCCTGATACAGCCCGGCTCGGTCCACGAGACCGGTTATTTCCTGCGTGCGGAGCAGCCGGTCCTGAAGGGGCGGTTGGTGCCGCGCCCCACCGGCAATTCCATCCCCTAGGCCCGCTCCACCCCCGCCAGGAAGCGCTGGACCGAGGTGTTGAGGGTCTCCGACTGGCGGCCGAGCGCCTGGACGGCCCCCAGCACGTCGGTGGCGGTCTTGCCGGTTTCACCGGCCTCGCTGGTGACGTCGGTGACGTGGCGCGAGACGTCGCGGGTGCCGTCGGCGGCTTCGGCCACGTTGCGGGCGATATCGCGGGTGGTGGCGTCCTGTTCCTCCACCGCCGCGGCGATGGCCGAGGAGACCTGATTGATGCGTTCGATGATGGCGCCGATGCTCTGGATGGCCGCAACGGCCTGATCGGTGGCCGATTGCACGGCGCTGACCTGTTCGGTGATCTGGCTGGTGGCCTTGCCGGTCTGGGTGGCGAGATTCTTGACCTCGTTGGCCACCACGGCGAACCCCTTGCCCGCCTCGCCGGCGCGGGCGGCTTCGATGGTGGCGTTCAAGGCCAGCAGGTTGGTCTGGCCGGCGATGTCGCCGATCATGGTGACCACCTCGCCGATATTGCGCGCCGCGTCGGCCAGCCCGTGGACCAGGGCGTTGGTGCGCTCGGCCTCGGCCACCGCCTCCTGGGACACCTGGGCCGAGGTGGCCACCTGACGGCTGATCTCGTTGATGGAGGCGGACAATTCCTCGGCGGCGCCGGCCACGGTCTCGACGTTGATGCTGGCCTCCTCGGCGGCGGCGGCCACGGCGGCCGCGTGGCCCTCCATGCTCTGGGCCGAGGCGCCCAGCGAATTGGCCGAATTGTCCAGCAGGCGGGTGGCGTCGCCCACCGCCGCCAGGGCGCCGGATACCTCCTGGCGGAAGGTGGCGGTCAGTTGCTCGATGGCCTGGCGGCGGCGTTCCTTGGCCTCCTGCTCGGCCTTCTGCTCGGCGGCCAGGGCCTCGGCGGCGATGCGGTTGTTGCGGAAGACCTCGACGGCACGGGCCATCTCGCCTTCCTCGGTCTGCAGTTGCAGCCCGTCCACCGAGATGGAGGTGTCGCCGGTGGCCAGCCGGCTCATGGCCTGGGTGATGTGGCCGATGGGGCCGGTGATGCCGCGGGCCAGCACACCGGCGGCGGCGAAGGTGATTCCCAGGCCGCCGATCACCGCGATGATCTGGCCCCACAGGAACAATTGGGCGTCGGAGCTGGTCTTGGTGGCGGACGCCACCAGATCCGTGGCGATGCGATCCTCGACCACCTTCATCAGGTCGATGCGCTTGGTGGTGGCCTCGAACCACTTGGGGGCGGGGACGCCCTCGCCGCCGGCCAGGGCCTTGGCGTGGGCGGCTTCGCGCATGGCATTGACCTCGGCGACGATGGGATCGCCCATCTTGTCGCGGAAAAAGGCCACCAGTTCGGGCGAGGCGGTGCGGATGAAATGGGAGAACAGCATCTCCTGGTCGGCGATCAGCGACACCAGGCGGCGATAGATCACCGGATCGAAGGTTCCGGCGAAGCCGGCCGAGCCGGTGGCCCGCTCCTGACCGGCCCGCTCCTTGGCCTCCATGAAGGCGAGATAGGCGCTGACCGCCTCGGCGGCCTTCTTGTCGGGGGTCTGGCGGGCCATCTGGCCGACCATGTCCAGCTGGACCTTGATCATGGCGGTATAGGCCTGGAACAGGCCGTTGCGGTCCATGGCGCCGGCTTCGATGTCGGCGCGGAGCTTGGTCCGGCTGGCCAGCGCCTCGCGCGCCTTGGTCAGCGAGGCGGCGAAATCCGGCCCCAGGGCGGCGGCGGCGTCCCCGGACTGCTCCTCGAACCGCTTGGCCATGTCGTCGGACAGCTTGCGCTGGGCCTCGACCCGGTCGCCGAACTGCTTGCGGCCGCTGGCCACGTAGAGCGACGAGGCGCCGCGCTCCTTCTGCAGTTCATGGACGACGGCACTCACGCTGTTGGCGGTGGCGGCCATGCGGATCAGCCCGCTGGTATCGTTGACCACCAGCCAGCGCAGGACGATCACATAGCCGGAAAAGGCGACAAGACCGAAAACCGGAAGTAGAAAAGCCAGAAGAATACGTCGCCCAATCCTAAGATTACGCAGTATTTCCATGGCTAGAATCCCCCCAGACGACCCAATCCCGCATACAAGCTACTAGTATGGGGGCCGGGGGGCAAGGCGACAAATTTGCTATAGATCAAGACCGAAAAGCGCCATGACCCAGGGTCATGGCGCCAGCGATGGCGACGCTTGAATTTCCGGTCCGGCCGCGCCCTTTAACGGTGCGGCCGAAAGAAGGCTTTAGAAGCCCTCGCGCTCCAGGCGCTTGCGCTCCAGCTTGCGGGCGCGGCGCACGGCTTCGGCCTTTTCACGGGCGCGACGCTCGGACGGCTTTTCGTAGTTCCTGCGAAGCTTCATCTCGCGGAAAACCCCCTCGCGCTGCATCTTCTTCTTGAGCGCCTTCAGGGCCTGATCGACATTGTTGTCACGAACGAGAACTTGCACGTTTCGCCACCGCTCCTCTACGCTAGAAAACCCTCCCGACGGATCGGCATGGCTGCCGTCCGGGGAGGAGGGTTGATAGCACAGTGCCGACCCCTTGTGAAGGGGTTAGGCGGGGCCTATAACCCGGAAAGTGCTTTTGTCCGCAGCCGGGGAGATTTGGATATGGAATCGCGTCCGCTCAAGGATGCCCTGGTGGGCGCCATGCTGCCCCACGCCGCCTTCGACGGCTGGTCGCCCGTCACCCTGGCCGCGGCGGCCGACGACATGGGGATCGAGCGGGCGCTGCTGCCCCGGCTGTTCCCCAAGGGAGCGGTGGACGCGGTGGCCCATTTCGTCGATCACGCCAACCGGACCATGGAGGCCGATCTGGCCGGGGCCGGGCTGGATGGCCGCGGCGTGGGGGAAAGGGTGTTTTGGGCCGTGAAGCTTCGCCTCGGGCGCTGGGGTGAGCATCGCGAGGCCATCCGCCGCGCCACCTCGCTTCTGGCCCTGCCGCAGAACCTGCCCCTGGCGGCGCGGCTGACCTGGGGCACCGCCGATTCCATCTGGCTGGCGGTGGGCGACCGTTCCCACGATTTCTCGTGGTATTCCAAGCGCGCCACCCTGGCGGCGGTCTATTCCGCCACCTTGCTGTATTGGCTGGACGATGATTCCGAAGGCTCGGCCGATACCTGGGGTTTCCTGCGCCGCCGTCTGGGCGAAATCCGCTCGCTGCCGCAATTGCGCCAGAAGATCGAAGGGCTGGTGGGCGGTCGCAAGGCCGCCCTGATCAACCGGTTCAGGTCGCCGCTGTCCGGCTGCTGATCGCGCCGCTCCGGTAATCTCTCGGGTTGCCAGTGCGGGCGGACTTCCTTACAAAGGGCGGCTCCATAATGCCTTTAGGGGAACAGCCATGCGGGCCGAGATCGAGGCGCTCGCCCAGGATATCCGGCGCTCCGCCGCCCTGTTGAAGCGCCATCTCAATTGGGACGAGGCGTTGATGCGGCTCGACGAGCTGAACGCCTCGGCCGAGAATCCCGATCTGTGGAACGACGCCGCCGTCGCCCAGAAGATCATGCGCGAGCGCACCGAACTGGACAACGCCATCCAGGGCTGCCGCGCCCTGGAGCGCGAGCTGGCCGACCTCTTGGAGCTGATCGAGCTGGGCGAGATGGAAGGCGACCAGACGGTCATCGACGACGCCGAGGAGCAGGTCCGCGCGCTGAAGGAGCGCGCCGGCAAGATGGAGTTGGAGACCCTGCTCTCCGGCGAGGCCGACCACAACGACTGCTATCTGGAAATCAATGCCGGCGCCGGCGGAACCGAGTCTCAGGACTGGGCCGAGATGCTGCTGCGCATGTACACCCGCTGGGCCGAGAAGCACGGCTACAAGGTGGAATGGCTGGAAGAAAGCGCCGGCGAGCAGGCGGGCATCAAGTCGGCCACCGTGCGCATCCTCGGCCACAACGCCTATGGCTGGCTGAAGACCGAAAGCGGCGTGCACCGGCTGGTGCGCATCTCTCCCTACGACAGCGCGGCGCGCCGCCACACCAGCTTCTCCTCGGCCTGGGTCTATCCGGTGATCGACGACACCATCGACATCCAGATCAACGAGAGCGAGTGCCGCATCGACACCTACCGCGCCTCCGGCGCCGGCGGCCAGCACATCAACAAGACCGATTCGGCGGTGCGCATCACCCATATTCCCACCGGCATCGCCGTGGCCTGCCAGATGGAGCGCTCGCAGCACCAGAACCGGGCCCGGGCCTGGGACATGCTGCGCGCGCGGCTCTACGAGGCCGAATTGCAGAAGCGCGAAGCCGCCGCCCAGGCGCTGGAGGACCAGAAGACCGATATCGGCTGGGGCCACCAGATCCGCTCCTACGTGCTGCAGCCCTACCAGATGGTCAAGGACCTGCGCACCAACGTGGAGACCTCGGATACCCAGGGCGTTCTCGACGGCGACCTGGACATGTTCATGGCCGCCTCGCTGGCCGCCAGGGTGCAGGGCGAGGCCGACCAGGGTTAAATTTTCGTAGCCGGTTTGCTTTCCGCCCGGACCACCCTATAACAAGGGGGTGATTCCTTGGGAGGAACGAGATGAGGCATATGGTGATTTCGGCCGTGGTGGCCCTGGTGCTGGCGCTGGCCGGCGCGGGCGATGCCCTGGCCAAGGCGGGCAGCACGTCCAAGTCCAGCGGCGGCAGCTTCGGCTCGCGCGGGTCGCGGACCCATGACGCGCCCATGGAGCGCACCCTGGCCCCGCCGCCGGCCCAGACCAAGCCCGCCGGGCCGCCGCCGGCGCCCCAGGCGGCGCCCCGTCCCGGTGCCGTTGATTCCGCGCCGCTGGCTCCGGCCGGTGCCGGTGCCTCGGCCATGCGGCCCGCCACCCCCATGGGCGCCCCCGTGGGCCAGCCCGGCTTCTTCCAGCGCAATCCCATGATGGCGGGAATCGCCGGCGGCCTGTTGGGGGCCGGCATCGGTTCCATGCTGTTCGGGCATTCGCCGGCGCTCGCCGCCGCGTCCGATGCCGCCCCCGGCGCCAGCATGCTGGGGCTGCTGCTCCAACTGGCCATCATCGGCGGTCTGGTGTGGCTGGCCATCCGGCTGTTCCGCGGCCGCTCCCAGCCGGCCATGCCGGTGGGCAACCCCTACATGGCCCAGCACACCGCCGGACAGCACGTGGAGCCCATGATCGCCTCCGCTCCGGCCCAGCCGCGCATCGAGCGGGAGTTCGACGCCTCGGGCAACGACCAGGACGCCTTCACCGAGATCCTGCTGGGCGTGCAGAAGGCGTGGAGCGACGGCAACCTGATGCAGCTGAAGCGCTTCGCCACCCCCGAAGTGGTGTCCTACCTGTCCGAGGACATGAGCCGCAACGCCAGCGAGGGCCTGGCCAACAAGGTGGAGAACGTCACCTTGCTGAAGGGCGACGTTAGCGAATCGTGGAGCGAGGGCGGTTTCGACTACCTGACCGCCATCCTGACCTTCTCGTGCAACGACTACATGGTGCGCCTGGATACCGGCGCGGTGGCCGATGGCGATCCGCGTTCCGTGGTGACCCACACCGAGGCCTGGACCTTCGTGCGCAGCGCCAGCGGCGGCCGCTGGCTGCTGTCGGCGGTGCAGCAGGTGCAGTAGTCATCCGGGCAGCAAAAAGCCCCCGGCCGCAAGGTCGGGGGCTTTTTTATAGGCGGCCTCAGTATCCGAAGCCGTAGCGGCCGCAGCGGAAGGCCGCCACTTCCGGGGTGAGGATGCCGCATTTGAAGGGCGCGAAGCTCTGGCCCAGCAATCCGCGCACTTCCATGCCGGCGTTGCGGCACTGGCGGTCGGCGATGGCGCGGACCTCTTCGGGTCCGGACAGCCAGGTGCTGTAGCAGACATAGCTGGCGGGACCCTCGGGCGTGTCGGGCACCAGCGGCTTGGGCGCGCTGGAACAGGCCCCCAGGGCCAGGGTCACGGTAACGGCCAGAACTGCCTTGCGCATGCTCGAAATCCCCCTTTGGATAGCCACCGACTGGTAGCCCTCCCGGGGGGCGCTTGGCAAGCGGTTTTACTTGGCCCCGGCCGAGACGATCCGCCGGTAGCTGTCGCCGATGCCGCCCAGATAGGTGCGGACCAGTTCGGTGATCACCGGCATCAGGTCGGCAGGGGTCTGGGCGTGGTAGACCCAGCGGCGCACTCCCACATAGGCGATGGAGCCGTGCAGGCCCGCCACCATCTCGATTTCCTCGAGGCTGATGGGGGCATCGCCGCCGACGCCGAGATCGGCGCGCAATTCCCGGCACATGGGCACGAAAAGCTGGTCGCGCACATGCTGCATGTAGCGATTGGCGATGGAGCCGTCCTTCAGCCCGGCGAACATGAACAGCCGGACCCGCTCGTAGCTGAAATTCGCTTTGGTATATGCAAGATAGAAATCAATCAGACGGTCCACCAGGGGGCGCGAGCGGTCCTGCAGCGTGGCGATCCAGGACGGTTCCCAGGAGTTGAGGAAAACCTCCTTGTAGACCCGCTCGATCAGGGCGTCCTTGTCGGGAAAATAGCGGTAGAGCAGGGGCTGGGTAACGCCGAGGCGATCGGCCAGCGCCCGGGTCTGGCCTTCGAAGCCCACTTCGGCGAAGAAGCGGATGGCTTCGGTGATGATCAGCTTTTCCCGCTCCTTGCGTGGCAAACGGCGACGGATTCTGTCGTCCGTGGATATGGCTGCGGGGCGGAACTGATCGATGTTGGTGGCCGAATCCCGGCCGGCGGCGCGTGCTTCCATCATCCCCCCCTATACGCCAGCGGATGACGTATTGTGACAATATGTAATACGTAGCGATCCCTAGAGAGAACTGCAATCAGGTTGCGACCCGAGTTCCGCATTCAGGCGCGAAAAAAACTGGTTTGCCGTCTTGACGGCGAAGCCGTGCAGCAGCCGGCCGCCCACCGAGGCCAGGCGGCCGCCGATTTCGCCCGCCGCCTTCCAGCGCAGCAAGGTGGCGTCGCCATCGTCTTCCAAAGTGACGCGGGCGGAGCCCGAGACAAATCCTGCCACTCCCCCCTGACCTTGGCCTTTCAGGGTGTAGGCCTGGGGCTCGACCACGTCGTCCAGGGTGAGGGTTCCGGAAAAGCGGGCCGCCAGCGCGCCGACCCGGATGGCCACGGTGGCGATGTAGGCGCCTGGGCCGGTGGCGTCCAGTTTCTCGCAGCCGGGGATGCAGGCGGCCAGAAGGCGGGGATCGTTGAGGGCCTGCCAGACCACGGCGCGGGGGGCGTCGATGCGGTGCTCTCCGTCGAAATCCAACGCATTTCTCCTTTGTGCGGGAATTGGTGGATCATGCCATGGCCCGCATGGCAAAGTCTGCGTCCTGAAACAGTGGTATGACCAGACATGCGCGCATTCGTTCTGCTGGCCCTTCTGGTCCTGGTCTGGGGCGGCAACTGGCCGATCATGAAGATCGGGCTGGCCCACATCCAGCCTTTGTGGTTCTGCACGCTGCGCCTCGCCCTGGGGCTGGTCAGCATGGTGCTGATCCTGGGGCCCATGGGAAAGCTCCGCCTGCCGCCCCGGGGGGATTGGCCGGTGATGGCGTCCTTGGGGCTGCTCAACATGGCCCTGTTCATGGTGCTGACCAATCTGGCGCTGCTGGTGGTGCCGGCCGGGCGCTCCGCCATCCTGGCCTATTCCACGCCCTTGTGGGTGGCCCCGGGGGCGGCGCTGTTCCTGGGTGAAAGGCTGACCCGGGGAAGGCTGGCCGGGCTGGCGCTGGGCCTGGGCGGCATCGTGGTGCTGTTCAATCCGCTCACCTTCGACTGGAGCGACCGGGCGGCGGTGACCGGCAATCTGTTGCTGCTGGCCGCCGCCCTGGTCTGGGCGGCGGTGATCCTGCATATCCGCAGGCATCGCTGGCAGTCCTCGCCGCTGGAACTGGTGCCGTGGCAGATGCTGGTCGGCCTGGTGCCGGTGGCGGCGGCCGCCGCGCTGATCGAAGGCCCTCCGGCCCCCGACGGCAGTTTCGAACTGGTCTGGACCCTGCTGTATAACGGCACCCTGGCCACCGCCTTCGCCTATTGGGCGGCGGTGACCGTCAACCGGCTGCTGCCGGCGCTCACCGTGTCGCTCAGTTTCCTGTCGGTGCCCGCCTTCGGGCTGGTGATCTCGTCGCTGCTGCTGGGCGAGAGGTTGTCGTTCACCAATATGGCCGGACTGGCCCTGATCGCCGGCGGAGTGGGCGTGGTCGCCCTGGCCGGGGCGCGGGAGCGCCGCCCGGACGGCTGAGGCGGATGAGGGGGGCTGAAAACACAACCCCGCCCCGGCAGGGAGGGCGGGGCGGGGTCCGTGTACGCCGGCCAATCGGAGGGAGGGGCCAGCGTCGTACTTTTCGTTCGTCCGGCGCAAATACCTGAGGTCGCCGGGGGGAGGACTTCATCATGACTCAATTTTGGCCGGATGGATTCGCCGGTTCGGAATGGCCGCCATGCGAATGGCGAAGGCCGCCACATTCCCGCCACGATCGGCTGGTTAGCTGATTTTCAGTGAGCAAAGGGCCATGCGGTTCGCCCCCTTGATTTCGGCTGGGTCTTGTCACCATAATGGTGATGGTGGAATCGGCCGGTGCCCATGATGGGGCCGAGCCGGCCGCCGGATCGGGGCGCTGCCATGACGGCGGGTTCCGGGTCATGTTGCTCGATGGAGGATGTGACGATGCGTATGATGATGCAGGGCTACGACTAGCGGTCTTTTCCGGTTTTTCAGACGATTCCCGGCGTGTTGGGCGCCAGGAAGGCACAAACTGGAGGGATCAGATCATGTCGGTTGCCAAACTTCCGGTCGTCGCCGGTGACGACGGCCTCGCCAAATATCTCAGGGATATCAAGGAATTCCCCGTCCTCGCGCCCGAGGAGGAATTCATGCTGGCCAAGCGCTGGACCGATTACGGCGACAAGGACGCCGCCCATCGGCTGGTGACCAGCCATCTGCGTCTGGTCGCCAAGATCGCGCTGGGCTATCGCCATTACGGCCTGCCGGTGGCCGACCTGATCAGCGAGGGCAATATCGGCCTGATGCGGGCGGTCAAGAAATTCGAGCCCGATCGCGGCTTCCGCCTGGCCACCTACGCCATGTGGTGGATCAAGGCCTCGCTCAACGAGTTCGTGCTGAATTCGTGGTCCATGGTGCGGATCGGCACCCTGGCGGCCCAGAAGAAGCTGTTCTTCAACCTGCGGCGCATCAAGTCGCGGCTGCGTCTGCTGGAATCGGGCGATCTGGCGCCCGAGCACGTGGCGACCATCGCCCGTGAACTGGACGTGGACGAAAGCGACGTGGTCGCCATGAACCGCCGCATGGCGGGGCGCGATTCCTCGCTCAACACCCCCGTGGGCGAGGGCGGCACCGAGATCCAGGATTTGATGGCCGACGAGGCCGACAACCAGGAAACCGCCTTCGCCAAGCGCGAGGAACTGTCCAAGGGCCGCGCCCTGATCGCCCGGGCGCTGGATACCCTGACCGAGCGCGAGCGCGAGGTGTTCATCGAACGCCGCCTCAAGGACGACCCCGTAACCCTGGAGGAATTGGGCGGGCGCTACGGCGTGTCGCGCGAACGCATCCGCCAGATCGAGGTCAAGGCCTTCGAGAAGGTGCGCGACCTGGTGCAGGCCGGCTTCCTGCCGGCGCCGGCGCGGGCGTGATTTTTGGGGCTCTCGCCCTAGACCCCAGCCGAGGCGATGCCCCGGACCCCCTTTGATATTCCGTGAATGGGGTTCGGGGCCCATGGCCCCGAGCGGGTACGGGCGGCGGCCCGCGTCTTCTTTTCCCTCAGCCCAGCTTGCCGGCCATGGACCGGACGTTCTGGACCAGGATGCCCAGCAGCTTGATGACGAAGGGATCCACGCCCTTCAGCTTGGAATCCACCACCGAGCGGGGGATGACGATCAGGGTGGTCTCGGTCTTGGCCCGCGCCGTGGCCATGCGGGGCGCGCCGTCGATCAGGGCCATCTCGCCGAAGATGGTGTTGGCGCCCAGTTCGGCGAAGACCTTTTCGCCCTTCAGCAGTTCCACCGTTCCCGACTGGATGATGAAGGCCTGATCGCCGCTGTCGCCTTCCTTGAAGACGAGGCCGCCGGGATGGACGACGCGGCGGTCGAGGAAATTCATCATGGCGGCGTCTCCTTGGGTAGGCCTAGTACCAGCCTGACATACTTATGGCCAGGAGCGCCAGCGCGGATAGGGTCAGTGCCGCCAGCGCCAGCACGAGGCGGCGTTTGGCCTCGGGATGCAGGTTGTCGTTGGCGGGTCTTGGAATGCGTTGGGGCGGCGCCTTGCGGCGCCGCCCCTCCGGTACTCTGTTATCCGTCCTAGCCACGCTTGTGCAGCGGGACGAATTCCCGCTGTGCCGGGCCGACATACAGCTGGCGCGGACGGCCGATCTTCTGATCGGGGTCGGTCAGCATCTCGTTCCACTGGGCGATCCAGCCCACGGTGCGGGCCAGGGCGAACAGGCAGGTGAACACCTGGGTGGGGATGCCCATGGCGCGGAAGATGATGCCCGAATAGAAGTCCACGTTCGGGAACAGCTTGCGCTCGACGAAGTAGGGGTCCTCGAGGGCGATGCGCTCGAGCTCCATGGCCAGCTTCAGCAGCGGCTCGTCGTGGTTGCCCAGCTCGTTCAGCACTTCATGGCAGGTCTTGGCCATGATCTTGGCGCGCGGGTCGTAGTTCTTGTACACGCGGTGGCCGAAGCCCATCAGGCGGAAGGGATCGTCCTTGTCCTTGGCCTTCTTGATGTACTCGGGGATACGGTCCACCGAGCCGATCTCGTGCAGCATGGTCAGCACGGCCTCGTTGGCGCCGCCATGGGCGGGGCCCCACAGGGAGGCGATGCCGGCGGCGATACAGGCGAAGGGATTGGCGCCCGACGACCCGGCCAGACGGACGGTGGAGGTGGACGCGTTCTGCTCGTGGTCGGCATGCAGGATCAGGATGCGGTCCATGGCCCGCGCCAGGACCGGGCTGACCTTGTACTCCTCGCAGGGCGTGGCGAACATCATGTGCAGGAAGTTCTCGGCATAGGAGAGCTTGTTCTGCGGATACATGAAGGGCTGGCCCAGGGAGTACTTGTAGGCCCAGGCGACGATGGTCGGCATCTTGGCGACCAGGCGGTAGCTGGCCACCATGCGGTGGTGCGGGTCGTTGATGTCGATGGAATCGTGGTAGAAGGCGGCCATGGCGCCCACCACGCCGCACAGCACGGCCATGGGGTGGGAGTCACGGCGGAAGCCGCGGAAGAAGAAGTTGATCTGCTCGTTCAGCATCGAGTGACGGCTGATGTCGTTCTCGAACTTGGTCTTCTGCTCGGTATTGGGCAGCTCGCCCTTCAGGATGGCGTAGGCCACTTCCAGGAACGAGCAGTTCTCGGCCAGGTCGGAGATGGCGTAGCCGCGGTGCAGCAGCACGCCGGCGTCACCGTCGATATAGGTGATGGCCGATTTGCACGAGCCGGTGGACATGTAGCCGGGGTCATAGGTGAAGATGTCCTGGCTGGCGTAAAGGGAGCGGATATCCGCCACCTTGGGGCCGATGGAGCCGGACAGCAGCGGGAATTCCGTGGTCTTGCCGGTGCTGTTGTTGATCAGCGTGACGGATTCCTTGGGAGTCTTGTTCTCGTTCGTCATGTCTTCATACCCCGTGGTCTACTTCACTGTTTAAACGTGTCCGGCAGCCGTCAGGCCGCCGATGATTCCGTGGGCCGGGTCCCGCCGAGGGCGTCCTCGATGCGGCCCAGCGATTCCTCGCGGCCCAGCACTTCCATCACTTCGAAGATGGGAGGCGAGACCGAGGAACCGGCAAGCGCCGCCCGCAAGGGCTGGGCGATCTTGCCGAGCTTCTGCCCCCGCGCCTCGGCCAGGCGGCGGGCGGCGTCCTCGAGAGTGTCGCGCGTCCAGGCGCCCACTCCTTTGACTTCGGCCATGTAGGCGGCGAGATCGGCGGCGGCCGTCGGGTCGGCCATGGTCTTGGCCGCCTTCTCGTCCAGCGCCAGCGGCCGCGCCGCCACGTAGAACAGCGCCGAATCGGCCAGTTCCAGCATGGTCTTGGCCCGTTCCTTCAGGCCGGTCATGCCGGTGCGCAGGCGGGCGACGGACTCGCCGTTCAGCTTGGCGCCGCTCTTGGCCTCCAGCATGGGGACCAGCAGCTCGGTCAGGCGGCCGTCATCGGCGGAGCGCATGTAATGGCCGTTGAGATTGGTCAGCTTGACGAAGTCGAAGCGCGACGGCGAACGGCCGACCGAGTCCAGGGTGAACCACTCGATGGCCTGCTCGGTCGAGATGATCTCGTCGTCGCCGTGGCTCCAGCCCAGGCGCAGCAGGTAATTGCGCATGGCCTCGGGCAGGAAGCCCATGTCGCGGTAGGCATCGACGCCCAGCGCGCCGTGGCGCTTGGACAGCTTGGCGCCGTCGGGGCCGTGGATCAGCGGAATATGGGCGAAGACCGGCACGTCCCAGCCGCAGGCCTTGTACAGCTGGTACTGGCGGAAGGCGTTGGTCAGGTGGTCGTCGCCGCGGATGACGTGGGTGATGCCCATGTCGTGGTCGTCCACCACCACCGACAGCATGTAGGTCGGCGTACCGTCGGCGCGCAGCAGCACCATGTCGTCCAGCTGGTCGTTGGCGACGCGCACGTCGCCCTGGACCAGATCGGCGATGACGGTCTCGCCCTCGTTGGGGGCCTTGAGGCGCACCACGAAGGGGGCGCCGGCCGGAGCCTCGGACGGGGCGCGGTCGCGCCAGATGCCGGGATAGCGCATGGGAAGGCCCTTGGCCTTCTGCTCCTCGCGGATGGCGGCCAGCTCGTCCTGGGTGCAATAGCAGCGATAGGCCTTGCCTTCGTCCAGCAGCTGGCGCGCCACCTCGGCATGGCGGCCGGCGCGCGAGAACTGCATCACCGCCTCGCCGTCCCAGTCCAGGCCCAGCCACCGGATGCCGTCGAAGATGGCTTCCACCGCCGCCTCGGTCGAGCGGGCGCGGTCGGTATCTTCGATGCGCAGCAGGAATTTGCCGCCGAAATGGCGGGCGAACAGCCAGTTGAACAGGGCGGTGCGCCCTCCGCCGATGTGGAGGTAGCCGGTGGGGGAGGGGGCGAAGCGGGTAACGACGGTCATGACGGTGCTTTCGGCGTCCTTTATGCCGAGGGGGACAAGGCTGCCTGTGTAGCATATCTTTATGCCCCTGACAGCCCGGTGTTGGGGGTGGATGGCAAAAAACCCGCCCGATTGGATAGGGGCTTTCCCGACCGCACGCTTCGGATCGGACGCGGCGGCAAATCTCCTGCGCGTAATGGAAGAGCGCCTGCTGGCCGAGCGGGGGCGCTGGCCCCTGTGGCTGCCTGTTTTCCTGAGCGTCGGGATCGGCCTCTACTTCGCCCTGCCCGTCGAACCCGCCCCTGCCTGGGGGTGGGCCGGACTGGCGACGTGCTTCGGCCTTCTGCTTCTGGTTCGCCGCCGCTCCCTGCCGCTGTTGCTGGCCGCGTCCTGCCTGCTGGCGGCGGCGCTGGGATACGTGGTCGCCCAGGGCCGCAGCCTGCGTCTGGCCGCCCCGGTGGTGGAGCGCCCCACCGGCGCCCTGATGCTCGAAGGCGTGGTGGTGGAGGTGGAGGCCCTGCCCGATGGCGGCAGCCGTCTGACGCTCGACCGGGTGGCCCATGACCGCGACGATATCGTGGTGCCGCGCAAGGCCCGCATCAAGGCCAAGCCCGGCCTTGCCCCGGTCAATGTGGGCGATCGCATCCGGGTGCGGGCCATGCTGATGCCGCCGGCCCAGCCGGCCATGCCCGGCGCCTTCGACTTCGCCCGTTTCGCCTGGTTCCGGCAATTGGGCGCCATCGGCTCTGCGCTGGGCCCGGTGACGGTGATCGAGCCGGGAGCCGCCGGCGGCTGGAGGGGCGAGGCGACCATCGCCATCAACGACATCCGCCACGCCATGACGGCGCGCATCCTGGCGGTGCTGCCCGGCGACCGGGGGGCGGTGACGGCGGCGCTGACCACCGGCGACCAGATGCCCATTTCGGCCCCCATGATGCAGGCCTACCGGGATTCCGGCCTGGCCCACATCCTGTCCATCTCGGGCCTGCACATCACCATGGCGGCCGGGCTGGTGTTCGTGGGGCTGAGGGGGCTGCTGGCCCTGGTTCCGCCCCTGGCGCTGCGCTTTCCCATCAAGAAGTGGGCGGCGGCCCTGGCCATCGCCTTCGCCGGCTTCTACACCCTGCTGGCCGGTTCGCCGGTGCCGGCCCAGCGCTCGTTCTTCATGACCGGTCTGGTGCTGCTGGCGGTGCTGCTGGACCGCACGGCGCTGTCCATGCGGCTGGTGGCGTGGGCGGCGGTGGTGATCCTGCTGTGGGCGCCCGAGGAACTGATCGGCCCCAGCTTCCAGATGTCGTTCGCCGCCGTGGTGGCCATGATCGCCGCCTACGAGAGCCTGACGCCCCGCCAAGGCGCCTGGCGGGCGGCCCATCCCGGCTGGGCGCCGGCCATCGGGCTTTACGTCTTCGGCGTGGTGGTGAGCACCTTGATCGCCGGCTTCGCCACGGCGGTCTACGGCATCTTCCATTTCAACCGCTTCGCCGTGTGGTCGGTGGCGGCCAACATGATCGCCGTGCCGCTGACCGGCTTCTGGGTGATGCCCTGGGCGCTGGTGATGTTCGTGCTGATGCCGCTGGGGCTGGAGTCCCTGGCCCTGGTGCCCATGGGCTGGGGCGTCGAGGGCGTCAACCGGGTGGCGCTGTGGGTGGCGTCCTGGCCCAGTTCGGCGGTGACGCTGCCCATCCTGCCGCTGTGGGCCATGGTGGTGTTCACCCTGGGGGGAAGCTGGCTGTGCCTGTGGCGGGGGCGCTGGCGCTGGTGGGGGCTGCTGCCCATGGCCGCCGCCCTGGCCTCCATGGCCTTCGCGCGGCCCCCCGATCTGCTGGTGGACGGGCGCGGCGACGGCATGGCGGTGCGCGCCGGCGACGGGAGCTTGTTGCTCAACGGCAAGGGCGGGCGGATCCTCAAGGAGACGTGGAGCCGCCGGGCCGGACCCGCGACCCTTGAGCGCTGGCCGAAGAAAAGCTCGTCCAGGGACGGAAGGCTGCGCTGCGACGAAAGCGGCTGCCTGTGGCGGGTGGAGGGCCGGGTGGTCGCCCTGGTCAAGGACGAGGACAACCCGGAAAAGGCCTGCGCCGGAGCCGATGTCGTGATCAGCAGCGTGCCCTTGCGCGGGACTTGCCGCGGGGCCAGGGTGCTGGTCGACCGCTTCGATCTGTGGCGGCGCGGGCCGCACGCCCTGTGGCTGGAACCGGGGGGCGTCCGTGTGGAGACGGTGGCGGGATGGCAGGGCGACCGGCCCTGGGCCTGGCATCCCCATCCCCGCAAGAAGGCCAGGGTACCGGCCCAGGCCGCCCCGCGCGAGCCGGAGGAAAAGCGCGACGAGGAGGACGATTAGGACGCCGCTCAGTCGCCTTCGGCGTCGCGGGCGGTGAAATAGAAGGTGGAGCCTTCGCCCGGCTTGGATTCGACCCAGATGCGGCCGCCCAGGCGGGTGACGATGCGCTGGCAGAGCGCCAGGCCGATGCCGGTTCCTTCATAGGCCGAATCGGCGTGCAGGCGCTGGAAGATGACGAAGATGCGCTCGAAATGCTCGGGCTCGATGCCGATGCCGTTGTCCCTGACCGCAAAGCGCCAGATGGAGCTGGACAGCCGCACCGCCTCGATGTGGATGGCCGGAGTGCGTTCGGGGTGGCGGTATTTCAGCGCGTTGCCCAGCAGGTTCTGGAACAGGCTGGACAGCTGGCTTTCGTCGGCCTCGATGGTGGGAAGGGGGGCGATGGAGACCGAGGCGCCGCATTCCTCGATCACCGCTTTCAGGTTGGCGACGGCGATGTCGGCGGCGCGGGCCGCGGACACCGGCTGCAGCGGCTTGGCCTGGCTGTTGATGCGCGAGTAGTGCAGCAGGTCGGTGATCAGCCGGTACATGCGCTTGGTGCCGGCGGTGAGGAAGGCGATGTACTCGTTGGCCTCCTCGTCCAGCTTGTCGCGGTAGCGGCGGTCGAGCATCTGGGCGTAGCCGGTGATGACCCGCAGTGGTGTCTTCAGGTCATGGGAGGCCACATAGGCGAAGCGCTCCAGGTCGGCGTTGGACCGTTCCAGCATCTCGGCGGCGGCGCGGCTGGTCTGCTCGGCCTCGCTCAGGCGGCGGTTGCGGGCGTCGAACACCAGCACGAGAACGGCAAAGGCCAGGATCGCCAGGGTGAAAAGGCTGGTCTCCACCACTTCGGATCGCTTGGCGGCCTCAAGCCCGGCCGAGATGTCCGAATCGGCAAAGCCGATCACCGCCACCAGGGGATAGTCGGCCAGCCGCTTGTAAAGGAAGGTCCGCTCGATCCCGTCGAGCAGCGAGCGCTTGCGGAACCGGCCTTCCGCCTTGCTTTCGGCATCCCTCCAGATCTGCAGGCTCGACAGCGGTGCCGCATCGGCCACCGGCGGCGGCTGGCGGGCGATGAGGGTGCGGTCCAGGCCGAAAATGGTGGCCGACGAGTTCGGGCCCAGCGTCATGTCCCGGTAGAAGGCGGCGATCTGGCTGGAATGGACGTGGAGGACGATGACCCCTCCCGGGGTTTTGCCGTTGAGCAGCGGCCGGGCGACGTGGAAGTACTGCCGGTCGGGATCGGTGCTGTTGTTGTTGGCTCCGATCAGCAATCCGTCGCTTGTGGCGTTCTGGAAGTGAAGGAAGACCGTCTGGTCGGAGAGATCGGTACCGCGCTGCAGGGCCGGATCGGAGGAGAAGACGACGCGGCCGCGATGATCGATGACCGCCAGGGTGCTGGAATAGAGATTGGATTTGGGCGGCGTCACCCGGTCGAGAAACCCGCCGAGCGTCCCGGTTCCCTCGCGCTCGGCGTAATCACGGGCGGCGCGCAGGTAGGTATCGGCCAGATCGAACAGCCGCACGGTCTGAATCTCGAAGGACTGCAGGATCTTGCGGGCCTGCAATTCCGAGAATTCGGTGCGCTCTTTTTCCAGTTCCTCGAGATTGCCGAGGATCACGCTGATATAGGTGCCGATCAGCGCCAGGGCGGCGACCACAATGACAACCCGGCGGAAATCTATGATCCTGGGCCGTTCGCCTGTAGCCCGACTTGGTTCAGTCTTGCCGCGGAATATCTGGAACAAAGACGTTCTGCCTTTGGCAATGGCGAAGAATGGCGCCCCGTGCATGGCGGGGGGCTAAGCTTATCGCGGAAACGTCCCCCTGTCACGGGCGAGCCCGAACGGGGTGCGGCGGCTGGCGGGGCGCGTAGCGCCGCAGCATCACGTCGCTTTGCACCATGTGATGGGATACCCAATCCTTGATCAGGGCGGCGAGGTCCCGGAGCATGGCGCCGTGGTCGGCCTTGTGGGGCATGACCTGGTAGAGGTTCTGAAGATCGGCCAGGCGGCCCAGCAGGGCCTGATGCTCGCGGTGATGGGCGTCCTGGAAGGGAAAGCCGCATTCCCGCTGGGCTTTCTCCTCGCGGCTGAAATTGATGGAGGCCTGCTCGTACAGGCCGGTGAGGAAGGTGCCGATGGCGGCGTCGGCGCCACCTTGGCGCAGAACCGTCTCGAACTCGTTCACATGGGCGATGAACTGCTTCTGCGCCTTGTCGATCTCCGGGTGACCGGTGCTCATGGCGTCGCGCCACACCAACATCGCTGCCTCCGGGCGTGCTCTTTCGCGCCCATTCCCTTTGCTACAGGTAGGATGCGAAGCGCGCCATGCCCAGTCCATCCATACCGATGTCCGGTTGCTGGCCGGATACAAGGTCGGCGATCACCCGGCCCGAGCCGCAGGACATGGTCCAGCCCAGCGTGCCGTGTCCGGTGTTCAGCCACAGGTTGGAGAG
This sequence comes from Magnetospirillum sp. ME-1, assembly GCF_002105535.1. Lineage (GTDB taxonomy): Bacteria > Pseudomonadota > Alphaproteobacteria > Rhodospirillales > Magnetospirillaceae > Phaeospirillum. The sequence goes on along the minus strand of NZ_CP015848.1, from coordinate 2,027,076 downwards.
CGGCGTGGCGCCCAGCAGCGGCACGCTGTCGGGGGTGACGGGACGCAGGCCGGTCCAGGGCTCGGCCCGGTCGAAATCGCCGCCGTCGGGGAACAGGCGCCGGGCATTGTCCAGGATCAGGCGGGACCTGCGCGGGTTGAGCGAGCGGTCATGGCCCGCCATCTCGGCGGTCCCGGCGGCGCGCAACCGATCGCCCAGGCGGGAATAGACCATCTTGTGCTCGTCGTCGGTGATCGACACGAAGGGGGCGCCGGCATGATTGGCCACCGGCACGGTGACGGAATAGCCCTTGGCCGGAATGACGGGAAGCTTCAGGCCCAGGGGCCGGGCCAGCAGCGGCGAGTCGCAGCCGGCGGCCAGGACGTAGGCGTCGGCGGTGATGGTCTCGGCCCCGGCGACAAGGCCGCTCACCCGGCCGCCGTCACGGAGCAATCCCTGGATCGGCACGTTCCAGCGGAACTCCACGCCCCTGGCCGCCGCCAATTCCGCCAGCCGACGGGTGAATTTGTGGGCGTCGCCGCTTTCGTCGTCGGGGGTGAAGATGCCGCCGGCCAGTTCTCCCCGCACGGCGGCCAGGGCGGGTTCGATGCCGACGCACTCGTCGGCGCTCTTGGGGATGCGGCGCAGGCCGTGGCGGATCATCACCTCGGCGGCGCGGCAGGCGTGCTCGAATTCCCCGCCGTCGCGGTAGACGTGGAGGATGCCCCGGGTCTGCTGGTCATAATCGATGCCGGTCTCGGCGCGCAGCTCGCCCAGGCAGGCGCGGGAATACAGGGCGACGCGCAGCGTGCGCTCGGTGTTGATCTCGGCTTGGCGACGGGGGCAATTGGCCAGGAAGCGCAGACCCCAGGCCCACAGGGCCGGGTCCCAGCGGTTCCAGCGGAACAGGAGCGGCGCATCCTCGCGCCCCAGCCATTTCAGCACCTTGGGCAGCACGGACGGGTTGGCCCAGGGCTCGGCGTGGCAGGGCGAGACCTGGCCGCCATTGGCGAAGCTGGTCTCGAGGCCCGCGCCTTCGCGCCGGTCGACCACGGTCACGTCGTGACCGGCCTTGGCGAGATACCAGGCGCTGGCGGTGCCGATCACTCCGGCTCCGATGACCACGACCTTCACTTGGCGTCCTCCGTACGAGCCCGAAACATCTAATGCAGCCGCTCCGCGTTGGCAAATGGGCAGTTGCGCATTACCCTTGAGGGATGAGCAACGAGATCCTCGACGTCGAGCGGATGTACCGGGCCGATGGCCTCGCCATTGCGGCGGGGATTGCCGGCGAGCGGCTGATGGAGGCGGCGGGCTGGGCGGTGGCCCGCGCGGCGCGCCGCCTGCTGCCCAAAGGCCGCATCGCCATCCTGTGCGGACCCGGCAACAACGGCGGCGACGGCTTCGTGGCGGCAAGGCTGCTGGCCCGCGACGGCTGGCCGGTCCGCCTGGGCCTGCTGGGCGATCCCGCGCGGCTGAAGGGCGACGCCGCCCTGATGGCGGAGCGCTGGAGCGGGAGTGTCGAACCGGTGACGCCGGCCATTCTCGACGGCTGCGTCGGCGTCATCGACGCTTTGTTCGGCGCCGGGCTGGCGCGCGCCCTGGACGGCGAGGCCCGGTCGGTGATCGAGGAGACCGGCCGGCGCAAGCTGCCGGTCATCGCCGTCGACGTTCCCTCGGGCGTGCACGGCGACAGCGGCCAGGTGCTGGGCATCGCCCCCGATTGCCTCGCCACCGTCACCTTCTTCCGGCCCAAGCCCGGACACTGCCTGGTTCCCGGACGGCTGAAATGCGGCGAGGTCATCGTCGCCCCTATCGGCATTCCCGACGCGGTGCTGGACGACATCAAGCCGGTCCTTTACCGCAACGGGCCGGGGGCCTGGGCGCTGCCGGTCCTTTCGCCCGACGGACATAAATATTCCCGCGGCCATGCCCTGATCCTGGGCGGCGCCGAGATGACCGGCGCCGCCCGGCTGGCGGCCCGCGCCGCGCGCCGCGTGGGGGCGGGACTGGTCACCATCGCCGCACCACCCCGGGCGCTGGACATCTATCGTGCCGGCGATCCCGGCCTGCTGGTGACGCCGGCCGAGCCTTTCGACGCCGTGCTGGCCGATCCGCGTCGCAACGCCCTGGCCCTGGGGCCCGGCGGCGGGGTGGGCGAGGGGATGGTCGCCAAGGTGGAGGCGGCGCTGGCCACCGGGCGTCCTTGCGTGCTGGACGCCGACGCCCTTTCCAGTTTCGAGGGGCGGGGCGGAGATCTGTTCCGGCGCCTGTCCGAGCGGGTGGTGCTCACCCCCCATGACGGCGAGTTCAGGCGCCTGTTCGGCCACGTGGCGGGCAGCCGCCTGGAGCGGGCGCTGCACGGGGCGCGGGTCTCGGGGGCGGTCGTGCTGCTCAAGGGGCCGGATACCGTGGTGGCCCATCCCGACGGGCGGGCCACCATCACCACCGACGCGCCTGCCTGGCTGGCCACCGCCGGTTCCGGCGACGTGCTGGCCGGGCTGGTCGTCGGGCTGCTGGCCCAGGGCATGGAGCCCTTCGCCGCCGCCTCGGCCGCCGCCTGGGTGCACGGGCGCGCGGCCGCCGAGCACGGGCCCGGCCTGATCGCCGAGGACCTGCCCGACCTGATTCCCGCAATCCTGGCCGCAATGGGGGATACGCACCCATGAACGAGGTTCAGACCGCCGCCGTCACTCTTCTGGCCCGTCTGAAAGGCGTGTGGCGCGACATCGCCGGCTCGGACGGGGCGGGCAAGGTGCCGCCGCTGTCGCCGCTGCTGCCCGAAGGCGATCTGGTCCGGCTGCGCGCCCAGATGGCGGCCTGTCTCGAGGCTCGGGGCGGCGAGGTTTCCGCCCGTGCCCGGGCGGCGGCCCTGGGGCGGGCTTATCTGTCCCTGGCCGCCGAGGGATGGGTGCGCTTTCTCACCCTGCTGGCCACGGAGTTCGGGCCGGATCGCGGCGCGGTGGATGCGGCGGCGGCGGCCATGGCCGGGGCGGCGGACGAGGAGGAGCGCGCCCGGGCCGAAACGGCGCTGCGCCAGGCGCTGGAGCCGCCGCGCCTCACGCTGCTGACCCAGTTCAACGCCCTGCCCGAGGGCGTCAAGTTCCTGGTGGACATGCGGGCCGAGCTGATGGGGCTGGTGCGCGAGCATCCCCATCTGGCGCCGCTGGAGGCGGATCTGAAGGGCTTGCTGGCCTCGTGGTTCGACGTGGGCTTCCTGGTGCTGGAGCGCGTCACCTGGCGCTCGCCGGCGGCCATCTTGGAAAAGATCATGCAGTACGAGGCGGTGCACGCCATCCAGGGCTGGACCGACCTGAAGAACCGCCTGGATTCCGACCGCCGTCTCTACGCCTTCTTCCATCCGCGCATGCCCGACGAGCCGCTGATCTTCGTCGAGGTGGCCCTGGTCCAGGATATGGCCGGCAACGTCCAGGACCTGCTGGACCCCAATGCGCCCTTGGGCGACGCGGACAAGGCCGACACCGCCATCTTCTATTCCATCAACAACGCCCAGCGCGGCCTGGCGGGCATCAGCTTCGGCAATTTCCTGATCAAGCGGGTGGTGGACGATCTGTCACGGGAATTCAAGCAGATCAGGACGTTTGCCACCCTGTCGCCCATTCCCGGTTTCCGCCGCTGGCTGGACGGCCGCCTGACCAAGGGCGAGCCGGGGCTGCTGAGCGCCGCCGAGCACAAGGCGCTGACCCGCGCCACCGGCGGCCTGGGGGCCAAGGGCAGCCTGAAGGCGCTGCTGGCCGAACCCGACTGGACGGCGGAACCGCTGCTGGCCGAGGCGCTGGAAGGGCCGCTGACCCGCCTTGCCGCCCGCTACCTGGCACGCGAGAAGCGCCCCGACGGCATGGCGGCGCTGGACCCGGTGGCCCATTTCCACCTGTCCAACGGGGCCCGCGTCGAGCGCATCAACTGGATGGCCGACATGTCGGCCAACGGCCTGGCGCAGTCGGCGGGGCTGATGGTCAACTACCTCTATGACCTGGACGACATCGATGCCAACCACGAGGCCTATTCGGCCAGCGGCAAGGTGGCGGTGTCGGGGCGGGTCAAGGCGCTGATGAAGGGGTAGGGGAGAGCCGCCCGGCCCTCCCCCGCTTGTTTCGCGTCAGCCGGCGCGGATCTGGGCGACGAAGCGGTCCACCTGGGTTTCCAGCTGGGTGGAATCCCGCGACAGCGTCGAGGCGGCGTCCAGCACCTGGCGGGCGGCCGTTCCGGTTTCGGCGGCGGCCGCGTTGACGCGGGTGATGGTCTCGGTCACTTCCGAGGTGCCCTGGGCCGCCTGCTGGACGTTGCGGGCGATTTCGCCGGTGGCGGCGCCCTGTTCCTCCACCGCGGCGGCGATGGAGCCCGAGATCTGGTTGATCTGGCCGATGGTGCTGGCGATGCCGCCGATGGCGGTGACCGCGTCGCGGGTGGCCGACTGCACGGCCGAAATCTGGGCGGCGATCTCCTCGGTGGCCTTGCCGGTCTGGTTGGCCAGGCTCTTCACCTCGTTGGCCACCACGGCGAAGCCCTTGCCGGCGTCGCCGGCCCGCGCCGCCTCGATGGTGGCGTTCAAGGCCAGCAGGTTGGTCTGGCTGGCGATGTCGTTGATCAGCTTCACCACCTGGCCGATCTTGCTGGCGGCTTCCGCCAGGCTTTGCACCATCTGGTTGGTGCGGTCGGCTTCCACCATGGCGTTGGCGGCGATCTGGGCCGACTGGGACACCTGGCGGCTGATCTCGGTGATGGAGGAGGACAGCTCCTCGGCCGCCGCCGCCACGGTCTGGATGTTGACGGTGGCCTCTTCCGCCGCCGCCGCCACGGTGGTGGACTGGCGCGAGGTTTCCTCGGCGGTGGACGTCATGGTCTTGGCGGTGGATTCCATCTGGCCGGCCGAGGCGGCCACCGAGGCCACCAGCCCCTTGACCTCGCGCTCGAAGACGTCGGCCTTGGCGCCCAGTTCGCGGGCGATAATGGCGGCGGTGTTGGTCTCGATATACACCGAGGTGGCCAGGTCCATGTCCAGGAAGGCCGCCTTGTTGACCGCGTTCAGCACCTGGGTGAGGCGGCGGGGGTCCTTGCGGTAGGTTTCGACCGCCACGCCGACGACCATGTTCAGCACGAAGCAATAGCCGGCGGTGTACCACTTGGGCTCCAGGCCGATGCGTTGGTGGACCTTGCCGATCTCGGTGACCTGGGCGAAGTAGCGGTCGTCGAACTGGCCGAGGAACACGCTTTCCATCCAGTGCTTCTTCTGCATGGCCCGCGCATGGGCCATGCGCTCGGGATTGGCGAACATCTTGGCCGTGGCCGGATTGTTGCTTACATGGCGGTAGAAGGTATCGAGAACCCCGTCGATGTGCCGCGCCAATATATCGCGGAACTCCCGCAATGCGCGCTTGGTCTCTTCATCGATCTGCAGGAAGGCGATGCTTGAGGTGCGGTCGAGGTTCATTTTGTCACCTTGTCCCCAATAATACGTAGGCTGCGAGTATGGGCCAGGGGCGGACGTGTTTCAAACCGATTTGGGCCTTAACCGGACGAAGATGTCGGGTTTTTTCTTTTCATGAAACCGGCCCGGCCGCGCAGGTGGCTTTTCCCTGTTTCCCTGGAAACGAACATGCTATAGACAGGACCCTCCCGACGGGGCGGCCCCAGGGCGCGCGTTTGCGCGCGCAAAGGCAGCCGGCGTGTTTGGCCGTGCGGGCGTGGTGGAATTGGTAGACACACTGGATTTAGGTTCCAGCGGCGCAAGCCATGGGGGTTCAAGTCCCTTCGCCCGCACCAGCCACCGACGCCGCCGCCGCTTGAAGCAGGCCGACCGGCGGGAACCGCGATTTCAACTCACTCGATTCGATTGGCGATAGACTGATGCAGGTAACCGAGATCAATGCCGAAGGCCTGAAGCACGAATTCAAGGTCGTCGTTCCCGCCCAGCAGCTGGAAACCCGGATGCAGGACAAGCTGGCGGAGATCGCCCGCAACGTGGCCATGCCGGGCTTCCGCCCCGGCAAGGTGCCCATGACCATCGTGCGCAAGAAGTACGGCGGCGCGGTGATGGGCGAGATTCTGGAAAACGCCGTCAACGACGGCGCCGGCAAGGCCATCACCGACGGCAACCTGCGCCCGGCCATGCAGCCCAAGATCGAGATCACCAAGTACGAGGAAGGCTCGGACCTGGAGTTCACCGTGGCGGTGGAAGTGCTCCCCGAGATCAAGACCATGGATTTCGGCACCATCAACCTGGTGCGCGACAAGGCCGTGGTGCCGGATGCCGAGGTGGACGACGCCCTGGCCAAGATCGCCGAGCGCAACGAGACCTCCGAGCCGGTCAAGCGCGCGTCGAAGTCGGGCGACGTGGTGGTGATCGATTTTGTGGGCAAGGTGGACGGCGTGGCCTTCCCCGGCGGCACCGCCGAGGGCTACTCCCTGAAGCTGGGCTCCAACACCTTCATTCCCGGCTTCGAGGACCAGCTGATCGGCAAGAAGGCCGAGAGCGACGTCGAGGTCAACGTGACCTTCCCCGAGGGTTACGGCAACGAATCCCTGGCCGGCAAGCCCGCCCTGTTCGAGTGCAAGGTTAAGGAAGTGCGCGCTCCCAAGGCCGCCGCCGTGGACGACGAGCTGGCCAAGTCGGTGGGCCTGGAAAACCTCGACGCCCTGAAGACCGCCATCCGGGAAGAAATCGCCCGCGAGCTGGACGGCGTGTCGCGCATGAAGCTGAAGCGCGCCCTGCTGGACGCGCTGTCGGCCGGTCATGACTTCCCGGTTCCCCCGGGCATGCTGGACGCCGAGTTCGAGGCCATCTGGAAGCAGGTGGAAGCCGACAAGGAAGCCGGCCGCCAGGACCCCGCCGACGCCGCCAAGTCCGAGGACGAGCTGAAGGCCGAGTACCGCACCCTGGCCGAGCGCCGCGTGCGCCTGGGCCTGCTGCTGGCCGAGGTCGGCCGGGTCAACGAGATCAACGTGACCCAGGAAGACCTCAACCGCGGCATCATGATGGAGGCGCGGCGCTATCCGGGCCAGGAGCATCTGGTGCTGCAGTACTACCAGAAGAACACCGAAGCCCTGGAATCGCTGCGCGCTCCCCTCTACGAGGAGAAGGTGGTCGATTTCATCCTGGAGCTGGCCAAGATCACCGACAAGGAAGTGTCGGTGGACGACCTGCGCAAGGACCCCGACGAGGCTGCTTCCGAGGGCGAGGCTCCGGCCAAGCCCAAGAAGAAGGCCGCCGCCAAGAAGAAGGCGGCCGAATAGGTCTCGACCCGACGTGCAATGCCCGCGATATTCACCATATGAGTATCGCGGGCGGCCAAGTTTTCCGGCGTCCGCCCCCGCCGTTGCCAAATCCATGAAGGACGGAACATGCGCGAAAGAGACCCGATCGACCTCTACATGAACACCCTGGTTCCCATGGTGGTCGAGCAGACCAACCGGGGCGAGCGGTCCTACGACATCTATTCGCGCCTGCTGAAGGAGCGGATCATCTTCCTGACCGGCCAGGTGTACGACGAGGTGGCCAGCCTGATCTGCGCCCAGCTTCTGTTCCTGGAATCCGAGAATCCCAACAAGGACATCGCCTTCTACATCAACTCGCCGGGTGGCGTGGTGACGTCGGGTCTGGCCATGTACGACACCATGCAGTACATCCGCCCCCACGTGTCCACCGTGTGCATCGGCCAGGCGGCGTCCATGGGCTCGCTGCTGATGACCGCCGGCGAGAAGGGCAAGCGCTTCTCGCTGCCCAACGCCCGGATCATGGTGCACCAGCCGTCGGGCGGCGCCCAGGGCCAAGCCACGGATATCGAAATCCAGGCGCGCGAGATCCTTGCGCTGCGCGCCCGGCTGAACAACATCTATGTGCAGCACACCGGCCAGCCGCTGGAAGTCATCGAGAAGGTGATGGAGCGCGACAAGTTCATGACCGCCGAGGAGGCCAAGGAATTCGGCCTGATCGACGAGGTGGTGAACAAGCGTCCCGCCGCCGAAGGCGACAGCGCTTCCTGATAAATCGCCAGCCTTACAGCGGCCGGGCCGGTTCCTGAAATGGGGACCCGCCCGGCCGTTTGCTTATGCGGTCATGACAGAATTGTCGTTGTCTGGCGTGGCGGGCTGTGTCTAACATGATTTCGCGGGTGCGATGCGGCCGTTTTGATCCAATGGAGTTTCGATGACCAAGTCCTCTAGCGGCGATTCCAAGAACACCCTCTACTGCTCGTTCTGCGGCAAGAGCCAGCACGAGGTGAGGAAGCTTATCGCCGGGCCGACCGTGTTCATCTGCGATGAATGCGTCGAGCTGTGCATGGACATCATCCGCGAAGAGCACAAGACCCACATGGTCCGCTCGCGCGATGGCGTGCCGACCCCCAAGGACATCTGCCAGGTGCTCGATGACTACGTCATCGGCCAGGGCCATGCCAAGAAGGTGCTGTCGGTCGCCGTCCACAACCACTACAAGCGCCTGCAGCACGGCGGCAAGAACAACGAAGTCGAACTGGCCAAGTCCAACATCCTGCTGATTGGCCCCACCGGCTGCGGCAAGACCCTGTTGGCCCAGACCCTGGCCCGCATCCTCGACGTGCCCTTCACCATGGCCGACGCCACCACCCTGACCGAGGCCGGCTATGTGGGCGAGGATGTGGAGAACATCATCCTCAAGCTGCTGCAGGCCGCCGAATACAATGTGGAACGGGCCCAGCGCGGCATCGTCTACATCGACGAAGTGGACAAGATCAGCCGCAAGTCCGACAACCCCTCCATCACCCGCGACGTGTCGGGCGAGGGCGTGCAGCAGGCCCTGCTGAAGATCATGGAAGGCACCGTCGCCTCGGTGCCGCCCCAGGGTGGGCGCAAGCATCCCCAGCAGGAATTCCTGCAGGTGGACACCACCAACATCCTGTTCATCTGTGGCGGCGCCTTCGCCGGGCTGGAAAAGATCATCGGCAGCAGAGGCCGGGGCACCTCCATCGGCTTCGGCGCCGATGTGCGCGGCCCCGACGAGCGGCGTACCGGCGAAATCCTGCGCGAGGTCGAGCCCGAGGACCTGCTGAAGTTCGGCCTGATCCCCGAATTCGTCGGCCGCCTGCCGGTTCTGGCGACGCTCGAGGACCTGGACGTCGATGCCCTGATCGACATCCTGTCCAAGCCGAAGAACGCCCTGGTCAAGCAGTACCAACGCCTGTTCGAGATGGAGGACACCCGTCTCACCTTCTCCGACGACGCGCTGAAGGCCATTTCGGAAAAGGCCATCGCGCGCAAGACCGGCGCCCGCGGCCTGCGTTCCATCATGGAATCCATCCTGCTCGACACCATGTTCGATCTGCCCGGCCTCGATGCCGTGGACGAGGTGGTGATCAACAAGGAAGTGGTGGAGGGCCGCGCCAAGCCGCTCTACATCTATTCCGAACGGCGCGAGGACACCGGCGCCAGCGCTTGAACGCGGTCCGGGGCGTGAAAAAAACGGGCGGGTTCCCCTGATCAGGGGGCCCGCCCGTCGTTTTTCACACAATTCCTAGTGTTCCGCATCGGCCCAAGGCCAAAATCTGCATTGCGGACACCCCCGACAAGACACTAGAATCGTCGGATATGGCTTGACGACGGGGGGAGTCCGCCCCAGCTAAGCCTGTAACGTGACAGTACAAAGACGGGCCGGCCCAGTCGGGCGGCCCGCCGGCGTGAATGAGGCAGCATGGTCGATACCCTTCCTGGCGATGTTTTTCCCGTCCTTCCGCTCCGGGACATCGTCGTCTTCCCCCACATGATCGTCCCGCTGTTCGTCGGCCGGGAGAAATCCGTGCGGGCGCTGGAAGACGTGATGCGGGAAGACAAGCAGATCCTGCTGGTCGCCCAGAAGAACGCCGCCCAGGACGACCCCACCACGGAAGACATCTATTCGGTGGGCACCGTGTCCACCGTGCTGCAGCTCCTGAAATTGCCCGACGGCACCGTCAAGGTGCTGGTCGAAGGCGGCAAGCGCGCCAAGATCACCGGCTTCACCGACAACGAGAATTTCTTCCAGGCCACCGCCGAGGTGGTGGACGAGCGCGAAGGCGACCAGCAGGAGCTGGAGGCGCTGTCGCGCTCGGTGGTCAGCCAGTTCGAGCAGTACATCAAGCTCAACAAGAAGATTCCGCCCGAGGTGCTGGTCTCGGTCAACCAGATCGAGGATTCGGCCAAGCTGGCCGACACCGTCGCTTCGCACCTGGCGCTGAAGATCGCCGAGAAACAGGAACTCCTCGAGATCGAGGTGGTGTCCGAGCGGCTCGAGCGGGTCTATTCCTACATGGAGGGCGAAATCGGCGTCCTTCAGGTGGAAAAGAAGATCCGCAACCGCGTCAAGCGGCAGATGGAGAAGACCCAGCGCGAGTACTATCTGAACGAGCAGCTGAAGGCCATTCAGAAGGAGCTGGGCGAGGGCGACGACGGCAAGGACGAGACCGCCGAGCTGGAAGAACGCATCGCCAAGACCAAGCTGACCGTCGAGGCCCGCGAGAAGGCCATGGCCGAGCTGAAGAAGCTCAAGTCCATGAGCCCCATGTCGGCCGAGGCCACCGTGGTGCGCAATTACCTCGACTGGCTGCTGACCATTCCGTGGAAGAAGCGGACCAAGGTCAAGAAGGACGTCAAGCTGGCCGAGACGGTGCTCAACGCCGACCATTACGGCCTGGAGAAGGTCAAGGAACGCATCCTCGAATACCTGGCCGTGCAGATCCGCACCGACAAGGTGCGGGGGCCGATCCTGTGCCTGGTGGGCCCGCCCGGCGTGGGCAAGACCTCGCTCGGCAAGTCCATCGCCAAGGCCACGGGGCGCAATTTCGTGCGCATGAGCCTGGGCGGCGTGCGTGACGAGGCCGAGGTGCGCGGCCATCGTCGCACCTATATCGGCTCCATGCCCGGCAAGATCGTCCAGGGCATGAAGAAGGCCAAGTCGTCCAACCCGCTGTTCCTGCTGGACGAGATCGACAAGCTGGGCGCCGACTGGCGCGGCGATCCGGCTTCCGCCCTGCTCGAGGTGCTGGACCCCGAGCAGAACGCCACCTTCAACGACCATTACCTGGAGGTGGATTACGACCTCTCCGACGTGATGTTCGTCACCACCGCCAACACCATGCGCATGCCCCAGCCCCTGCTGGACCGCATGGAGATCATCCGCCTGTCCGGCTATACCGAGGACGAGAAGGTGGAAATCTCCAAGCGCCACCTGCTGCCCAAGGTGATCAAGGCCGCTGGCCTGAAGAAGGGCGAATGGTCCATCTCGGACGAGGCGCTGCGCCACATCGTGCGCTACTACACCCGCGAGGCGGGCGTGCGCAACATGGAGCGCGAACTGGCCAATCTGGCCCGCAAGGCGGTCAAGGAGATCGTCTCGACGGCCAAGACCAAGGTCGCCGTCACGCCGCGCAATCTGGAAAAGTATGCCGGCATCCACCGCTATCGCTTCGGCGAGGTGGAGGAGCAGGATCTGGTCGGCGTGGTCACCGGACTGGCCTGGACCGAGGTGGGCGGCGAACTGCTGACCATCGAGGCGGTGAGCATGCCGGGCAAGGGCACCTTCAGCCATACCGGCAAGCTGGGCGACGTCATGCAGGAATCCGTGCAGGCGGCCCGCTCCTACGTCCGCTCGCGCTCGGTGAGCTTAGGGATCAAGCCCACCGTGTTCGAGAAGCGCGACATCCACGTCCACGTGCCCGAGGGCGCCACGCCCAAGGACGGACCTTCGGCCGGCGTCGCCATGTGCACCACCATCGTCTCGGTGCTGACCGGCATTCCGGTGCGCAAGGACGTGGCCATGACCGGCGAGATCACGCTGCGCGGCCGGGTGCTGCCCATCGGCGGTCTGAAGGAGAAGCTGCTGGCGGCGCTCAGGGGCGGCATCAAGACCGTTCTCATCCCCAAGGAGAACGAGAAGGATCTGGCCGAGATTCCCGACAACGTCAAGAAGGGCCTGGACATCATTCCGGTCTCCACCGCCGACGAGGTTCTGGCCCTGGCCCTGGTCCGCAAGCCGGTGGCCATCGAGTGGGAGGAGCCCGACGACGTGGCCGAGGCCAAGCCCGCCAAGGAGGGCGAGGCGGTGGCCGGTGGGCTGGTGACTCACTGAGCGCAATAAGGGCATATCCCTAGTCGAAACCGGCGTTTTCCCTCGGGAATCGCCGGTTTTGCATATATGGGCGGAGAGGGGGACTGGCTTGGATGCCAGCAAATCCGCCATTTCTCACGCATTGCGCATTGACGCTATCCGATAGGCTGAATTAAACTGGCGCCTGTCTAATTCGATAGGCGGTATTGCCGGCTATCAATGTCGGTATAACGAAGGGGGTCCTCAGGTGAACAAGAACGATCTCGTGACGGCCGTGGCGGGCGCCGCTGGTCTGTCCAAGGCCGATGCGGCTAAGGCCGTGGACGGTGTTTTCGAAGCCATCACCTCCGCGCTGAAGGGCGGCGATGAGGTTCGTCTGGTCGGTTTCGGCACTTTCGCCGTCGCGTCGCGCGCGGCGTCCGAGGGCCGCAATCCCCGCACCGGCGAAAAGATCAAGATTCCGGCCTCCAAGCAGCCGAAGTTCAAGGCTGGCAAGGGCCTGAAGGACGGCATCCAGTAAGGATGCATCCTCAGTACAGTTTACGCCGGCCGCCCGAAGGGGCGGCCGGTTTGGTTTTGGGGGCTTGCCCAAAATCCGAGAGCGTCCTAGAACCTGCCTGTGGGGCGGTTAGCTCAGCTGGCAGAGCATCTCGTTTACACCGAGAGGGTCGGCGGTTCGATCCCGTCACCGCCCACCATTCCTTCCCGCCATACTTTCATGAACCGGCGACCGGCATCGGCAGCGCGTGCGCGCGTCTGAGGCGTCTGGCTAAAAAGTCAAAGGCCCCGGAAGCGCTGGCTTCCGGGGCCCTGAGAATTTGGTGGGCGCACAAGGACTCGAACCTTGGACCAGCTGATTAAGAGTCAGCTGCTCTACCAACTGAGCTATACGCCCTCAGTGTCTCCGGTTTCGGCCGTAGCCCCCGCCGGAGGGCCGCTTTATAGGTCGAACGAGGGGTCTGTGCAAGCGGAAAATTCACTTCTCTTCGCACTCTTTGCAACGGCGTCGGCAGAGCGTAAAACCATCCCCACAATATCACGTCCCGAAAGGGGAGAGGGAACGCCGCCATGACCGAGAGCACCAAGTACCTGCTGTCCGAAGATCGCCTGCCCAAGGCCTGGTACAACCTCAACGCCGATCTGGCCGTTCCCGCACCGCCGCCGCTGCATCCCGGCACCGGCCAGCCCATCGGCCCCGACGATCTGGCTCCCATCTTCCCCATGGCGGTGATCGCCCAGGAAGTGACGCAGGAACGCTGGGTCGAGATCCCCGAGCCGGTGCGCGAGGTCTATCGCCTGTGGCGTCCCAGCCCGCTGATTCGGGCGCGCCGTCTGGAAAAGGCCCTGGGAACCCCCGCCAAGATCTATTTCAAGTACGAAGGCGTCAGCCCCGCCGGCAGCCACAAGCCCAACACCTCGGTGCCCCAGGCCTTCTACAACAAGCAGGAAGGCGTGAAGCGCATCGCCACCGAGACCGGCGCCGGGCAGTGGGGGTCATCCATGGCCTTCGCCGGCTCGCTGTTCGGCCTCGACGTCGAGGTCTTCATGGTCAAGGTCTCCTATGATCAGAAGCCCTATCGCCGGGCGCTGATGGAGACCTACGGCGCCAAGTGCATCGCCAGCCCGTCCAACCTGACCCATGCCGGCCGCGCCATCCTGGAGAAGGATCCCGATTCCAACGGTTCGCTGGGCATCGCCATCTCCGAGGCGGTGGAAGTCGCCGCCTCGCGCGACGACACCAAGTACGCGCTGGGCAGCGTGCTCAACCATGTCTGTCTGCACCAGACCATCATCGGCGAGGAAGCCATCGTGCAGATGGAGATGGCCGACGATTATCCCGACATCGTCATCGCCTGCACTGGCGGCGGCTCCAATTTCGCCGGTCTGGCCTTCCCCTACATCCGCGAGAACCTGAAGGGGGGCAAGACCCGCGTCATCGGCGTCGAGCCGGCGTCCTGCCCGACGCTGACCAAGGGCCTCTACGCCTATGATTTCGGCGACACCGGCAAGCTGACCCCGCTGGTCAAGATGCACACGCTCGGCGCCACCTTCATGCCGCCGGGCTCGCATGCCGGTGGGCTTCGCTATCACGGCATGGCCCCCATGGTCAGCCATGTGAAGGAGCAGGGCCTGATGGAGGCGCGCGCCTATCACCAGACCGAGTGCTTCGCCGCCGCCGTGCAGTTCGCCCGGTCGGAAGGCATCGTCCCCGCCCCGGAATCGTCGCACGCCGTCAAGGGCGCCATCGACGAGGCTCTGCGCTGCAAGGCCGAGGGCAAGGCCGAGACCATCCTGTTCAACCTGTCGGGCCACGGCCATTTCGACATGCAGGCCTATACCGACTTCTTCTCGGGCAAGCTGAAGGACAACACCTACACTCAGGCCGACCTGGACGCCGCCCTGGCGGAACTGCCCAAGGTGGGGTGAGGAGACCTATTCCGCCTTCTTCTTGCCGAAGGCGGAGAACAGGCCGCGCAGCGCGTCGCCGGCCTTGAGTTTCCTGGGGGCGTCGGAGTTTTCTCCGGCGCCCTTGGGATTCAAGGCCTTGCCCAATCCCTTTTCCACCAGCCAGCGCTGCAGGTCGTTGATGTCCACCGCCTTGACCGGCGCGGCCAGCGGGCCTTCCAGCCGCAGCCCCAAGGCCGGGGCGTCGGGGGCGGCCAGCCGGAAGGCGATCCTGGACGAGATGGTGTCTTTGGGCAGGTCGATGGTGGCGATGCCGGTGGCACCGCCGCCCTCGGCCACCAGGGCGAGATCGCGGCTGGCGACGATGCCCTTCTCGGCGGTAAACGTGCCCGACAGGCTGGAAAAGCGCGAGCTTCCTCCCGACAGCCCGGCCTGGACCAGCCCCAGCAGGCTGCCCAGATTCTCCATGTTGCGCATGCGCGCATCCATGGCGGCGAGGTCGAAGCCGCTGACCTCGCCGTCGGCCACCAGGACCTTGCCGTTGCCCGATAGGCTGGCCGCCAGGGCGGCGGGCGAGGTTCCGGCGGCGGCCAGACGCATCTCGCCTCCCATGCGCCCCTTCTCCAGCCGCAATCCGCCGGCGGCGGGCCTGATCTGGGCGAGGTCGGCGTCCTTCAAGGTGGCCGACAGGGTCATGGCGTTGGCGGCCATGCGGCCGGCGGCAGCCAGTTCGCCCCCCAGCAGCCGCCCCGACAGGCGGTCGAGGTCGAGGACGCCCCTGGCCAGTCCCAGATGGGCGCGGACTTGGTCGAGCCGCCAGCGCTCCAGGCTGACCGACTTGGCCTCCAGGCCGAGGTCGGCGTCCAGGGCCTGCAGCCAGCCCAGGTCGAGGGGCGTGCGCGACCACGCGCCGTCCGGGGAAAGGGCGGCCGGAATGACGGGGGGAGGCGGCGGGGCGGCATAGCCGGTGCGGCGGCGGGGCTTGGGCTCGTCCGCCTTGTCCTTGCCCTCGGCGGGCAGGAACGGGTCCAGCGCGATGGCGTTGCCCGACAGGCTGGCGGTCAGCCTGGGCCGGCCTTCCAGGGCGAGGGTCGCCTTGCCGCCCAGAATGGCCTCGCCGGCCCGCGCCTGAAACTCGTCGATGGCCAGTTGGCCGCTGCTTGCCTCCACGCGGCCGGTGATGGACAATTCGCCGTTGCCGCGCGGGCGGTATCCGGGGGCCAGGGTGCGCATGGCCTGGGCGAAGCCGGCGGCGCGCAAGGATGCGTTGCCCGCCAGCCGGCCGTCGCCCCAACTCCCGTCGAAGCCGAGAGCCAGCCCGGGCAGTCCCAGTTCCGCCTTCACCGGCACCGGCCAGGCCATCCCCGCGCCGATCATGCCGGTGACGCGGCGTTCATCCAGGTCGAGCGTCAGGGCGTTGAGCGACAGCCGGTTGTCGGCCAAGCGCACCTTGCCTTCCAGCCGGGCCTTGGCCGGCGTGGGCGAGCCGCCCAGGCCCAGCCAGGCGCGCAGGACGGGGAGGTTGCGGCTTTCCGCCTTCAACTCGCCCTCGAAGCGCGGGCGGCCTTCGGGGGTGGTCATGGCGCCGGTCAGTTTGACCATGCCGGTGCCGGGCAGGCGGGCCGAGGCCTGGGACAGGGTCAGGCGGCCGCCGTCCAGCAGGGCGTTCAACTGGATATTGGAAACGGTTTCCCCCCGCCAGATCAGGCGGCCGATGCCGAGGTCGAGATTGGCCGCGAGGTCCGGCGGCAATTCGAAGGGCTGCGAGGCGGCGGGGGCAGGGGCGGCCGATGGCGGTTGCGGTGTGCCGGCGGGGGGCGGGGCGGCCGAGGTGGCCGGGGCCTGGGAAGCCGCCGGACGGGGGGCGGCGGGCGTCTTGCGGGCGTCCAGGTCGAAGCTGTCGGCCCGAAGGGTGACGTCCATCAGGGCGGGACTGCCGCTCCGGCTGGCCACCACGCTGCCGGTGATGGTGGACTCGCCCAGGATCACCCCTAGGTCGGAGACCTCCACTTCGTCGGGAGTCAGGCGCAGTCCGGCCTGGGCCGACAAAGGCGAATCGGGCAACTGGGCCGATCCGGCGGCCCGGGCCAGAGAGGCCAGCGACACCTCGATCTTGCCGTCCAGCCCGCCCTTGCCGAAGCGTCCCTCGAAGCCGGCCGCGCTTTCCAGCGAGGGCATGGCCAAAGCGGCCTTCAGCGGTGCCGTCTCGTTGGCGGTGGGGCGCGATCCGCTCGCCTCCAGGGTGATGGGCTTGCCCCACAGGCGGCCGTTGCCGCTGACGGTGAAGCTGTCCTTCACCGCCGAGGCGCGAAGATTTAATCCATCGACGGGACCGGCACGCCCGCCTTCGACGCTCACGTCCGAGAGTTCCGGCCGTCCGGCCAGCAAGGCGCCCAGCGACAGGCCCAGGCGCACCCGGTCCAGGGCGACGACGTTTTCCACGCCCACCGCCGCCAGGGTCACCGCCGGGCTGGGCAGAATGCGAAGGGTGATGGGACCGGCCACGGTGACCTTGCGGCCCATCAGGGCCGAGGCCTCTGCCTCGATGCGCCCGCGCCAGACATTGCCGTCCATCAGAACCGGGGCGGCGAGAACGAGGGCCAGCCCGCCGGCCGCGATTGCGGCGGCGATGGCGACGGGCTTGGCGACCGGCAGGCGGGGCAAGGGCGGCCTCACAGAATCAGGGACAGGGCCACCATCCATACCCCGAGAAGCAGGGCTCCGACCACAACGAACCGTCGGTTCCAGCTATGCGACACCGTTCTGACCGGCACTTCCGCCACCCGGGCCACCGACATCACCGCCGCGCCGACCGGAGTGGTGCAGATGGACAGCGCCCAGGCGCCCAGCATGCCGCTGGCCAGGACCAGGGGATCGATGCCGGCCGCCGCAAGGCTGCCCAGGGCGCTGCCCAGCAAGGTGATGGTGACCAGTTGCGGGATGCCCACATGGGCGGCCGCCATCACGCCCCAGGCCAGCAGCACCGCCACGGCCACGGGCGGCAGGGGGATCAGGGCGACGGCGCGGGCGGTATCTGCGGGCGTGATGAAGGTCGCCACCACGCTGCCCAGGAACATGGCGCCGCCCAGCATGGCCACTTCCGAGCGGAAGCCGGGCAGGCTGTCGCCCAGATGGCCGACAAACAATCGAACCGTCAGCAGCGTGCGGGGAACCGGCGCGCCCGATTGCTGGGCGAACAGCCAGACGACCGCCGCCACGGGCACCACGATCATGGCGCCCACCACCAGACGCACCCCCAGCACTTCGGCCAGGGCGACGGCTCCAACCACGATGGCGGCCACCAGGGCGATCAGGCCGAGGATGGGGCGGAACGCGGTCTTGTGCCGGTGGGGGGGCAGGCGGCGGGTATGGGGGGGAAAGTCCAGGCGGTCCAGCACCCAGCCCCAGCCCATCAGGATCAGGGCCAGGACGACCTGCAGGCACACCAGGCGCCACCATGCCAGATTGGGCACCACCTGCTGGATCACGGCGAAGGACACCGCCAGCGGCGACCAGACCGTCATCATGGCGAAGCCGCGCAGGATGGCGGTCATCATGCGGCGCTTGCGGATGCCCTTGACGACCTCGTCGCCGTTGGCGGCACTTAAGGTGTTGCCCTTGGCGACCATCATGCCCAACAGGGCCAGGACGCCGAAATTGAGCACCAGCGCGATCAGGTGGCTGCCCAGCGACAGCGCGGCATAGCGGCGTCCGGGGCCCTGGCGCACCATCTGCTCGCCGCAGCGGCGGATCAGGCGCGAGGTGCGGGCGCTGTCGCGCAGCATCCCCAGCGTGGTGAACAGCCCGACCAGGAAGACGGATTCCGCCATGCCGTGGCGCAGCGTCTGGAGGGGCTGGGGCAGGACCAGGGCGGCGGCCAGCCCGGCCAGCAGGGCGGCGGCCAGCATGCGCCGTCCGCCGGCCGAGATGGCGCTCCATTCCAGCGCCACATAGAGCAAAAGGGCGGCCCCGGCTCCGTCGCTGGCCCAAGGTCGGTGGAACAGCGCCCAGCCGATGGCGCCGCCGATCACCGCGACCATGGCCAGGGTGGACAGCGCCGCCCTGATCTGCGGTCCGGTCACGACGGTCCGGCGCTGAAGCGCGAGCGCGGCGCGGGCAAGACCTTGGCCGGGCGGGGCAGGTCCTTCATCAGGCCGGGCCCGTTCATCATGGCGAAGCCGCCCAGCACCGTTCCCACCACCACCTTGCGCCGCCGGACGCCCCAGACGCAGACCTCGAGGCCCAGGGGCCCGGCCTGACGGCGAAGCTGTTGCAGTCCGGCCAGCAGGTGGTCGTCGTCGGTCTTGTCGGTATTGGGCAGTTCGGCCAGGTCGATGCTGACCAGATTGACGCCGGCCAGGGCCACGCGGTTCAGGGCGGGATGGCCCAGCGGCTCGCGGATCATGATCTCGCGGCACAGGGGGCGGATGGCGCTGATGGTTTCGGACAGGGCCACGGGGGCAAGATTGGCCGGCAGGCCGAACAGGTCGATGATCAGGCTCTGGGCGCGCACCGCCTCGGGGATGTCGGCGAAGGGGACCAGCACCGACATGCGGGCCGAGGTGCCGAGCGAGCCCCAGTGCAGCGGCACCACCAGACGGGCGGAACTGCCGTCGGCGATGGCCGCCTTGATGCCGCGCACCGCCGCGCCGGCAACGAATTTGTCCAGCCTGACGATGGATTCCCCATCCGAGGCGGGATAGGCGCGGCTGCCTTCATAGGCGGGTTGGCCCGGCTCGTCCACCCGCTGGACGTTTGCCCGGTAGGCGCCGATCACCTCGCCGTCGGCCATCCAGGTGGGGCGCCAGACCAGGGACAGGGCGGCGTCGCCGGGAAGCGGCGGCGCGGCGTCCAGGCCCGGCGCCATGTCGCCGGCCGGACGCTCGGCGGCCACCGATTGCCAGTTGGGGTCGGCCTTGCTCCGCGCGACGCCGTCCACGGGCGCTTCGCGCCAATTGGGATCGAGCCTGTTGCGTTCGGCCACGCTCATGGCCTCCCATTGCGGGCCCCGGTCGCGCCGGGGGGCGACGTCATCGGGCGGAGCGATGGGCGGGGGCGCGGGGGGCTGTTCGGCGATCACCGCCCGGGTCTCGGTCACGGCCGCCGCCAGGGCCGCCAGGTTGAGCTCCCCGTTGTCGTCCAGGGCGTCGGCCAGCGAGATTTCCGCCGCCAGGGCCAGGGGGCGGTCGTGGCCGGCGAACTGGCTGCCCACCAGTCTTGTCCCTAAGTCCTGGGCGATGCGCACGGCGCGGCGGCGCGCCTCGGGGGCGGGGGTGTTGCGGAACACCAGGACGAACAGATCGGGGCCCTTGCGGCCGAAGACGTTGCCGGCGCCCAGGTGCAGGTTGATGACACCTTCGGCGATCAGCATGACCTTTTCGGCGATGCGGGCCCATTTGTCGCCCACCGCCTCGTGGAACTCCACCAGGGAGATCAGGTGCAGCTTGGTCTGGTACTGGCCGTCATCCTCGGCCAGCAGCCCTTCCAGCGCCAGGGTGAAGGAATCGTCCACCAGGGAGGTGGAGGCGGCCTCTTTCGGCTGGGCGGCGGGAGCATCCGCCTTGGCGCCGCCCATCAGCCGGCCGATGAGCGCCAGAGGACGGGCCAGCGCCGTCTTCAGACCGCCCTTCTTCCCCTTGTCAGCCATGCTTACCCCGTCTTATCCCCTGGCCGGAAAGAGTAGGGGGGCGTAAGTCCCCGTGCAAGTATGGCACCGGGCTAGGCTCAGCCTTTGATGTATTTGGCGGCCAGTTCCACGTACTTCTCGGCCGAAACCGGGAAGAAGGCGATTTCCTCGTCCGACAGGCGGCGCAGCATCTTGGCCGGATTGCCGCCCCACAGTTCGCCCGCCTTGACCCGCTTGCCCGGCGTCACCACCGCGCCGGCGGCGACCATGGCGCCCGATTCCACCACCGCGCCGTCCAGCACCACGGCGCCCATGCCGACGAAGCAGGCGTCCTCCAGGGTGCAGGCGTGCAGGATGGCGCCGTGGCCGATGGTGATGTCCGAGCCGATATAGGTGCCCAGCTTGCCGCCGGTGACGTGGACGATGGTGCCGTCCTGGATGTTGGTGCGTTCGCCGATGCGGATCTCGTGGACGTCGCCGCGGATGACGCAGTTGAACCACACCGAGGTGCCGGCGCCGATCACCGTGTCGCCGATCACCACAGCGGTGGGCGCGATGAAGACGTTTTCGCCGATGGTCGGGCTGACGCCCTGGAAGGGCATGACGTTGCCGCTCATCTCAAATCCTCACGGGAACAGGGGTTGCTGTTCGAGACCCAGGGTCTCGGGCAGGCCGAACATCAGGTTCATGTTCTGCAGCGCCTGGCCCGAGGCGCCCTTGACCAGATTGTCGATCACCGAGGTGATGATGATCCGCCCGGGCACCCGGTCGTCGAACACGCTCATCAGGCAGTGGTTGGAGCCGCGCACATGCCGGGTGTGGGGCACCACGCCCTCGGGACACACGCGGACGAAGGGCTCGTCCTTGTAGGTGGCGGCCAGCCGGGCAAGCAGGTCGGCGGCCTTGGCGCCCCCCCTGGTCTTGACGTAGATGGTCGACAGCATGCCCCGGCTCATGGGGATCAGGTGGGGGGTGAAGGTCACCAGCACCGGAGCGCCGGCGGCTTCCGACAGGCCCTGCTCGATCTCGGGGGAATGCCGGTGGCTGGCGACGCCATAGGCGTGCATGCCCTCGGTCACCTCGGTATAGAGGTTGGCCTCCTTGGCGGCCCGCCCGGCGCCCGACACACCCGACTTGGCGTCGATGACGATGTCGCTGGCCTCGATCAGCCCGGCTTTCAGCAGCGGGATCAGCGGCAGCTGCACCGAGGTGGGATAGCAGCCGGGATTGGCCACCAGCCGGGCCTTGGCCACCGCGCCGCGGGCCAGCTCGGTCAGGCCGTAGACCGCCTGCTTCTGCAAGTCGGGCGCCCGGTGCTCGTGGCCGTACCACTGGGCGTAGGTGTCCACATTGAACAGCCGGAAATCGGCCGACAGGTCCACCACCTTGACCGAAGCGGGCAGGGCGGCGATCACCTCCTGGGTGGTGCCGTGGGGCAGGCAGCAGAACACCGCGTCGACGGTCTTGAAATCCACCTGATCGATGGCGACCAGATCGGGAAGCTTCAGCCCGCCCAGATGGGGGAACACGGAGTCCATGGACTGGCCCGCCTTGCGGTCGCCGGTCATCACCTTGATCTTGAAAGCCGGATGCAGCGCCAGCAGGCGCACAAGCTCGGCGCCGGTATAGCCGCTGGCTCCCAAGATGGCGACGGAAACGTCCTTCATGATCCCTGCTCCCTTGGCAATTGGGGAGCGGACGATAGCAGGCCCCATTCGGCGCGACAACCGCCGGAACTTGACGTCTCCATTGCGGTATTGTAGAGCCATGTTCGTCCTGCATCCCGGAACACGGTGAAAGTCCGTGGCGGTCCCGCCGCTGTAATCGGGGACACGGACCACAGGGGCGCTCAGGCCCCAGCCACTGGCGAACAGCCGGGAAGGCGTGGTCTCGTGGCTGATCCGAGAGCCAGAAGACCTGCACGGACATAGGTTGAACGAGGGGCGAAATCCGATGGCAAAGGGTTTCGGCTGGTGCGCGTCCGCGCCCCGGCCGGAAAGCCCCTTTGGCTGACGCAAGGATTAACGCCATGACCAAAACTCAGACCAAACCGCGCCCCCCCGTCATCGCCGTTCGCAAGACCTGCGACGCCGAGGGCACCGGCCTGTCCCATTACGTCCTGATGGACACTCATGTTAAGCATGGGCAGGTGAAGCGGTGAACGTCGCGGCCCCCCTCCGTGGGGGCCGTCTTCCCGACGGCCTCCAGAATTTCGAGATCGGCCACGCCGATTACACCGCCCTGATCGACGCCGACAACGCCTTCTGGGCGCTGGTGCGCAAGGACGAGATGGACGCGGTCCTCGACGACGGGGCCTTGGAGCGCGACTGGCGCGCCAAGCGCGACGATTTCGCCCGCGAGATGGACATGCTGCGCTTCCATCTCAAGCCCTCGGCGGTCTATTTCAACCCTACCGAACGCTGCAATCTGGATTGCACCTACTGCTATATCCCGCAGAAAATGCGGCGTACCGGCGAGCATATGAGCCGCGAGAAGCTGATGGAGGCCATGGCGCGCCTCGACGAGTACTTCGCCCGCACCGTGCCGGAAGGCAGGAAGCCGCAGATCATCTTCCATGGCGCCGAGCCGCTGCTCAACCGTGACGCCATGTTCGAGGCCATCGACCGCTATTCGGACCGTTTCCGCTTCGGGGTGCAGACCAACGCCACCCTGCTGGACGACAAGGCGGTGGAGTTCCTGACGTCTCGGGGCTGCGGCATCGGCCTGTCGCTGGACGCGCCCAAGCCCGAGGTGGCCGACCGCTCGCGCAAGCGCTGGACCGGCGACGGGGTGTTCGCCTCGACGGTGGACGCCATCCGCCGCCTTCGGGGCTATGCCGGCTTCAACGTCATCTGCACCATGAACCGCGAGAATCTGGGCCAGCTGACCGAGATGGTGGAGTTCCTTCATGCCGAGGAGGTGCCCGCCTGCATGCTGAACGTGGTCCGCTGCACCCAGCCGGGCGGGCAAGGGGCGTGGGCCGAGGACGAAGCGGTGTCCAAGGCCTATCTGGCGGCCTTGGACCGTACCCACCAGCTTTACCGCCAGACGGGCCGCAAGCTGGTGGTGGCCAATTTCGTCAACATCCTGATCTCCATCCTGGCGCCGACGGCAAGGCGGCTGATGTGCGACATCTCGCCCTGCGGCGGCGGGCGGTCGTTCTTCGCGCTGGCCCCCGACGGTTCGCTGTTCCCGTGCTCGGAATTCATCGGCCTGCCGTCATTCGCCGGCGGCAACCTGTTCACCGACCGGATAGAGGACGTGCTGGACAGCCCGGCCTTCAAGCTGGTGACCGGGCGCAAGGTGGAAGACATCAAGGCCTGCTCCACCTGTCCGGTACGGCATTTCTGCGGCTCGCCCTGTCCGGCCGAGGCGCATGAGGCCAATGGCGGCATGGACAGGATCGGGGCCTATTGCGGCTTCTATCTGGATCAGGCCCGGTACGCCTTCCGCCTGATCGCCGACGGCATCGCCGAGGATTACATGTGGGACGGCTGGGACGACGGCACCGAGACCGCCTTCGCCTTCGGCTGCTAGTTTCCTCGCCGACCGGGGCGGCGGGAATCCTGCCGTCCCGGCCCGGGCATCCGGCGGATGTAAGAAACCGCAACAATTTTGGAATGGTTGGAATCTGCCTGGGGGGGTAGGCTTCCAGAGGCTGAATAAATGCCTCAGGAGGGGTTGACGATGAAGAAGATGATCATGGCCGCGGTGATGGCGGCGGGAATTGCTCTGACCGGTTCCGCCTGGGCGGCGGGCGCCATCGCCGTCGATGACGCCGACGCGACCAAGGCCAGCGAGGTGGGTTTCGGTGTCGGCAGCGGCTCCACCCGCGAGGAGGCAGGCATCGACGCGGTGCGTGAGTGCAAGAAGGCCGGCAACAGCAGCTGCAAGGTGGCGGTGCGCTACGACACCTGCGGCGCCTACGCCACCTCCCGGGACTACACCGGCGTGGGCTGGGGCAGCACCGAGGGCGAGGCCAAGGCCAACGCCCTGGAAGCCTGCGGCAAGGGCTGTAAGGTGGCGGTTTCCGACTGCCAGTAGGAGCGGCAACGACGTCCCGTCATCCCGAGCGAAGTCGAGGGATCTCCGCCTGGACCATTGGTGCCGATTCCGGCAAGCCGGGCCAGGACGAGATCCCTCCTCCCGATGGTCGTCGGGATGACAGGCTGTTTTCAGTGCCCGGGAGTCCGACTCCCGGTTACTGTTTGGTCGGGCGGGGCATGGGCGGTTCTTCCGCTCCAGGCCCCGTTTCGGCTTTCTGCGGTTCCACTTTCGCCGCCTTCTCGGGGGCGGGCAGGGGTTTGGCCTCCACCTCGGGCAGCGGCACGGCGCTGTCGTTGGGCACGGGCTTGGCCGTGGCCGCGGGAGCGGCTGGGGGCGGCGTGATGGATGTGGGCGCGCCGGGTTCACTCTTCGCCACCGGACCGGCTCCGCCTTCCAGGCGCGGCAGCATGGCGCTCATCACGTTGGTGGCCAGGTTGTGGGCGACGGCCGCAAGCTTGGGCGGCTTGCGCTTCCTTTCGAAGCCTGACGGCGTGGCCTTGTAGCGCTGGTCGGCGCGCTCGGGGCCGAAGCTTTCGTCGTCCTCGTCGGGCAGGTCGAAGCCCTTGGAGCTGGCGGTGACCTTGTCGGTCTTCTGCCATTCCTTCAGCGCCCGGCTGTTGACCATGGCCAGCACCCGTCCGGTCTTGACGTCCAGGATGCGGGCGCGCAGTTCGTAGCCGGTGGTGGACTGGGCCGAATCGGCCACCAGGACCTCGACCATCAGGTCGGCCATGGTCTGCATGGCCATCACTTCCACCGTCTTGGGATCGATCTCCTCGGCGCCCGCCCCCATGATGCGGGTGATCATGGTGCGGTCGACCACGCTCGCGTCGGCCTGCAGGAAGGGGGCAAGGAAGCCGTCCTGGAACTCCCATTCCCAGGTCTCGGCCCGCGCCGGACGCTCGGCCGCATCGCCGGCGCGGCGCTGGGTCTCGGTGACGCTTTGCTTTCCGCCCGACTGCTTGAGGGTCAGGTCGCCCTCGGTGGAATTGCGGCTCTTGTCGGCGGTGACGGTGCGGGTCTCGGAATACCACTGGGCCAGGGTGTCCGACAGTTGCCGGTTCCACCAGAAGGCCAGGCGCGGCCGTCCGCCCTGGGCGTAGGCATCCCTGAAGCGGGCGATGACGTCGTCCTGGGGCTTGAACGGGTTGGGCCTGGCCGCGGCGGCGTCCAGGGAATCGGCACCGTCGCGGGCGGGCGGAGCGACCTTGGTCGGGGCCTGATAGGGCGGCACCTTGGGCCCGACGGTCTGGGCCTCGGCCACCAGGGGAACCAGCAAGGCGAGGGCCGATACGGCCAGGAGACGGGTGATCATTTGCCTTCCCTCATCTCGATCATGTAGCCGTCCACGGCCTTGTCGCCCAAGGACAGCTCGCGGTAGGTGACCGACGTGCGCGGCCCGAACTGCATCCGGCGCCAGGCGCTGACCGGCTCGGACGCCGCGCCGTCGGCGGCGTAGAACTGGGTGCGGGCCTCGGCGTTCTGCGGGAAGTCGGTGCAGTTGACCACCTGGGCCAGCACCTCGACCGTTCCC
Organism: Magnetospirillum sp. ME-1; assembly: GCF_002105535.1. Taxonomy (GTDB): domain Bacteria; phylum Pseudomonadota; class Alphaproteobacteria; order Rhodospirillales; family Magnetospirillaceae; genus Phaeospirillum. Next base: position 2,001,408 of record NZ_CP015848.1, on the reverse strand, counting down.
GTCTCGGTTCGCCTTGCGGCGATGGAGCGCACGTAGAGCTTCCGGATGATGCTGGGATCGGTGATGCTCACCGAATTCATGGGCATTTCCTTCAGGGGCGAGGACGAGCCCTCGACCATGGCGGGGCCGGCGACCAGATCGCGCTGGCTGGCGACGCGGCTCATGTCGCACTGGGGCGCGGGGTCCAGCGAGGCGCAGCCGCCCAGCAGCAACAGGCCGAAGGCGGGAACGAGCAGGCGCTTCATGGCGATGACTCCTTGGATTTGGACTCCGGGGCTTTAGGCTCTGCCGCCGGAATGACGACGGGGGACGCCATCACCTCGGCGGGAACAGAATTGGGGGCGCGCGGGTTGCGGGGAACGGCCGAGCCGTGCCGGGCCCAGACCAGGCCGCACTTGCCGGCCCGCTGAATGGGGCGCGCCACCGTTTCCAGCGGCGCGCCGCCGGGCGACTGGAACGAGACGTCGATGGTGGCGACCTTGTCGGGCAGGGCCAGGGTCAGCCCCTGCACCCGGTCGGAGAGGTTGTCCCAGTAGCGGGTGTCGGCCTGGGATTCGATGGTGCTGGCGAACAGCTTGGACAGGCCGCCGATCACCGCCAGTCCGGCGCCGACCAGGGCCGCACCGGCCTGGGCCTGCTGGCGGGCTTCGCGCTGTTCCTTGGTCTCGCGATAGCGGGGGCGATCGGTCGCCACCTTGGCGGCCACCGCCGCGCCGATCAGGGCGACGTTGCCCACGGTGTCGGCGGTGTCCTTGTACTCCGCCTTGCCTTCCAGAATGGAATCGAAGGGCCGCCCGCCCCGGGTCGAGGCCTGGCGGAAGATGTCCTCCAGCAGTACGGCATTTCCCGTGGGATGGTCCTTGGGCCGGTCGGGATCGGTCCAGGCGATGCTGACCGTCTCGGTCGAGCCGCTGCGCTTGATCTTCAGGCGTGGCCCGTCGGAGATCTTCACCGGGGCGGTGCCGGTCTCCACCAGCACCAGCACGTTGTCGTGATCGCGCGGCAGGGGGGCGTCCTTGTTGATGGCGCGGAATTCCTTGAAGTCCTCGGCGGCCAGCGATTCGTTGCCCGAGCAATGGGCCGCCCAGCCCTGGAGGAAGGGCATCAGGGCGAAATCGGCGCGGTACTGCTCTTCCTCGGCGAAGGCGTCCTGCAGCATGCCGCCCTTGAAGCTGGCCCGGGCATTCTCGTAATCGCCGGCCTTGAGGTAGAGCAGGCCGCGATAGTAATAGGCCATGGCGCGCTCGTAGGGCTCGCCCTTGAAATCCTTGATGCCTTCCTTGACCCACAGGCCGCGGGCCTTGCGGGCTTCCTCGTTGTCGGCGTAGATGGCCTCGATGCCGACCAGGGCGTCGTCGAACAGCTGTTCGGCCAGCCGGTCGCGGCCCATGGCGAAGCTGGCCAGCCCCAGGCGCATGTGGTTGAGCACCCGGTTGCGGTCACCTTGGGCCTGGGCAATGAAGAAGTGGCGGCGAAGCTCGGTCGGCTTGTCCTCCAGATAGGCCTGGACCACCGCGGGCGCCGGGCTGACTTCCCGTTCGCGCGTGGTCACGCAGCCCGACGCCAGTCCGGCGATCACCACCACACTCAACCAGGAAGGCCGGGCGGCCATGGGAGTGTTCCCCTTGGGCTAGCGGTAGATGATGTCGTCCTGGGCGGCCTTGGCGAATTCGTAGATGCCGCTCCAGACGATTTCCGAGGTTTCCAGGTCGACCATCTCGAAGACGATCTGGTTGTAGCGCTGCATCATGCCGGTCTTGGGATCGCGGGAATCCAGCGAGGTGATGCGCCCGCCCAGACGGTAATCGCCGCCCTTCGGCGCGCGGGCGGCGGGAAGCGTCGCCTTGTCCACCACGCCCTGGCGCTTCAGCTCGCGCTCCTTGGCCACCATATCGGCGTAGTTGCGCCCGACGAACTGCATGCGCCCCGAGGCGGCGCGGTTCAGCCCCACCCGCAGGCGGTCGGTGATGGAGTTCTTGTTCAGGCGCGACGAGCTCTCGTTGTAGAAGTATTCGGAATCGATGATGACGTTGGGCGGCACCTGGGCGTTGGCCAGGCGCGGCTGGCTCAGCATGTCGCGCATCATCTGGTCGGTCATGCCGATGATGTCCTGGGATTCGATGCCCACACCCTTCACCGGGCCGACGCTGCCCGGATCGATATAGACGCTGGGGCTGCCGGCGGTGTTGTCTACGCTCTGGCAGGCGGCGAGCGCCAGGCCTGCGAAAGTCACAAAAGCAAGGGCGGGCAGGCGGCGCATGATCGACATCCTCGAACGCAGGTGAACCGACGATAGAATCGCGCGGAATTGGGGCGATGATATGGCATTCGTCGAGACCACGCATCACGCTTTCGTAAACCTGCGCAGGCCGCTAGTATTGCCAGGACGGGCTTGGGCGAGCCCGATGTTCGAGGGGATGGCTGGACCTTGTCGGAAACCATGTTCGCACTGCTGGTCGAGGATTCTCCGACCCAGGCCCTGTTGACGCTGGCCGAGCTGGAAAAGGTCCCCAACGTCAAGGTGGATCACGCCGTATCGCTGGCCTCGGCCCTGGAATTCATCCAGCGCAAGCGCTACCACGTCATTTTCCTCGACCTGACGCTTCCCGATTCCGTGGGGGACGAGACGGTGCGGCGCTTTTGCGGCGCGGCGCCGGAACTGGCGGTGGTGGTGCTCACCAACCACGACGACGACCAGCAGGCGCTGATGGCGCTCGAGCACGGCGCCCAGGACTACCTGCTGAAGGCCAAGATCGACGCGGAATCGCTGTCGCGGTCGTTCCGCTACGCCATTCACAGGAAGCGCGCCGAAATTCTGGTGCGCGAGGCCCGCGACGCCGCGCTGGAGGCCAATCGCCAGCTGGAACGGCGCATGCGCCAGATCGACTGCATGTACGGCGTGTCGCGCATCCTGGAATCGCCGGAACTGCCGTTGCAGGTGGCGCTGGAGCAGGTGGTGGCCAAGGCTCCCACCGCCTGGCTGAAGCCGGAGACCATCTGTGTCCGCTTGAGCTGCCTGCCCGGCCTGCTGCCCAGCGGCATCGTCCAGACCCCCGGCTTCGTCGAGACCGCCTGCCGCCTGGAGGCGCAGGTGTTCGCCGGCTCTCGCCCGGCCGGACGCATCGAGATCTGCTGGACCGAAACCCCGCCGGCCGAGGGCGATGAGGCCTTTTCCACCTCGGAACGGGAACTGGTGCGCGAACTGGCGCGGCGAATCGGCCTGGCCCTCGAGCGCGCCTGCGTCCAGAAGGAACTGGTGCAGCTGGCGACCACCGACTTCCTCACCGACGCCTGCAACCGGCGGCACTTCATGCAGTCGACGGCGTCGGAGATCCAGCGCGCCGGCCGCTATGGCCGTCCCATGTCGCTGCTGATGATCGATCTCGACCATTTCAAGCGCATCAACGACGAGCGGGGTCACGCCGCCGGCGACGAGGCGCTGAAGGCCTTCGTGGTCATGGCCCGCGACCTGCTGCGCGACCAGGACATCATCGGCCGCATGGGGGGCGAGGAATTCGCCATCGCGCTCCCGGAAACCTCGCTCAATCCCGCCCTGGTGGTGGCCGAGCGCCTGCGTATCCGGCTGGCCGGGCTGCAGGTGCCGGTAGGCGGCGGCGAGCCCATCACGCTCAGCGCCAGCTTCGGCGTCGCCGAGTGCAGGGTGGGGGCGGGCGAGGGGCTGGAGGCCTGCCTGGGCCGCGCCGACGCGGCGCTCTACCGCGCCAAGGCCATGGGCCGCAACCGGGTGGAACCGGCCGAGTAGCTCAGAGCTTGCGCAAGGAGAACGGCCCGGTGCGCACGTAGAGCCAGGGATACTGGTCGGCCATGCGCCGCACCTGGGTCAGCCGCCACGACAACAGCCCGATGGCCACCAGGACGGCGCTGTCCAGCAGCCAGCCGGTAAGGGACAGCAATTGGCCGCCGAACAGGGCGAAGCCGAGGAAACGGTCGGCGGCGCCCAGCAGCAGGGCATAGGGGATCACCTGCCAGACCGGCCGCCAGGTGGAGGCCAGGGCCTGGCCGGTCATGAAGGCGCAGCCGCCGAACAGGATCAGGGTCAAGCCGATGAAGACGGGGACCGAGGTGATCATCCGTGACCTCCCCCCAGGTAATGGGCGCGGATTTCCTCGTTGGCCAGCAATTCGGCCCCCGTGCCGCTCATGGTGACCTTGCCGTTGACCATGACATAGCCGCGATGGGCCAGTTTCAGGGCGTGGAAGGCGTTCTGCTCCACCAGGAAGACGGTGACGCCCTGCTCGCGGTTGATCTCGGCGACGATCTCGAAGATCTGACGCACCACCAGGGGGGCCAGCCCCAGGGACGGCTCGTCCAGCAGCAGGATCTTGGGGCGGCTCATCAGGGCGCGGCCGATGGCCAGCATCTGCTGCTCGCCCCCCGACAGGGTGCCGCCGCGCTGGGCCAGACGCTCCTTGAGGCGGGGGAACAGGCCCAGCACCCGCTCCAGATCCTGGTCGAAATGGGCGGGGTTGGCCATGGCGGCGCCCATCTGCAGGTTTTCCAGCACGCTCATGCGCGGGAAGATGCGCCGCCCCTCCGGCGAGTGGGCGAGGCCCCGGCGCATGATGTGGTGGGTGGGAAGCGCGGTGATGTCCTCGTCCGCCAGGACGACCCGGCCCGAAGTGGCCCGGGGATTACCGCAGATGGTCATCAGAAGGGTGGTCTTGCCCGCCCCGTTGGCGCCCACCAGGGCGACGATCTCGCCCTCGGCCACGTTGATGTCGACGCCGTGCAGCGCCTGGATGCGGCCGTAGCCCGAGTGAAGGCCCTCGATGCGCAGCATCAGCCGGCCTCCTCTTCGTCGGGCTCGCCCAGATAGGCGCGGATCACCGCCGGGTCGGCCTTGATGGCGGCCGGCGCGCCCTCGGCGATCTTTTTGCCGTAATCCAGCACCACGATATGGTCGGAAATCTCCATCACCACGCTCATGTCGTGCTCGATCAGCAGCAGGCCGATGCCGTTCTCGGCCCGGATATCCAGCAGCAGACGGTTGAGCTCGGCGGATTCGCGCGGGTTGAGGCCGGCGGCCGGCTCGTCCAGGCACAGCAGCACCGGCTCGGTGCACATGGCCCGCGCGATTTCCAGGCGGCGCTGATGGCCATAGGGCAGGCTGCCCGCCTCCTCGTCGGCGAAGGGGGTGAGACCCACCTTGTCCAGCCAGTGCCGCGCCCGCTCCACCGCCCGGGCCTCGGCCTGGGCGTAGCGCGCCAGGCCCAGCAGCCCGGCCAGCGAGAACAGGGAGGCCCGCATCAGCGCCGTGTGCTGGGCGACGATCAGGTTCTCCAGCACGCTCATGCGGGCGAACAGGCGGATGTTCTGGAAGGTCCGCGCCACCCCCGCCTTGGCCGTGATGGTGTAGTCGTCCAGCCGCTCCAGCAGCATGGGTCCCGACGGGTGGTTCAGGGTGATGCGCCCCACCTGCGGCTTGTAGAAGCCGGTGATGCAGTTGAACAGGGTGGTCTTGCCCGCCCCGTTGGGGCCGATTACCGCGGTGATGTCCTGGGGCCGCGCCGAGAACGACAGGTCGTTGACCGCGAACAGGCCGCCGAAGCGCATGGTCACGTGTTCGACGTTCAACAAAGGCCCGCTCATTTCGCCTCTCCCAGGCGAATGGTGGGCTCGCGCGTCGACATCAGGCCGCTGGGCTTCCACAGCATGATCAGCACCATGGCGGCGCCGAAGGCCAGCATGCGGAATTGCTGCAGCTCGCGGAACCATTCGGGCAGGCCGACCAGCAGCAGGGCGGCCAGCACGATGCCGATCTGGCTGCCCATGCCGCCCAGAACCACGATGGCCAGGATCACCGCCGATTCGATGAAGGTGAAGCTTTCCGGGCTGATGAAGCCCTGCCTCGTCGCGAAGAACGACCCGGCGAAACCGGCGAACATGGCCCCCGTGGCGAAGGCCGACAGCTTGACCGTGGTGGGGTTGATGCCGAGCGAGCGGCAGGCGATCTCGTCTTCGCGCAACGCCTCCCAGGCACGGCCCACCGGCAGGCGGCGGATGCGCAGTGTAAACAGGTTGGTGAGCAGCGCCAGAACCAGGATCAGGAAATACAGGAAGATCACCCGGTGGTCGGCGGAATAGTCCAGGCCGAAGAACTCGGCGAAGCCCTTCTGGCCTTCGGGCGGGACCATCTTGAACGACAGGCCGAAGAACGACGGCCGCTCGATGCCGGAGATGCCGTTGGGGCCGCCGGTGACGTCCTGCCAGTTCTGCAGCACCACCCGGATGATCTCGCCCAGGCCCATGGTGACGATGGCGATGTAATCGCCTCGAAGGCGGAGCACGGGAAAGCCCAGGATCATGCCGAACAGGGCGGCCAGAACGCCGGCCAGCGGCAGGCAGACCCAGAACGACAGGCCGAAGGTCTGGGAGAGCAGGGCGTAGGAATAGGCCCCCACGGCATAGAAGGCGACGAAGCCCAGGTCCAGAAGCCCGGCCAGCCCCACCACGATGTTGAGGCCCCAGCCCAGCATGACGTAGATCAGCACCAGGGTGGCCTTGTCCACCACGTTGCGCCCGGCGAACGGCAGGAAGGGCAGAACCAGGGCGAAGGCCACCATGGCCCAGCCCACATAGACCATCACCTGTCGCGGCGGAGCGGGCGTGCCGGGAATTTTTCCGGCCAGGGAATGGCGGACAAAGCCGATCAGCAGGCGTCCGCCGGCCACGATGGCCGCCGACCACGCAACCCAGTCCAGGCGGTTGGACAGGCTGAGCCCGCTGGCCGAATCCTCCAGGCGCACGCCCAGCATGGGTAACGCCATGGCGGCGGCCACCAGCCCGCCCAGGACGGCATCCACGAGAGCCGCGCGAAGCTCGCCGCCCCGCATCTCAGATCTTCTCCACGTCGGGCTTGCCCAACAGGCCGGTGGGGCGGAAGACCAGCACCGCCACCAGGATGGTGAAGGTGGCGACGTCCTTGTACTCGATGGAGAAATAGGCGGACCAGAAGGCCTCGATCAGGCCGATCAGCAGCCCGCCCAGCATGGCGCCGGGCAGCGAGCCGATGCCGCCCAGAACGGCTGCCGTGAACGCCTTGATCCCGGCCAGAAAGCCGATATAGAAGTCGATCACCCCGTAATAGAGGGTCACCATCATGCCGGCCACGCCGGCCAGTCCGGCGCCGATGACGAAGGTGGTGGAAATCACCCGGTCCACGTCGATGCCCAGCAGCGACGCCATCTTCATGTCCTGCTCGCAGGCCCGCTGGGCGCGGCCCAGGGCGGTCCGCGTGATCACCCAGGTGAACACCGCCATCAGGCCCAGGGTCAGCGCCATGATGACGATCTGCATCCAGCTGAGGCTGACCGAGAAGTCGCCGCCCTCCATCAGGGTGACGCCGCCCCTGAAGACGGGGGGCAGCGGCTTGGCCCGCGCTCCTTGAGCCTGGGCGACGAAGTTCTGCAAGATGATCGAGACGCCGATGGCCGAGATCAGCGGCGCCAGCCTGGGGGCGGCGCGCAAGGGCCGATAGGCCACCCGCTCGGCCGTCCAGCCCCACAGCGCGGTCAGCCCCATGGCGGCGAACAGGGTCACCACCAGGGCCAGCGGCACCGAGGTGCCCAGAACCGTGGTACAGGCCAGGAAGGTGATCAGCGAAATGAACGCGCCCACCATGTAGATGGTGCCGTGGGCGAAATTGATCATGCCCAGCACGCCGTAAACCATGGTGTAGCCAAGCGCCACCAGGCCATAGATGGCGCCCAGAGTTAATCCATTTATCAATTGCTGGAGAAAATACTCCATGCCCCCACCCTGGCCGATGAATTCAATTCAATCGAGTCGCAAGAAACCTACTCGGACGGGCGGGCGTGTCAACTGCCAAGGCGGTCCGAAGGCTGGCCGATGGCGCTTTTCATCGCGGATCGGTGGGGGGTTGTAATTCCATAAGCCATACCCAATTCCTGGGTGGAGTATTCCTAAGGTCGGGCGGGGCGAGGGCAGCCTGTCAGAGCCTTTGATTTCAAGGGGCTGAGCCATGCTTGATCGCTTCAATGTTGCTCAAAAGCTGCTCATTGCTTTTGGTTTTATTCTTTTAGTCGTTGTCTGCCTGTCGGTGTTCACCATCAACCGCATGGCGGCCATGAATATGGCGGCCTTGGATATAGCGGAGAACTGGCTTCCAGGCGTCGGTGAAGCCAGGAAAGTGGAGGGATTGCAGGCCAAGCAGCGGGCCACCATGTATCGCCACATCCTGACCACCGACGATGCGCAGATGGCCGAGGTCGAGCGGATTCTGGAGGGGCAGAACAAGGAGTTCCTGGCATCCAAAGAGCGCTACGCCGCTTTAATCGCCACCCCCGAGGAGCGGGCCAATTACGAGGCCTGGGTCAAGGTGATGGGCGAGTATGACGCCATGGTGGCCAAGGTGCTGGAGCTGTCGCGCAAGAATCAGAACAACGAGGCCCGCGATCTGGTGCTGGCCAATCTCAAGCTCTATGCCGATTCCCAGATGCATGCCGCCAAGGCGGTGCAGATCAACGAGGATGGCGCGAAAGGGGCGACCCAGACGGCCGAGGCGTTGTACACCTGGTCCAGGGCCGTTCTGATCGGCTCGGTGGCCGTCGTGCTCGCCCTGGTGGTGGCTTTCGGCCTGATGCTGCGCAACAGCATCGCCACTCCCGTCATCGCCATGACCGCCGCCATGAACCGTCTGGCGGACAAGGACATGTCGGTGGTCATTCCGGCCCAGGGGCGGGCCGACGAGGTGGGGCGCATGGCCGCGGCCATGCAGACCTTCAAGGAGAACATGATCCGCTCCGAGCAGCTGGAAGCGGAGCAGCGGACGGCGCAGGAGCGCAACCTGGTGCGCGGCCGCGCCATCGAGGCTCTTACCGGTGATTTCGACCAGGCGGTGACGCGCATGCTGGGCGAGGTCTCCACCGCCTCGCACAGCATGGAGGAGGCGGCTCAGAGCATGAGCGCCACGGCGCAACAGACCAGCCGCCAGACGGTGCTGGTCGCCGCCGCCACCGAGGAGGCCTCGTCCAGCGTCCAGACCGTGGCCGCCGCCGCCGAGGAACTGGCGTCCTCCATCCACGAGATCGGCCGTCAGGTCACCCAATCCTCGCATGTGGCCCGGATGGCCGCCGAGGAAGCTTCGAAGACCAACCAGACGGTCACCGGCCTGGCGGAAAGCTCGGCCACGATCGGCGACGTGGTCAGCCTGATCAACGACATCGCGTCCCAGACCAACCTGCTGGCCTTGAACGCCACCATCGAGGCGGCCCGGGCCGGCGATGCCGGCAAGGGCTTCGCCGTGGTGGCGGGCGAGGTGAAGAACCTCGCCAACCAGACCGGCCGCGCCACCGAGGAGATCAGCCAGCAGATCTCCGCCGTGCAGGACGCCACCCGGCAGGCGGTGGACGCCATCGGCGGCATCGTCAAGCGTATCGAGGAGATCAACCAGATTTCGGCGGCCATCGCCTCGGCCGTCGAGGAGCAGAGCGCCGCCACCGCCGAGATCGCCCGCAACGTCCAGCAGGCGGCGTCCGGCACCCAGGAAGTGTCGGCCAATATCAGCGGCGTCACCCAGGCGGCCGAGGAAACCGGCGCGGTGGCGACCTCGGTGCTGTCCTCGGTGCAGACGCTGAACCGTCTGGCCGAGTCCCTGCGCGGCGTGGTGGCCACGTTCCTGGGCAACGTCAAGTCGGCCTGAGGCGGATGAAAACAGGTGTTGACCTTCCAGTTGCTGGAAGGTCAACACTGGGGGCACCCTATGAATTGCGAAGGTGCCGCCATGACCAGCCAAAGCCTGTCCCTGCCCGTCAAGGGGATGACCTGCGCCGCCTGTTCCACCCGGCTGGAGCGGGTGCTGGGCAAGGTGGCGGGCGTCGAGCAGGCGCTGGTCAGCCTGGCGGCCGAACGGGCCGACATCCGTTTCGACGCCGACCAGGCACGGCCAGAGGACCTGGTGTCGGCCATCGTCAAGGCCGGGTTCCAGGCCGACCTCGCCCAGAGCGGCGACGAGGATCTGGACCGGGAAGAGGCGGAGCATGCCGCTGAATCCGCCCGCCACCTGCGCCTTCTGGTGCTTTCCACCCTGCTGACCCTGCCGCTGGTCGGCCAGATGGCGCTCGACATGGCGGGGCTGCACGTCATGATTCCGGCCGAGATTCAGCTGCTGCTGGCCGCGCCCGTCCAGTTCTGGATCGGGGCGCGGTTCTATACCGGTGCCTGGGCCTCGCTCAAGGGCGGCGCGGGCAACATGGACGTGCTGGTGGTGCTGGGCACCTCGGCCGCCTTCGGCCTGTCGGCCTGGCATGTGCTGGCCGGCGATGCCCATCACGGCAATCTCTATTTCGAGGGCGCCGCCGTGGTCATCACCCTGGTGCTGCTGGGCAAGCTTCTGGAAGGCCGAGCCAAGCGCTCGGCGGCAGGCGCCATCCGCGCCCTGATGCGGCTGAAGCCCGACACCGCCCGGGTGGAGCGCGACGGGCTGGTCATCGAGGTTCCCGCCGCCCTGGTGGCGGTGGGCGAGGTGGTGCTGGTCCGCCCCGGCGAGCGCGCCCCGGTGGACGGCAAGGTGGTGGACGGGGCCTCCCAGATGGATGAATCCCTGATCACCGGGGAAAGCCTTCCGGTGGCCAAGGGCGCCGGTGACGAGGTGGTGGCCGGCGCGGTCAACGGCGAGGGGCTGCTCCGTGTCGAGGCGACGCGGGTGGGCGCGCAATCCACCATCAGCCGCATCATCCGCATGGTCCAGGGGGCCCAGGCCGCCAAGGCGCCGGTACAGAAGCTGGTGGACCGCATCTCCAACGTCTTCGTGCCGGTGGTGACGGCGATCGCCGCGCTCTCCTTCCTCGGCTGGTGGCTGATGGTTGGCGACCTGCAGACCGCCTTCGTGGCGGCGGTGTCGGTGCTGGTCATCGCGTGCCCTTGCGCCCTGGGTCTCGCCACCCCCACCGGCATCATGGTCGGCACCGGGCTGGCGGCGCGGCACGGTATTCTCATCAAGGACGCCGAGGCGCTGGAACTGGCCCACAAGGTCCAGGTGGTGGTGTTCGACAAGACCGGCACCCTGACCGAGGGCCGTCCGGCGGTGGCCGCCATCAAATCCGCCGATGGTGACGAGGCCGGTCTACTGCGTCTGGGCGCCTCGGCCCAGCAGGGCAGCGAGCATCCCCTGGCCCGCGCCCTGCTGGCCGCCGCCGGCGACGGCCTCGCGCCGCTCGGCGCCTTCCGCTCGCTGCCCGGCCGGGGGCTGGAGGCCGAGGTGGAGGGCCGCACCCTCTTGATCGGCAGCAATCGCCTGATGGCCGAGCGCGGCATCGATCCCGGTTCGCTGGCCCAGGACGCCGAGGCGCAGCAGGCACTGGGCCGCACCTTGATGTGGGTGGCGGAAGGCCCCGCCATGCTGGGCTTCGTCGCGGTGGCCGACCCGGTCAAGCCCAGCGCGGCCCAGGCGGTGGCGCGGCTGAAGGCTTTGGGCCTCGAGACGGTGATGCTGACCGGCGACAACGGGCGGGCGGCGGCGGCCGTGGCCAAAGCCGCCGGAGTGGACCGGGTGCTGGCCGAGGTGCTGCCCGAGGACAAGGAGGCTGAAATCCGCCGCCTGAAGGGCGAGGGCAAGGTGGTGGCCATGGTGGGCGACGGCATCAACGACGCCCCGGCGCTTGCCGCCGCCCATATCGGCATCGCCATGGGTACCGGCACCGACGTGGCCATGCAGGCGGCGGGCATCACCCTGGTCAAGGGCGACCCCGCCCGGCTGCCCGAGGCCATCGGCATCTCGCGCGCCACCACCGCCAAGATCCGCCAGAACCTGTTCTGGGCCTTCGCCTACAACGTGGTGGCCATTCCGGCCGCCGCCCTGGGATGGCTTACCCCCGTCATCGCCGGCGCGGCCATGGCCATGTCGTCGGTGTCGGTGGTGAGCAACTCGCTGCTGCTGCGCCGCTGGAGGATGAAATGAACATCGGCGAGGCGGCGCGGCGTTCCGGCGTCTCGGCCAAGACCATCCGCTATTACGAATCCGTCGGGCTGATTCCGGCCGCCGGGCGCACCAGTTCGGGCTACCGGGCCTATACCGCCAACGAGGTGGAGACCCTGCGCTTCATTCACCGCTCGCGATCCCTGGGCTTTTCGGTGGCTGATGTGGCCGGGCTGCTGGAATTGTGGCGCGACCGCTCGCGGGCCAGCGCCGACGTCAAGGCCATCGCCCTGAAGCACGTGGCCGACATCGAACGCAAGATTGCCGAACTGGACACCATCCGCCGCACGCTGCTGGACCTGACCACCCGGTGCTGCGGTGACGACCACCCGGAATGCCCCATTCTGGACGAGTTGGCGACATGAATGGAGTGTCATCCCGAGCCACGGCGAGGGATCTCCGCCTGCTGGTGCGGTGCCGATTCTGAACGGGCGGAGCAGGAGGGGATCCTTCCTCCCGCAGGTCGTCAGGATGACAGGCGGCATAGCCTTTGCGCCCCCGGCCGTTTGGCCTTACAAGGATGACGGCTTCAACTGGGGTGATGAGACGTGGGTCGGCGAGACGTCAGGCGCATGCTGATGGGCAACAAGACGCCCCTGTGGGAGCGGCCCGCCGTGCTGGTCGCCCTGATGGTCGGCGTGCTGGCCATCGGCGTCGCCATCGGCATGGCCCTGGGCCTGTGGTCGGGCAAGTCGTCCAAGCCTCCGCCCGGCGCCGAACAGGCCCCCGCCCCGGTGATCGCCGCCGCTCCCCCGCCGCCGCCGTCTCCGTCCGCCGCACCCGACGAGGACGAGGGCCGGCCGCTGCTGGCCCCGCCGCCGCCGCGCCCCGATCCCGGCTCGTCCGAGGCCCTGGAATTCGGCCATGCCTCCGACGTGGTGTCGCTGGCGCCCGCGCCGCCGCCGCCGAGCCCCGAGGTCAAGCTGCCCCCGGCCGGGGCGGCGGTATGGCTGAAGAACGCCCTGCCGGTTCCGAAGACCGGCGGGCGGCCGGTGATCGCCATCGTCATCGACGATCTCGGCATCGACCGCCGCCGCAGCGAGCGCATGGCCCAGCTCAAGGGGCCGCTGACGCTGTCCTACATGACCTATGCCGACGACGTGGCGCGCCAGGCCCACGACGCCAGGGCGCGCGGCCACGAACTGATGGTCCACGTCCCCATGCAGCCGCAAAGCCACAGCTACGATCCCGGACCGGAAGTGCTGGAGGTGGGCCTTTCGGCCGAGGAGATCCGCCGCCGCCTGGATTGGGGGCTGTCGCGCTTCGACGGCTATGTGGGCATCAACAACCACATGGGCTCGCGCTTCACCTCGGATGCGGCGGGCATGCGGGTGGTGATGGGGGAATTGCGCCGGCGCGGCCTGGCCTTCATCGATTCGGTGACCTCGGAGCGTACGGTGGGGGCCGAGGTGGCCCGGCATTTCGGCGTGCCCTTCGCCGCCCGTCACGTCTTCCTCGACAATGATCAGGGCGTCGCCCATGTGCGGGGGCAGCTGGCCAAGACCGAGGCCTATGCCCGCAAGCACGGTGCCGCCATCGCCATCGGCCATCCCCACGACGGCACCATCGAGGCCCTGGCCGGCTGGCTGCCCGGCCTGGAAGCCCGAGGCTTCGTGCTGGTGCCGGTCAGCACCGTCATCCGCATGGGCAACGGCGGCTGAAACAGCGCTTGACCTTCCAGGTGCTGGAAGGTTCACACTTCTCCCAACGCAATCGTCATGGAGAGACACACCATGTCCACCACCTACCGCGTCACCGGCATGAGCTGCGGCGGCTGTTCCAAGTCGGTGACCTCGGCCATTCAGGAAATCGCCCCCGGCGCCAAGGTCGAGGTCGATCTGGGCAACAAGGCGGTGACCGTGGACGGTGCCGACGAGGCGCAGGTCCGCCAGGCCGTCGATGCGGCGGGCTTCGGGTTCGAAGGGCGGATCTAGTCCTCCGACAGGGCCGTTCCCTCGGCCCGCGCCAGACGGCGCAGAACCTCGGCGGTTTCTTCCAGCGCGTCCACCTGATGGTCCAGCCACACCCGGCCGAGTGCGCCGTTCAGGGCCCAGGCCGGGCAGGTCGACGTGCGGGTGGACAACTCGCAATCGCACGAACGCAACAGGGCATCGATCTGGCGACGGCGCACCGCCGGCGGGACCAGGTCGAGGAAGGCCAGCTTGAGGCGGATGCCCACCTGGCCGAAGGTGGACAGCGGAGCGGTCAGCGGCTGGGCGATCAGATCATGCAGCCGCCGCCGCCCGTCGCCGGTGATGGCCAGGCGGGTGGAGCGCTCCACCGGATTGAGCAGGCCGTCCGCCAGCATGTCGTCCATGGCGTCGAATATCAGCTGCGACACCGGCGCCCAGGCCGGACCGGTCAGGGCGGCCACCGCCTGGATGGCGTCGTCCACGGACAGGGGCGCACGCTCGACGGCGCCCAGCACCGCCAGCCAGATATAGTCCCTGGCGGTCATGGCCCGCCGGTTCTGGATCGTCCGGCCTTCGATGAACCCCATCACACCCTCCAAATGCAAATGCGAATGACTCGCAATATGCGGGAGGCGGAAATGGATTGCAACCCCTTCTTTGGAAAAGGGGACCCTACTGCTTGACCAGGGTGTAGTCGATGGCGTCCTCGGCGGCGCGCACCAGGGCGCGGGCCTTGTTCATGCATTCCTCGTGCTCGGACAGCGGCACCGAATCGGCGACGATGCCCGCACCCGCCTGGACGTACATGGTGCCGTCCTTGACCAGGGTGGTCCTGAGCGCGATGCAGGTGTCCATGTTGCCGTTGCCGTCGAAATAACCGATGGCGCCGGCATAGAACGAGCGCCGCTCGGTCTCCAACTCGTCGATGATCTCCATGGCGCGGATCTTGGGCGCACCCGAGGTGGTGCCCGCCGGAAAGCCGGCCATCAGGGCGTCCATGGCGTCGCAGCCCTCGCGGATCCGGCCTTCGACGTTGGAGACGATGTGCATGACGTGGGAATAGTATTCCACCGCCATCTTCTTGGTGACCTCGACCGAGCCGATGGAGGCCACCCGGCCCACGTCGTTGCGGCCGAGATCGAGCAGCATCAGGTGCTCGGCCAGTTCCTTGGGATCGGCCAGCAGGTCGGCGGCCAGTTCCTCGTCCTCGGCGGGGGTCTTGCCCCGGCGGCGCGTGCCGGCGATGGGGCGGATGGTGACCTTCTCGTCCCTGAGGCGGACCAGGATTTCCGGGCTGGAGCCCACCAGCTGGAACTCGCCCAGATCCAGGAAGAACAGGAACGGGCTGGGATTGAGCCGGCGCAGCGAGCGGTACAGCGAAAATGGCGGCAGCCGGAAGGGCACCGCCAGGCGCTGGGACAGCACCACCTGAAAGATGTCGCCGGCGGCGATGTATTCCTGGGCCTTCTCCACCATGCGGCAGTAATGCTCGGGCGAGACGCTGGGCACCGGGATGGGCTGGTGCTCGTTCCTGGGGAAGCCCAGATAGGTGTGGGGCAGGGGGGATTCCAGGGATTCCACCACGTGCTCGAGCCGCTCCCAGGCCAGGTCCCAGGCGGCCTGGGCGTCCATGCCGGGGCGCGGCCAGACGGGAGCGACGGCGGTCAGCGTGCCGTTGACGTTGTCGAACACCGCCATGATGGTGGGGCGCATGAAGATGCCGTCGGGCACCTTGATAGGGTCCGGATTGTTGTCGGGCAGCTTTTCCGCCAGCCGCACCATGTCGTAGCTCATATAGCCGATCAGGCCGGCCGACATGGGGGGCAGATGGGGCGGTGTCTCGATGCCGCACTCGGCCACCAGGGCGCGCAAGCTGTCCAGGGCGCCGGACTTGGCGGCCACGGGGCAGGGCTGGTACGACCCGGTCTTGGAACGGGCGTTGCGGTTGATCCACGCCTCGTTGCCCACGCACTTCCACAACAGGTCGGGCTTCATGCCGAGGATGGAGTAGCGCCCGCGCACCGCGCCGCCTTCCACCGATTCCAGCAGGAAGGCGTTGGGCTGGCCGTTGGCCAGCTTCAGGAAGGCGGAAACCGGCGTCTCCAGATCGGCCACCAGGACCCGCCAGACCACCTGGGGCCTGCCGCTGTCATAGGCTTCGGCAAAGGCGGGGAAGTCGGGCTGATGGGTCATGATGGGACGATTGCTCTTCTACTCTTCGCGGGTCAGCTGGGGCCGGTCGACCTTGACGCCGATGGAGGCGTTCAGCGCGGCGATGTACTGGTCGGCGATGTCGGTGGCCACCGCCTGCGAGACGCGCTGGCGGGCGGCATTGGTCACAGCCGGGTTGGCGTTGACGTCGAAGGGCACCACACTGGTCAGGCGGGCCACCAGGGTGCCGCCCTGGACCGGCGCGATGGCGACGCCGCCCGGCTGGACCTTGAACAGTTCGGCGATCACGCTGGCCGGCAGGGTGCTGCCTTCGCCCGGCTCGCGGACGAATGGCTTGGAGCTTTCCAGCTTGGCGCCGATGGACTGGGCCACCTGGGCGGCGCTTTCGCCCGCCTTGATGCGGTCGGCCAGTTTCTGGGCCTTGTCGCGGGCCTGCTCCTGGCGGCGTTCGGCCTGCCAGGTGGCGACCACCTCGGCCTTGATGTCGGCCAGGGGCTTGGGGGAAGGCGGCGTGACGCCATCGACGCGCAGCAGGAAGTAGCCGTTGTTGGGCACTTCGGTCAGCGGGCTTTCCGTGCTCTGCTCGGTGTGGAAGGCCACGTCGAGGAACTGGTCCGACTTGGGCAGGTCGGCCACCGGCTTGCCGTTCAGGCCGCGC
Organism: Magnetospirillum sp. ME-1; assembly: GCF_002105535.1. Classification (GTDB taxonomy): domain Bacteria; phylum Pseudomonadota; class Alphaproteobacteria; order Rhodospirillales; family Magnetospirillaceae; genus Phaeospirillum. The sequence goes on along the minus strand of NZ_CP015848.1, from coordinate 1,984,709 downwards.
CCCTGGGCGTCCAGCGCCGCGATCTTGACGGTCTTGAGGTTGTGGCGCTTGGCCGCCTCCTCCAGGGTGGCGCCGCCGCCCAGCGCGTCTTCCACCTTGTTGGCCAGTTCGGCCAGGCCGTCCATGGACTTTTCCTTGCGCAGGTCCTGCTCCAGCTGCTTCCTGACCTCGTCGAAGCCGCGGGTGCGGCCGGGCTGCACCTGGGTCACCTTGACCACGTGCCAGCCCAGCGCCGACTTGACCGGCTGGCCGGTGGCGCCGGCCGACAGCTTGAACACCGCCTCGGCCAGCCCCTCGGGCAGGTCGCCCTTCTCGATGATGCCCAGCTCGATGATCTCGGCGCCCAGCGCCTTGGCGACGGCCGCCAGATCCTTGCCCTGGGTCACCAGGTCGGTGGCCTTGGCCGCCGCCGACTGCTCGTCGAAGACGATCTGCGACACGGCGCGGCGTTCCGGCGTGGAGAATTCCTCCATGCGCTGCTGGTACACCTCCTGCAGCATGGCCTCGTCGATGTCGATGCCGCCGGCCACGTCGGCCGGGCGCAGCAGCAGCACGGTCAGCGCCCGGTATTCCGGCGCCATGAAGCGGCTGACGTTATCCTTGTAATAGGCGTCCAGCTGGGCCGCGTCGGGGGCGGGCGGCAGCGGGATGGACTCGTCCTTGATCACGAAGGTTTCGGCCACCCGGCGCTCCTCGCGCCAGGCCAGCAGCGGGTTGGTCAGCGCCACGGGCGCGCCGATGCCGGCGGCGACGGTCTCCACCATCTGGTTGCGCACCATGTTGGTGCGCTCGGTCTTCATGAAGCTGTCCTCGGTGAAGCCGAGACGGGCCAGGCGCGAGCGGAAGACGTCGCGGTCGAACTGGCCGGTGGGGCCCTTGAAGGCCGGGTTGGAGGCCACCCGGCGCAGGATGGTCTCGTCGGTGGCGGCCAGCCCCAGCGAGCGCGCCGCCTCGTCGATCAGGGTCCGCGCGATCAGCGAATCGATGGTGCGGTCCAGCATGCCCATCTTGCGGGCATCCTCGGGCGTCAGCTTGCCGCCGAACAGCGGCTGCAGACGTTCCACCTCGCGCTTGAACTCGGCCATCACCTCGGCGGCGGACATGGTGGTCTTGCCGATCTCGATGGCCGGGCTGCGGCCCACGCCGCCGCGCACCACGTCGCCGGCGCCCCAGGCCACGAAGCTCAGGGCCAGCAGGGCGAACAGCAACCTGACGATCCAGGTCTTCGAAGCGGAGCGGAATACGTCGAGCATGGAATCGCCTGAATCCGATAATGGGTGTGACGACGCGCCGAAAGTCCGGCCGTCCTGGGCTGGGCGCATAATAAGGAGGGGGGAGGGGGGCCGCAACATGGAAGTGGCTCCCTCCATACCTGTTCGCGCCGTCCCCCGAACGGCATATTCGTCGGCGAGGAGGCGAAATGTTGTTGCGGAAAAACCCTGGAATCTGTGTATATAATAAAAAGCGAAGGTAAGCTGGTTCTCATAAGCCGGCGCCAACCATAAGAACGCAGGGGAGCCAATGTCGTCCAAGCCGCTCTACGTGATGCTGTGCTCAGGCGAGCACGAGAAGATTCAGCTGGCCGCCATGGTGGCCTCGGTGGCCGCCGTCTCCGACCGGCCGGTCGAGGTCTTCGTCACCATGAACGCCGTCCTGGCCTTCGAGCGGGGCAAGAGCCCGGCCGAACGCTATTCCGGCGGCCACTTCCACGAGATGTTCAAGACCCAGAACGTCCCCGACGCCATCGAGCTGTTCGGCCAGGGCAAGATGCTGGGCGAGATGAAGATGTGGGCCTGTTCCATGGTGCTCGACCTCAAGCACTGGGATTGCGACAAGCACCTGACCGAAGACCTGTTCGACGGTCCCATGGGGCTGGCCAAGTTCCTCGCCGACGCCGAGTCGGGCGAGCTCATCACCATCTGACGTCTCTCTTAGGAAGGAAGAACACCATGGCTGAACGCCAGAAGATCGATGCCCGCGGCGCCTTTTGCCCCGGGCCGCTGATGGAGCTGATTGCCGCCCTCAAGCTGGCCTCCATCGGCGACGAGGTGGACGTGTGGTCGTCGGACAAGGGCTCCGCCTCGGACATTCCCGCCTGGTGCGCCAAGGTGGGCCATGCCGTGGTCGAGACCTCCGAGCATGACGGCTACTGGAGCGTCGTGGTCCGCAAGGCCAAATAGGCGTATAGTCCGCTTATGACAACCGCTAAAATGGCGGAACAAGTGCCGCGAAGACGGCATTGATAAAATAAATATACACCAATACTCTCGTAGGGAGGGAGTTCATGTCCAAGACGATTCTGATCGTCGGCGGTGGGCTTGCGGGCACCATCGTCGCCAATGGTATCTGCCGCCAGATGGGGCCGGAACTGCGGTCCGGCGCCCTCAACATCACCATGCTGGGAACCAGCGAGACCCATATGTACCAGCCGGGTCTGCTGTACATCCCCTTCGGCCGCATGCGCGAGGCGGAGCTGTTCCGCGACCAGCGCAAGGTGCTGGACAAGCGCGTCAACTTCTTCGTCGATCCCGCCAAGAACATCGACGTGGAGAAGAACCAGGTCACCACCGAGGCGGGCCGCACCTTCAAGTACGATTACCTGGTGCTGGCCACCGGCTCGCGCATCATGCCGCAGACCATTCCCGGCATGGTCGAGGGCGGCCACTGGTTCTATGACCTGGATGGCGCCCGACGCTTGCGCAAGGCCCTGAACGAGTTCCAGGGCGGCAAGATCGTGGTCAACGTCAACGCCCCCCACAAGTGCCCGGTGGCGCCGCTGGAAGTGGCGTTCATGCTGCACGACTTCCTCAAGGCCAAGGGGTTGTGGGACAAGACCGAGCTGACCTACACCTATCCCATCGGCCGCCTGCACGCGCTCGAGCCCGTCGCCCATTGGGCCAAGCCGGAATTCGAGAAGCTGGGCATCAAGTATGAGACTTTCTTCAACACGGAAAGCGTCGATCCCGAGAAGAAGACCATCAAGTCCATGGAAGGCTCGGAACTGCCCTACGACCTCTTGATCACCGTGCCGCCCCACCAGGGCGCCCAGGTGATCGACGAATCCGGTCTGGGCAAGGGCGGCTGGGTGCCGACCAATACCAAGACGCTGCACCGCGAGGGCTCGACCAACGTCTTCGTGGTGGGCGACACCACCAACATTCCCATCTCCAAGGCCGGCTCCACCGCCCATTTCGAGGCCGACGTCACCATCGACAACCTGGTGTCGCTGTGCCAGGAGAACACCTTCGCCCGTGAATACGACGGCAAGGTGTTCTGCTTCGTCGAGACCGGGCTGGGCAGCGGCACCTATGTGTGGTTCAACTACACCACGCCGCCCAATCCCGGGCCGCCGTCGCAGATGATCCACTGGTTCAAGCTGGCCTATAACCGGCTGTACTGGCTGTCGGCCCGCGGCCTGCTCTAGGAGGGGCGCCATGAACGAGATCCCGAAGATCGAGGTCGACTCCTCCGCCGCCGAAATGGCCCGTCTGGCCCAGGGGGTCCGCGACGCCCTGTCGGATTCCATGGTCGAGCGCCTGACCAGCACCGCCGGCAACGCGCTGGAAGTGGTGGACAAGCTCAACGAACCCGACGTCAAGGACGGCATCATCTCCCTGCTCGACGCTGTCGGCACGCTCCAGCGGACCGGCGCGCTGCAGACGGTGATCGACGCTTTGTTCATGCTGCACGCCATGCGCTCGGCGGCTACCGATTCCATGGTGGACCGCGCCTTCTCCTTCATCGAGCACATGGCCAACAATCTGGGAACTGAGGACCTTGCCACCCTGGCCCACGAGGCCAAGGGCGCCATGGAGGACGCCATCGATTCCTGCAACATCCCCGGCGGCGGCGGCGGCCTGTTCGGCACCATCCGCATGCTGTCCCAGAAGGAGACCCAGGAAGCGCTGCGCTTCATGCTGTCCTTCTCGTGCTCGCTGAAAAAACGCGCCGTCTACCTGGCCAAAAGCCCTCAGGTTTGAGCAGCGGGCCAAGGCGACATTTCAGGGGCGGGGCCGCGAAACGGCTCCGCCCTGTTTTTTGGCCTGTAGCCATAGGCTTTCTGGTGGTATATGGCCCGCAGCGTTTTCCGTCAGGCAAGGGGAGATTCCGCCATGACCACTCGTCGCAAGCTGATCGCCGGTAACTGGAAGATGAACGGGCTGAAGGCCGACGGTCTGGCGCTGGCTAAGGGGATCGCCGACAAGCTGGCGTCGGCCTCGCCCAATTGCGACATGCTGGTCTGTCCGCCCTTCACCCTGATCGCCCCGGTGGCCGATGCGGTCGCCGGCTCCAAGCTGGCGGTGGGCGGGCAGGATTGCCATGCCAAGGTTTCCGGCGCGCACACCGGCGACACTTCGCCCGCCATGCTGGCCGATCTGGGCTGCAAGTTCGCCATCGTCGGCCATTCCGAGCGCCGCACCGACCATGCCGAGACCGACGCGGTGGTCAAGGCCAAGGCCCAGGCCGCCCTGGCCGCCGGTCTGGTGGCTATCGTCTGCATCGGCGAGACCCTGGCCCAGCGCGACGCCGGCCAGACCCTGGAGGTCAACCGTTCGCAGCTGAACGGCTCGCTGCCCGAGGGCGCGACCGCCGCCAACACCGTCATCGCCTACGAGCCGGTGTGGGCCATCGGCACCGGCCGCGTCGCCACCCCCGCCCAGGCCCAGGAAGTGCACGCCGCCATCCGCGCCGAGCTGGTGAAGTTGGTGGGCGCGGAAGAGGCCGGCAAGATGCGTATTCTCTATGGCGGCTCCATGAAGCCGGACAACGCCAAGGAATTGCTGGCCCTGCCCGACGTGGACGGCGGCCTGATCGGCGGCGCGGCGCTCAAGGTGGCCGATTTCTGGGCCATCGCCGAGAGCTGCTGAGATTTTCCATCTGTCATCCCGACGCCTTTGGGCGGAGGGATCTCCGCCTGACGGTGCGGCGCCGGATCGGGAATGCCGCATCAGGATGAGATCCCTCGGCTTCGCCCGGGATGACATGATGTGTGCGAAAGCTGAGGATAAGAGGTGCGGGGAAGGAACTTTGCACTAGCCTTCCTGCCTCCCGGAGGCTAAAAACGCCTGCAACAAATCCTTCGCGCCCGTGGCCGGTTCCGTATGGGACCCGGTCGCGGGCGGCCAATTTTCCGGTGGCTCATCCATGGACGTCTTTCCGATCATCCTCGTCATTCACCTGATCCTCGCCATTGCGCTGGTGGGCGTGATCCTGCTGCAGCGGAGCGAGGGGGGCGCGCTGGGCATCGGCGGCGGAAGTGGCGGCGGGCTGATGACCGGCCGGGCGGCGGGCAACCTGCTGACGCGGACCACCGCCATCCTGGCGACCTCGTTCTTCGTCACCAGCCTGGTCCTGGCCCTGCTGGCCAATTCGCGGACCGGGGGCAGCTCGCCGTTCGAGAAGCTGAATGACGTTCCCGCCGCGGCGGCTCCCGCCGCTCCGGCCGAGCCCGCCGCGCCCAGCGCGCCGCTGGCGCGCTAGGGTCCAAGCGGACCGGATGTAAGTAAGGGGGCGTCGCCGCCCGGCCAAGGGGCGGGGACGGCGTTTGGGGAAACGAAAAGCGAGGGCGAAAGTCCGATGACCCGTTTCATCTTCATCACCGGCGGTGTGGTTTCCTCGCTTGGCAAGGGCCTGGCCTCGGCGGCGCTGGGGGCGCTGCTCCAGGCGCGCGGCTTCAAGGTCCGCCTGCGCAAGCTGGATCCCTATCTCAACGTCGATCCGGGCACCATGAGCCCCTACCAGCACGGCGAGGTCTACGTCACCGACGACGGGGCCGAGACCGACCTGGATCTGGGCCATTACGAGCGCTTCACCGGCGTGGCCTCGCGCAAGAGCGACAACATCACCACCGGGCGCATCTATTCCAACGTAATCGCCAAGGAGCGGCGCGGCGACTATCTGGGTGCCACCGTCCAGGTGATTCCCCACGTCACCGACGCCATCAAGGAATTCGTGAAGAGTGATCTCACGGACGAGGATTTCTGCCTGTGCGAGATCGGCGGCACGGTGGGCGACATCGAAAGCCTGCCCTTCCTGGAAGCCATCCGCCAGTTGGGCAACGAGCTGGGGCGTGAGCGCACCATGTTCGTGCACCTCACCCTGGTGCCCTACATCCCCTCGGCCGGCGAGCTGAAGACCAAGCCCACCCAGCACTCGGTCAAGGAACTGCTCAGCGTCGGCATCCAGCCCGACATGCTGATGTGCCGCTGCGACCGCGAGATTCCCGAGGGTGACCGCAAGAAGATCGCCCTGTTCTGCAACGTGGCGCCCGACGCGGTGATTCCGGCTCTCGACGTGGACACCATCTACCAGGTGCCCATCGCCTATCACCAGCAGGGCATGGACGCCGTGGTGTGCCGCCACTTCCGTGTGGACGCGCCCCAGCCGGACCTCAAGCGCTGGTCGACCATCGTCGAGCGCATCCGCCAGCCCGAGGGCGAGGTCACCATCGCCATCGTCGGCAAGTACATCAGCCTGCTGGACAGCTACAAGTCCCTGGCCGAGGCCCTGCACCACGGCGGCATCGCCAATAACGTCAAGGTCAACCTGAACTGGATCGACAGCCAGATCTTCGAGCAGGGCGACGTGGTCCAGCATCTGGAGCCCTGCCACGGCATTCTGGTGCCCGGCGGCTTCGGCGAGCGCGGCGCCTTCGGCAAGGTCGAGGCGGTGCGTTTCGCCCGCGAGCGCAAGGTGCCCTATTTCGGCATCTGCTTCGGCATGCAGATGGCGGTGATCGAAACGGCCCGCAACCTGGCCGGCTACAAGGACGCCAGCTCCACCGAGTTCGGCCCCTGCGACAATCCCGTGGTCGGCCTGATGACCGAGTGGATGAAGGGCAACATGCTGGAAAAGCGCGCCGAGTCCGGCGATCTGGGCGGCACCATGCGGCTCGGCGCCTATGAATGCGACCTGAAGCAGGGATCGAAGGTGCGCGAGATCTACGGCCAGGGCCGCATTTCCGAGCGCCACCGCCACCGCTACGAGGTCAACATGGGCTTCAAGGCCGATCTGGAGAAGACCGGCCTGTCGTTCTCGGGCCTGTCGCCCGATGGCCTGCTGCCCGAGATCGTCGAGATCCCCGGGCATCCCTGGTTCGTCGGCGTGCAGTTCCACCCGGAACTCAAGTCCAAGCCCTTCGATCCGCATCCGCTGTTCACCAGCTTCATCGCGGCGGCGGTTCGCCAATCACGACTCGTTTAATTCCCGACTCGTCTAAAGGCTTTTGCCATGACCCAGACCCGCCATCACGTTGCCGTCAATGACGATGTCATTCTCGGCAATGATCTGCCTTTGGTGCTGATCGCCGGTCCCTGTCAGATGGAAAGCCGCGACCACGCCCTGGAATGCGCCGAGGCGCTGAAGACCATGGCGGTCGAGGCGGGCATCGCCCTGATCTACAAGTCGTCCTTCGACAAGGCCAACCGCACCTCGCTGGCGGGCAAGCGCGGCATCGGCCTGGACAAGGCCATTCCGGTGTTCGCCGAGATCAAGGCCAGGTTCGGCCTTCCCGTGCTGACCGACGTCCACACCGAGGACCAATGCGTCCAGGCCGCCAAGGTGGCCGACGTGCTGCAGATTCCCGCCTTCCTGTGCCGCCAGACCGACCTGCTGGTCGCCGCCGGTCGCACCGGCGCGGTCATCAACGTCAAGAAGGGCCAGTTCCTGGCCCCCTGGGACATGGCCAACGTGGCCGCCAAGATCGAAAGCACCGGCAATTCGCGCATCGCCCTGACCGAGCGCGGCGCCAGCTTCGGCTACAACACCCTGGTCACCGACATGCGGGCCTTTCCCATCATGGCGCGGACCGGCTGGCCGGTGATCATGGACGCCACCCACGCGGTGCAGGCGCCGGGCGGCCAGGGCAATTCGTCGGGCGGCGACCGCCGCTTCGCGCCCGTGCTGGCGCGGGCCGCCGTCGCCATCGGCATTGCCGGCGTGTTCGTGGAATGCCATCCCGATCCCGATCATGCGCCGTCCGACGGCCCCAACATGATCGCCATGAAGGACATGCCGGCGCTGATCGAGGTTCTGATGAAGCTCGACGCCACCGCCAAGTCGTTTCCCGTTTCCATAGACTGATCCCAGTCGTTCCAGGGGAGTTTACCGATGACCGCCATTATCGATATCCACGGCCGCGAGATTCTCGATTCGCGCGGCAATCCCACCGTCGAGGTCGACGTGGTGCTGGAAACCGGCGTGATCGGCCGCGCGGCCGTTCCGTCGGGGGCCTCCACCGGCGTCCACGAGGCGTGCGAGCTGCGTGACGGCGACAAGAAGCGCTATCTGGGCAAGGGCGTGCAGAAGGCCTGCGATTCGGTCAACGGCGAGATCTATGACGCCCTGTCCGGCATGGACGTGGAAGACCAGCTGCTGCTGGACAAGACCATGATCGACCTGGACGGCACCCCCAACAAGTCCCGCCTGGGCGCCAACGCCATCCTGGGCGTGTCCCTGGCCGCCGCCAAGGCCGCCGCCGAGGAATCCGGCCTGCCGCTGTACCGCTATGTGGGCGGCGCCTTCGCCTCCACCCTGCCGGTGCCGATGATGAACATCATCAACGGCGGCGCCCACGCCGACAACCCCATCGACATCCAGGAATTCATGATCATGCCGGTGGGCGCCGGCTCGTGCTCCGAGGCCATCCGCATGGGCGCCGAGGTGTTCCACGCCCTGAAGAAGACCCTGAAGGACGCCGGCCACAACACCAATGTGGGCGACGAAGGCGGCTTCGCGCCGAACCTGAAGAGCGCCGAGATGGCTCTCGACTTCATCATGAAGTCCATCGAGACCGCCGGTTTCAAGCCGGGTGACGACATCATGCTGGCGCTGGACTGCGCCTCCTCCGAGTTCTTCAAGGAGGGCAAGTACGTCATGGAAGGCGCGAAGAAGACCTTCGACCAGAAGGGCCTGGTCAAGTTCTACGCCAAGCTGGTGGCCAACTACCCCATCATCTCCATCGAGGACGGCTGCGCCGAGGACGATCTGGTGGGCTGGGAGCTGCTGACCGACGCGCTGGGCGCCAAGTGCCAGCTGGTGGGCGACGACCTGTTCGTCACCAATCCCGAGCGCCTCGCCATGGGCATCGACAAGGGCCTGGCCAATTCCATCCTGGTCAAGGTCAACCAGATCGGCTCGCTGTCCGAGACCCTGGAAGCCGTCGATATGGCCCACAAGGCCGGCTACACCGCCGTCATGAGCCACCGTTCGGGCGAGACCGAGGATTCCACCATCGCCGACCTGGCCGTCGCCACCAATTGCGGCCAGATCAAGACCGGTTCGCTGTCGCGTTCGGACCGTATCGCCAAGTACAACCAGCTGATCCGCATCGAGGAACTGCTGGGCTCGGCGGCCCGCTACGCCGGCGCCTCCATCATGAAGCGCTAGGCTTTATTACACGACGAATGGGGAAGGGGGCCTGCGGGCCCCCTTTTTCATGGGCGCCGCCGGCCGGAATGCCTGTTTCACGCCCCGGCGCAAGGGGCAAATTTCGCTGCAATGCGGCCTTGTTTGCTTGACAGGCCATGGGGGGTGGATTACACCACGCCTACCCACGCGGGTGGCTGCGGAGGGGGTGTAGCTCAGTTGGTTAGAGCGCCGGCCTGTCACGCCGGAGGTCGCGGGTTCGAGCCCCGTCACTCCCGCCATCCCGCCTGATACCGATCGCCTAAGCGAGGGGCTGGTGCGGTCGCGGGCGGGATTGTCTGCGGTCTATTGGTATGTTGCAGGAGGGGGTACCCGTTCGGCGCGTTCGCTAACAGTCGCTCATCCGTCCGATCCCAATAGGTCGATCTCTTCGCTTTGCAGCTATGAAATCCGGCCGGTGACGGACGTGCGACGACACGAGGCGCCGGGGCTTCCTCCGATCGGACACCTCTTGGTAGGGCAGGGACGATGGAAGCTTGGCTGCTCGAATATCTGCCGATCCTGATTTTCCTCGGCATCGCGATCGTCATTTCGGCGATCTGCGTCGGGGCGTCGTGGATCGTGGCGCGCCAGAAACCCGACACCGAAAAGGCCACGGCCTATGAATGCGGCTTCGACGCCTTCGGCGACGCCCGTTCCAAGTTCGAGGTCCGGTTCTACCTCGTCGCCATCCTGTTCATCATCTTCGACCTGGAAGTGGCCTTCCTGTTCCCGTGGGCGGTCGCCCTGGGCAAGATCGGCATGTTCGGCTTCTGGTCCATGATGGTGTTTCTGGGTGTTCTGACCATCGGCTTCATCTACGAATGGCGAAAGGGAGCCCTGGAATGGGAGTGACCCCGTCCACCGGCGGCATCATGTCGCCCGATCACGCGGCAGCGCTGCCTCCTGGCCCGGCCCAGGACGCGCTGCTGAAGGCCGTTACCACCGAGATTTCCGACAAGGGCTTCGTTCTGGCCAGCGTCGACGCGGTGGTCAACTGGGCCCGCACCGGCTCGCTGTGGCCCATGACCTTCGGTCTGGCCTGCTGCGCCGTGGAAATGATGCATGCCGGCTGTTCGCGCTATGACATGGACCGCTTCGGCGTGGTCTTCCGTCCCAGCCCGCGCCAGTCGGACCTGATGATCGTCGCCGGCACGCTGACCAACAAGATGGCCCCGGCGCTGCGCCGCGTCTACGACCAGATGGCCGAGCCCCGCTGGGTGATCTCCATGGGCTCGTGCGCCAATGGCGGCGGCTATTATCACTATTCCTACTCGGTGGTGCGCGGTTGCGACCGCATCGTGCCGGTGGACATCTATGTGCCGGGCTGCCCGCCCTCGGCGGAAGCGCTGATGTACGGCATCCTGCAGCTGCAGAAGAAGATCCGCCGCACCGGCTCCATCCTCCGATAGCGCCGAAGAGGGACCCTCAAGATGACGCAAGCGCTGAAGGATCTTGGCGAGTACATCGCCCAAGCCCTGCCCCAGGATGTGCTGGGAACCGAGGTCAACCGCTGCGGCGAGCTGTCGCTCACCGTCAAGACCGCCTCCATCGTCAAGGTGCTGAGCTTCCTGCGCGACGACGCGGGCTGCCTGTTCAAGCAGCTGGTGGACGTGTGCGGCGTGGACTGGCCGGGGCGCGAACAGCGCTTCGACGTGGTCTACCACCTGCTCTCCATGAAGCATAACCAGCGGGTCCGCGTGAAGGTCGCCACCGACGAGGAGACCGCCGTCCCGTCCGTGACCGGCGTGTTCAACTCGGCCAACTGGTTCGAGCGCGAGGTCTGGGACATGTTCGGCGTGCTGTTCTCGGATCATCCGGATCTGCGCCGCATCCTCACCGATTACGGTTTCGAGGGCCATCCGTTGCGCAAGGACTTCCCGCTGACCGGCTATGTGGAGATGCGCTACGACGACGAGACCAAGCGCGTGGTCTACGAGCCGGTGAAGCTGACCCAGGATTTCCGCAGCTTCGATTTCCTGTCGCCCTGGGAAGGGCCGGGGATGCTGCCCGGCGATGAGAAGGCGAACTGACATGGCCGAATCCCAGATCCAGAGCTACACCATCAACTTCGGCCCGCAGCACCCTGCGGCGCACGGCGTGCTGCGCCTCATCCTCGAGATGTCGGGCGAGGTGGTCGACCGCGCCGACCCCCATGTGGGCCTGCTGCACCGCGGCACCGAGAAGCTGATCGAGCACAAGACCTACGTCCAGGCGGTCCCCTATTTCGACCGTCTCGACTATGTCGGCACCATGAACCAGGAGCATGTCTTCGTGCTGGCCACGGAGCGTCTGCTGGGCATCGAGGTGCCGGCGCGGGCCAAGTACATCCGCACCCTGTACGATGAGATCGGCCGCATCCTGAACCATCTGCTGAACGTCACCGCGTTCATCTTCGACGTGGGCGGCATGACTCCGCTGCTCTACGGCTTCGAAGAGCGCGAGAAGCTGATGGAGTTCTACGAGCGCGCCTGCGGCGCCCGTCTGCATGCCAACTACTACCGTCCGGGCGGCGTCTCCGCCGACGTGTCGCAGGGCCTGCTGGACGATATCGGCGAGTGGTGCGAGACCTTCCCCAAGGTCCTCGACGACATCGAGACCCTGGCCACCGAGAACCGCATCTTCAAGCAGCGCACCGTCGATATCGGCGTGGTGAGTGCCGAGCAGGCCCTGGACTGGGGCTTCACCGGCCCCAACCTGCGCGCCTCGGGCATCGCCTGGGACCTGCGCAAGGCCCAGCCCTACGAGGCCTATGCCGATCTGGATTTCGACATTCCCGTCGGCAAGAACGGCGACGGCTGGGAGCGCTATCTGGTCCGCGTCCTCGAGATGCGCGAATCCGTGAAGATCATGAAGCAGTGCCTGGCCAAGATGCCGGGCGGTCCGGTCAAGGTGCAGGACAACAAGATCACGCCGCCCCGGCGTTCCGAGATGAAGACCTCGATGGAATCGCTGATCCATCACTTCAAGCTGTTCACCGAGGGCTTCCGGGTGCCGGCGGGCGAGACCTACACCGCCATCGAGGCCCCCAAGGGCGAGTTCGCCGTCTATCTGATCTCGGACGGCACCGGCAAGCCCTATCGCTGCAAGATCCGTCCGCCGGGATACGTTCACCTGCAGGCGCTCGACATGATGTCCAAGGGACACATGCTGGCCGACGTGGTGTCCAATATCGGCTCCATCGACATCGTTTTCGGCGAGATCGACCGATGAGCAATCACTCCTACGAACCGGAAAGCTTCGCTTTCACCCCCGAATACCTGGAGAAGGCCAAGGCCTTCATCGCCAAGTATCCCGCTGGTCGCCAGCAGAGCGCGGTGATGCCGCTGCTCGACCTGGCCCAGCGCCAGGAAGGCTGGGTCAGCCGCGCCGCCATGGAAGTCATCGCCGAGATGCTGGACATGGCCCCCATCCGGGTGGAGGAGGTGGCCACCTTCTACACCATGTACAACCGCAAGCCGGTGGGGCAGTTCCACGTGCAGGTCTGCACCAACCTGCCGTGCATGCTGCGGGGCTCCGACGACGTGGTGGCCGCCGCCAAGGCGGCGTTGGGCGTCGAGTTCGGCGACATGACCTCTGATGGCAAGTTCACCCTGTCCGAGGTGGAATGCCTGGGCGCCTGCGTCAACGCGCCCATGATGCAGATCAACGACGATTACTACGAGGACCTGACGGCCGAGACCACCAAGGCGGTGCTCGAAGCCCTGAAGCGCGGCGAGACGCCGAAGCCCGGTCCCCAGAACGGTCGTCAGTTCTCGTGCCCGGCCGGTGGTCCCACCAGCCTCGCCGAGTTGAAGTTCGAGGGGGGGAAGGCCTGATGCTTCGCGATCAAGACAGGATTTTCACCAACCTCTACGGTTTCCACGACTGGCGTCTGAAGGGCGCCATGTCGCGTGGCGACTGGAACGGCACCAAGGACATTCTGGCCAAGGGCCGCGACTGGATCATCGAGGAGATGAAGACCTCGGGTCTGCGCGGCCGCGGCGGTGCGGGCTTCCCCACCGGCGTCAAGTGGTCGTTCATGCCCAAGACCGAGGGTCCGCGTCCGCACTACCTGGTGATCAACGCCGACGAAGGCGAGCCGGGGACCTGCAAGGACCGCGAGATGATGCGCTTCGATCCGCATAAGCTGATCGAGGGCGCCCTGATCGCCTCGTTCGCCATCGGCGCGCACGCCGCCTACATCTACATCCGCGGCGAGTTCGTTCGTGAAGCCGAGCATCTCAACATCGCCATCGACGAGGCGCGGGCCGCCGGTTTCATCGGCCCCAACGCCTGCGGTTCGGGCTGGGATTTCGAGTGCTACGTCCATCGCGGCGCCGGCGCCTATGTCTGCGGCGAGGAATCGGCGCTGATCGAAAGCCTGGAAGGCAAGAAGGGCCAGCCGCGCCTCAAGCCGCCGTTCCCGGCCGGCGTGGGCCTCTATGGCTGCCCCACCACCGTGAACAACGTGGAATCCATCGCCGTCGCCCCGACCATCCTGCGTCGCGGCGGCGCCTGGTTCGCCGGCCTGGGCAAGCCCAACAACACCGGCACCAAGGTGTTCTGCATCTCCGGCCACGTGAACACTCCGTGCAACGTGGAAGAGGAGATGGGCATCCCCCTGAAGGAGCTCATCGAGAAGCATGCCGGCGGCGTGCGGGGCGGCTGGGACAACCTGCTGGCCATCATTCCCGGCGGCTCCTCGGTCCCCATGCTGACCAAGAGCCAGTGCGAGGAAGTCACCATGGACTTCGACGCCCTGCGCGCCATGCGTTCGGGCCTCGGCACCGCCGCCGTGATGGTGATGGACAAGTCCACCGATCTGGTGCGCGCCATCCACCGCCTGTCGCGCTTCTACTGGCACGAGAGCTGCGGCCAGTGCACGCCGTGCCGCGAAGGCACCGGCTGGATGAGCCGCATGATGGGCCGCATGGTCACCGGCGACGCCGAGTTGTCGGAAATCGATCTGCTGGAAGAGATTTCCCGCCAGATCGAAGGCCACACCATCTGCGCGCTGGGCGACGCCGCCGCGTGGCCGATCCAGGGCCTGATCCGCGCCTTCCGTCCCGAGATGGAGCGCCGGATCATCGAACGCCAAGCCAAGACCAACGCGGCCTGAGAAGAGAGAAGCCCCAATGCCCAAACTGACCATTGACGGCAGGGAAATCGAAGTCGAGGCCGGGACGACCATCATCCAGGCCGCCGACCTGCTCGGCATCGAGATTCCCCGTTTCTGCTACCACGAGCGCCTGGCCATCGCCGGCAATTGCCGCATGTGCCTGGTGGAAGTGGAAAAGATGCCCAAGCCGGCGGCCTCCTGCGCCATGCCGGTGGGCGAAGGCATGGTGGTGAAGACCAACACCCCGGCGGTGCGCAAGGCGCGCCAGGGCGTGATGGAATTCCTGCTGCTCAACCACCCGCTGGACTGCCCCATCTGCGACCAGGGCGGCGAGTGCGACCTGCAGGACCAGGCCATGGCCTACGGGTCCGACAAGAACCGCTGCCAGGAAGGCAAGCGCGCCGTGCCGGACAAGGATTACGGCCCGCTGGTCCAGACCATGATGACCCGGTGCATCCAGTGCACCCGCTGCGTCCGCTTCATCTCGGAAATCGCCGGCACCCCGGTGCTGGGCGGCCTGGGCCGCGGCGAGCATCTGGAGATCAGCCGCTATGTCAACGCGGCGGTGTCGTCGGAACTGTCGGGCAACCTGATCGACCTGTGCCCGGTGGGCGCGCTGACCAACAAGCCGGCCAGCTACACCTACCGCTCGTGGGAACTGAAGAAGACCGAGAGCATCGACGCCATGGACGCCCTGGGCTCGGCCATCCGGGTCGACACCCGTGGCAACGAGGTCATCCGCATCCTGCCGCGCGTCGCCGAGGACGTGAACGAGGAATGGCTGTCGGACCGCTCGCGCTTCGCCTGCGACGGGTTGAAGCGCCAGCGCCTCGACAAGCCCTATGTGAAGAAGGACGGCAAGCTGGTCCCCGCCACCTGGAACGAGGCGTTCGCCGCCATCGCCGCCAAGGTGAAGGCCGCCGGCACCAAGATCGCCGCCATCGCCGGCGATCAGGCCGATGCCGAGACCATGGTGGCCTACAAGGATCTGCTGGCCGCGCTGGGCTCCCAGGCCATCGACTGCCGCCAGGACGGCGCCAAGCTGGACGCCTCGGTCCGCGCCTCGTACCTGTTCAACAGCACGGCCGCCGGCATCGAAGAGGCCGACGCCCTGCTGATCGTCGGCTCGAACCCCCGCAAGGAGAACCCGGTCCTCAACGCCCGCATCCGCAAGCGCTGGCAGAAGGGCGGCTTCAAGGTGGCCCGCATCGGCCACAGGGGCGACCTGACCTACAAGTACGAGCACCTGGGCGACGACGCCTCTATCCTCAAGGCCATCGCCGACGGCAGCCATCCCTTCTTCGAGGTGTTGAAGAACGCCAAGAAGCCGGCCCTGATCGTCGGTCAGGGGGCGCTTTCCCGCAAGGACGGCGCCGTGATCCTGGGTCTGGCCCGCAAGCTGGCCGACGCCGCCGGTCTGATCAAGGACGGCTGGAACGGCTTCAACGTGCTGCACACCGCCGCCGCCCGCGTCGGCGGCCTGGATCTCGGCTTCGTGCCGGGCCAGGGCTGGCGCGACGTGGACCACATCCTGGACGGCGCCCACAAGGGTGACATCCAGGTGGTGTTCCTGATCGGCGCCGACGAGGTGGACATGAAGGGCCTGGGCGAGGCCTTCGTGGTGTACCAGGGCTCGCACGGCGATGCCGGCGCTCACCGCGCCGACGTCATCCTGCCGGGTGCCGCCTACACCGAGAAGAGCGCCACCTTCGTCAATCTGGAAGGCCGCGCTCAAGCGACCCGCCTCGCGGTGTTCCCGCCGGGCGAGGCCAAGGAAGACTGGCGCATCGTGCGCGCGCTGTCCGAGGTGCTGGGCAAGGCCCTGCCTTACGACAGCCTCAAGGCCGTGCGTGAGCGCCTCGCCAAGGCCAACCCGGTGTTCGCCGCAATCGGTTCCGTCACCCCCGCCGCCTGGGGCGCCGCGTTCGGCGCCGAGGGCAGCCTGGAGGGCGGCGCCCTGGTGAGCAACATCGACAACTTCTATCAGACCGACCCGATCAGCCGCGCCTCCAAGACCATGGCGGAATGCACGGCAGCCTTCGGCGGTGGTTGCAACCACAAGCACAAGAAGACGGGGACCCATGGTTGACCTTCTGACCGGGCTGCTGCCCCCCTTCGTGTGGCGTCTGCTGATCATCGTTCTGCAGATCGTCGCCATCGTCCTGCCGCTGCTGATCGCCGTGGCTTACCTCACCTATGCCGAGCGCAAGGTGATCGGCGCCATGCAGCTGCGCAAGGGCCCCAACGTGGTCGGCCCGCTGGGCCTGCTGCAGCCCATGGCGGACGGCCTCAAGCTGTTCGTCAAGGAAACGGTGCTGCCGACCTCGGCCAACCGCGCGGTGTTCGTCGGCGCGCCGATGCTGACCTTCTTCCTCGCCCTGGTGGCCTGGGCGGTGATCCCCTTCGACAAGGGCTGGGTGCTGGCCGACATCAATGTCGGCGTGCTGTACCTGTTCGCCATCTCCAGCTTGGGCGTCTACGGCATCATCATGGCGGGTTGGGCGTCCAACTCGAAGTACGCCTTCCTGGGCGGCCTTCGCTCGGCGGCGCAGATGGTGTCCTATGAGGTCTCCATCGGCTTCATCCTGATTTCGGTGCTGCTGACCGTGGGGTCGCTGAACCTGTCGGACGTGGTGATGGCGCAGTCGAAGATGTGGTTCATCATTCCGCACTTCCCGCTGTTCATCCTGTTCATCATCTCGGGCCTCGCCGAAACCAACCGCGCCCCCTTCGACCTTCCCGAAGCGGAAGCCGAGCTGGTGGCCGGCTACAACGTCGAATACTCGGCCATGACCTTCGCCCTGTTCTTCCTGGGCGAGTACGCCAACATGCTGATGATGGGGGCGATGACCTCCATCCTCTTCCTGGGCGGCTGGATGGCTCCGTTCGGCCTGGGCTGGCTGCCCATTCCCGGCGTGCTGTGGTTCGTCATCAAGATCTGCCTGGTGATGTTCGTCTTCCTGTGGGTTCGCGCCACCTTCCCGCGCTATCGCTACGACCAGCTGATGCGCCTGGGCTGGAAGGTGTTCCTGCCGTTCTCGCTGTTCTGGCTGGTGCTGACCGCAAGCGTGCTGACCGCTTTCGGCTGGCTGCCGAACCAGGGTTAAGGAGAGAAAAGCGATGTCGTTCCTCGACCGCACCGCGCGCGCCTTTCTGCTGACCGAGCTCGTCCAGGGCTTGGCGCTGACGCTGCGCTACATGTTCAAGCCCAAGGTGACCATCAACTACCCCTATGAAAAGGGGCCGCTGTCGGTCCGCTTCCGCGGCGAGCACTGCCTGCGCCGTTATCCCAACGGCGAAGAGCGCTGCATCGCCTGCAAGCTGTGCGAGGCCATCTGCCCCGCCCAGGCGATCACCATCGAGGCCGAGCCCCGGCCCGACGGCTCGCGCCGGGCGCGCCGCTACGACCTCGACATGACCAAGTGCATCTATTGCGGCCTGTGCCAGGAGGCCTGCCCGGTGGACGCCATCGTCGAGGGTCCGAACTTCGAGTACGCCACCGAGACGCGGGCGGAACTCATGTACAACAAGTCCAAGTTGCTCGCCAACGGCGACCGCTGGGAGGCCGAGCTGGCCTACCGCATCGCCGCCGACGCGCCCTACCGGTGACGGGAGACCATCCATGTTCACGGCTCTGATCTTCTACATGTTCGCCGCCATCGCGGTGGCGAGCGGTGTGATGGTGATCTCATCGCGCAATCCGGTGCATTCGGTGCTCTGGCTGATCCTGGCGTTCTTCAACGCGGCGGGCCTGTTCCTGCTGCTGGGCGCCGAATTCCTGGCCATGGTGCTGGTGGTGGTCTATGTGGGCGCCGTCGCGGTGCTGTTCCTGTTCGTCGTGATGATGCTCGACATCAACATGGTGGAGATGAAGGAAGGCTTCCTGCAGTACCTGCCCACCGGCGCGCTGATCGGTGTGGTGCTCCTCGTCGAATTGCTGGCCATGTTCGGCGGCTGGGCCTTCGCGCCCGACGTCGAGGCCATGGTCAAGGCGCCGACGCCCACTCTGGATCAGGCGTCCAACACCGTGGCGCTGGGCAAGCTGATCTACACCAACTACGTCTACCTGTTCCAGGCGTCGGGTCTGGTGCTGCTGGTCGCCATGATCGGCACCATCCTGCTGACCCACCGCAAGCGCACCGGCGTGCGCAAGCAGGTCATCGCCGATCAGGTCAGCCGCTCGCGCGATAACGTGGAACTCAAGAAGGTCCAGTCGGGGAGGGGCATCTGATGCTCGAGATCGGTCTGTCCCACTACCTGACGGTAGCCGCCATCCTGTTCACGCTGGGCGTGATGGGCATCTTCCTGAACCGGAAGAACGTCATCATCATCATGATGTCCATCGAGCTCATGCTTCTGGCCGTCAACATCAACATGGTGGCCTTCTCGTCCTATCTGAACGATCTGGTCGGCCAGGTGTTCGCCATGTTCATCCTGACCGTGGCCGCCGCCGAGGCCGCCATCGGCCTGGCCATCGTCGTCGTCTTCTTCCGTAACCGCGGCACCATCGCGGTGGAAGAAATCAGCCAGCTCAAGGGGTAAGCGGATGATCACTGCAACCGTATTCCTGCCGCTCCTTGGCGCCGTGGTGGCCGGCCTGTTCGGCCGCTTCATCGGCGACAGGGGCGCGCAGATCGTCACCTGCACCCTGCTGGTGGCGTCCGCCGTGATGGCCGGGCTGATCTTCCAGAAGGTCGCCATCGGCGGCGAGGCCCAGACCGTGGTGGTCGCCGAGTGGATCCGCTCGGGCACCATGGCCGTCAACTGGTCGCTGAAGGTCGATACGCTCACCGCCGTGATGCTGATCGTCGTCACCTGGGTGTCGGCGGCCGTGCACATCTACTCGGTCGGCTACATGAGCCACGATCCGTCCATCTGGCGGTTCCAGAGCTACCTGTCGCTGTTCACCTTCGCCATGCTGATGCTGGTGACGTCCGACAATCTGGTGCAGATGTTCTTCGGCTGGGAAGGCGTCGGTGTCGCCTCCTACCTGCTGATCGGCTTCTGGTACGAGAAGCCCTCGGCCTCGGCCGCCGCCATCAAGGCCTTCGTGGTCAACCGCGTCGGCGATTTCGGTTTCGCGCTCGGCATCTTCGGCGTCTACTTCCTGTTCGGCTCGGTGGGCTTCGATCCCATCTTCGCCGCCGCCGCCGACAAGGCCAACGCCACCGTCAATTTCTTCGGCGTCGAGTGGCACGCCATCACCATCTGCTGCCTGCTGCTGTTCGTCGGCGCCATGGGCAAGTCGGCCCAGCTGGGCCTGCACACCTGGCTGCCCGACGCCATGGAGGGCCCGACCCCGGTGTCGGCCCTGATCCATGCCGCCACCATGGTCACCGCCGGTGTCTTCATGGTCGCCCGCATGAGCCCGCTGTTCGAGTTCTCGGACACCGCTCTCACCGTGGTGACCGTGGTCGGCGCCGCCACCGCCATCTTCGCGGCGACGGTGGGCTGCGTGCAGAACGACATCAAGCGGGTGATCGCGTATTCTACCTGCTCGCAGCTGGGCTACATGTTCTTCGCCATCGGCGTGTCGGCCTACCAGGCCGCCATCTTCCACCTGATGACCCACGCCTTCTTCAAGGCCCTGCTGTTCCTGGGCGCCGGTTCGGTGATCCACGCCATGAGCGACGAGCAGGACATCCGCCGCATGGGCGGCATCTGGAAGCACGTCAAGGTCACCTGGGTCCTGATGTGGATCGGTTCCCTGGCGCTGGCCGGAATTCCCTTCTTCGCCGGCTACTACTCCAAGGACACCATCCTGGAAGCCGCCTGGGGCTCGCACACCATCGCCGGCCAGGGCGCCTACTGGATCGGCTGCCTCGCCGCCTTCCTGACCGCCTTCTACTCGTGGCGTCTGCTGCTGCTGACCTTCCACGGCCGTCCGCGCGCCGACGAGCATGTCATGGCCCATGTCCATGAAAGCCCGGCGGTGATGCTGATCCCGCTGCTGTTCCTGTCGCTGGGCGCCCTGTTCGCCGGCTGGGCGGGCTACGAGATGTTCGTCGGTCATCACAACCATGATTTCTGGCGCTCCGCCATCCTGGTCACCCCGGCGCATCCCAGCCTGGAGAATGCCCATCACGTTCCCTCCTGGGTGGCCCTGCTGCCCACGGTGGTGGCGGTGTCGGGCATCGCGCTGGCCTATCTCTTCTACGTGTTCGCTCCGGGTCTGCCGGTGGCGCTGGCCAACACCTTCAAGGGTGTGCACCGGTTCCTGCTGAACAAGTGGTACTTCGACGAGCTGTACGACCTGATCTTCGTAAAGCCCGCCTTCAAGCTCGGCCGCGGTCTGTGGCAGGGCGGCGACGGCGCGCTGATCGACGGAGTGGGGCCGGACGGCGTGGCGGCGGCGACCCGTGCGGTCGCCCAGAAGGTGGCTCGCGCCCAGAGCGGCTACCTCTACCACTACGCCTACGCCATGCTGATCGGCGTGGCGGCGTTCGTCACCTGGTACATTTTCAACGCGCGCTGAGGACGAGGAAGACGCCCCATGAACGACTGGCCCCTTCTCTCGCTGACCACGTTCCTGCCCCTGGCCGGAGCGCTGTTCATCCTCACCATCCGCGGCGAAACCGAGGTGGTGGCCCGCAATGCCCGCAACGTGGCGCTGCTGACCTCCATCGCCACCTTCGTGGTGTCGCTGTTCATCCTGGCGAAGTTCAACGGCGCCTCGCCGGACTTCCAGCTGAAGGAGACCGCGCTGTGGTTCCCCGGAACCACCATCGCCTATTCCATGGGCGTTGACGGCATCTCGGTGTGGTTCGTGCTGTTGTCCACCTTCCTGTGCCCCATCTGCATCCTGGCCGCCTTCGGCTCGGTGGAGAAGCGGGTCAAGGAGTACATGGTGGCCTTCATGATCCTCGAGACCATGATGATCGGCATGTTCTGCGCGCTCGATCTGGTGCTGTTCTACATCTTCTTCGAGGCCGTCCTGATCCCGATGTTCATCATCATCGGCGTGTGGGGCGGGCAGCGCCGGGTGTACGCGGCGTTCAAGTTCTTCCTCTATACCCTGCTGGGTTCGGTGCTGATGCTGGTCGCCATGCTGGCCATGTATTTCGACGCCCACACCACCGACATCCCGTCGCTGATGGCCCACTCGTTCCCCTTCAAGATGCAGCTGTGGCTGTGGCTGGCCTTCTTCGCCTCCTTCGCCGTGAAGGTTCCCATGTGGCCGGTGCACACCTGGCTGCCCGACGCCCACGTGGAAGCGCCCACCGGCGGTTCGGTGATCCTGGCCGGCGTGCTGCTGAAGATGGGGGCCTACGGCTTCATCCGCTTCTCCATCCCCATGCTGCCGGACGCGTCGGTCTACTTCACGCCGCTGATCTACACCCTGTCCATCGTCGCGGTGATCTACACCTCGCTGGTGGCCCTGGTGCAGGAGGACATGAAGAAGCTGATCGCCTATTCCTCCGTCGCCCACATGGGTTACGTCACCATCGGCATCTTCGCCATGACCACCCAGGGCGTCGAGGGCGCGCTGTTCCAGATGCTGTCGCACGGCATCGTCTCGGGCGCGCTGTTCCTGTGCGTCGGCGTGATCTACGACCGCATGCACACCCGCGAGATCGCCCGCTACGGCGGCCTCGCCACCCGCATGCCCAAGTATGCGGCGGTGTTCATGCTGTTCACCATGGCTTCGGTCGGCCTGCCCGGCACCGCCGGCTTCGTCGGCGAGTTCCTGGTGCTGATGGGCGTGTTCCAGGTCAACACCTGGGTGGCGTTCTTCGCCGCCACCGGTCTGGTGCTGGGGGCGGCCTACATGCTGTACCTCTATCGCCGGGTGGTGTTCGGCCGGCTCACCCGCGAGGATCTCAAGGGGATTCTCGACATGAGCCCGCGCGAGATCGCGGTGTTCGCGCCGCTGATCGTCATGACCATCTGGATGGGTGTCGCTCCCGGCACCTTCCTCGAGCCGATGCATGCGTCGGTGACCAAGCTGATCTCCAATTACGAGCTTGCTCGGGCCGCCCATGACGGCCTGACGCTGGCTGCCCGCTAAGGGGGACCTAAGACGTGATCAAGACTCTCGACCTCGTCCCGGTCCTGCCGGAAATCTTCCTGGCGGTGGCTGGCCTGGCCCTGCTGATGCTGGGCGTGTTCCGCAAGGAGGACAGCACCAAGGCGGTGTCCGTCCTGGTGATCCTGGCTCTCGGCGCCGCCATGGTGCTGGTCTCCAGCCTGGGCGGCGAACGGCTGACGGCCTTCAACGGCCTGTTCGTGGCCGACCGCTTCGCCGGCTTCGCCAAGGGCATGGTGCTGGTGGCCTCGGCCATCTCCATCGCCATGTCGCTGCCCTATCTCGAGCGCGAGAAGATCGGCCGCTTCGAATATCCGGTGCTGGTACTGTTCGCCACGCTGGGCATGCTGATGATGATCTCGGCCAACGACTTCCTCGCCCTCTACCTGGGTCTGGAGCTGCAAAGCCTGTCGCTCTACGTGCTGGCCGCCTATAACCGCGACAACGCCCGGGCCACCGAGGCGGGCCTCAAGTACTTCGTGCTGGGCGCGCTGGCCTCGGGCCTGCTGCTCTATGGCGTCTCGCTGATCTACGGCTTCGCCGGCTCCACCTCGTTCGAGACCCTGGCCAACCTGTTCGCGGGCGGCCACGATCACCCGGTGAAGCCCAATATGGGCGTCATCGCCGGTCTGGTCTTCGTCATGGCCGGCCTGTGCTTCAAGGTTTCGGCGGTGCCGTTCCACATGTGGGCCCCCGACGTCTACGAGGGCGCGCCCACTCCGGTGACCTCGTTCTTCGCCGTGGCCCCCAAGATCGCCGCTTTGTGCCTGCTGGTCCGTGTCATGACCGGCCCCTTCGCCGATCTGGTGGAGCAGTGGCGCCAGGTGGTGACCTTCGTGGCCATCGGCTCCATGTTCGTGGGCGCCTTCGCCGCCGTGGTCCAGACCAACATCAAGCGTCTGATGGCGTATTCCTCCATCGGCCATGTTGGCTTCGTGCTGGTCGGCATCGCCGCCGGCTCGACGCTGGGCATCCAGGGCGTGCTGATCTATCTGGCCATCTACCTGTTCATGAACGTGGGCACCTTCGCGGTGATCCTGTCCATGCGCCAGAAGGGCCGCATGGTGGAAGGCATCGACGATCTGGCCGGCCTGTCCAAGACCCACCCCATGATGGCCTTCGTCATGGCGGTGCTGATGTTCTCCATGGCGGGCGTGCCGCCGCTGGCGGGCTTCTGGGGCAAGTTCTACGTGTTCATGGCCGCCGTCGAGTCCGGCCTCTACACCCTGGCCATCATCGGCCTGCTGTCCTCGGTGGTGAGCGCCTACTACTACCTGCGCATCATCAAGGTCATGTACTTCGATGAGCCGGTGGAAGCCTTCGACAAGCCGGTGGGCGCCTCCATGACCCTGGTGATGGCGGTTTCCACCCTGGTGATCCTGGCCTTCACCCTGATCCCGGCGCCGCTGGTGACCAGCGCCAAGGCGGCGGCCCAGGTGCTGTTCCCGGCGGCGGGATGACCACCATTCACCTGCCGGCGCCGTTCAGCCATGTGGGCCTGGACAGTGTCGGCAGCACCAACGACGAGGCGCGGCGGCGGGTCGAGGACGGCACCGCCGCCGATCTTTTGGTGGTGACGGCCAAGCGCCAGAGCGCGGGACGCGGCCGCCGCGGCCGGACGTGGGAAAGCCCCGAGGGCAACCTGCACGCCTCCTTCACCCTGCGCATCCGCCCTCCGTTGAGTGAGGCGGCCCAGATCGGCTTCGTGGCGGCCCTCAGCCTGGCCGAGGCCCTTGACGAACTGGTCCCCGGTCACGATGTGCGGTGCAAGT
Source organism: Magnetospirillum sp. ME-1 (assembly GCF_002105535.1). Classification (GTDB taxonomy): domain Bacteria; phylum Pseudomonadota; class Alphaproteobacteria; order Rhodospirillales; family Magnetospirillaceae; genus Phaeospirillum. The sequence continues at coordinate 1,960,405 of NZ_CP015848.1, read as the reverse complement.
GGCCCAACGACGTGCTGATGGACGGCCGCAAGGTGGCGGGCATGCTGCTGGAAAGCGCCGGCGACGGCTGGCTGGTGCTGGGCATCGGCGTGGACGTGGCGACGCGGCCCGCGCCGGGGGAGACCCTGTATGCGACCTTGTCGCTGGCGGAACTGGGCTATGGCGGCGATACTGCCGATGTGTTGAGCGGGCTTTGCCGGCATTTCGGCCCCTGGCTGGCCCGCTGGCGGGCCGAGGGCTTCGCGCCCATCCGGTCCGCCTGGCTGGGCCGGGCGCGGGGACTGGGCGAGGCGGCGGTGGTTCGTCTCGAGGCCGAGACGCTGACCGGCGTGTTCGCCGGCCTGGACGAGGAGGGCGGAATGCTGCTCGACCAGGGTGACGCGGGTATTCGCCGGGTACTGGCCGGCGACGTGTTTTTTCCGGGATTGTGACGGAGCTCAACCATGCTGTTGGCCATCGATTCGGGCAACACCAACATCGTCTTCGCCGTCTATGACGGCGACACCCTGCGCGGCGAGTGGCGCGCCTCGACCGATTCCGAGCGCACCGCCGACGAGCTGGGCGTCTGGCTCACCCAATTGCTGACCATCGAGGGGCTGAACCGCCTGGACATCAAGTCGGCGATCATCGCCTCGGTGGTGCCGGCCATGGTGTTCGGTCTCAAGACGCTGTGCCGCCGCTATTTCAAGTGCGAGCCGCTGGTGGTGGGCGACGAGGGCGTCGATCTCGGCCTGTCGATCCTGCTGGACCGGCCCGAGGAAGTGGGCGCCGACCGTCTGGTCAACGCCGTGGCGGCGCACAAGTACTACAAGGGGCCGCTGATCGTCATCGATTTCGGCACCGCCACCACCTTCGACGTGGTGGACGAGGCCGGCAATTACTGCGGCGGCGCCATCTCGCCCGGCATCAACCTGTCGCTCGAGGCGCTGCACATGGCCGCCGCCAAGCTGCCCCGCGTCGCCATCGGGCGGCCCCGCCAGGTGATCGGGCGGGCCACGGTGCCGGCCATGCAATCGGGCATCTTCTGGGGCTATGTGGGCCTGATCGAAGGCCTGGTGAAGCGCATCAAGGACGAGTTCGGCTCGGACATGCTGGTGGTGGCCACCGGTGGACTGGCGCCGCTGTTCGCCGAGGCCACCAAGGTGATCAATGCGCTGGACGCCGACCTGACGCTCCGCGGCCTCCTCGAGATCAACCGCCGCAATACCGCCCCGGTGCGGGGATGAGCCAGGGCGAACTCGTCTTCCTGCCGCTGGGGGGTGTCGGCGAGATCGGCATGAATCTCGCGCTGTACGGCTACGGCGGCAAGTGGCTGATGGTCGATTGCGGCGTGTCGTTCGGCGACGAGACCATGCCCATGGTCGACGTGGTGATGGCCGATCCCGCCTGGATCGAGGAACGCCGGGACAAGCTGGTGGGCATCGTGCTGACCCACGGCCACGAGGACCACCTGGGCGCCGTCCAGTACCTGTGGGACCGGCTGCGCTGCCCGGTGTGGGCGACGCCGTTCTCGGCTTCCATCCTGAAGAACAAGCTGCACGAGACCGGGCTGCACACCCAGGTGCCTCTCAATGTAGTTGAACTGGGCTCGCGTTTTTCGGTGGGTCCGTTCGAGGTCGAAATGATCTCGATCACTCATTCCATTCCCGAGCCGAATGTGCTGGCCATCCGCACGCCGCTGGGGACCATCGTCCATACCGGCGACTGGAAGTTCGATCCCGATCCGCTGCTGGGCCTGCCCACCGATGCCGAGGCGCTGCGCCGGGTGGGCAAGGACGGCGTCCTTGCCCTGATCGGCGATTCCACCAACGTCTTCACCAAGGGCCATTCAGGCTCGGAATCCCAGGTGCGCGGCAGCCTGATCGAGCTGCTGGGCCGCTTTTCGGGCCGTATCGCGGTGTCGTGCTTCGCCACCAACGTGGCGCGGCTGGAAAGCATCGCTGTTGCCGCCATGGCCAACGACCGCAACGTCGCCCTGGTGGGCCGCTCTCTGTGGCGCATCGACAAGGCGGCGCGCGAGAACGGCTATCTTGCCGATCTGCCGCCCTTCCTCACCGAGCACGACGCCGGCTACCTGCCCAAGGACAAGGTGGTCTACATCTGCACCGGCAGCCAGGGCGAGCCCCGTGCCGCCCTGGCCCGCATCGCGTCGGGCGACCATCCCCACGTCAAACTGGGCAAGGGCGACGTCTGCATCTTCTCGTCGCGCATCATTCCCGGCAACGAGAAGGACATCTTCAGGCTGCAGAACGATCTGGTCCGCTTGGGCGTCGAGGTGGTGACCGAGAAGGACGAGTTCGTCCACGTCTCCGGCCATCCGGCCCGCGAGGAGATGGAGGAGATGTACCGCCTGTTGCGCCCGCGCATCGCCGTGCCGGTGCATGGCGAGGCCCGCCACCTGCAGGAGCACGCCCGGCTGGCGCGGGCCTGCGGGGTGGAGGAGGCCGTCGAGACCAGCAACGGCACCATGCTGCGTCTGGCCCCCGGCCCGGTGGAAGTGGTCGACCATGTGCCCACCGGCAAGCTCTGCGTCGATGGGCCGCGCATCGTGCGGCTCGATTCCGAGATCCTGCGCAATCGGCGGCGCATGGTGTTCAACGGCTCGGCCGTGGTCACCGTGGTGCTGGACAAGGCGGGCAAGCTGCTGGGCGACCCGCAGCTGACGGCTCTCGGCCTGCTCGACGCCGGCCACGAGGCGGAAGAGCACGACGCGGTGGTCGAGGCGGTGAGGGACGCCATCGAGGAACTGCCCTTGAAGGTCCGCCGCGACGACGGCGTGGTGCGCGAAACCGCCCGCCTGGCGGTGCGCCGGTCGCTCAAGGATACCCACGGCAAGAAGCCCATCACCGACGTGCATCTGGTTCGGGTCTGAGTCACCAAACCGTCATCGCGCCGACACGGAAGAGTCCCGCTTAAGGCCTATGATCCCGCCCGGGGGAAGGGGGATCATCGAGCCTTGAGGACATGATCGTGAAGCAGGATGCCGTTACCGCCGATGCCTTCGGCCTTCGCCCCTTTTCCCTGGCCTGGGCGCGCGATGGCCTTCGGGCCGGCGAGGTGCCGTTTCTGGCCGACCTTCCCATCCGGGGCCGCTTCATCCTTCTGGTGGTGCTGGCCCTGGCCGCCGCCGTGGTGTTCGGCAGTGTCTACATGGCGGCCGGGCAGCGCATCGAAGCCATGCTCCAGGCCCAGGATTCCTATCGCCGGCTCAACGATCTGGCCGCCGACGTGCGGGCCCGCTCGGCGGTGGCCCAGAACCTGATGGAGGTGTTCGCCCGCGATCACGAGGCCGCTACCGCCCAGGCCCTTCACCACGATCTGGGACAGATCCGCGAGCGGCTGGACGCGGTGGCCGAACTGTCGGCCGGCGGCCCCATGGCCGAGGCGGTGGGTGAGGCCCAGGTGGGGGTCGAGACCATCGCCCTCTCTTTCGCCCGTCTCGAGGCCGAGATGACCCGCCTGGGTCTGACGGCGCAGTCGGGGTTGCGGGCCCGTCTGACCGAATCGGCCCGCGCCGTCGAGCAGGAACTGGCCATGTGGCCGGCCTCGGCGCCCTTGTCGCTGGCGGTGACCAAGCTGCGCCTGGCCGAGCGCGATTTCATGCTGGACGGGCAGGCGGGCGCCCTGGGGCGGCATCAGGCCGCTCTCGGCCAGTTGGACATGGCGCTGGATTCCTCGACCCTGCCCAATTCCACCCGCGACGATCTGCGGCGCCTCAGCATCGTCTACGGCCAGGATTTCCAGGCCTTCGCCGCCGGGGCGCAGTCGGTCAAGGGCGAGCTGGCCGAGGTCCGCGCCGGGTTCCAGGCCCTGCAGCCGGTGATGCAGCGGGTGCTGGCCTTCGCCCGCGAAGGCATGGCCCAGGCCATCGCCGCCCAGGAGGCCGAGCGCCGCGCCACCGGCCGTCAGGTCGCCCTGGTGGGCATGCTGGCGGGCCTCTCCTTCCTGGCCGCCTGCCTGGTCATCGCCCATTCCATCACCCGGCCGGTGCGTCTCATCCAGGACGCCATGGAGCGCCTATCCCATGGCGACCACGCCATCGCCGTGCCCGGCACCGGGCGCCGCGACGAAATCGGCGACATGGCCCGCGCCGTCGGCGTGTTCAAGGAGAACGCCATCGCCATGGTGCGGCTGCAAGACGAGCAGCACTCCATCCGCGCCAGGGCCGAGGCCGCCAACCGCGCCCACCTGCTGTCCCTGGCCGAAGGCTTCGAACAGGCGGTGAAGAGCACCGCCGATCTGGTCGCCTCCAACGCGGTGGGGATCCGCGACACCGCCGAGCGCATGACGTCGGGGGCCGACAGCGGCAAGAGCAGCGCCCTGGCGGTGGCCGAGGCCGCCCGCCAGTGCCGGGCGACGGTGCGTTCGGTGGCCGAGGCCACCACCGAACTGGGGGGCTCGGTGCGGGAAATCTCCTCCGGGGCCGAAGGGGCCGCCGCCATCGCCCGGGATGCGGTGACCCGGCTTGCCGCCACCACCGGCCGCATCCAGAGCCTGTCCGAGGTGGCCGGCCGCATCGGCCGGGTGGTGACCATGATCGAGGAGATCGCCCAGCGCACCAACATGCTGGCGCTCAACGCCACCATCGAGGCCCAGCGGGCGGGCGAGGCCGGCAAGGGCTTCGCCGTGGTGGCGGGCGAGGTCAAGCATCTGGCCCACCAGACCGCCCGCTCCACCCGCGAGATCGCCGCCCAGGTGGCGGAGATCCAGGGGGCGACCGCTGACACCGCCATGGCCATCGACGGCATCGGCGAGGCCATCCTGCACATGGACCGCATCGCCGGCGAAGTGGCGGGCGCGGTGGTGCGCCAGCGCGAGATCACCGGCCGGATCGAGCGATGCGTCGAGGCGATGGACACGGACGCCGCCGTGGTGGGCGACGGCGTCGCCTCGGTGACCCAGGCGGCGGTTCGCTACTGCGCGGCGGCCATCCGGGTGATCTGGGCGGCCAAGGATCTGGCGCGGCCCGCCACCGCGCTCAACCACGAGGTGGATTCCTTCCTGTCCACGGTCCGGAGATAGACATTTGCCCATGGCGGCCGGTTTGGTAGGCTGGCCGCCATGAAAGTCTTCGGAATCGCCGGCTGGAGTGGCAGCGGCAAGACCACCTTGCTGATCCGGCTGATCCCGGCCCTGGTCGCGGCCGGAATCAAGGTCGCCACCGTCAAGCACACCCATCACGACCCGGCCGTGGGCGACGAGGAGTGCCGGGCTCTGGCCCGCGCCGGCGCGGTGGAGACCATCGTCGCCTCGCCGCATCGCTTCGCCCTGATTCACGAGATTCATCCGGGCGAGACCGAGCCGCCCCTCGACTGGCTGATGAACCGCTTCGCCGGAATCGATCTGTTGTTGATCGAAGGCTACAAATGGGCCTCCCATCCCAAACTGGAAGTGTGGAACCCGTC